>JBBAUR010000004.1:0-113414 GCA_040398075.1 Bdellovibrionota bacterium | reverse complement strand
TGACGCCTACTTTTACTTTTGTACGATTAGGTATTTATGAGACCACTTCTAGTTAGTTACCCGACATATCGAAGTGATGCCGCGGCCATTTGGCAGGAGGCAGCAAAACCGATAAATAAAATCTGCCGGAAAGTTTCAGTTACGAAGCCTTCCGCTTCGATGACATGAAATGCGGGATCCGAGTTGGCGACCTCCAAGAACCGAGCCCGATAATAGGTTAGAGCTTCTACTTTCGGTGTCACTGTGAGCACTCGATGGAGCTCATCAGAATGTGCAGAGGATGCGACAATCCGCTAATCACGATTCGTCAGGGACCGGACTGCTCACGAGCTGCTCAAAAATGTGCACACTGTGCAGGGGCGTGAGGCGCTTGTAGCTCCACGCACGCTGCGTGATCGGTCATGATGATATCGATTCCTCGAGAACGGAGGAGAGTCCACACCTCGCGATCGTCGTAGAAGGGATGTGCTATGTTGACGAGTACGCGAGCACGTTCGTGGTGGCTCGATTCGATGGAGTGCGCACTCGCCCAGCCTTCGAGTTCGATGAACTCAGCACCGACATCGAGCGCATGTTTAACCTCTTCGTCATTCGTACATCGCGCTAATGCGTGCAGGGTCGGATGACGTTCGAGCATCGTCTGCATTCGATCGAGGTTTCGGAATTGGACGACGATCCTGTCCAGAAGTCCTTTCGAGACCGCTTCTTTGACGACAGCCTCTGCGAGTCGATCGGACTCGCCCTTTAGATCTACTTGCAAGACAGAGGCTCGGCCCCTCACCTCTTCCAAAGCTTGGGAGAAAGTCGGGATGGTGATGGTTCCCTGTGCATCAAGGCGCACAGAGCCCCGCTCCTCACGGGTCAGCTCCTGGATGTTTCGACCGCACAGATTATTGGGGCTGTGATAGTTGGAACGGTTCAAGCTTCCATCATGAAATAGAAAAAGGTCGCCATTCGTTGCTTGCCGTACATCTACCTCGAGGTACGGAATATTGTACGCAATTGCTTCTCGGATAGCTGGTATGGAGTTGTCTGGTTGACCGATGTGGAGGTTGGCACGATGAGCCGTGACGAGTCGAGAGAGGGGAGCTTTCTCCGGCAGACGCTTTACCAGCCGCATCTTCCACGGGGAGATACATCCCGACAGGAGCAGAGCGAGTGAGAAAAAGATAATCAGAAGATGCTTCATTCTGGTCACGTTGATAGTGATCGATAGCGGCCGATCATTTTTAACAGTGACCGCTCTGTGGTTCAACCGGAAACCGAAGGACCTCGAACTTTCTAGTCCCCCTGCTGTTTGAATCGTGGTGTTAACAGCTTGCTGAGCGGGCGCTCTGCGGTCCGTTGGGGTTACAAAGTTGCCCGAGACCAAGCAGTTGCGAGGGAATCTGCATACTCGTTCCAGAGCCATCCGTTGTGCGCTTTGATCCACTTCAAGCGCACTTTGGGGCGGGAAAGGTGAAGCTCGTAAAGCTTTTGAACAAGTTCGAGGTTTGCTATCGGCCCAGTACTGCGCTTCCAGCCGCGAGCCTTCCACTTGGCAGCCCATTCGTTGATCGTTTTTACGCACAGATCGCTGTCGGAGTAGACGTCTACGTCTGCATCGGGCGAGAGGTAGGAGAACGCTTCGATAAGCGCGGTGAGCTCCATACGGTTGTTGGTCGTATCGGGAGAATGGCCGTGCTTCTGGTGAAGAACCTCCCCGTTCTCTACATGCACGAATCCCCAGCCACCAGGGCCTGGATTTGGGGAAGCGCCGCCATCAGTAAACACACCTGTCTGGGGACCATCGGAATGGGTCTGCAGAACGTCTTGCAACTTCATAGAGAGCTTACTTTAGGCGATCTTCTGACGGAGGCGTTCCATCAAGCCGGAGAAGGTATCCTTGCGAATGATACCAGCGAACTCGTTGCGGTAGTTGGCAACCAAGCCGATGTTCTCAATTACAACGTCGTATACCTGCCAACGTCCGTCGGTGAACATCAGCTTGTAATCAATCGGGAAGTTGTCTCCCTTGCTCGTAACTGTGGTCTTTACGACTGCCTTGTTGGAATCGACGTTTTCGCCGTCAACTTTGACCATGCCTGGTTTGACGGTCTCTATCTTCGAGAGATAAGTGCGAGCGAGGAGCTCTGAGAATACCTCGGTGAACTCCTTCTGTTGCTGCGGAGTTATCTCGTTCCAATTGGACCCGAGAGAACGTTTAGCCATCTCAGCAAAGTTGAATTTGGGGTTTATGAGTTCTCGAAGTTTGGTTCTGCGGGGGCCTTTGTTGCCTTCGTCGGGATTTGCTTGGCAGATCCTTATGATTGAGTCGATGGTGTCCGCTATCTCCACTTTAGGGGAGGAGCTGACCGGTGTTGCCCAAGCTGTGTGGAGGTACAGTGAGCCAACGAGACCAACTAAAAGAGCAATTCGTGCTAGCATGAGTCTATCTCTCCTTTCGGTTTGGATTACTTCTTTTTCTCTTTGTCTTCAGTGTTCGCTTCGTCCTCATCCTTGTCACCGCTCAGGCTGTGGACGACCTTACCGATGACGTCCTCGATGTCCACAACAGACTCCGTTTCGGTGGTGGTGCCGTTCTCGGCGATATACGTGTCGGAAGCACCACGAGAGACCTTGACGTAGCGATCCCCGATGATTCCTTTGGTGCGGATCGAGAGGATGTCGTCATCCTTGATCTTTATATCACGCCCGAGCTTGAGCGTTACGACCGCTTTCGGATCCTTGAGATTAATCGCTGAAACCTCTCCGATCGGAACACCCGCTATCTCTACCGACGCCCCGTATTTCAGCCCCGAGATGTTGTCGAATTCAGCGTGTACGTAATAGGTGTTACTTGTTCCGAGCTCGAGACCTGCGAGGCCAACAGCGAGGTAGCCCGCAGCGGCAACGCCCGCTATGGTGAAAACTCCCACGAGGAACTCCAGGGTAAATGTGCGCTTGGGCACGGGTAGCTGCGGATTTGCAGGGGAATTATTGAATTTTGATTGGTCCATCCGTTCTCCCGTTCAGAAACTGCTGCACCGCAGGGTTTGTGGAGGCGATCATCTCGGCTGGTGAGCCTTCAGCGATAATTTTACCGCCCAGAATCATCGCCACGCGGTCCGAGACCTGAAAGACCTCGGGCAGCTCGTGGCTGATCACCAAACCGGTGAAGCCCCACTGCGTCTTGCATGCGTTTATTAAATCATACACCTCTTGACCATCAAGGGGATCGAGGCCGGTGTTGGGTTCATCGACGAGGAGCACCTTGGGCTCCGTGATGAGCGCGCGAGCCATGCCGACCCGCTTGCGAATTCCGATAGAAACCTCTTCGGGAAAGTTCCTGAGGTATTTGGTCAAGCTGAGTGAATCGGCGACATCGAGCACCTTTGAATGTATCTTCGCGGATCCCAAACCACTGCGTGCGCGTAGTGGGAAGGCTATGTTGTCAAAGATGGTGAGCGAGTCGAAGAGCGCCGCTGACTGAAACAGCACGCCGAGAGACCGACGGATCTTGTTCTTCCTGCTCTCGGATCGGGCGGTAGTGATGTTTTCACCGCCGATGTAGATCTCCCCTGACTCAGGTTGCATGATCCCCATGATGAGCTTCAGGAGCACTGACTTCCCCACACCGCTTGGCCCTACGACGGCGGTGCTCTTTCCAGGTTCTATATCGATACTCACTCCGTCGAGCACTACCTGGGAACCGAAGCGTTTGTGAATATTGCGTACCGAGATCATGACTACTCCATGAAAACTCGGGTTAGTACGCTGGTGAGGAAGTAGTCGACAATCAACACAGCCACCGACGCAGTTACCACTGATTGAGTCGTGGCTTTGTTAACGCCCTGCGCGCCGAAACCGCAGGTGTATCCTTTGTAACAGCTGACCCATCCGAATATCATTCCGAAGACCGTTGCTTTGATGAAACCCGAGTATACATCGACGAATCCAACCGCCGAAGTTATTTGAGTCATGAAGGTTCCAGCGCTCAGGCCAAGAAGCCCGACAGCAACGATGTATCCCCCGAAGATACCAACCACGTTGAAGATGCCGCACAAAAGGGGCATAGCGATCAAACCAGCAGCGAAGCGAGGCGCCATCAGATATTTCATCGGATCCACGGCCATCGATCGCAGGGCGTCTATCTGCTCGGTGATGCGCATGATGCCTATCTCTGCCGTTACTGCAGAGCCGGCACGTCCGATAACCATGAGGGCTGTGAGTACTGGCCCAAGCTCGCGAATGAGGCTCAAAGCAACAGCGGGACCGGTGTACGCGTTGGCACCGAACTTAGACAGCGTGTATTCACCTTGTACGGCAAGCACGGCGCCGGTGAAGAGCCCGATGAGCGCTATGACGAGAGTAGAGTTGACCCCGATCTGTTGGAGTTGTGTGAGGTAGAGGTAGGGTCGGTATGGTGGCTTGAGTAGGGCCGCGATGGTTCTGTAGAGGAAGATCCAAGCGCGACCCCACTCCTCGGTTCTTTCGATGACAAAATTTCCAAGATGTTGAATGGTCGCAGCGGGGTTCATGAAGCGATAGAACGCTAGCCTTTAAATCCGAGTCCTATTACATAGAACTCATTGGAGGTGTTTCTGGTCGATTTGAGCTCAGACCTGAGGACCTTATTAAACATGGGCCGCGTTGATTTGACAAACCCTTCCACCTCGCTGCCTTTAAAAACCTTGACGACGAAGTTGCCCCCTTTCTTCAAATTCTGTTGGGCTACGTAACGAGCCAGCTCTGCTATCCCAACTATAGCTGCTTGGTCGGCTTCTTTTATGCCGGTCAGTTTGTGCGACATGTCTGACATGACGACGTCAAAACGCATCTCCGGGTTCTTGAGGTAGGACTCGATATCTCGGGCATCACCGGTAATCAAAGTGCAGCGTGGGTCGTTGATAGGCTCCATCTCCACAAGGTCGATACCCGTCACCGAGCCGCTGGGCCCTACGAATTCGAGGGCGACCTGGGTCCAACCCCCGGGCCAAGCCCCTACATCGAGAACGTGGCTACCAGGTTGAATCAACTTGTGGTTCTGCTGGAGCTCAACGAGTTTATAGGCCGCCCGGGAGCGATACCCCTCATCTTTCGCCTTCTGATACAGGTGATCTTTGCGGTTGTACTGCGAAGCCATCAGCTAACCTTATCAAGACACTTATATAGTTGCATCTTAGGCAGGCAAAGAGACTTTAAGATATGGATTTGTTGGGAGATAAGCACGTAATGCAGAGCGGGCTGAGCGGTGAAGGAGCTGGAAGGGAACATTAGTCGAACTACGTTTATACTGGTAAGTCCCTGATGACCCTAAACAGCGAGCAACTTTTTCCTCTAGCTGCCGATTGTATATAGAAAAAGACTTGAAGCGGCACTTCTTCTGGTATAGAAAAATTATGAAAACAGAGCTCAGCGGAAACCTCCTCGTGAGAGCGCCCCTAGGGCAAGACGCTAGGGAGCTGCCAGCGGGTAAGCCAGAGCAAGGTGATCCACGACGGAGCGTTTCTGAACAGAGCACATCGCTAGGGAGCAAACTATGGGAAACGGTATGTTGGTTACAGGGATCGATTTCGTCTGTGCAGCGCTTACGTTGGCCTATGTTGGTAAGCTCCTTCTGCAAACGATCGCAGCACATGAATCTGTTTCGATGGCGTGCGGTGCCGCAAAGATCTCTCTGCGTGGGCAACGGATCGCCCCGCGAGCGCGCTAAGGGCACAAAGATCAGGGAATCGAGGCAAAACCTCCCTCCCGTCGAGGTTCGCAAGAGTCAAGAGGGCACCCGTCGGGGTGCATCGAGTCACATACTGAATCTCACGGCGCGTAGAGCTGCGAAAGTCCAGCATGCGCAGAAGAGGGAAGTTTTGCCTCGCTTTCTTGGCCGATGTTTTTTTACACAAGAGGCCGCTGCGATTGTCAGTGCACATCAATATAGGTATCGTTTGAGCGGGTCGACGAGGGGTACTGTAGCCCCCCTTTTTTCATCTTTGCTTAAGCTCCATGTCTAGTAATCAAAGCGCATTCCCCTTCGGAGGAGGCTCGCCACAGCCGGCTCACGATCTCCTTGTAGGACTCAACTCGCCGCAGCAGGATGCGGTATTGCACGGCGATGGCCCGATCCTGGTGTTGGCTGGTGCAGGTAGCGGAAAGACCCGCGTTTTGACACATCGGGTAGCGCAACTCATCTCAGAGCGAGGAATTCCAGCCGATCGGATCCTGGCGGTTACATTTACCAATAAGGCCGCCGAAGAGATGCGTTCACGACTTAAGGGTCTCTTGGGAGAGAGAGCCGAGCGGCTCTGGATCTCGACGTTTCACTCGGCAGGGCTGCGTATTTTACGACATAACGCCGCGAAACTTTCATTCTCTAACCAGTTCGTGGTGTACGACGAGCAGGACTCCAAGGGTGTACTCAAAGAGGTCTTGAAGGAGCTCAACGTAAACGAGGAGAAGTATCCCTTGGATAGCTTCTCGAGAGCGATCGATAGGTTCAAGAATAATTACATCCTTCCAGCCGAGGCCGGAAAGAATGCCTACAATGTGGAAACAGATCTCCAGGCGCAGGTATACGACCGGTATCAGAAGGTGCTGCTTGCAACCAATGCGATGGATTTCGGCGATCTCTTGGTTAATGCAGTGCGCGTTTTACGAGAGTTTCCGGAGGTTCTCGAGTACTACCGGAGAGCACTTCACTATATCTTGGTCGATGAGTTTCAAGATACCAACAAGGTTCAATACATGTTTATTCGGCTCCTGGCTGAGCCACGCCGTAATCTCTTCGTCGTTGGAGATGACGACCAGTCGATTTACGGGTTCCGTGGTGCCACTATCAGCAACATTCTGGAGTTCGAGAGGGATTTTCCCAATACTCAGGTCGTTAAGCTCGAGCAGAACTATCGCTCGACGTCTAACATCTTGAACGCGGCGCACGCCGTGATCGAGAAGAACAAGACGCGTAAGCCCAAGAAGCTCTGGACCTCAGGAGACTCAGGTGAGCATATTCGTACCTTCATCGGATACGACGAGAATATGGAGGCGGATTTTATCGCCTCTGAGATCCGTAAGCTTCATACTCAAGGGTACAAGTTCTCGGAGATGGCTATCTTGTATCGTACGAACGCGCAAACTCGAGCTTTGGAAGAATCGCTCGTACGGGGGCGTGTTCCGTATCGTATCTTCGGTGGTTTGAAATTCTTTGATCGCAAGGAGATCAAGGATATTTTGGCGTATCTGCGTCTTCTGGTTAATCCGTCCGATAACCAGGCATTTCAGCGTGTAGTGAATACCCCCCCGCGAGGAATTGGGGCTCAAGCGGTCCAAGCTGTGCTCGAAGAGGCACGGCGAACAGACATGCCGTATCTGCACGCTGCGGTGGCGGTTGCAGAGAGTAACAAGAGCTTGAAGAAGTTTATAGAGCTCATGGCGGATCTCAAGAGCACGCTCGAGAAGACCAAGCTCGGGGCTTTCATCGGTTATGTAGTCGAGAAGACGGAGTACGGCCCACGGTTGGCGACCATGAAGGATCCGGCTGCGCAGTCGCGCATCGAGAACTTACAAGAGCTCGAATCGATTGGGCGCACGATGGAGCGCGAGGGAAGCGAGCACATCTTGGTGGTCAAAGATTTTCTTGACCGTGTGTCTTTGACCTCGAGTGCAGATCTTCCTGCAACGGAGAGCGGACCGAGCCATCCAAGCGAGAAGCCTGAGATGGTGTCTTTGATGACGCTCCACCTCGCCAAGGGCCTTGAGTTCCCAGTTGTATTTTTGGGGGGGCTAGAGGAGGGGCTCCTTCCTCATTACCGCTCCCTCGATGATGCGACCGGTCTCGAAGAGGAGCGGCGCCTGTGCTACGTCGGCATCACACGTGCCATGAAGCTCCTCTACCTTACGCGCGCTTACTCACGGGGTATGTTCTCCAGTGGTGGAAATTCCGGAGGGGGTGCTGGCGCGAGGATAGTCAGTCGGTTTGCAAAGGACCTCGATCCTAATCTCACGACGGCCGTAGGTACAGAGCGCTCGCAAGGGGCGACTTTCCTCGAAGGATACCCACGGTTCCGCTACGAGGACGACACCGATCAGGATGGATACGATGGAGGGGGTTGGGGTAGTGGGAGTCGACGATTCTCTAAGAATAGACGAGAAGGAGAGGACCACTCTGCTCCACGTGTTCAGATGTCGCTCGATCAGATGCGCAATCTCCTGGCCCCTGCGGACTCTTTGGCAAAAAAGCCCGAAACTCCAAAGGAGTATTTCGGGAAGAGCTCGGCGCCTTTGGAGCAGCTCGCTGCTGGAGTTGAGGTGATTCATCCCACCTTCGGAAAAGGCGTGGTCGAGGAGGTAAAGGGCAGTGGCTCTTCGGCAACTGTAGAGGTGCGCTTCGATGGTTTCGATGAGTCGAAGAAGCTGGTGTACCGATTCGCCAAGCTGGTGTTGGCTTGATAACTTAATCGGCGCTAAAACACATCTCTTCCGGCTCTGATTAGAGAAGAGATCGCCCCAAATCGTGTAGCGTATCGCTGTGGGTAGATCCTTTCTCTGATCTCTTCAGGTTACTCTACTGTTCACTTAAGGTGCTCGAGCTAGCACTAACTCGTCGTTCAAGGGCCGAGTAGTCGACTCCTTGTGAAATACGCCACGGGCTTACTCACTCAAAACCGGGAAGCGCCCCTTTTTCTTTGAGCAGCTTGCTTACTGCGCTGTGGAGAGCTTTCGCGAAGGAATTTTCATCGGCTTGAGCACCCGCGCTACCAGTTCGTGCTCCCCCTTATCCGCAAGCAGTACAGCACCGGCCTCACTCAAATGACTCCACGAGAGCTTTGGCTTAGAAGGATTCTTGAAGAAGTCTTCGTAAAGAACGTCACTTCCATTCATTACCGTGCATGTGTCTTGCTCGCAAAAGTATGGGAAGGGATCAAAATAAGTGATGTCTGACGTGCTGGTTAGTATGTTCGTGAGGGCTTGTCTGTAGCCATCATCATTCGTAATCGCTTGTGCCAGTGGTTGTGAACACACCGTCGAATCAAAAGCCCCGTTCTTGTAGCTTCTACTGCACTGTCGAGGATCTAGTCCTTGCGGCGGGCTATAAAACAGAACCACTCGTTGTCCTGAAGACTGCCAAAAATCGACTGTGGCCTTCAGTGCAGCCTCGAAAGCCTCTGCAGGATCGGGGAGGGCTGCGCTTCGCATCATCGTGTAATCCTTTCCGTGTACGTATGCGCGCCAGTCTAGAGCAAGTATGACGGTGTGCAGCTTTGAGCGATCGAGGGAATTCAACACGGCATCGAGAAGCTCCTGGCACACTCTAGGGCCATATCCCAAAAGCATAGCGCACTGTCCGCGAGCAAACTGTTTGAAGGTGAAAGGGTGCTTCTCGCTGAGCCTCGCGAGAGTCGGCGCGTAAGCATTCGAAAAGCTATCCCCCAAGAGAACAACATCTGGGGCGGTATCAGTGTTACCAGGATGGCACCAGTCATCACGATACGGAGCCTTGGTAATCGCCTCACAGCTGTGTCTGTAGGAGAAGCGCTTCCCTCCCTGTTTGAGGAGCGAGATTTGGGTTCGATCGCGTAAACCATCCTCCCGAACGGTCCAAAAGCCGACCGATCCAAGGCAGCACAAGCCTAGGCAGAGTAGTGCTATTCTCGAGCGTGAGATGGCGCGAGACCGAAGTGGACGTTCGACGAACCGGTATGTGGCAAGAGCGAGGATAAAGCTCAAAGCAACAAGATTGAAGCGAGCTTCGAGAGGCGGGCTCCCAGAGGCAAGGATGTACCCGAAGGAGAGAAAGGGCCAGTGCCAAAGGTAGAGGGGAAAACTGATCAAACCGAGGCCTACGAGCGCAGGGTTCGCCAAAACGTTTCGGTTCAGCCAGGCTGTCGGTCCGGCAGCGATCACGAAAGCTGTACCCAACGTAGGTACGAGAGCTCGCCAACCAGGAAAGAAGTAATCCGGTCGGAAGATACAACACGCCATTATAATGAACCCACATCCCGCCAATGCAAGAAGCGAGCGGGTGGCAGCACCCATCTTTTGAGTAGGAACCTCCAGCACAGCCGATACGAAGGTAATTCGTGTGAGAAGGGCTCCGAGCAGCAGCTCCCAGGCGCGTGTCAGAGGCGAATAAAATGCTGCTATCGCGTCGGTCCGAATCAGGTGCAGGTTGAGTCCGAACGAAAGGGCGCCAATAAGGGTGATAACAAGGGTCGTATTGCAGCGCCACCTTGCTGCTAGGATCATGGTGAGGGGCCATACGATGTAAAATTGCTCCTCTACTCCAAGCGACCACAGATGAAGGAGTGGTTTCAAGGTAACATCAGGGTCGAAGTAGCCGATCTCCCACATGAGCAAGAAGTTAGATCCGAACAGTGAGGCTGCAACTATGTGGCCGCCGAGGGAGCGAAATTCATCGGCAAACAGAACGAGCCAACCAAGAAGATAAAATGAAGCGATGACCACGAGAAGAGCGGGAAAGATCCGATTGATTCGCCGCGCATAAAAGGTCCGGAGTGAAAACGTACCCTTTCGGATACTTTGTTCGATGATCCCGTTGATCAGATACCCTGAGATGACGAAGAAGACATCTACTCCGACAAATCCGCCGGGCAGCACTTCAGGAAAAGCGTGAAAGAGCACGACCGCGATCACAGCGATGGCGCGTAGTCCATCGATATCCGCGCGGTATTTGGAGTCGTTCGAGTTCATTGCGCAGCTTCAATTGAGCTCCGATATGCGGTGCTGGGAGTTTCGATGGTCTCAACGAGAGGCGAACGTGTGGTCTTCATGATTTCGGAATTTTCCTGCGGAGTCGAGACGAATACGACAGCGATTTCGTCTTCGTAGATTAATTCCCATGTGTCTTGAAGGGAGCGTAGTGCTTTGCTCAATGGTTCCTGAGGTCTCAGCATTACCATATTGATTCCGTAGCGTTCGAGAGTCTCGGTCCAGCCTGGTTTGGCATCTTTGGTCTGTACGTAGCGGCTCAAAAAGCTTTCGCCGTTTATTATCCACTGAGTCATTCGGCCATCGATGAACGTCTGATTAGCTGGATTATGGAGCACCAGGTAGCCACCCCATTCGACATTATGAAAAAGTCTCTTTCCCACCTCGCTCCCGGCGAGTGTATCGAGCGCCGCTACAGGATACATCCGCGCGCTCTGATTAATGACAGCGCTTCCCGGGTAGCGCTGTGACGCTAAGAACCCGACAGTGAGAACGATTGCAAGAGCCGTAACTGATATTGTGACAAGGCGGATTTCCTTGACGACAAGCGGTTGAAGTTTCGGCGCAGCACGGAGCATGAAGTGAATCGCCAGTAGGATGAAGAAAATCGTGTGGCGAGTGGCGCTCAAGCCGAAACAGAAAAAAACCGCAAGTAGAAGCACATCACAAAACGAAAGACGTAAGAAGCGCAGGAGATAAAGTATCAGGAGTGCGGTAGCAGTCAGAAAAAAGCCCTCTCCGCTGTGTGATGCCAGGCTTGTCGGCAACCACTCGGTGACGATCGTCGCAGGATACCGATCGCGCACTGTACGAAATATTTCTTCGTAGATCCGGAGCCCGTACGGATTCATCGCTGTGACGAGGAGCGAGAGAATCCCGATTGGAGCGAGAGCACGAAGGGAGCTTTTTGGGTGAATGGCACTCGAGGCCGGTCGTTTGAACAGCCGACGTGCAAGAGGCTCCATGATATCGCCCAGAAATACGGAGGCCAGGAGTAAAAACCCGACCGGGTAGCCTGCATGGAGGTTGCACCACAAGAGGAAGAGCAGAGGAGTGGCCCATAGTGCGCGCGCTCTGCCAGCAGTGCGCCATTGAAAAATGAGAAGTAAGAGCAATTGAAAAAAAAGTGCGCTCACGATTTGCGGTCGCAACATTCGCGTTGCCACCAGGATGCCAGCGACAGCTATTACGAGTAGGCTCGTCAAGCGGCGGTCGCACGCTGCTGTGCGTAGAGGCCAAAGCACCAATATAGCCAGCGTTATGCCGAGCGTTCCAAAGAGCAGGCGCACACCAGGGAGTCCAAGATAGTGCCAGGCCCCATATATGAAGATCTGTTGAGCCCATTCATGGTCAATCCATTGGAAGTTGGGTACAGAGAAGGTAAACCATGCAGTCTTTGGGATAGAGAGGCTTTGTACGATTCGTTCACCGGCGCGGATATGCCACCCCATATCGGGGGATACAACGAGGGGATCTTGGGTCAGTAATATGAGCGCTCCAAGGGTGAAGAAGAATGTCGTAGTTCTGCCAATCATACCCGTTGTTTCTCTCAAGTAGCTCGAGGAAGAGCTTACCCGGCTTGTTTGGAGCGCTACAATAGTCGCCTTCTACAAAGCATTTGATATCTTGAGACCCCAGGTGCGGGATGTTTTTCTCATGGTGATCGCCCGCATCCAGACGATCTACGGGAATGTCGCGCTGATTGAGTTTTTTTGATTCCGGCCGATGGTCAAAAAACCAGCCGGAAACATCAACCTTTTAGCTCGTGCGGTAAATGCAGATTCGATCGCTATCTTACTCCGGCCTGAGCTGCAGCGCTCATTTGGTCGTAGGGTTCTCAGTGCCGCCTTTTCCCTCGTTTATTCAAGCGACCTTGAGTGATCGATATGGGCGCTATAGTGGTGTCTTCCTGGTTCCTCGCGAGCGAGTTAGGATGCTTCAGCTTATAGCAACCACTGCAGCGCAAAATTTTGTGGTAATCGAGCACTGCATCCTGCAAGGCGCTCGTGTTGGTGCGGTTGAAGGAACACTGCGTCCTCGAGCTTCAGGGTCTCCAAAGTAGCCAATACAAAAACGGCTGCACACACGTTTGGGAGATGCTTTTCATCAAGCGAAAGGTGAGGGCCTCGAACGCTCAGCTTATCGACACTTCCAATAAGTGTTCGTTAGAGATGGAACTTGATACCCGCCAGAGCGGGGGAGGGAAATCAAAACGCCATCCTCCATCAGGGTGGTTGAGTTGCTGCACTCGGAGGGCGTTCATCGCATGCCGCTATTTGGTCTTAGCCCATAGCCTTCGACTATTTCGTTGAAAGATCTTCTCGTCGCGGCCCTCCCGCTGTACGCCGGTATGCGCCGCCTCAATCCGTTTGCGGGTCACCTCCTGGCGGAGGCTGGGAGAATCTTAGGCCTCTGCTGACCAACAGATTATCGATGTACCAACGACCGTCAGGCTGGAACTGAGCAGCAACCCCCCAACCTACTGATCTGAAATGGGTTTTCCTCGCGATCTGCTCAATTTACCAAACGGTGCCATGCTCCTTCCCAACCCTTAGCTACAGCATACAAACGACTTAAGCGTGCATTTGTCTTCTGGTATGCCAGAATTCCGGAAGAAATATATCGAGGGTGTTTGGTATATCAATATGTCCTATTGCTATTAAACATCGCTTTTTTTATCATGCGCTCGCAGAGCAAGGTATTGAATTAAAAGTTGGTTCCTGTGACAGCGGCAACGGCATCCCAGCTACAATTCGAAGGCGTACCCGCGCCCCACCCGTTCGACCAGTTGGCCGCGCTCATACCGGCTGGGCTCTCGGCCTGTAGACACTCTCGAGCAGAGGATGCACGGCGACTTTTCAGAACCGGCCTGTATGCCTCCCTTGGGGTGCACATCGTAGTGCTGATCGCCGGGTGGCTCGTCGTCCATTCGTACTTTCCTCGGGGGGAGGAGGTTGTCCTACCGCAGGCACCTCAGCTTTTTGATATCTCAATTGTGCCACTCTCGGCCCTCGAAACCGTTCTTCCCCAAGGTGTACCAGTAGAAAAGCCTGCTGAAGCGCCGCAGATACCGAAGCAGGAGCCAGCACTGCAGCCAGTCAAAGAGAAGCCCCAATCGCCTGAGGTAGTAGTACTCAATAGAAAGGTGGAAAGAGCCAAGCCAGTCAGGGAGAAACCTCAGCAAAGAACCGCTGTTGAGCCCCAAACAGCAGCGCCCGCACCGATCAAGGAGGGTATGGAGGCAACAGCTTCTAATCAACTGCCGGGCTTTGTAGACGGAACTGGTCCATCGAATGAGAAGGCACGCCTCAACTATCAAGAGGCGGTGGCGATGCTCTTGGCGCGAGCCAAGCGTTATCCAGAACGAGCGCTCCGTCGCGGAGTAACTGGTGAAGCAACGATTCGCATCGAGATCCGCTCTGATGGATCACTCTCTGACTTCGAGATCCTCCGTTCGGCGGGTGCTAGCGTATTGGATGAGGAGCTGCGAGCCATGGTGGATCGAGCTACACCATTTCCCAGTTTTCCGGGTGATCTCAAGCGGACATCGTTGGCACTCGTAGTGCCAGTAGCGTTTACAATCAAGTAACTTCCGTTAGCTTGGTCTTGTGGGTTAGGGCTAGATGTCGACTAAACTCGCGGAACAATATCTCCAAGAACAGCAGCACTACGGCGATCGTCAGAAAGAGGTGTCGCTTGTCGCTCTTGTCGGAGAGTACGGTGAGTGAGCCCTTCAGGTCTTGGGCTGAGGGATTAACCACCCCGTTGGTTCGTGATGCTATCTGTTCCAGGAGTGGGATATTTGGCTGTGAGCGCTGCTGCTCACCGAACAGTTCACCTGAGAGGGTCCACGCTATGGTCGGGAGCACTGTGTCCCCTACTCGCACGGTAGCTTTGTAGGTACCCGCTGTCGGTCGATCGAGCTTCGCTTGGTAGTGGCCGGAGCTCAGATTCTGGAGATTGAGTACGCGCTCCTCTCCGAGTGGAGTCACAATCGACCCAGTTATTCGGTCTGAACCTGTGTCTTGATAAATTGAGAGATCAAAGACGAATTCTCCCCCAGCTAGCCACGAGCGGGCGTCAAACGGAATAGTAGCCCCTTTGCTTGCGCCCTTGGGGAGGGTCGATTCGATAACATCGGACCAGAACTCATTGATGCTCTGCCAGCGCATCCAATTCGACGACCAGCGGCCGTTTGCATCCGAGGTGAATGCAACAGCTTTTCCTTTGCCAACATCCCATGACGCAAGCAACGGATAGGCTTTTTCGCCCTCTGCGATGACAAGTTCAGTAATCGCGGCATCACGTGCAAGTGTTTGCACGAATCCTCGGAGTGAGGGAAAGCTCGATAGCGAGGTGCTCACGATGCCACTCGGTCCAGGACTCACAAACAGCTCAGAGGTTTCTTTGAGTGTTTGCTCGCCGGACGCCACCTTCACATCAGAGAGGAAGATTTTGGGAAGATTGGAGGGATCGTATGTTTGATAGTACGACCCCCCACCCCGTTGTGCCATTTGAGAGAGAAAACCTTGATCATCATCGCTTCCGATCAGAACGGTAGATACCGTGATCCCGACCCCGCGCATCTGACGAATAAGTTCATAGTAATACTCACCAGCATCCGGGAGCTTACCGTCAGTGAGTACGATGACATGTTTTCTTCCAGCGTTTACCTGCATCAAGCCGTTGCGTGCTTCATCCAATGCAGGAAAGAGGTTTGTTTTGCTGCGCGGAAAGAGGCGGCCGATACGGTCCTTCGCGATACTACGCGATTGTCCAACTAGCGAGATCGGGAGTGCGAGGAACGGGTATTCATCGAATCCGATTATGCCGAGGTAGTCCTCGTCCTTGAGCGACTCGAGCACCTGAGCGCTCGCCGTTTTTGCGAATTCGAGCTTGTTTTCGGCAGCCATGCTCCGAGATTTGTCTATGACCAGCTGTACGGCTACATTGAGGCGCTTTTTTTCCGTGTGAGGAGGTACGAGCTTCACCGGTAAAATCGGTTCAATTGGGGTATCGATGTATCCACCGAGGCCAAAGCTTCTATTGCCGCCGATCATGATGAGGCTTACACCGCTCCGAACTGCACTCGGAAGGGCATCAAAGAAGTCGCTCGGCAGAGCGGAGCGAGGAATGTTGTTGAGGATTACGGCGCGGTATTCCGAGGGATTACCGATAGTCGTTGGATTGCTCGAACCGTTGTGCGTTCGAAGCTGGTAGGCTTGGCTGTTCAAGATCTGTGCAAGGTAACGCTCGTCCTCGGTAGAGCCCGAAATGAGGAGCACCTTGTCGCGCTTTTCGGCGGAGAGCCAGCTTGCCTTCGATATAGAATGTTGACCATCGTTGTCGCTCCAGGAGAATGTGGCCATGATGGATTGAAGGCCCTCGAGGGATGGATCGCTTCGAGCTGATACCGTGATATCTTGGCCTGGCGCGATCGTAATCTGCTTCGACAGGACGGATTTCTCCGCATGCTTGACCATCAGTATGCCGCTTCGGGGCGATGTGGTGGAGTTGGTAAGGGTCGTTCGTATATCTACGCTCTTTTGTGCTTTGACCGTTAGGGGAGCATGGAGTTGAGAGATCCGAACGGCTTCATCCTGCGCACTTCCACCGACGGCAAGCGGGTATATTCGGGGTGTGGTCATCCCTGCAACTCCCTGGGCCGCACTCCCTTCGGTTTCGTACCCATCCGAAAGCAGGAGAGAGAGAGAGCTATCGCCAGTGGGGACGCTGGATAAAGCGACCTGGATATTGGTTGCTCCGCTGTCGAGCTTTTCCCACGCTGAACGGAGCTGTTGATACGAACTTCCCGAGAGCGGGATGGCTACTGGTGCTGCTGTTTTTGCAAAGGGGAGGACGAGCAGCGGGATTCCGACCTCTCGACTGAGTGCTGTTGCGCGCCGTAACAGCTCCTCGCCTGTGGTTTCGGAAACGCTCGCTGATGTGTCAACGAGGGCCAGGAGGCTCTCCGCTGGGCGTTCCTTGGTTGCATACGGGCCTGCAAGCGAGATCGTAATAACGCTCAAAACGAGAAAACGCAGCGTTGCCACGATGAAGTTCGATAGGGTGCGGCTTCCTCGGTGTCGGAATGTAACGGCTGTGAGAATCGCGAAAGCTATGATTGCGTAGAGGACGCTGGGATGTTCGAAGGTCATGTTCGGCTCCATCGTGAGACTCGGACAATTCGACGAGCGATGTCGAAGAGCAACACAAGCAGAGCACATATGACGAGCCATGGAGTTGCATCCAGTGATTGAGCCGAGGGTTTTTTCACAGCACGGTCGACAGGGGGTATGTTGAGTAGGTTATTCTCCGCGAGATTCGATTCGTGATCAGAGAACAGATTCACGGCTTTGACGAGCCGGGTTGCAAGCTTCGGATCGACAAGCTGGATGACTCCAGGTCTGGGGGGAGCGATGAAGTTTTGCGCGGATACGACGATGGTACCCGCATCGGGAGCAAGATAAGAAGCTTCTGTCACCCCAGCAGGAAGAGTCAAGGATTCATACGGCCGTGCCGATTGCGATGATGATTCTCGCTCGAAGAGCCATCTGAAGAGATTTAAGGTTAGGATACTCAGTGTCGGGGTCTTGGCTCCATCGAACGGGAAGATCTCGAAACCGACAACTGCATAGCGCCGCCCGTGCTGCTCTCCAACGCAGGCGACCGTACCTGCAGTAGTGGTGAGGAGAGCTGTCGCTGAAGGGGGACAATCAACGAGGCGCGTCGCTCGAATGTCGAGCAGGGTGGGGTTTATATACGTCAGCACGGGGTGTGTATCGTCCCACCGGGATATCTCCGTTGCACGATTCGGGGATTCGCGAACTTGTCCTCCCCATGGAAGAGGACCCGCCGGAGGGAAGACCATCAGTGCCGAGGAGTTCGGTTTGTTGGATACGGCGGAACGATGAACGATCTGTGGTAAAGAAGCTTCGAGCTGAGTGGTTTGAGCTGAGAGGCTCGAGATGACAGAGAGCCCAAGGAGCGCCTCTATCTTGAGCTGCTCCGGAGAGAGCGGACTTGTGAGCTCTACGCGGGAGCTCTCGGACTGTGATGTAATCCACCCATCGTTGTCGCCCGGGAGGAGATCCGAGGCGCCCATGGAATTTGATGTCGCCAGGACCCGGCAGTGAGACCATGGGAAATCCAATGGGCCTAGCTGTTTCGTAATCGACACTCCGTTAGGTAATTCGACCACCGTGTCGGGAAGCATGCGTGGGCGCCCTGCTTCAGAGGCGGCACTTTCGTAGCAGAAGGTGGAGAGGGTTACGGCCAAAGAAGGAGCGCCTACTTGTTCGACAGACACAGTGAGAAAGGTCTTCCCGTCGCTGGTCTTGGTGGAGATATTTCGCAGCCAGAGGTTCGCTGCAGGCTTTTCGACGCTGCTTCCCGCAACGCTAACTAAGCGCAGATTAGACGGAAGTGAGGATGCATCCAGAACGCGATCGGTGTAGGCCCAGACCGAATCGTACTGGCCGCTGTTTACGAGAGACGTGAGGTGGTTCTGTAGGCGATCTTCAGCGTGAAGCGTTGTAAGGGGGGAGATGATCGAGGCCGCTTCGAGAACGGAGACCTTGGAAGAAGAGAGGGGGATCAAGGACGAGTTGGCAGAGAACACCGAGAACCGGGTGGTCGGTAGACTATTGGTTACGTCTGCCACAGCGAGTCGTTTGGCGTTTTCGATTCGGGTCAGGCCCTCTTTCCCTGGGGCTTCCATACTGAGCGATTGGTCTATCACAACCGCAACAGAGCTACCGGCATTAGTAAGGAATATCCCCGCCGCTGCTAGGGAGAGCAACGACAAAGCGGCAAGCTCAATCCAGAACTGTAGGGGAGGAACAAATTTTCTCCGGCTCGTTGGTCGATTCGGTAGCTGACGCAAGAAGAGCAGCGTAGATACGACTGCTCGTTTGGATTTTCCGAGGTTACGATACACATATATCAAGAGTGCACTTGCAAGTGGCACTCCGAGTAGAAGTAGGGGGGTAGTGGCACCCAGGCTCGCGCCGAAGAGCGATATCATACAAAGAGACTCATAGTAGTAAGGGTCTCTATTCCACACACGGTCAGAGGTTCGCGAACCTCGGTAGAGACAAATTTAATCTGGTGAGACAGGCAATGTTTGCGAACAGCGTCGTTATGCTCACGTAAGAGCTGCGTATATTTGGCGCGATCCTCTATTCCAAGTGAGATTCCGAGCGCTTCTCCCGTCTCGCTGTCAGTGAGGGTTGCGCCTGAAGAGCCCGGACGGGGCTCGAGATCAGAGGGTCCGAGGAGTTGTATTGCATGCACCTCCATGTTGCGCGCTCTGAGAGCACCGAGAGCCTCTGCCACTGTATCAAGGGGGTACAGAAAATCAGAGATGAACAGGCAAACTCCAGGGAATTGAACCCGTGTTGCGACGCGACGCGATTCATCCACGATGTCTACAGTGCGAGGGGTTTCCTCAACGAGGGTATCAGTGGCTTCATCGAGGAAACGTTTGACTGAATTGAAGGCTTTTGCGCCCCAGAACGTGGAGCTGTGGGGTCCACCGAGTATGGAGATCGCCACAGGATCCTGCGCAGAGAGAGCGATGTAGGAGGCGAAGGCTGCTATGTAGGTAGCAAGATCCCATTTACTCTTGAGAGCAGGGTGGGTCAGCGATCGAGAGCCGTCGATGATCACGAAAAGCGAGACGTTCTCCTCCTGAAGATATCGACGGATGTAGAGCTTGTCGCTACGAGCGAAAAGGTTCCAGTCGATATACCGGGGATTATCTCCGATCTCGTATTTTCGGTATTCTGCAAACTCTACGCCATGGCCACGGCGCGGTGATCGGTGTGCCCCCTGCCGCATTCCGAAAAAGGAGCGACGAGTCCGGAGAACGAAAGCGTCGAGAACTCGTAAGGTGTCGGCATCGATGAGCATGAGGTGCACCTTACTTGGCGTTACGGACCTCCTCGATGAGATCGTCTGCGGTGACAGCGTCAGCCTCTGCCTGAAAGTTGACTATTAATCGGTGTCGTAGCGCGGGTTTTATGAATCCTCGAATATCCTCGAACGACAGATTTATTCGGCCATCGAGGAGAGCTGCGACTTTAGCTGCAAGCACTACTGCTTGTGCGCCTCGGGGACCTGGGCCAAAGCGTAGGTATTTCTTTACCTTCGCTGTCGCAAACGGAGAGGTAGGTGTGAGGGCAGCGATGACTCGAACGATTACTTCCTGCATGGGGTCTGAAATAACCACATGCCGGACGATGTTCTGCATCGCTAGGAGGTAGGTGTGCGCATCTTCAGGGGGAAAGACTGGGGAGATCTCATGTGCAGAGGTTCCCGTAGTGCGAGACAGGATCTCTTTTAACTCTTGAGAGGTTGGGGGCGAAACCACGAGTTTGAAGAGAAAGCGGTCGAGCTGTGCTTCCGGTAGTGGATACGTTCCCTCGAGCTCGATAGGATTTTGAGTGGCGAGAACAAAGAACGGTTTCGGTAAGGGGTGAGTTTGATCAAGTACCGTCACCTGGCGCTCCTCCATCGCTTCGAGCAGCGAGGACTGTGTTTTTGCAGTAGCGCGGTTTATCTCGTCGGCCAAGACGATATTGGCGAATACCGGACCCTCTTTGAATACGAAACGGCGCCCGCCGTTTTCGTCCTCGGTGAGTATCTGAGTACCGGTTACGTCCGACGGCATGAGGTCTGGTGTGAATTGAACACGCTTGAAGGTAAGCCCAAGGGCCTGAGATATCGATTTGACCAGCGAGGTCTTGCCAAGCCCAGGGACCCCTTCGAGCAGCACGTGCCCTCTTGCGCATATGGCGGAGAGCGTTCCCCTGACGACATCTTGCATACCGACGATAGCCTTTCCAACCTCGTGCTCTATTTTGAGGAACGAGGTCTGGAAGTCCTTTATAGATCTTTCGAGAGCGGCAGAGTCGCGGACGTCTACTTCGAGCATAGCTCCCTCAATTTAGCCTTAGATCTACGCTGGGGCAACGGAGATGCGGTGACCAGGAACCAGGAACATAACCCGTATTTGCTTTCTAGGCGCTTAGACTCGTCTCTGTTGGCGCACAAGCTCATGGAAGGCCACGGAGCTTGAAGCCAATCGGTGCCTCAGAGGGTGGAGGCTGTTGGCAGTGGTACATGTCCATGTAGACAAAACGCTTGGAATCGCCACAAGAGACCTCAAATTTATCGACGATGTGATAGTCCGTTTCACCAGGTTTGAGGGGCGCACCGCTGGTTATACGATCGAGTAGTGCAGCCTTCTGCTCTTCAGGGAGGTTTTTGGGGGGTTCATTCCGACTACCAAAACTACCAAGTCTCCGATAGGTAGGGGTCGAGCTATCTGGGCACTGTAGGTGATCGAGATAGGAACGTTCTCCCGGAGGTTTGCACACCTCTATGGCGGTCGTTTGAGAGTCGCCCAAACCCGGAGTGTCCACAGCAGAGGCAGATTGTAGTGTGGGTAAGGTGCTACCGAGTGCAAGCCCAGAAGCTAACAGGATGAGGGGCATTCTCAGGTGCGTAACCATCTTTACGTCCTCCGGCGGTGAATCCTTACCGCTCACGGGATATACACTACGCGGATGATTGGACGGAATACCAAATCCTCCCGCGTGCGTGTCTGTAGAGCCTCCTTGATGTAAGTAAGCACATACGAACGCAGACAAGCCCTGCGCTCTTTGAGAGATTTTGTCGGCACGACCTTTGGTGAGGAGCAGAATTGCAGCAGCGAGGGTGCAAGATAGTGCTCACCGTTTTCATGGGTAACGATTGGAAAAAGCTCGTATACAAACGCGCTATTCGCGAGTGCCAAACAGGAGGAAGTTTATAGATATCAATGGGTTGGTAAGGCGGTCGACCATGCTCCGATAAAGTCCGACACAATGGGAGCTACATCAAGGCCAGAGATGCCAAGGACAAAAGCAGCCCCATACTGACCACGTCCGTAGCGGTTGTAAGGAAGATGCTCGAAGCGGTTGCTGGATCTGCCCCGACCTTACGCAGGGCTAGCGGCACCAGGGTTCCAGAGAGCCCGCTGACGAGGCAGCTTCCGATCATGGCGATGAAGACGATGGCGCTGAGGGTAAGAGCTGCTGGATGAGATTGGGAGGTCGCCAGTATGTACATGCCAAGAGCTGCAGAGAGCCCCACGAGCGCTCCGTTCATAGCCCCGAGGAGCGCTTCTTTACCTATTACCTTGGAGAGTTTCTGCGAGTCCAGATCGCCAAGTGTCATTCCTCGTAGTGTTACTGCGAGGGCTTGGCAGCCGGTGTTGCCAGATTGTCCGGCCAAGACAGGAAGAAAAGATGCAAGCACCACGATCTGATCGATCGTCTCTTGAAAAAGGCTGACCACTGCGCCCGCGACAAAGGCTGTGAGCAGGTTAAGTTGAAGCCACGGGTGGCGGTACGAAAAGCTTCGCAGCAGTGACGTCGACACGCGCTCTTCTTTCTCGACACCCACCATACTACCCGCCTGGGCGCTAATCTCTACAGCCTGGGCCTCGAAGAGTCGGAATCCACGTACAAGCCCGACGAGTTCGTTGGAGGTGTTTACGACCGGATAGACCGGATAATGACGCAGGAGAACCTGCTTCATTCCGTCCATCAGTGGAAGTGTTGCTTCGAGAGCAAAGGGATTGGAGAGCATTATCTCCGATAGCCGCTGAGTGGGTTCTGCAAAGAGTAGATCACGCATCACAACTAACCCGAGGAGTTTCTTGTGATCGTCAACTACATACACGTACGTGACGAACTCTCTCTGCACGACCTCGCGCAGCTCCTCGATGACGCTCGCCACGGAGTCACCGGCTCTGAAAAGCGCTACGGGGGGATCCATCAGCCGTCCGATGCTGTCTTTTGGAAATGTGGTATTCGTCTTGATCTGTGCTGCGATCTTCGGTGGAAGGTGGACAAGGATGCGATCACGAGACTCTGCAGAGCACTGTTCGAGGATCTCCACCAGCCTGGCAGGGCTTAGCTGTTTGAGCGCCAGAGCCACACTACTTGCTTCGAGTGAGGTAGCACGTTGTGCTGCCTTCCGGGAATCGAGGTTTTTCAGCTGCTCCACCAATGAATCAACCGTTTTTGGATTGACGGTAGATGGAGACACGGTGGCTTCAACCTTTGCTAAGTTCGAGTTGTTCATAAGAATCAACGCTTCTCGTAGACGATGCAGGAGCAGACCTTAGTTACGTTATAGTGGAGCCTTTTCTTTTCAAGAAGGTGTTTTTTACTGCGAGGACTACACCTTGGTACCAACGAAAACAAACTCGTTGTACCTGAAAAAAGCACCCACGAATCTCGGGAATGGGAAGCTGTAGCACTTCTTGGGTACTACCCCGGCCTGTTCGGCGATCGCCGCTACCTTATCGAAGGGCATGAACTCCACATGACTCATGTCGGAACGGTATCCAGCCTCTTGAGGTGTGATAATGACGACCTTTCCTCCTTGCCTGAGATACGGAAGATATTGCTGAAGGAGTTGAAGATCCTGTTCTGAGGTCAGGTGTTCAAAGACGTGTGCGATTAAGATCGAGTCGAAACTCACGGATCCCTGGGGATGTTTTTGGAAAAACACATCCGGAGTATAGGCCTCGAATCCGATATTCGAGCAGTGATCAACCGAGCTTTGATTGTGATCGACACCAATCGACGCAGGATGCATCGATTTGAAATTACGACCGATCCCACACCCCACATCCAGGGTGCGCCCCAATTTGAGGCGGCGTAGATTCCACTGGTATGGCGCCTGAACGTTGAGTACTCTCTTCCACCACGCGCCACTGAGATTTTTCAGACGAGATGTGTAGTGCTCAGACGCGGTGTCCTGTAGTGCGGAGGGTGCTGGAGCTTTAGTCATAAACGATCCCCTCGAAAGGCCCCGTAGGCCGGACCAAATCCCGGATAACTGGGCGTTTAAAAGGGATCCGTAACATGTCGGAGGATATCAATCCACACGCGTCGCAATTTCGAGCACATTCCGACCCCGCGTTTTTGACCCACGCTTTCCATGGATGCTCATCAAGATTCTTGCTAACACCGCACAAGCCACCACCGGAACCGTGCATACAAGGGGAATGACCGGAACCGCCATCCGATCGAGGGAGAAAAGGGTCAGGGCATGGTAGGCGAGAAACCAGAGAGTGGGAGCTCCTAGGGCGAAAAGTAGCGGCTGTATTCTGAAAAGAGAAAGAGCTACGAAGATGACCAGGCAGAGGAGCCCGAGCCTGTACAGCCAAACGTACGGAGAGACAAGAGATGTCAAAAAGTCCCGGAAGAGACCCGACCCCACCGTTTCCAAGAGATGTTCCTCCACCCAGGTTTGGGTATTTGCAGGCCCCGGAAGGATTATGCTTTTCTCGGAGGTCATAACTCGCTGAAGGAATACATTGTTATCAGAGTCTTGACCCGGAATGCCGGCGAAGAGAAGAGCTCCACGGGTAACTCCGGAGAGGTATCGCCAAGGGTACGAGCTAACGACTTGCATGAACCATTTTTCGCTGTGGCCTCGAGCTTGGGGCTCTAGCGGACCGAGGAACTGATAAACCTCTCCGTCCATGATCCCGGTGGAGGTCAGAGAGCCGTTCACCAATGATCGCTCGAGCGAGGCTCGATACTGCTCGCTAGCGCTTCCAAGCATCGGACTGTCGGGAGGAAACACTGCTTGATTGACGAGACCAAAGATTATTTGGGTATCTTCCCAATGCTGAGAGGACCCGAGCATCCTCCAGGGCACCGTTGCGACGAAGGGAAGTATGAAGATTACCGCGAGCGCCTGCGCACGTACGCGAAGCCAGTTCCGTTTGGGCGCGAAAAGAAAGACGCATACAAGAGCCGGGGGGGAGAGCATGAACAGTGTAGGACGGAAGTAGTATCCGATAGTAATCGCGGTTCCTAACCAGATTAATTGTCGAACTCTGAATCCGCTCTCTACAGCGTTCAAAAGTAGAAATGTCACCAACGACACGAAGGCGAAGCTACCCGCTTCCGTCAGATACGTGTGTTGATAGGTGATCAGTAAGGGGTTCAGAGCAACTACGAGTGCACTGAAAGTCGCAACGCGCCGACTCGCCCAAAATCGGGCTATCTTGTAGCAGCAAAAGATCCCGATTAGCCCAAAGATCGTATTGATGAAGATGAGCGACTTGCTGCTTACACCTACGAGCTCGAAGATCAACCGGGTTACCAATTGCAGTATGGGGGTTCGAAGGAAATGCCAATCGGTCCAAAATCGTGGCTCACCCAGCATTAGGGCCTGGTCCAAGTAGAGGTGGCCATCATACGTTACCAGAAGCGGCAGCCCCAGAAAGTGGAGCACCGTGAGCACTAAGATGGCACAAAGCACCAGGACGAGGGTGGGGTCAAAAGATGCTTTCACATGCTGAGGCATAATCTAGTCACCAGTCTCAGACGTGCTCGTCCACAATCAGCTAATCTCAATAGGGCCGAAGGCCGTGAGCAACCCAGGTTAGTTAGCTCGGGTGCTCCACGAGCTCTCTTGTTTCCCGGCATATCAGGCGGCAGATGCGGTGGATCCCCGCTCGAACACACCGTTCGCCACACACCACGCGTATGTCCTACGCAGACCTTCCTCCAGCTTGACGCGCGGCTTCCAGCCCAGCTTGTTGATTTTTGCGGTATCGAGGAGCTTTCGCGGGGTGCCGTCTGGCTTCGATGTATCGAACTGAAGTTCGCCCGGGTACCCGACGACTTTCTTCAATAGCTGGGCAAGCTCAGCTATCGTGATATCTTCACCACATCCCACGTTTACCGTACTGGCCTCTTCATAGTTGTTCATCAAGAACACGAGTGCTTCCGCTAGATCGTCGACGAAAAGGAACTCTCGACGGGGACTCCCTGTGCCCCAGATAGTCACCGCAGACGCCCCTTCAATCTTGGCTTGATGAATACGACGCATGAGGCCGGGGATGACATGCGAGTGATCCGGATGAAAGTTGTCGCCGGGCCCGTACAGGTTGGTCGGCATCGCCGAAATGAAACGCTTCTCGTACTGCAACATGTACTTCTCGCACAGTTTGAGACCCGCAATTTTTGCCAGCGCGTAGCCTTCGTTCGTCGGCTCCAAAGCGCCGCTTAGTAGGCTCTCCTCTCGAATCGGCTGTTCCGCGAGACGAGGGTAGATGCACGAGCTACCGAGATACAGGAGTTTTGTGACGTCGTGATCTGCCGCTGCCTTTATCACGTTTGCAGAGATCATCAGGTTTTCGTAGAGAAAGTCCGCCTGGTACAACTTGTTGTACAGGATGCCCCCTACCTTGGCTGCCGCTACAAATACGTAATCGACTTGACTCTCCCGGAAGAACTGGTTGGTAGAGGCTTGGTCGGTCAGGTCGACCTCTTCCCGAGTTTTGAGCAGAATATTTTCGTAGCCATGGGCTTTCAGACAGTTTACCAGGGCAGAGCCCACCAGCCCGCGGTGGCCGGCTACAAAGATCTTCGACTGCTTGTCCATCCTCTCTATCCGTCCTCAAGTTACAGGAGTGCAATCCATACAGGGGGGGGTCCTAAAAGAGTCACTCGAAAAATTTCCTCACGTTTTCCCAACTTACAAAATGGCAAAGGATGACCATTATCCCAGTGAGTCCTATTATCTCAACGCGATAGCGTTAAGGACCGTCAGAGATTTAAGCCAAAGGCCCGTGGGGGCAGCCGAGCGCTCTCGCTTCCGGTTAAAACAGCAAGGATAACAAGATGGCTCCTAATATCAATATCCTTGAGGATATAGGAGGATATACGGGAATCGAAAGGGTGATATCCGACAAAATGGTGACTATTTTCCCGGAGCCGCCGTCCCTGGCTCTGAGCATTATAGGGGTTACAGAGCGTAACGCTCCGCCGTCATCAATGCGGATAGGACACCGCAATGCCAGCTCGGGGCAGGTCGGTACCGATCCTGCCTTATTCTTCCGATTCCAGCAGGGGCTTGAGGCGCTCCCCCGATGTGCTTGACCCCGGGGCTGGGAATCGTCAAGATGACAGCCCGGGCTAAGGGCTGGGAAAAAAGAATAACATGATGGGACAGCCTTAGATGAACGAGCAGCTTGCAAGAAAAACGGAGGCTCGTGCCGAGGAGGAGCTTTCGTACGAGGAAAGCCTCCCCAAAGGCGGCCCATCCGGCCGTCCTCTCGAAGGAGCCCTGGCGTACGTAAAGAGAGTCATCGCTGCCGAGATATCGGCGTTCAGCCGATACTTCAACAAAACCGTACAATACCAGCCCAGGGAAGAAGATACCGGCATGCTTCTTCAGGCCCTCGACTGCCCTGACAAAGCTGTCGCCCGATCGCTCGAAGCTCTCGAGCGGAAGCTTCCAGATGATCACGGGTTAGTCCTCCTGAACGGTAACATCAATCATGACCACAACATTCAGGGGACCCTAGCCTCTCTGAAGCCAGCACTCAGCCGTTCGTGTCGGGTTGCCGTGGTCGCCTATAACCCTTATCTCAGTGTGGTGTACAAGCTGGCGAACCGACTCGGCATCCGAAAGGGTCAACAGCCCGATACGTTCGTTACGTTCACGGATCTGGCGAACATCGCAAAACTCTCCGGTTACGATGTCGTTAGTGCAAGACACGCGGTTTTCAGCCCTTTTCGATTGTGGGGCTTGGGCGATCTCGTTAACCGCATCTCTCCTACGATACCGTTGCTGAAGTATCTCAGTCTTACGACCATCTTGGTGCTACGGCCGAACATCGCCGAAGACCGTAGGCCATCACTCTCGATAGTGATCCCGGCGCGTAACGAACGGGGCAATATACGCCCTGCACTACTCCGCCTGCGAGAGCTCAGGGATAGCGGAGTTCCCCTAGAGGTAATTTTTGTCGAGGGACACTCCAAAGACGGGACCTGGGAGGAGATTCAAAAAGTTGTCCAGGAGTTCAAGCACGAGTACGAGCTTCAGGCCTTTCAGCAAACCGGCAAGGGCAAGGCGGATGCCGTACGACTCGGCTTCTCTCGCGCACGCAAAGAGCTTGTCACGATCCTGGATGCCGACCTCACGATGCCTCCTGAGAGGCTCGGCGATTTTTATGCTGCATACTGTGAGGGACATGCCGATTTCATCAACGGGAATCGATTGGTGTACCCGATGGAGGGTGAGGCGATGCGCCCGCTCAATCACCTCGGAAACATCTTCTTCGCGAAGGCACTCAGTTTCGTGCTCGGAGTGCGGCTCGGGGACTCCCTGTGTGGTACCAAGTTGATGACGAAGGCGGATTACCGGCGCTTCGTTAATTGGAGGAGGGATTTCGGAGAGTTTGACCCCTTCGGCGACTTCGAGCTCCTATTCCCGGCGGCCCAACTCGGACTCGGGATAATGGATATCCCGGTTCGATACAGGGACAGAACCTATGGGTCCACCAATATCAGTCGTTTCCGGCACGGCCTGATGTTGTTCAAGATGACCTGGGTTGGATTGTTGCGCCTACGCCTAGGAAGAGTTAAAGGCATGGCCTATCGTGCAGATGTGGTGCCGTTTGGCCATTCATCATAGGGTTCTTTTCATCTGATGCTTGACTCCTTGCCTAAGGGTACTTCACGCGGACGAATGGAGTTTTTCGCTCTGTTCTCGCTTCTACTAGTACTCGTCCTGGGCATCTGGCTCTCCTCGGGTACCCTTGCGCCGTACGCGGCGAGTCACCATACCCCGCTAGTGGAGCCGACATGCAATTACCTTCTCAATATCGATCACTCTCACTTTTTTGGGCCGATAAGGTTTCTGAACGGAGCGCCGGCCGATGAGTGGCAGCACTCCGTTGTTATGCGACGCTTGCTGTACCCGCTCCTAGCTCTGCCCCTCGTTCAGGTGCTCGGTTTCGAGCTCGGTGGCTTCGTGACCAATATCGTACTTCACCTCATCGTGATCGGTTGGTACGTGCGTTTTCTCGAGAGGCGGTACGGCCGGCGTACGGCCATTTGGATAGGGGCTCTCTTGGTGACGTATCCGGGCATCATGTACTGGGCCGGCTTGCCCTATTCGTACGCAGCGATCGTACCCTGTGCACTGATCGCGCTCGTGCTCTTGCGTCATCTCGACGAATCGAGTGGTACCGGCAAGATGTTGGCCTGTTGTCTAGGTATTGGCGTCTTATCGCTCGCATACGACCTTCTTCCCTATTTTGGCTCAGCTGCCATACTATTGCTGGTTATCAAGCGCCGATTACTCCTTGTTCCGCCCGCTATTGCGTTGCTCGTGCTCCCCACAGTGGCCGTTTTGTTCCTCTTCCGGTACGGCTACCAAGTCTCGATGAGCAACAGTAATTCCGAAATTTACGGAATCATCATATCGAGCTACTTGCACCCTTCATCACTTCGAGCTTGGTGGGAAGAGATTGTGAAAATCCCCGGGATCTTCGCTCACGTGTTCTTTTACAGTAACTTTGTATTCCTCCCGACTCTATTCCTGGCAGTGCTTGGGTTATCGCTCTGGAGAAGGAGATTCGTCCTGGACCGGGTCGAAACAGTAGTTGCGTTTTCGGTGCTCGCCCTGTTTCTCTTCATGAATTCGGCACCACCCTATGAGTCGGTTTGGCAGATGCGAGGGACCTGGATAGCGCGGATTTACCAACCTGTGTTCGTTGTTTTCATTTCGTTTCTGGCTCGGTATCTTCACAGCGTAAATAGGAGAGACAACGAATACCGGATCGCGGTCGGGCTGTTCGTGCTCGCCATTTTGGGAAACAGCTTGATTGTATTTGGCCCGGCGACCGGCCGCGCTCGGCTTGCTTCGTATGCGTATTACAACTTCTACATGCACAGTCACGAGCTCGCGTTAGTTGATAACATTCAACGCTACGGCAGTAGACCCTACGGGTTCTGCAGGACACGGCTAGAGACCAGCGAGTCATCCGTACAATAGTTTAAAACCGAAATTTGCAAAGAGAAGAGAATATGGCGGTTCAAGAGGATCACTTTCGTTCAGGGCTTCAAGCCTTTCTCATAAAGAGCTACGGATTGTTGAATAGCTCGGGCTTTCTGGAGACGAAGCCTATGAGGTTTCTGTTTCTGAAGAGCTACTTTCTCTACAAGCGATGGCTCGAGGATCCCTTCGTTGCTCTGGGGAAGAGGTACCCTGAGCTATTCACTGGAGGCAACATTCTCGATGTCGGCGCAAATGTCGGCTACACAGCAGCGGTATTCGCTAGGCTCCTCTCGCCGTCATACAAGGTCTTTGCCTTTGAACCGGACCAACGTAACTTCGAGAAGCTGGTCGCAGTCGCTGGTTGGCGTGGAGTAGAGGTGGAGCCCGTCAACAGCGCTGTCGGAGCTGAACCGGGAGAGCTGAAGTTCTGGGTCAATTCAAGCCACCACGGTGATCACCGCATCCTCACGGATACGTGGAAAGACTCAGGGGTGGTGAAGCCAGAGGATGTGACGACCGTGCCGGTTACCTCTCTGGATGACTTCTGCCGACAACGTTCGATGCTCGACAAGATCGCTTTCGTCAAAATCGATGTTCAAGGGTACGAGCTCGCGGTGTGCGAGGGGATGAGGGCGCTCCTGGAAGCGAATCCCACGATAGCTGTCGCCGTGGAGTACATGCCAGCGGTTTTCACTGAGCTGGGTTTCGATGGGCGAGAGGTGATCGCCTTTTTCGTAGGGCGTGGCTTTCAATGCAGCCGTATTAACCGCAGGGGGGAGCTCGTACCGGTATCGAATCTGGAGACACTCCATGAACTTGCGGAGCAAGAGGAGTACGTTGACCTCCTGTTTCGACGCCAGAACCCGATATAATCCCAGCCGCATTCATTTTTTCAAAATTGAATCAGGTTGGATTTACTTATCCTGCTTCCGAGCTCTTCGACAGTCGATGCGCGGCCTCGACACAGCTCCTCATATCTCGCTGAATACACCACCTGCACCTCGCTTACGTTTCGAATGGGGGCTCGATGAGTCATGGCCATTCGCTTCATAAAATCGCCCCAATCACCGATGATGTGTCGCATAGTATCTCTTAGGCCTTGAATCGTATTGTCAAAAACATAACCAACCCCCCACGCATTGACTCGCTCCGGCAGGGCTCCGAAGGGAGAGCAGATAACCGGCAACCCGCACCAAACGATCTCATCTAAGGTAATCGAGTAGGTCTCTTGACACTGTGGTGCTAGGAGCGCGACGTGCGCCCCTATCTCAGACAACTTGTCTCTCAAGACAAGGGGCTGGTATTCACCGTGCCATATCATCGGCGGCTTTGACGAAGGGCACCTACCCAGGAAACTCCACTCAATAGGAACACCCTCGATCTCTACGATCTCTTTCGAGCATTGCTCGACGAATTTCGACCCCTTGTGGGGAACATAGGTCCCTACACACAACACCTTAAATGGAGTGGTCGCGGTTGGAATAGCGGGCGCTGGCAAAGGATTTCTCTCCGTAGACTCAATTCCATGATGATGCACCTCGAGCGATGGAAGATCTCCGATACTATCTTCGATTATTCTCCTGCTCGACTCAGAGAAAGCCAGCACCCTACGGGCACCACGTAACACCTGCTCGGCTACAGCGCGCCGCTCCTCGCCCACTCCCGAGCTCTCTCCACAGCTACCGCCACACGAGCGCCCATTACAAACAGAGCCATCTGGATCTACCAGCCATAAGCGCCCACAAATGAGGTGATAATCGTGGATTGAAACTACATAATTACCGTGATTTTGAAGTGCCTCTGCTAGAGTCGACCGAGGAAGCCCAAGCGCATGATGAAGATGGACAAGGTCAAAGAGGCTCTTGTCGATTATTGCAGGAACCATCGCCATCGGGAAGGTCCACGTCCTATCCTGAATTTCGTGATGCGCAGTCAAGAAGACGCAGCCATCGCCTGGCGTTAGAGAAAAGTGTGCCGACTGGGTATCAGATTGAATGATACTCTGCACCTGCAGCTCTGTACCACCTAGCTCGTGTCGACGCGCGAAGAAAGGACCGTTGTGTAACACGTGCAGCACTGTCCGGGCCTTCGTATGCAACCAGCGAGAAACAAGTGACCCCCAAATCGCCTCATGCACTAATGCCAGAGGATTGCTCGAACAGAACAAAGCAACACTTTGCTCATAGCTGGGATATCGATCGTTAAGAATCCGAGTATTGGCGGCTGAAAGCGCTTCCCGCATCTCCTTGAAAGACATGTTACCGCGATGGTAGATGAACGTCTTATCATCAATTAAGTTGACGAACCCGCGCGCCTTACCTCGAAGAGACAGATCATTTTCCTCCCCGTATCCTTGCTTGAAAACAGGATCAAAAACTCCGACCTCATCGAGGCACTCACGCCTTATGTACGTGCAAAATCCAACGCAAGTAGGTGCTTCAACATACAGCCTCGGAGAGCGCTCCTCAACGAGCTGCGCAAACTGCTCGAGGGTGTAACCTTTTGGTAACTGATTGTTCTCCAGAAAGCGAGGGATGGAGCAGATGGTCCCGTTGTTCGTAAGTGGAGTTACCGTGCCAACATTGGGTCGGCTATAGGCGGCCTCTTGGAGCTTTTCAACCCAACCGCGAGTCACTATGGTGTCGCTATTGAGCAGGATAATATCATTCTTTGACTCCATGAGCATGGCTCTGTTGCAGGTGCCGACAAATCCGAGATTCTCCTTGTTTCTGAGAAGCCTTAACCGATCATCTTGTAGGGCGTGCGCTGGCACATGATCGCGAAGCTCACCAGTTGGACTAGCATCGTCTATCACACACACATCTACGCCTCTGCGCGGAATCGTCGACAGGACCGAATTAATACAGTCTATTGTCGCATCAAAGGCATTATAAACAGGAATGACTATTGTTACTGCCTTCATCGGGGTGGCATCTCCGCATTACCCGTATAAGCCAGAAGGCCAGCCGGCAAAAATGGGTCTCGAAATTGAACAAATCCCCTAGCCTTCATACAGGCTTGTACGCGTCTTCGAGTGAGAGCTTCGAACCCCTGAGCCTCATCCGCGCTGACCACAACAACCGATGAATCCACAACACATCTTAAGCTGCGCAGACGAGCCTCGAGACAGATAGCCAAAACTAACTCAGCCAAAGAAGTGGTTGCACCAGATATACTTCCCAAGAGCTCTGCTCTGAACACCAGGAAGATTGGCGCTACAAGTGACACATTGAAGGGTATCGCAAGCCTGCCACGATAGCCGATATCTCCTACCTGCAACCCTTTAAAATTCGGCCTAATCTCTCCATCAAGTATCGACATCCCCGCTGAGCGAATCACTTGGTTTGCATCGACCAAAAGAGGTGCAACGACCCCGACCGACCTTTCCGCCGCGTGATTGAGCAAGCGCATGAGGTCTTCGCTCGAGGACGATCGGCTGGTTATCAACGCGACAAGCTCTCCCTTTCTATCCCGATAGGACAGCAACTCATGAACCGCGGAGGCCTCGTCGTCAACACAGACCTTGGGTACCGTTACACCATCAATCTCCACACTTCCCTGCTGAGTAAACAAGCTTACGACAGCAGCGACTTTGGCTTGGGAATGCCGGTCGACTAGGTATAAACCCCGTGCCTTACTGTCTCTGATGGAGGCTTGCGGGAATCCGCGCCGAACTAATGCTTCTTTCAAGGCTCGTTTAGCGGCTTGAAAAGCGTAGGGCTTCGAATCAAGATTTCCAGCCACTGACTGCTCATGAGCCCTCCAGTGATAGAGGATCTCTGGTATGTGGCACACCTTGTCCGTTAGCTCCGTAAGCCTGAGCATAAGATCATAATCCTGACTACCCTCAAAGCCCTCACGAAATCCCCCGACCCGTTTTATCAAAGAGGCCCGAAAACAGCTTATGTGGCCCGTGTACATGAAAGACAGGAAATATTCGGGCGACCACGATGGCTTACAAGTTGGCTCATAGCGCCTCCCTTGAAGGCTTATCTTGTCCTCATCTGAATACAGTATGTCGAGTGATGGGTCGGCGATGATGGTCTTTGCCAGCTTGTGAAACGCATGGGGAGCCAAGACGTCATCGTGGTCCAAAAGAATAACATAATCCCCGGTCACGAGTTTTAGGGCTTCGTTCGAGGCTCGCGAGATATGACCATTGTCTGCGAGAAACGTAACTTTGATTCGCGGCTCGTTTGCTGCATATGTCGAAAGGATAGACCGCACGCCCGGATCATCGGATGCGTCATCCGCTATACAAAGCTCCCAATCGTCGTACGTCTGCTCCCTCACAGACTCTATTGCATCCTTGAGCCACCGAGGATGCGTTTTATAGGTTGGCATCAACACCGAAAACTTAGGCTTGCTAGGCCACCGCATAGCCTGCTTGCGAAAGCGCGCTAAATCCCGCGAGGAAGGACCTCGCAAGACCATGCGCATATCATAGTCGCTACCAAGCTGAAACGACCTGAATAGGGAGGCACCTAAACGATTATCAAGGAGCCGGGGCAACCGCACAAAAAGAGCCCCTAATGTCGATGCCGCAACATCTCGCATTCGAGCGCGATATCCTCTGAGCAGCTCAGAAACGCGCCGTACAGGGTGCGTTACCTTCCAAGAGGTAGAGGAGATCACCTCTTGGAAGGTGCTGCGTGCAGTCGCCAATTCGCTCTCCGCAAGCGTAAGCTCATGTCTGAGTTCCGAGGCAATCGCAGCCAGATGTCGCTTCTCACTATCCAGAGCCTGGTTACAGTCTCTCATCGCCAGAAGATCGTTTGACACAACACGATAAGCTTCCGTTAGCTCTGTGATTCGAGCACTCTGCTCCGATTTTTCTGCCTCAAGGCTCGCTACCTTGGTCTGAGACGACTGAACGGCAGCGGTCGCCTTCTTCAAATTTTCAGCTAATAGGGATTGGTAGCTCTCTAAATCTCTTATCTGTGCGCCGCGCAGCGTATTTAGGGCGCGCTGCTGGTCAACATGGTTGACGATTTCGGTGATAGCATCCGAGACTTCTAGGGAGAACTCACACTCGACGTCTACTTGGTTAACCTCAAGCTCAGAGAACACAAGCGCTGGGTCGTTGTTTGTAGGAAGTAGGAGGTCGAGGGCTCCTATCGAAATCTCCTTTGAGTTAATCAGGCCACAGTTCTCTGATACTGCGCCATCTGTGGATTTCCAGCTGAGCAGCTCCCGCCCCTCGCAGGAGAGTCGAATTGCAAAGAGCAGCACGGGCAGCTCAGCGTCTACAAGGTCGATTCTTATCGCCCTGGTTCCCACCGGAGTTCTTGCGCTGATTTTCTGCCGTGTGTCGTTATTGGATAAAGGTATCGAGACACTGCTCCCTTCAGAGAAGCCGCCGCCAGTATCAAAAAAGATCTGACTCAAGATAAGTCGTTGTGATGACATTCGGGGATGCGGTATTGCCAAGACTGGCGGCACTCCCGTACGCGACGAGCGCACTAAAAACTGATAGGTGTCCCCATCCGGAACCGCCGCAAGGGTCTGGCGGGCATGAGAACCAAGCCGATTCATATTCACTCGGAACTCAGAAAATTCCGGTGCTATGCAGGTTCTACTCCACTCCAACCCCTTGAGTCCGACGCGACCCAGCAGCTCTACCAACGAGTGCCTGGTGAAGAAATGTGTATGCGTTTCATCAAGCAACCCATCCCTTCTGTAGTCAAACCGACCCTCCAACAGCTCCGCAATCACACCCACATATCCGATATTTGGGACGGAGATCAGGACGTGCCCATCCGACTTTAGGAACTTTAGCGAGCGCTCTAAGACACTCTGGGGATCGAGGAGATGCTCGAGAACATCTGCGAATGTTATGAAATCAAAACGTTCCTCTCCTAAAGCCTCTTCCCACAACCCTGCGTTTAAGTCGGCTACAATCATCCGAGAGCACCACCCGCGAGCCGCTTCAGCCGCACTGACATCGACCTCAATACATGTGACATCGCACTGTTTTTCGCCCGAAAGAAGCTTGGTCATCACACCGGTAGCAGGACCCATCTCGAGCACCTTTGCGCCTTGAGGAATCCAGCGCACTAACTGAGCAACGGAGCTTTCTCCCGATGGATCAATGCTCCGATGATACTTCTCAGCTCCCTCCATACCTGAACTCCTACGCGATTGCCGGTATTTTATCCTCTGAATGAACACCGCGCGAATCATTGTGCGCCTGTATCCAGACATGCTCTTGAACCATGACACCTTCTGCTAGGTACGGTCCTGCAACCCTAAAAGAGGCGAGACGATGAGTGAAGTCCCAGCGAACCCTCGCCAACGGATCAAAGATACCAGCCTTAAAGTAGTAGTCGCCCCCAAGCAGCGAAAGCCTTGGCATCTGAAGTGTTATCGAATGCTGACCAACTGTGTTCGGTATAACAACTCGATCGAGACGGGTATTGAGCCCACAAACATACAAATCATCGTTCCTAAAAATCGCCGCTCCCACAACGAGCCCATCGTTTGGTTGATGCACTTCATAGGTAATCTTCAGGTTTAATTCGCCCCCGATGGGAAAGATATCTGCAGCTGCATTGATGTGGTCGGTTAGTTCACCCTTTATCAACGATGCTGCGAAACGAGTATCATCTGCGTCAATCTGTGTTGATTCGGTGTCTGCCGATACCGCCGTGGTCGTAGCAGCACTCACTTCGCCGAGGCCAGCCCGTTGCCGCATGAAGCTATCGTACTGATCGGCGATCTCTACCGCGGGACCTTGCGCTATCAGATTACCGCCATCGAGCCAGAATACGCGATCGCACAGCGTTCGAACGGCCCCGGTATCATGTGTGACGAACAGAATACTCATTCCGCGAGCTCTTAGGTCGGTGATTCGCTTGAGACACTTATACTGAAAGGCGGCATCTCCGACCGAGAGAGCCTCGTCGACTATCAAAACTTCAGGCTCTACGTGGATGGCCGCAGAGAAGGCCAGCCGGACATACATGCCACTCGAGTAGGTCTTGACCGGTTTATCAATGAAACCCCCGAGCTCCGAAAACTCGAGGATAGCTGGCAGCCTATCCCTCATCTCTTGAGCGTCGATTCCTAGCAACGCTCCGTTCAGGATTACATTCTCACGCCCTGTAAACTCAGGATTAAAACCAGCGCCCAACTCCAAGAGAGCTGACAGCCTTCCGTTGACCGAGTATGTGCCGTGCGAAGGCTCGAGAGTTCCAGCTATCATTTGCAAAAGCGTCGATTTCCCTGAGCCGTTCTTACCGACAAATCCAACACACTCTCCTGTCCTTACCTCTAAGGATAATGGGTGAAGCGCCCAAAATTCATCATAGAACGTCCTTCGGCCCCGCCACAAAACCTGCTTGAGTCGGTCCGGTGGGGTCTTGAATATCCGGTAGGCCTTTCCCAGACCTTCCACGCGAATTACAACGTCAGACGACATCTGCGAACCCCTTCTTGATGCGCATGAACCACCAGTACCCAACGGCTGCAAAGAGCCAAGAAGCAAGAATACTAATCCCAAGGAGTATCGGAGCAGGTGCCTTTCCGAAAAATACGGCTCCACGGATCATCTCAATAATCGGTGTCAGAGGGTTGAAAAAGATAATCACCTGCATCTGCTCTGGCACCGCAGATAAAGGGTAAAATATTGGGCTTAGAAACATCAAAATCGTCGTAACGATTCCGGTGCCGTGCTGTAAGTCGCGCAGAAATACCCCAAGAGATGAGATAAACCAAACCGCCCCGAGCGTACAAAGACACAGAGGCACAGCGATGAGCGGAATATACAGCGCGGACCCGGGAGGCATGCCTAGCACTATCACGTAGCACACCAGCAGCAAGAGAGCTGATATGACAGCCGATACCAACCCCGTTAAGAGCGATACCCAGGCAAGAACCTCGAGAGGGAACACCACCTTTTTGATGTACGAAACATTCTGAAGGACTAACCGTGGTGCAGCATTAAAATTCTCAGAAAAAACATTGAATGCGATTAACCCGGAAAATAGGACCAATGCAAATGCGGTTGGGCTTGCGATCTCCGCTGACCAGCGAGCCTTGAAGACCTCGGAGAAAACAAATGTGTACACCAGTAACAAGGATAGAGGCGTCAAGACCGCCCAAAACAAACCGAGGACCGACCCCTTAAAACGAGACTCGAATTCTCTCCTTACCAACTGGGATATGAGACCCCTGTTTGTCCAGCATGAGGAGAACACACCGAAGAAAGCGTCTCTAAACCTGAATGGCCCCACGCTGCTTGAACGATGCACCACAGCTCTTACCTGCCTCCCGCGCAGCACATACCCAGCGACGAATGGTACGATAACCCCTCGGGACTTACAAGCCTTGGAGCGCGTAAGATCAATAGGTTACAGCATCCTGAAACGCCAAAGAATGAAGACAAAACCGCAATATCTTGCTCCTTGGTATGCGTTGAGAGCACCCTCTGTGCTCTGCTTCCTTACGCGACTCGCAGCACCACCAGCATCTCACCCGGCGCTCGACAGAATAGAGATACCTGAAAACCAAGCTGAGCATCTTTAGCGCAGTATGTGAGGAATTCAGCAAAGTCCCGGGGCCGCCAACAATGAAAATGAATGCTGTAGTCCTTCTCCTCGAGCTCATGCACCCGACGATCAACTTCCTCGGATGAGTAGCTCCGTCCAAAATGCGGCTCACAAAGAGTTACCCATTCAACGAAGTGCTGATGACGCGACCCTTGAGGTCCATTCCGATGATCGTTCTTAAGATGCTCAAGTGTGGTGGGCGTACGGTCTTTGTCAAATGTGCTGGTTTGATCGGGAACCGCAAGATACAGATACCCCCCTTGCTTCACTACGCGGCAAAAATTCTTCAAGGTTGCGATCGGGTCCTGGGTATGTTCGAGAAAGTGATTCGCGATGATGAAATCCTGGGATTTTGGCGGCAACGAAAAGAGCTCTTCACCATTGTCTACTATATCAACGTCAACAAGGGGCGCGCCACGTAGCTCCGGATATTGTCTAAACAGGTCCTCCTTGCATAAGCGATCCACGTACTGAACCGACACATCCGAGGCGAGCGGAAGTGGGTCCTGTAGAGCGCCTACTTCAATACCGGCTCCCGAAAGAAACGTATCTGCGATAACTCTTCGAACTGATCGACGTTCCGGCTGGTTGTCTCCAAAAACACGAAAAAGATCGATATCGACTTGGGTCGACAGGTGCGGTTGTTTTGCGCTCCGAACGGCCCTCACAAACGATCTGAATTTGCCTGAATGAAACAATCTCTCTTGATGACTCCAGAGTGCATGACGATTCGGTGCTCGCCTCTCTGCTTTGCCGTGGCGCAAAAAATGCAGCAGAGGATTCATTCCCGCCTGCTGAACATCCGGATAAACCTTTAGGTAAAACTCGCTGTCAAAGGCAAGCGAGGGAGCGCGCCCTTCCCTTCCTCCGTGCAATAAGAAGTGCCGCAGAGAGGTGACCAAACCCTTCGGCACATCCGGGTTTGCTTGCTCGTAGTACCGACGGTCGAACATTCCACTCGCCATTACCTCGAGAAAGTCACGGACTCTGCCTCTATCAGCCTTCGAGATAAGTGCCCCCAACATAATTTCGTTCCCCAAGAGTACAAGCTACGCAAGCACGTCCCGCGCCTGTTTAAGGAGCCTAAACGGCCTACCTTAACAGATAAAGTGCACTGTTGCGGGACGCTGATGAGTCTTCTGAGCGTTCATTAACACGACCTGGCAGCGCTCGTCACCTTGCTTCACTCGGGAAGTAGAGCGCCTCTATTTTTGATCGACAACCTTTGGATATAGCTCTCTTTCTGCGAAAAAATTGAGAACGAAGAGAGTGGATGCAGTCCTCGATAAACTGAAGATCTTCATCAGTCAGTGCCACGAAATTGGGGGCATGACTCACTTGATCACACGTTCCAACTCCTTTTCAACCTGGGGCGAGAAGCAAGCGCAAAATCCTCGCTCAGGTTTGTCAGATTGGGATTATAATACGGGTCGCTTTGAAGAACATCGCCCCAGCGGGACTTCATGAAGTCTACTTCGCGCTCGAATCGGGCGAATTTCTCCGGAGTGTTTTCGTATCCTCGACTTGCCGACTCATGGTGGTAGAGCTCTGCTTGGGGTTCGTACACTATTTTGTAGCCCTCCTTCCGTATTCGCAGGCAGAGGTCTACATCATTGAACGCCACCGACAAAAGCTCATCAAATCCCTTTATCTGCTCGAAGACCTCTCTTCTCACGAGAATGCATGCTGCTGTAACAGCGCTCAGGTTTTGGCTCAAAATGGCCCTGTTGAAATACCCTGGGTCTTCTTTCGGCCGCCCCTTGTGATTATGACCAGCTACCCCCCCTATTCCCAAAATGACACCCCCATGCTGGAGTAGGTTGTTTGGAAACAAGAGTCGAGCACCAACAGCTCCTACCTCCTTACGGATGGCCTGTACGACCATCTTTTCCAGCCACAAGGAGTCTGTAAATTCCAGGTCATTGTTGAGGAATCCGATGATTTCGCCGGTGCAATGTTGTACGCCGAGGTTGTTGAGAGCTGAAAAGTTAAATGGGCGGTCGTCTCGAACGACCTTCACATGCGCGCGCTTTTTCAAGCTCTCGAAGTATTGGAGAGTCTCTTCCTCGATACTGCCGTTGTCAATTACGACGACCTCAAAGTTGCTGTAGTTTGTTCGCTCGAAAAGGCTCTCGATGCATTGCTCGAGAAGGGAGACTTTGTCTCGCGTCAGAATAACGAGGGAAACTTTAGGGGGTGTTTTTGGCACGCTTCGCTCCACTGAGATATGGGAGATCGCATGCCAGATAGAGGCCTTGGCGGGTTGGCCCGTGCGGTCGAGATGCTCTTGCACAGCACGGCGCTGCGCTTCGAGCACGTAGGGCTTGGCTGAAGTTGATTGTGCTGTTGAGCTCGGGAGCAGTGTCCAGTGGTACAATACGTGAGGAATGTGTCGTATCTCATCCTCAGAGAGGTTTTCGCTCACTCGCAGGATTAGGTCCCAATCCTGTGCGCCATCGAAGCCTGCTCGCAGCCCGCCTACTTTATCGATCTCTGCCTTTTTGATGACGAGCAGATGGCATACGTAGTTTTGCTGGAGCAGTAGCTCCGGATTCCAGTCAGATTTAAAGTGAGGATTAATTCTTGCGCCGTGCGATGTTTTTTTGTCTTCATCGCTGTAGATGAGCTTGGCGCCCGGATATTCATTCAACTCTCGTGCGACGAGATAGAGAGCGTCCGGCGTCAATTCGTCGTCGTGGTCTAAAAATGCCACGTAGTCGCCGGTAGCGAGCGTGAGAGCTGAATTGGTAGCTGCCGAAATGTGCCCTGAAGAATCGCGGAACACAGCTTTTATACGCGCATCTTTGGCGCAGTACTCCTCGATGGTCTTTCGAACCTCGGGGTCCGTCGAGCAGTCATCGGCAAGGCACAACTCCCAATTTTGATAACCCTGATTGAGAACTGAATCGAGGCACGCCCGAAAATGATGGATCGGCGGGTTGAATACTGGTGTCACCACCGAGATCGTAGGCTTACGCCCAAGCTTGTCGGCAGCAGTACGAATTCGCTCATTATCTGCCGCGGAGAAGGAGTCGAATCGAGAAAACCACTCATGGTAATTGTCAGTGATGCGCGAGCCGAATAATTTGGCCTTGAGAGCGGCGAAGCCCCCCTCTCTTACACAATGAAATGCTTTTCGTAGTTTGGCTAGCAGGAGCCGTGGATTGGCGAGCAGCGGTCGTATCGTGTTGCTGAACAGAAGCGATGCCAGATTGAGGCTGCCAAGATGACGAATACTGATGTCAGAGATCGAAAACTGCCCCTCGAAGTCGTAGACCTGTAATTGGAGTGCGTGTATTCCCTGTGGAATCTGGATGAGCTGGGGGCGCGTGCTGTGTGAATCGAAAGAGAGGAGAAACCTCTCCGTCTCGCTGAAGCCTGTGACCGAACCGTTTCTGCGCCCCAGGAACAGAAAAAAGAAGAGTGTCCCTTTAGGAGTCTCTACATGCGCGTCGAAGGAATAGAAACCTGGCTTTAATCCGCCCTTCTCAACGTCGCTGTCTTGGAATGTCAGGTCGAAGGTGGGGGTTGGTCCATTGATAACGTAACGACCTTCTTGCAGTACGAGGCTGCGCATCGGGACTGGAGTTACAACGTATCTCCGTTGACCGAGGAGGGGAAAGACCGCTCTCGCTACTTTGCCAAGGCTACGCAGGGGGGCAGTTGTCCTCCAGGAGAGCGACCTAACCATCAGATCAAATTGACGCTTGTACTCGTCCCGCTCACCTTCGAGCCGTTTGATATCTCCGAGAGCCTTCTCGAGACGCGCTTTAACTATTTGATCCGATACACTGGACGAACTGATCGATTGTTCACCTTTTGAAGGGGAGCTTGTCAGCACCGAATCAACGTTTACCTCTGCCCGTCGAGCTACCTCGTTAGCCATTGCTGCTCCTCTATTTCACCAAGACCGCGAGGGAACCGTCATACGGGACAGTCTTGAGCATTTAAGTCGCCGGAACGATTAACTCATAAAAGGGTTTTGCATAGCAAGGTTTCCTGGCAGAATCTATAAGAGGGTTTAGAAACCCCTGCCTAGGAGGGGTTTTAGTAAACGAGGTGTTCACAGTGAATGGTTTTGTTTCCCGTCTCACAAGCGGGTTGCTCTGCGCGTTGGGTCTCCTCTTCTCGATTAGCAGCGCTGCTGGCCAGATCACCATCACTTCTCCCGCGGCAGCAACCCGAATCCGAGCCTGTGAAGATCTCGCAACCGAGATGTATGGTGATCCATGGGACATGTCGAATTCGGCAGATATCAACAACTTTATTCCTGGTGACATCTCTGCTCTCGGAAATCCCCGCTTCATGGCCGGAAAGTTCTCCGCACTCGTCGAGGAGAACAACGCCGCGGCTTTTTATCTCTTTTCTCCTCAGATCATCGGCAGCACCCTGTCCAGCGGGCGGTACGGGCAAGATCTCGATCTGAGTAGCGTTCGTGCGCAGAAGTACCGGCAGCTAGCTATTCGGATGTATACGGATACTCCGGAGCCGAACAGCGGCCTGCGGTTCATCTTCAACCGAGGCACTGACTATGTGCCCAATCGCACGGTTACTCAGAGATTTCCGACCAAGGCGGGGTGGCATGTGTACAGATTCGACATGCCGACGATTCCCATCAGCCTAGGCGAATCGTCGAACGCCAATCCGTGGAGCAGCGGGTCAATCACGAGCCTCGCGGTCATGCCAGCGGCGCTTGCAGGCTCGCAGATAAGCATCGACTATATCCGCCTCGAAGATCCAGCATCATGCCCGACGATCAACGTGGGCTACCAAGCTTCTCCGAACGCCGATGGGACGCGACACAGTTTGTTCCTGGATGACAACAACAATCCGTTCGATGGGTATGTCTCTCGCCTGGTTCACAACCGATCGGCAACCGGGGCTAGTACCACCGTACCTGCCGAAACGCACGGACTAGACCGCGGGGTTCCCTACCGGATAGTTGGATTTCTGAGCGACGATTACGCAACGCTCGCAGAGGAGGATCCTTGGGATATGACACACGTCAGTGACATATCGGCGAGCGCTGGTCTGTCACTACTCTCCAGCAGCGGCGGGGTACTAAACGGGACTGCCAACTCGTCAGAACCTGCGGTGTATCTCCGCATCGGTTCCGCAGGAATTGATGCGTCGACCTTCAAGCGCTTTTCCATGAAACTCTCTCAGAGTTCGCCGAGTACCGTTGCTCTGTTTTGGATCAATGCAACGGGAGTAAGCGGTGGCTCTGTGCTGACTGACTCGAACTTCGATGGGGTGTATGAGTTGGATTTAGGTGCGATAGGCTCGTGGAACGGCACTATCCAACAACTAATCGTGCGTCCGGTAACGGTGGCCGGACAATCATTCTCAATCGATTTTGTTTCGCTCAGGACGAGCGGTTATGTAAGTGCGCTCGCCGATCCGGTGATCTACTCATCGGTGGGTACTATAGCGCAAAATGCACCTCCACTGATTTCTATTCTGCGACCCGACATGCAAGGAGGAGAAGTTTTTCAGAGCTGGAACATGAATGTCGGAGATGCGGTCCTAACCAGTAATCTCAGCAAGGACTTAGACCCTGCGTTTCCATCTGAATCGCTAACCACCTACTTGCCCGACGTCCGTATGGTTGAGGGACACCGGGGAGACTTTCTCAAGGGTACCAACCTTCTTGGGAATGACGATCCCAACATATATTTCACATTCCCTTTCAGCAGTGACCCCTCAATTATCGACGCCACGTCGTACCGAAACCTCTGTGTCAAGCTTCTCATCCAGAGAGATCTCGATGTGTGTCTCGGCTCGATAGTCAAACCGGTATGGCTCAACGCCAGCGGCACCTTCACCGACACACAACCAGCGATTGCTATTTACAATCGGTGGAGTGGTAGTCGTTGGCATGAGTACTGCTTTGATTTACCGGATATAAATCTATTGGGGACAGCTCCCGAATCCTGGGCGGGAAACATCACCGGCTTCAGGGTGGATCCACATGAGTTCTCCCGCGATACCTGCGGCTCAGATGGATTTCCCACGGGTAATCCGACCCAAACCACCTTCATGCTCGATTGGGTAAGGCTTGCCAAGGATGTAACTGCCGACACCGGCGCGACCGCCATCTTTATGGAGACAGTGGATACTGATGACACCCCTTCAGTGGCTCTGTTCTTGGCCACATCGGCTACGACATCCGGAGGTATCCAGGTCGCTAGCGGGATCCCCCTCGGAAAGCGGGTACACATACTGCCAACGAGTGGAATAGCTGATGGCACCTACTACCTCTATGCTGTAGCTAATGATGGAATCAATACCTCCGCCCGCCTTGCCTCCGGTCGGATTGTTGTTCGAAATCAAAGCTCAACTGCTCGCGCCGCGCCCGTCCTCAACTTAGAAGCTCCCTTCGCTCGACAAAATGTGTGCTCGTCTATCCAACTGAAGGGCTTCAGCCTCCTCACTGACAAACTCGAGCGCGTGACCGCCGTCGAACTCATCCGAGGCGGATCGTCGGTCGGTATCCTCGAGCCGCGCGAATTCTCTGTAATGGCTAGAGCCTCCTACGATCCATCTCAGTACGATTCGAGTAACAGCGGATTCAACGCTAGTTTTGATATCTCGTCCTGGCCCCTGGGTGAGAACGTGGTCGAGGTAAAAGCCTACTCTCCTGATGGAGGGGTGACCTCGAGTGGCCCCATCAGTGTAACGAGGATAGCATCGGGATGTTCCGCCCCTCTCAGCGACCCCGCACCATCGGGTACGGCGCTCTCAATCAACGTCCCAGATACGAGCCAACCTTCACCCACACCGACACCAGTTCCTGAGTTTCGGAGTCCGATTATGAGCAAGGCCGCCATCTCCAAGGCGGGAGTCCTGGAGCTTGGTATTGAATCGGTCAACGATCAACTCGGGTTGTGTTCAGCTGAATTGTCCGTGAGCTCTAAACCTACAGGAGCTTTCAAGAGGGTAAAATTACTGAGGACGACCACTACCACGTACACAGGTAGGTTGAGTAACAGCAGTATAAAGCGTGGCTCGCTCAAGAAAGTCTACCTGAGAGTTTCAAAAAGGTGCCCGTATGGGTCTGGGAGCACGACTTCCCAATTGAGTTTCAAGCAAATTCCGAGAGGAAAAATCAGCTCTCTCTCCCAATTGATCTCTCGGTTGAAGGGGCTGCCTTAGCAACCTGTTACAGAAGCTTTGCGAACAGGGCGGCTCCCGATTGAAACAAAATCTCCTCTTTGTGAATCGAATTACGCAGAGCCCCTGCACATTCACCTGCAATCTGCGAGGGAATGAAAACAAACCTGACATTTTTATCGGCCATCCACGGTTTGTTGAGCCTCAGGCAGACATTTTTTTTGTAGGCGGTCCAGCTGAATTGCCGCGAGTTACCCTGGGAGTAATAGAATGCGACCGGGAGCGATTCTCTGAAGGGTAAAACTCGTGCACCTCCAAATGAGAACAACCAGCGCTCCTGTCCGAGAACGAGAGTATCGTTAGGGATTAGAATCTTGGGAATGCTGCGCGAGTTTGCGGTTGGGTATTTGGCTAGTATCCTTCTGCTGAAATCCTCGATGAACTCGATTACCTTTCGGTCATCCGTAGTGAGGTCTCCCATTGAGCCCGAATATGCGTAACGCGGCCCGACAGATACCATGGCGGATGAGGTGCTCAGGGAGATCATCGGCTTCAGTAAAGCGAAGACTGTAAGGCAGCTGACCCACCAGCCTCCGTACGTCCATAATCGAGATAGAACCACGGCGATCAAAAAGATCAGAAGCATGAACATGTTTTGCTGGAGGCTCTGGTGCAGATATGGGGAGAGTAGCCCCGCTGGTGGCGCATCTCCAAGCGATCGAGCGAGCGGTGCGAAAAGGAGTGAATAGCTGAGCCACCAGCAACCAACAAAAGCGAGCAACAGATAGTCTGAGGGGTCGAATCTTTTTTCCCGAAAACGGACCCAGGCAGAGGTTAGGGCGTATGAGACCCCGACGACTATGAACGTCTGCCAGGTGGCCTGCGCTGACAAGAGGTCCAAGTTGATAAAAGTGCCGAGCACGTCTAGAGGATCCGAGAAGAGTGCTCTAAAACTGTCCAGCACGAGTTCGAGTGCCCTGTTCCCCGATGACGTGGCTCCAGCGGGAGGGTTCGCCGTACTAGGGGCTGCACTCAGCATGTCGAAATAGTACGGGTCCGCGAGTACCAGTTGAACAAGTGGTGGCACCAAGCCTATCAGAGCGGTCGCTTTGAAGAGGATGTCCTCCCGAGCACTACAGAGGAGATACAGCAAGAGAGGTAGCGAAAAGAAGCAGCTGGGAATGAGTACCGCAGCCGGATTTATGAGAGCAATGAAGACGATGATTGAACCGACAAAAAAGACATATCGGAAGGCATCGTCGGCAGAGCTCTCTTTTTTTAAGACACTTCTCGAGAAGATGAGAGCGGTGCTGAGACACGTGGAGGCAAGAAGAGAGGCAGAGAGACGACCTGTACCCTCTAAATGCAGATGATTGTTCTGATAACCAAAGGGTAGGAAAAAGTAGTAAATGATCGTGATTAAAATGAGCAATACAATGTGTCCCTCGGACCACGTAGAGCGGTCGCTTCTCATGAACCAGGCGGTCCATGCAAGGAGGGCCAGGGAGAGTTGTGTTTGTATGAGGGGTTGAGCGGTAACGATCTCTGGAATGCTGAGGCTCGAAAACACACTCCACGTGTAATTGAGGACAGCGAACCCAGCTGGATACCCGAATCGGTCGGGCCCCCACAATCCCTGGCTCCAGGGGACCTCGCCTATCCTGCCTATTTGTGATGCCCAAAAGGCGTGAAGGTCCGGGTCGCTCGAGAGCATTATCTCTCGCGGCAGCTCCATCAGGCTGATCCCCAGCAGCACCAACCACAAAGTGAAAGCTTGAATTATCAGGGATGTAAAACTACGAAGCTTGGATCTGCGAGGAAGGGATCGGTATTCGCGACAGGCGAAAATAGCGCCCAACACCCCGAAAGCCACGGCCCAGGACCAAAGCTCAACCGCGCTTATTGGAATACTCACCCCGACATATTTTCTGGCGACGTGCGAGAGCAGAGACCTGAAATAGTACAACGTCGTGATACCGGTTTGACCGACGACAAAAAACCAGATTACTGGGATTGGTTTGAGCCGTTGCAGCCATCGCCCGCCCATGAGCGCCATGATCGCGTACCCTATGAGTGAGAATACCAGGAACCCGAGGATCAGATTGAGTGAACAGGTGAGAGCCGGAAGGCGAAATTCGAGCATGTGCGGAGCACTCAAATTAATGGGGTTCTGGTATCGATGCAGCGTTGGACACCCTATAGGGGCACGGTAAAAGCCTTTTGATGACTTGTCAAAGTGAGACTTGTGAGGGGCTCTTCGGGAAGCGAAGCAAAACTTACCCATCGTGAAAATTGAAGAGCAACCCAAGATCCGCTTTCGCAGCAGGGAGGGGTTTTGCCTCGCTTCCTTAGGGCTCTTACTTAGTGGCCTGCATTACCGCGATAGCCGAGTTCGTAGAGTGCTCCGAGGGCACGTGCGATAGGGGCAGGCCACATGCGCGCAAACATGCGTCTATCCTCATGCGGTCGACGGCGATCTTCGATGCCGGCGGTGGTTTCACTCTGAGCGTGCAGACGGTGCCCGAGCAGTTTGTTTGGAACACAGGCAACGCTCCCTGACAGGCTCGACAAACGATACCATGCATCCCAATCCATGTTGATGGAATAGTCTGTGGAGAACCAAAAATCGCCCAAAAGCGTGGTGTTGAACATGACGCTCGGGCAAGGGATCGGGCAGCCGAAGGCCAACAGGAGCCGTTTTCGGAAGGAGGACGTGACATGACGTTGGTGCAGGTAGCTGAGCCTGCGGAGAACCCGCTTCACCACGAGGTTCGGAGTCGCTTCTTTGCGAGTGTCTCCGATGAGCTCGTAGTAATCGGAAAAAGCAAAGAGCGTATCTGCTCGCTCATCCGCACACGCTATCAACTGCTCAGCATAGGATGGCTCATAGATGTCGTCCTGATGAGCCAAAGTTACGTATGTAGTAGTCGCTTGTCGGTATGCAAAGTTCCAGTCTGCAGCGATCCCGCCCCTTTCCTCATTTACACGCAGTGGGATCTTGTAGTCCTCGCCCATCCTCTCGAGAAACGGAGAGGGTGTCGAGGTTGATAAGAGTATCTGGCTTGGCATGCTCTGAGCACGCAAAGACTCGATACACTGCCTGAGAAATTCAGATTCCTTGTAGGCGAGAATGACGAAGGTGTGGTCCAGCATAGAAGATACCCAGCCGAGAGGCCATTAACAGGGTGCACAAGAAGCTGTTTGGGTGACAAAGGCCTTTCAAGCAGCCTGTCGAGCCCGAAAGAGGTTACCTCGGAAGGGGTTTGTTCGTCGACCCGTACCGCGCTGCTCATACGCACCGGGCGTTCAATCGTTAGCGGCTTTCTGGTTCAATACAACGAACTTCCTCGGAGTCTCGACCGCTCGTAGGGTGTCCTGCAGGGGTATGGATGGGATGTTGGAGACATCGAAAGAGATAGCTGCCAAGAGAAGTTGAACACCCACCATCACAGGTAATACAGCCAACATGATAGTGCCGGTGTGAGCAGGAGTGTTGTTTATCGCGCTGATGTACCAATTGTACGCACCATAAATGACGCCAAACGCTATCATCGGGATACCTGCACATGTTTGAATGGAGCAAACATTGAGATCCCTGAGGATGTAGCTATAACAGAGCCTTTTGAAGAATCGCGTCAGGTACCTCGAGGGAAAATCTCGAATCACGCGCAAGATGCTCAGGTTGCTCTTCTCGTCACCGTACACAGCTTTCATCGGAACGTCACGAACCACGGCACGAACGGTATTGAGTCGAAAGAGCATGTCGCTTTCGAAAAAATACCTTTTTTCGAGCTTAGAGAGCGGCAAGGCGCCGAGAGCGGATGCATGAATAGCCGTGTACCCGTTCGTCGGATCCATGACATTCCAGTATCCGCTCGACAGCTTGTTGACGAACGAAAGTACAGCATTCCCGAAGATTCGAACGAAGGGCATCCCTTCGAGATTCTCGATAGCGTAGAACCTATTGCCCTTTGTGTAGTCAGCTACTCCTCTTTCTATTGGGGAGGTGAAGCTAGCGATTAAATCGGGGTCCATCTGTCCATCACCATCGAGCTTGACGATGATATCTGCACCGTCGACGAGAGCCTGTCGATATCCGGTCACCATGGCTCCGCCAACGCCCTCGTTCGCTTCGTGAAAGAGCACCGTCACACGCGGATCGGTACACTGCTCGGCCACGAGTTTTCCCGAGCCTTGAGGACATTTGTCGTCAACCACGTAAATACGATTGACGAGCGGACCTACTCGATCGAGGACGAAAAGGATGTGATCTCTAACGTTGTAACTGGGAATGACTACCGCTACGTTCATAGTAGTTTGCTGGTTGTATACCCTCTGTGTTGCACTGGTGCTGGAAGGCTACCAGAGCCTTTTTCCCTAAGCAATCGACGAGGCAGTTCTGTATCATTGAGGCTACCCATGCTATTTTTACGCGGTTCTGGTAGCCGAATAAGGGTGGGTATGAGCAGCGAAAACGGACCAAAAGAGGGAATGACCTACGAAAAGGCGGGGGTAAGCATCAGCAACGCCGATGATACCAAGAGGCTTATGGCCAAATCACTGGAGACCAGTAACCCTCGAGTACTCAATAAATTCGGTGCATTCGGTTCGCTAGTCGATGGCGTTTTCACCGATTGTAAACATCCCGTGCTCGTACTCAAAATGGAGGAGCCAGGGTCCAAGCAGCTGCTTGCGGCGCAGCACAAGCGCCTCGCTGGTGTTGGATACGATCTCGTCAATCACCTTATCAACGATGTAGTTGTCATGGGCGCGCGGCCTATCGCAGTTCTCGATACGATCGTATGCGGAGCCCTCGAAAAAGAGGTCGTCGTCGAACTCGTTGCAGCGGTTGCAGATGCGTGTCGAGCACAAGATTGCGATCTCGTGGGTGGTGAGACTTCTGAGCAACCGCGTGTGCTGCCGGCGGGATCGTACATACTGAGCGCTGCAGCTCTTGGCGTTGTGGACAAAGAGAGGATAGTCGATGGCTCTGCGATACGGGAGGGCGACGTTGTACTTGCCGTGGCCTCGAATGGGTTGCACACCAATGGATACACACTTGTTCGAAGCCTACTCGATGCGCACCCGGAGCTTGCGACATCCGAGATCGCCGGTGGTCAAACGTTTCTGGATGCAGTTCTCGAACCTCACACGTGCTACAGCAGAGCGCTTCAGGAGCTGTTTGCGCAGGTGCGCGTGGCCGGTCTTGCACACATCACAGGGGGTGGAATCGCCGGAAATGTGGTGAGGGTGCTTCCTCCGGATGTGCATGCAGAGATCGATGCTTCGAGGATTAAGGTTCTTCCGGTGTTCAAAGTGATCCGTGATATCGGCGGTATTAGTGACGCGGAGATGCTGCGCTCGCTCAATTGCGGTGTTGGTCTTACTGCGGTAGTGCGAGTAGGTGATGTCGAGAAGACGATAGCGGTCCTCGAGAGATACGGACACCACACCTATCCTATCGGTGTGATCAAGGCCGGGCGGGCTGAGGTTTCATTCGCTGGGGAGCTGGAATGGGGCACATAGGAGAGTAAGGGCCTAGAGGTTCGTATCAGGCATTCGGGCGAGTAGAAATGTAGCCATCTAACATCGAATTATTTTCGATCGACGAATTCGGCGCCGACACCAACGAGCCGTGCTGGAATAGAATTCTGGACACGCATGCTTAGCAAGATCGAGCTCTGTCATGGCGGGCGATTGAGTCATCGATCGTTCGCAAAGGCTCTGAAAGGGACATATTCACCATAGTTGCAGCTGTTTCAAAGATAGAGGCAGAGCTCCGATTATCGAATGCGGAGAGGATAAACGAGTGGACTCGCGTACGGTTTTAGTCGTCCGAGCTACTACTTCAAAATATCCCGATATTCGAGCGGTATTGGCTGCTCGTCTTTTTCCTTAGAACCCTTTGGCTTTGCAAGCGTCACGTCCTCTATGGAGGTTTTCGGTTGAGCCGGAGCTTTGTTCTTTTCGAGAGAGGAGTCGCTACCGGTGTAGCGGGTGTCGAACTTCTCGTCCTGTGAGGTGATCTCCGACTGTTTGAAGGCTGTGTTAGAGCCGAGGCCCTCGCCGCCTGGCCCCTCCCCCATATCGCCGATCTCTTTCATTTTTGCATTTCGATCAGGCATCGACGATCTCTCACCGACCCCATCATCACTGCCTTCCAGACCTTGCTCCGGTTGCTCCTGCGGCTCCCCTCGGCTACGCGAATCATCGCTACCTGATGAGCCCTGCTCCCCTTTGTCTTCACCCTCTGTACCGCGCTTGTTTCGAGAGGATGATTGGTCATTCGGTTCGCTCTTTGGAGCATCTCCCTGCTGAGAAGATTGTTGCTGTGAGGAATCGTTGGGTTCCTTTCCGCTCCCCTCGCCCTTTGATCCCTTCTGCGAGTCCTTGTTGGTCTGGCCAGATTTGTCGTTGGGCGACTCTTTCTGCCCGCTTTGTCCTTTCTGTCCTTTATCATCGCCAGAGGATTCTTTATCTCCTGAACCTCCTTGGCCTTGAGACCCTTGTTCTTGTTGCTGGAGCTGCTCGACCGCTTGTTCCATCTGTTGAAGGGCTTGATCGAGTTGGTTCAGCGCCTGGTCTACACCTTGCTCGCCTGACTGAGAGGGTGATGCGCCCGATTGTCCTTGCTGCTGCGAACCACTGGACTCCCCCGTCTTCTGCTGCCCATCTCCTTGGCCCTTACCAGAGGATGAGGGTGAACCTTTGGAGCCCTCTTGCTGCGAATCATTTTGTCCTCGAGCAGATCCGCTCCCCTGCCCTTGCCCGTCGCCCTGCGGGCCACCGGATTGCTGATCCTGTGAATCTTGTTGTCGCCCGCTACCTGCTTGCTGCGACTGCTGTTGCTCTGAGCTCTGTTGCTGACCAGAACTGCCCTGCTCGGATTGAGACCCTCCCTGTTTCTGTTGTGATTTTTGGTCTTGAGAGCCTTGTTGTTGACCGCTCCTTTCCTTTTGAGACTCAGACTTCGAATCGTTCGAGGAGTCCTGTGAGGGAGGCTGAGAATCGGGTGCTTTCTCTTGTTCCTTGCCCGTCTCCTTTTGTTGCGGATCTTTTTGCTCGGGCTTGCTCGAAGTTTGCTGGTCTCGAGGTCTTTTTTCTGGAGTCGCCTCCTTCCGTTGTTCGCGAGTGTCGTTCCCCGATTGAGTAGTATTTGGTTTGCTCTCTTCGTTTTTCCTCGCTGAGTGCGGCTTCTCTGAAGGAGAATGCGGAGAGGCTCCCGAAGCATCGGGTTGAGCCAGATCGCGGCCCGAGGGATCGTTTTCTCTCAGCGCTGCACTCAATTCCTGTCGGGTGCGCTCCAAGGCTTCGGATATCTGTCCAGTATCTGAAGGAGAGCCTTGGGTAGTGACCGCCAGGTCTAGAGCTTTCTCTTGCAGCGGAATCGGTAAGTCTGGGTGTGCTTCTACGATCTCACGAATTACTCTTGCGGCCTGTTCGAGCGGGGTCAGAGGACGAAACCAAAAGAGTGCGAGTGCTGCCAGGGCACTTACGAGCGTGGTTATGGCAGCATGTCTGTCTGCGCTGGAGGATCTGAATGCTGCCAGGGCTTGAGGGTCGGGGATCTTCGAGATGATTGAGTGCAGCTGTCGAGAGATAAATTCTCGGCGCGTTACGTCGATGTCGAGTGTGGATCCCTCGAGGTGAACGAAGGAGCTGAGCCGATCTTTGGTAGAAAACCCGTTTTCTACGAGCGCCGATGCTTCAGCGGTTGTTACCGACAGCGAGGGAAAGCCGGTTCGAGAGACGAACCACAGAACGGCTACCATAAGGGGCGTCAGTGTCAGTACCAGCCACGAGTCATACCAATACGCAGTAACGGTGAGGAGTAACAATGAGGCTATATATGCCGCAACGAGAAGGGCAAGAGAGATGGCGCGATTCCTACGCTCCTTGTTTTGAACGGTGAGTAAGAGGACATCTATCGAATCAGACATGGCCTCGCTCGCTACGGAGAGGGATTTTTCTGGTACATATTAACTGATTCGTTGTGCTGCTCGAGCGTCTCTGAAAAGACGTGTCCCCCCTGCCCGTTCGCAACGAAGTACAGAAAGTTAGAAGTGGCCGGATACAGGGCCGCTTTGATAGCGCTTAATCCAGGATTGGCGATCGGGCCGGGGGGTAGACCGGTAATTACGTACGTATTGTACGGTGTCGGCGTTTGAAGATCTTCCTTGGTGATGTTGCCGTTGAAGTTCGGAATTCCGTAAATAACAGTAGGGTCTGCTTGGAGCTTCATGCCCTTACTGAGGCGGTTGTGAAAAACAGAGGAGATGAGAGGTTGCTCGTCAGTGCTGCCGGATTCCTTTTCGATGATGGAGGCCAGGGTTAACAGCTGGTGTTTGGTCATGGACAATTGAGTCAAGCGCTCGTCCCATTCGGGTAACCAACGTTTTTGAAGTTGCTCGTGCATCGTCTCGATGATCTTTTTTGCCGGGGTGTTACGGGGAAACTGATACGTGTTGGGAAAGAGGTATCCTTCGAGGCTGGTTGCAGTTATGCCGAGCTCCTGCAACAACCCGCCGTCAGAGAGTGCTTTCTCGAAATCGAGCTGCTGCAAGATCCCCTGCTTCTCGAGGTCTGGACCGATCTCTCGCATCGACTCTCCCTCCTTAAGGGTAATCTTGCGGAGGAACATCTTTCCTGAAGCCATCTTCTCGAGGATCTCGTCGGGACGCATGGAGGGCGAAAATTCGTATTCGCCGGCCATAATTGAGGTATCCTGTCCACGGATCTTTGCGAAAGCGATTATAGACCACCGGCTGCGTATGAGACCCTGTGACTCGAGATCTCTAGCGATCCCTTTGAAGGTTGATTGAGGAGGTACCTCGAATATTGTGGTGCTCGTATCTCCAGGATTCAGCGGCGAGAAAAAGAAGGTATCCAGCGCTTTATAGACCCCGAGGCCGACTACGATTGGGGTCGCAACGTACAAAATGGTGAGAAGTAGCTTTCGAACCACACAGTCCTCTAGGATTGTTGAGAGCCATCGCCAAGGCTCTCGAAGTAGCGTTCAAGAATTAAGCACGCGGCGAAGGCATCGACCTCTTTGACCGAGCTGGAGCTGTGCGCGGCCCGTTGTGTAGCCTCCACCGAAGAGAATGCTTCGTCGACGTATACAATCTTGATCACGGCTCTCTTAGCAATACGACGAATAAAGCCCTCGATATTTTCACAGATAGAAGTTCGATGCCCATGCTGATCCAGAGGGAGCCCCACTACCAGTAGGCTCGCCTGGCGTTCTTCGAGAGCTTTCAAGAGCTCCTTCTCCGCTCGCGCTTGCGCGCGTGGCCAGACCGCTACCGGAAAGGGGATGCGCACAGACTCATCGGCAGCAGCGCAGCCTACTCGTACGGTTCCGACATCTACTGCGATAATTGTCATAGTTGCAGCTGGAGTTGTAACATGTTGAAAAGGCGATAGAAATACGCTTGTCGCAGGGTGTTATCAGGGCTGCCCGAGCATGACTGGTGCTAGTTCCCAGAGTCCCCTGTCGCTTTGTAGAAATTCACTCAAGTTCGTGAAATCGCAGCGCCGAGCGGCACATAGAGCCGCTTGGGGGGTTGTGACACCCTGAACAGTTCAGATACAGTCCGGCTTGCATGAGCAGGTATGTTTTGGCTGCCCGAACTACGGTTGTTGTAGCCGGTGGCTTACTACTTATTAATGGTACGAACCTAGGGACTCGGATAGCGGATGTCGCGGGGCTGCGACTCTCATCCAACGCTCTTCTTTACAGTGACGAGAGTCCGCTTCAACAGCTCGGAGATCTCTCACTGGAGGAGGGGGTCTCATCGCCGCCTCCTCGAACCGATATATCCGTCCGTACCCCCGTTACCCCATTTGGCGCTGGTGATGCACTACTCGCAGACGGAACGTTCGAACACACCGTCTCCAAAGGTGACACCCTCTCCTCTGTATGGCTTGATATCGGTGGAAACTCGGAAGGCGCACAGGCAGTAATAGACGCATTCAAGGATGCGCGGGTGTCTGCTCATGAGCTCAAGGTTGGAGAGTCGATAGAGTTTACGCGTCAAGCAGGTGAGATCGTCCAGCTTCGTCGAAAGCTGTCCGGCGGAGCTACTTTGATCCTCACAGGAGATCCCGCTCAGGGGTATATCCCGCGTATCGATCAAGCCCGAGTAATCCGTAAGGAACGAAAGGTTTCGGGTACTATATTCTCATCGTTGGTGGATTCGGCCAACGGAGCAGAGATTCCGTATTCGGTCGTTGATGACTTTGTGGACCTTTTCAGTAATCGAGTCGAGTTCCGCAAGGATCTGCAGCCTGGGGATACTTTCTCAGTCGTGTTCGAGGAGGCCTTCACCGAGGATGGTGAGCAGCTCGAGACGGGAGCGATTCGCGCTGCGTCTCTCAAGCTTGGAGACAAGTTAATGGCTGTCGTACGTGACGTGGCAGCAGATGGAACCGTGAGATATTTCGATGAGAACGGTCAGATGCCGACCAAGGCGTTTCTGCGATATCCGGTTCAGTACACGCGGATCGCCTCGGTCTTCTCTACCTCGCGTTTCCATCCTATTCTGCACATCTCCCGCCCCCACAACGGTGTAGATTTTTCCGCGCCTATAGGAACTCCGATCCGCACGGTTGGTGATGGCGTTGTTGTCGCTGCGGGGTATTCATCATCGATGGGGAACATGGTGAAGATAGCACACGATTCGCGCTATACGACCGAGTACATGCACCTCCACAAGATCGCTTCGGGTATCAAGAAGGGTGCGCGAGTGACTCGTGGTTCCGTAATTGGAACCCTTGGTAAGACCGGTTTGGCCACTGGACCCCACCTCCATTTCGGTCTGTTCGACAACGGTAAATACATAGATCCACTCAAGGCTAAGATCATGCAATCTCCCGATGCGATCAGGCCACCGGCGGCGGTGCTCGCAATGATCGCCGACCTGAAGAAGTTGCACGAATCGATGTCGATAGCGTCGATTGCAGCTGGTAAGCCTCGGGCATGACTTTCTCGGTTTCTATACTTGCAACTGGGTCTGAGCTTCTCGATGGTCGTGTAGTCGATACCAATTCTAATTTCGTTGCGCGAGAGCTTTCGGAATCAGGTCTCAAGCTGAAGAGAGTTCTTCTGGTCGACGATGACATGTCGGAACTGATGAATGGCTTGCAGCAATTGAGCGCCGTCAGCGACATTATCATAACCTCAGGAGGTCTCGGTCCTACCGACGATGATCTGACCCGCGATATGTTTGCAAAGTTCTTCGGGGTGGGGCTCGCAGAGCATCCTGATGCACGTAAGCATCTGGAAGACTTTTACAGCAAGCGTAGCCGGAAGCTAGATGCGACAAACCTCAAGCAAGCGCTCCTTCCGGTCGGTTCCACGATGATACCAAACGAGAGGGGAACAGCGCCAGGATTCATGATGACAACCAAGGAGGGGGTGACGGTGTGCTCGCTCTCCGGGGTACCGCGTGAGTTCAAGGGTATGTACGCTAACTCTGTTGCTCCATTGGTGCGTGAGCGTAGTGCGGGATTGCCTAGGCTCAAGCGAGTTACGTTCAAGACATTTGGTTTTCCTGAGTCATTAGTTGGAAAGCTCGTATCGGAATTGAATTTACCGTCAGAGATAGTTGTTTCGTATCGAGCAGCTTTTCCCGAAGTACACGTCGTACTGAAAGCATCTGAGAACTTTTTGGGGCTCGATCAAGAGGCAGAAAGGATACGTGGTGCTCTCGGGCGGAGCTATATCTTCTCGCAGGATCCCTCGCAGTCGTTTGTCGAGCACGTGCAGGGTCTTTTGATTGAACAGCGAGCAACTGTCGCTACTGCTGAGTCGTGCACGGGAGGCATGCTGGGAGAGTTCTTGACGAGAACCCCTGGGTCCTCGGCTGTGTATCGCGGCGGAGTGGTGGCGTATCATAACGACATAAAGGAGCGTGCGCTGGGAGTATCTCGAGAGGTTCTCAATACGTATGGCGCAGTCAGTGCGCAAACTGTCGAGGCGATGGCGAGCGGCGTCCGAACTCTCTACGGCGCAACGTTCGGCCTCTCGGTGAGTGGTGTTGCGGGTCCTGAAGGTGGTAGCGATGAAAAGCCGGTCGGGACCTTCTACGTCGGATTCTCTTCACCGCAGGGTGTTATCAGTCTTCGATGCCTCTATCCGAGTGAGCGAGGTAACGTACGAACTTACGCTACGTATGTGGCATTGGACTGTGTGCGGCGAACTTTGGAGGGATTTCCTTTGCCGGATACCCTTCCCGTAGTTTCTCGAGACGTACCAACGGCATAGCTTGCTTCCCCAAGAAAGCGAGGGATACAGAAGGATGCGTATACTTATAGCCCAGCAAGACCAGGAGACCATCGCTGCTATCCGTTCAGCGATAACCCCGGAGCACATCATCGTCGAGGCTAGGGACGGGGACGCAGCGGCGCTATTGATCACTGATGCCAGTGAGAGAGGAGTACCGTACGACCTTTGCATCCTTGATCTGCAGATGAGCGGTATGCCGGGGCTGGAAGTTTTGTCCCTCCTGCGCTCGCTCGAAGAGCCTCGGAAGCTGGTCGGCGGGATCAGCACGCGAGTTTTGATAGTGAGCGAAAGTACGGCAGGCCGGTTCATCTACGGAGCGCACTCTATGTCGTGTGATGGCTATCTGGTGAAACCCCTTGATCTCGCCAAGTTCAAAGAAGCCTTAGACCGCGTTTGTCCAAGACAGTAAGGTTGGTTGTTGCTGGAGCGCCTAGCCTATTCGCCAAGCATACAGCCTCATCATATCGGTTGCTCTGCGCCTTGGGCGGGGCCTTGGCCTCCGCTGGCCTGCTTGCGGAGGCCTGATATCGTTATATATTTCGGTGTGAGATGTGATGGTCGCGACGATCGCCCCTTTCGTGTATCATATATCGAAGGGTCAGGGTTCCAGACAGGGATATGGTCCCAGAGGGGAACCTTCGAGTACCATATGCAGAGTGAGCCTAACAAGCCGAACGATACTCCTTAAAGAGAAGAGACCTAATGACAGGATACGGACGACGAGCAAGCGATCCCAAAGGTGCTACCAAAGAGATGGAGGTCGCATTTCCAGAGTCGAGCGTGATGCAGGCTTTGGTAGGAGACAAGGACGAGAACCTCAAGGTAATCGAACGTGATCTGGGATTAAAGATAGGTCGCAGTCCAAGCGGTCTAATCCTCGTAGGACAAGATACCGATGTCGAGCTCGCATCCGATCTGCTCGTACAGTTGAGGGGATTGGTCGAGCAGGGAGAGGTGATCTTCAAAGGGGACGTAGAGCGTGCAATTCGAATGTTGTCGGGTAACCGTAAACTTCGTCTCGAGGAGCTTTTCCGCGACGAGATCCGAGTTTCGGGAAAGAGAACGAAGATAGTCCCGAAGACCTTCAAGCAGAAGACCTATATCGAGCAGATTAAGAACCATAGTGTAGTGCTCGGTGTTGGGCCAGCGGGGACAGGTAAGACGTATTTGGCCATGGCTATGGCTGTGTCTGCTCTCGTCAATAAAGAGGTAAAACGGATCGTGTTGTGTCGTCCAGCAGTCGAGGCTGGCGAGAAGCTCGGATTTCTTCCTGGTGACATGGCTGAAAAGGTCAATCCGTACCTGCGCCCACTGTACGATGCATTGCACGACATGGTTGATTTCGACCGTGCCAAGGAGATGGTCGAAAAGGGTGTCGTGGAAGTCGCTCCCCTCGCTTTTATGCGTGGCCGCACATTATCGAATGCGTTCGTGATCCTTGATGAAGCTCAGAACACCACACCCGTACAGATGAAGATGTTTCTCACGCGCCTCGGTTTCGGTTCTACGTGTGTAGTGACTGGAGATATTACCCAGATAGATCTGCCGCGTGGTACTATGTCCGGGCTCTCGCATGCGCTCAAGATATTGAAAGACGTACCCGGCGTGGCGGTTGTTCAATTCTCGGAGGAGGACGTGGTGAGGCATCCGCTCGTGTCGCGCATCATCCAGGCGTACGATCAAGATGAAGTTTAAAGAGATCTCGCTGGGGCTCAAGAGTGGGGCAGTGCTCATCTTCGTGCTTCAAGCACTAGTCACTGCAGTAGCTGAATTGTGTTTAGGGGGGGGGTCCTCGACTGACGCATTAGCCGCGCGAGTGTCACGGGCTTTCGGTGTACTTCTGACGCTCTTCGGTTTGCACATCGTCGCCAAGCTCGCTCTTACGGGTTACCGTACCCGTGATGTAAAGCCGCACGTATGGCTCTATCTCCTTCTAGCTCTGTCGGTAGTGTTGGTGTCGATAGTAAACGTCCTCGGACTCGCGCTGATTCATTACTCGGAGCGAGGAGCGAACGGGATGATCTCCAAGCAGTCGCTGTCTTTCTTTTTACCCGTAACATCTGCAGTTTTGTTGATTCAGTCGGTACTCGGATTACATTTTGGGCTGATGGCCTCGCTATTTGGGGCAGTACTCGTCGGACTCTATCTCCCGATGCCGGAGCTTTCGTTCATGTTGGTTCTCACCACATCACTGGTTGCGTGTACGAGTTTCATGCAAGTGCGCTCCCGGTCCGCATACCTCAAGGCTGCTCTCAATATAGCTCTGATAGCAGTTCCTTTTTCGATTATTTCGATCGTTCTATACCCCCCGCTCGGCCTCGTTGATGCCAGCGCAAGGATTTTGGGCTGTTTGGTCGCGGGATGTTTGAGTGCCTTTCTTGTCGTCGGGATTACGCCGGTAGTTGAGTATCTCGGCGGCTATGCATCTGATATGCGCCTCATCGAGATGGCAACGCTCGATCACCCGTTGTTAAAGGAGCTGAGCGTCCAAGCACCTGGAACGTGGAATCACTCGATGGTGATAGGCATGATGGTCGAGTCTGCCGCAGACGCCATAGGAGCTAATCCGGTAGTATGCCGTGTTGGTGCCTACTTTCACGATATCGGGAAGATGAAGAAGCCCCTCTACTTCGTCGAAAACCAGGATCCTGGAGAGAATCGACACGATAAGTTAAGCCCTTCGATGTCGGCGCTCATCATCCGTTCGCATGTCAAGGATGGCGTGGAGTTGGCGAGAAAATACAAACTTCCCCGTGTTATCGAGGACCTCATCCCTCAGCATCATGGAACCTCCACGATAGAGTATTTCTACGACAAGGCTCGTAAGGAAGCTGAGGAGCTCGGTAAGGACGTCGACGCTGTGGACAAGAGCCTCTATTCGTACCCTGGCCCTCGACCGCAGACCCGCGAAGCGGGGCTACTCATGTTGGCAGATGGTATCGAAGCTGCCGCACGAACCTTGAGCGATCCCTCGTTCGATCGCATACAGGGGATGGTGCAGAAGATGATCAACAAGGTCTTTTCGAGCGGAGAGCTCAATGAGTGTGAGCTTACGCTGCGGGATCTCCACCTCATCGCCAAGTGCTTCACCCGTGTGCTCTCTGGAATTTATCACCAGCGGATTGCGTACGCTGAGCCTGCGGAGAAGGTCAATGAATCCGCTCCTGAGGAAACCGATCAGTCGAATCGAGGGGATGTGAATCGTCGCGATCGGCGCGTTGAAAATCTCAAGAGATTAGGCGTCGAATGAGGCGTAGCAGTTCTAGAGGTGCACGAAGCGAGGGAAAGCGAGCTTGGCATGTAGATCTGTCACTCGAGAGTCGAAAGCTGAATATCGCTGCGACGGTTATTCGTAAGATTGTGCTTGCGGTCCTGGCTCAGGTGCAGAGGGAGATCAAACCTCTAGAGGTACATGAGCTGAGCGTGGTGATTACGAACGACAAGCGCATGAGAGTGCTCAACCGCGAATTCCGTAAAAAGGACAAAGCAACAGACGTACTCTCATTTCCGCAGCTTACAAGGGCGGAGCTTGTCGGAAAAACGCCTAGATTCGTAGGGAGTTCTCTGGGCGACCTGGTCATATCGAGCGAGACGACCTTGCGTCAGGCCAAGGAGTTCGGTGTCACCAAGCGAGAAGAGTTGCTGAGGCTCGTGGTGCACGGGGTATTACATCTGTGCGGGTACGATCATGAAAAGGTACCGCACAGTGAAGCACAACGAATGCGGCGGAAAGAGCGTACCATTCGGGGTCGGTTGCTGGAGGAATTTGTCGGGAAGCGGAGTAGGACGTAGGGACCGACGCATGGACCGCGGAGCTTCCGCTCCGCTAGCTAACAGCACTGCGACTCCGGGCGGCAAGCGGACTGGAGGGTCTGCGGTCCGTTAGAGGTCGAAGGTATAATAGGTCACCATGATATTGTTTGATCTGAGTTGCGGATTTTCGAGACTGAGATTGCTCCGACTAAATCGATTTGACGGTGACTCCGAAGCAACGTATACCCACACTATGATACTTCCGCACGATCCATCCGAACTGAAGTACAAGCTCCAAGGGCTCAGCGAACGCGTTGAAGTCCTTAGGGGGTTTCTTTGACATCCCTACCCTGACGACGAAGGTCGAAGAGTTAGAGCTCCAATCCCAGTCCAACGATATCTGGAACGATGCGGCCAAAGCCAAGGCGGTGATGCGGGAGCGTGCTCAGTGCGCTGAACGCCTCGAGGCGTTCAGGAAGCTAGAGACCGTGAAGGGCGATGCTGAGACCGCTTTTGAGCTCGCGCGCGAAAGCGGCGACGAGGAGTTCATGGGTGAGGCTGCTCGTTCGATTGTAGAGCTCGATAGTGCGGTCGGAGCGCTCGAATTCAAGTGCAAGATGAATGGTGAGTTCGATAGTCAGTCGGCGATTATTGAGATCAATGCGGGCTCGGGGGGTACCGAGGCGCAGGATTGGGGCGAGATGCTGCTGAGGATGTACCTGCGATGGGCGGAGCGAAAGAAGTTCTCGATTGAGGTCATGGATTACCAACCTGGTGAAGGGGCAGGTATCAAGAACGCGACAGTTCTGATCGGTGGACCGTACGCATACGGGCATCTTCGGAACGAGTCGGGCGTGCATCGACTCGTGCGTATCTCCCCATTCGATTCGAATGCGCGTAGGCACACCTCATTTGCTTCAGTCACTGTTACGCCCGATATCGAGGAGGAGGTAGAGGTCGAGGTGAACGAGAGTGATTTACGGATCGACACCTATCGCTCCTCGGGGGCCGGAGGACAGCACGTCAATAAAACCGATTCTGCCGTGCGACTTACGCACATCCCAACAGGTATCATAGTTGCCTGCCAGAGCGAGCGCTCTCAGCATAAGAATAGATCGCGCGCGATGAAGATCCTCAAGTCAAAGTTGTACGAGCTGCAGCAAGAGCAGCAGCGCGACAAGATGGATGCGCTCAAAGGACAGCGCAAGAAGATCGATTTCGGCAGTCAGATACGCAACTACGTCATGCAGCCATATCAGCTGGTAAAGGATCTGCGTAGTGAGTACGAGACCTCGGATGTGAACGCGGTGCTAGACGGTGAGATCGACGCATTGATTGAGTCTTGTTTACTCAGTTAATCCCGAGGGGGTACGGAGGTTTTCCAGACTCGACCGCCGGGGCGATCTCCTGAGGAGGCCCCTTGAGCTTTGTAAACGGCTAGGGCGCGAATGCGGTGTTTTGCCGCGCCCCTCTAGAGCGTATACTCCTTCTTGAAGGGAAACTTGCGGGGAGATACCGAGACGTAAGCATGAAGCTTGGAGTGAAAGCAGAGCTGCTCAAAGAGCTGACCCTGGAGGTGGCAACACCAGCGCCGGATATCGGTATCAGAGCAGGTGTTGACTCTTGGCACCCTGTGTATCGCGGAAAGCCCGTTACGAGCTTTGCATCCTGGGATCTCCTCGATCTTCACAATCGGCGCGAGATCGTCAATGCGATGGCAAAAGTGGTGGCTGATTCAGGTTGCGGCGTTGCATCAGCGCGACTCGCCGGTGGATTGTCGGGGAGCCATCTTCAGTGCGAGCAGCGGCTCGCGCAGTTCTTCGGTGGTGAGGCGACGACCCTCTTCAGCAATAAGAATCAGGCCGTTCTGTCATTAATAACAGCGTTATGCGGAGACGGTGCTGCGGTTATAGGCCCTACCCTGGGCAGCTTGCCGCTCGCTGACGCTTGCGCGCTGGCTCACGCTGATTACGGCGAGTACGAAACAACGGAGCAGTTACGGGCGTTCATTGAACGTTACGGCGGTCTTCGGAGGGTTTTGGTCGTGGTGGAGACAGTTTCTCCTTTGACTGGTGAGACAGCTCCAATTATTGAGATAAATCGCATAGCTGAGCAGTTCGGGGCGTGGCTTCTGGTGGATGAAAGTGCCGCTCTTGGACTTTCAGGAATGCGTGGTGCAGGGTCCTCTGAGGTTCTCGCTAGCCCCCCTGCTCTCCTGTGTCGGGTGTGTAGTTGCCTGTCATTGGTTGGTTCCGAGATGGCTGGAGTTATGAGCTCTCCGGAATTGAAGGAGCTCGTGGTGCGGCGCTCGAGGTATCTGCGCTTTGATCCCCCTCCCCCCTCCTCTGTAGCCCAAGCGGTAGAGGTCGCCTTGGGCGCAGTCGAGCTTTCGATTGTTGGACGGGAGCGACTCGCTACGCGTGCTCTCCGTGTCCGGCAGGCTTTGAAGGCGCAAGGATGGAAGGTCGGGCAGTCTCAGGATACACCGATCGTTTCGGTAGCGTGCGACACGGTGCAGATCGCCCGCAACGTGCAGGAGGCGCTGTTGCAGCGGGGCATTTACGTAGACGGGTTAGCTGCTAGAGGGGTTCGTAAGAACGGGGCTGTCATACGGGCCCTACTCTCGCTTCACCACTCCGAGACCGAGGTGGAATTTCTGCTGGAGAGCTTCTCAGAGGTGCGCAAGCGCTTTGTTCAGCCACAAACCAAGAGCGACTAGTCCGTGGTGTTCCACGTGGAACAAATTATTCTGTAGAGATCGAAAAACCTTGGGTGTTCCACGTGGAACAGCTGTGTTTCTTATTGTTCCTGTGCTGTTCTCATGGTACCTCTGTACCCCTTCTTCCGAACTAGGTTGTCAAAAATTATGGCTCATATCGTTGCCCTAGCTAATCAAAAAGGCGGTGTTGGTAAGACAACCAGTGCCGTGAGCCTCTCGGCGCAGCTGGCTATACTAGGTTTTCAGGTTCTTTTACTAGACTTTGACCCGCAATCGAGCGCCACCAGCGGTATCGGTCTTGAGAAGCACCCGGAGGGTGCTGATCTCTACGATGTATTCTTCGGCAGGCTTAAGCTCGCAGATATCGTTGTTCCCTCCTCTATCGAGAACCTCAAGGTGGTGCCGGGCTCCCCTGACCTAGTCAGTTTGGAGCTTGAGCTCGGAAGAACCCCTGGACGTGAGCTGATTCTGAGGAGCGCCTTGGCCGAGATCGAGTCTGAGTATGACGTGATACTTATTGACTGCCCCCCTTCCTCCGGGCTGCTCACGTTGAATGCTTTGGGTGCGGCGCGCTGGGTCCTTGTGCCGCTGCAAGCGGAGTACTACTCACTTGAGGGGCTCTCGGGGCTTCTCAACACGATTTCGTTCGTTCAACAGACCTTCAACCCTAAGCTTGAGGTTTTGGGAGTATTCCTTACGATGTTTGATGCCCGTACTAACCTATCAATACAGGTGTATGAGGAGGCAGAGCGGCATTTCGTAGAGCGACTTTTCAAGACCCGTATCCCACGTAACATCAAGCTTTCAGAGTGCCCGAGTCACGGCCTTCCTATCTGTCTGTACGATTCACAGAGCGCAGGCGCGCGAAGTTATCTTTCGCTTGCGGGGGAATTAATGGAACGCCTCGGTTTGGGAGATGCCGGGGATGCGAAGGCGGCGTAACTGTTCCACGTGGAACACCTAGTCAGGAGGAGTAATGGACCTTTCAAAGAGCCTTAAGAAGAACACCCGGTCGGCGCTCGGCCGAGGTTTGAGTGCGTTAGTTTCCTCGACGCCCGCGGTGCCGGTAGTTCCGCAGCAAGAGCCCGCGAACTCAGTGGATGGCTCTGCAGGCAATTCGCTTAGTGGTGTTACTTTCCTTCCGGTGGCTGCGCTAAAGCCGAACCCAGCACAGCCTAGAACACGCTTCTCAGAGCAGGAGGTTCTTGAATTAGCTGAATCAATCAAGGTACTTGGTGTGCTTCAGCCGATACTCGTTCGCCGCCTCAACGATGAGTACCAGATAGTAGCGGGAGAACGTCGATATAGAGCCGCAAGTCGCGCAGGGCTTACGCAAGTGCCTGTAATTATTAAAGAAATCGACGATCGCCAGACTCTTGAGATAGCTTTAGTCGAGAATGTTCAGCGCCAAAACTTGAATCCACTGGAAGAAGCCAAGGGATATCAGAGGCTTATGGATGAATTTTCGCTCTCAGCGCAGGAGGTCGCAGAGCGGGTCGGGAAGGACAGGGCAACAGTTGCGAACCTCGTTCGAATTCTGCGCCTACCGGTCAACGTTCAGGAGATGGTTGCGGATGGGCGCCTCTCTGTTGGGCACGCCAAGGCGATTTTGACGGTGAAGGAGCCTTCCGCACAAACCAACTTGGCCAATAAGGTCATCTCCGAGGCGCTCTCGGTGCGGGCGCTCGAAGCTATCGTTTCCCGAGTGGTGGTTTTTGATACGGGTAAAAGAAGTGGCGATGAAAAAGATGTGAAAAAGCGTCGCGAAAGTGCGTTATATCCTGAGCTCGAAGAGCGCCTTCGAAATGCGGTTGGTACGAAGGTTTCAATCCATCGAACGAAGCAGGGGGGGTCGATTGAGCTGCACTTCTTCTCCGATGCTGAACTCGATCGGCTTGTAGAGATTCTCAGCGCTTCTCGTGAATAAAGGGGTCCTGAAAGGAGGGTCTATGAGTAATGCAGTCACTAGCACAGATCGTTTTTTTGACGACAAATTAGGCCAGATCCCGCAATCGCGACAGCAAGCGCGCACCACAGTAATCGGTGCAGGAGCCTCCATTCGTGGCGATATCAGGGCCGATGGAGAGGTTGTAATTGCAGGAAATGTGCACGGCCAGGTTACCGCAGAGCACAGGATAGTTATCGCGCAGGGCGGACAGGTCGAAGGTCATCTGCACGCTCCCGAGATAGTGGTCGATGGCAAGCTGGTTGGTAATGGCACAGCAAGCGCCTCCCTCAGTATCGGAGAGAGGGGAGAGGTTCAAGGCGACCTCTCCACACCTTCGATAGTCATCGCCTCGGGGGCGACCTTCGTCGGTCGCTGCTCGATGCCTACTATTGAGGGGTAGGGGCCTGGTAGGGCGCTCTCAAGCACCCGCCGCCTAGGTTGATCTAAAGCACGAAATCGTAGACTCTTAGCGCCATGAACAATTCAAGTAGTCTTCAAACTATCCTCGAATTCCTCGACCTCAGTGTTGACGACGTCAAGATGATTGTGGTCGGAACGCTTCTCATCTTCGGATTGTACTTTGCGCTACGCCGAAAGTTTTTTCTTCCGGTCCTCGAGCATGTCGAGCAGCGTGAGGGGGTTACGGTTGGGGCCTTACATACCGCAGAGCAGATGAAGCAGAAAGCGCAGGCCCTGCGCGCGCGCTATGATGAGGCGCTGTTTCAGGCGCGCGTAGAGGCGAACCGGGAGAGAGCTGAGGTGGTTTCAAGGGCACAGAGGGAGGCTCAGGGGATCCTCGAGAAGGCAGAGCTCGATGCGACACAGGAGCTTCAGGCAGGGAGGGCTGCTCTCGAGCAACAGATCTCCGACGCCCAGGCCAAAGCAGATGCTGAGGTTCGGGCCCTCGCCGAGAGCTTGGTTTCGCGGGTTGACACGCAACTCACGGTGCATTGAGGGGCGCTTTATCCACGGCACCAAAGTGGCTTAAACCCCTAGAAAATAATCGCTCTGAGGGGTGACTTATTCGCCCAACCTGGTTATCCTACCGCCGCTCCTTCCGTGTGGTTTCTAACGGTAGAGCCTGAGTTTATGGAGATCTGTTTCCAAGAACTATGAAACGTTTCCAAAGAGCTTTCATGATGCCACAAACATCTCTTCGTTCCGCGGGTTGCCTCGCTGTCCGTTTCTATCTGCTGTCTGCTGCGCTAGTGCTTGGCGCTTCAGAAGCCATGGCTTCTCCAGGTGAGGGGCACGCCCCATCGGTATGGGACCTTCGTTTCTTCTGGTTCAACTTCGTCCTGTATGTTGGCCTGTTATATGTGCTTTTGCGTAAGGTCATCGCATCGGGTTGGGAAGCTCGCCGGCAGCGTGTCGAGAGGTCCGTGGTGTCGGCGACAACCGAGATGCATACGGCTGACAAAGAGCTTCGTTCGATCGAAGCGATGGTGAAGGATTTGAAATCCGACCAAGAGAAGGCTCGTGCTGAGGTTCTCGCCTTGGCAAATGACGAGGCTGCTTCAATCCTCAGTGCAGCAGAGGAGCGCGCTTCGCGCATCCGGTCACAGGCCAAGGAGCTCCTCAAGGGTGAGCGACGATCTGCAGAGGCATCGTTTCGCAGCTCCCTCGTTGCGCGTGCCGTGGAGCTCGCCCGCTCGAAGTTCTCCAGCGGGCAGTACGCCAGTCAACAGGATGCTTATGTGGCCGCTGCAGTTGACCGTGCCAAGAGGCTCGTGCAGTAAGTACTAGAGGAGGGCAGGGGATGAGTTCAGGAAAAGAGGAGAGGGTTGCAAAGCGGTACGCCAAGGCCCTCTTTGACGTATGCAATCCAGCTGATTTTGACACGGTTCAGGCGCAGCTCAATGCGCTCTCGACTGCGTGGGAGGTCTCCGCCGAGCTGCGCGACAGCATGCTCAACCCTCGTATTCCCAACGGGGTTCGCATCGCTATCGTCGATGCCGTTGTTAACTCTCTGGGCGGTTATGCAACTGAACCCCTTAAGCGTGTGGTTCATACCTTGGTCACCCTCAGAAAGGCAGCGATATTTGCTCCTCTTGCCGAGCTCTTCGCACTCTTGGTAGCCGAGTATCGAAAGGCGTTGTCGCTCGAAGTTACCGTAGCTTCGGAGTCGCAAGCGTCAGCAATCGAGGCTCTCAAAGGACAGCTTTCAAGAGCTCTCGGTGGAGAGGTCACCTTGCAGGTCAAGAGCGATTCTGCGCTTCTCGGTGGACTCACGATTCGAATGGGAGACAGATATCTCGACCGTTCTGTTGCGGGCACGCTGCAACGTATGGCGTTACAGTTGGTGCGGTAATTTGAAGAATCCAAGGAAAGTTTTAGACACGAGGTAAGGAAGATATGGACATACGTGCTGATGAAATTAGCAGGATAATCAAGGACAAGATCGGCAACCTCTCGAACGAACAGGACCTGACTGAGGTCGGTACCGTACTCAGCGTTGGAGACGGTATCGCTCGTGTATACGGTCTCGGTAAGGTCGCCCTTCAGGAGATCGTAGAGTTTTCAAACGGGATTCGAGGTCTAGCTTTTAACCTCGAAGAGGACAACGTGGGTGTGGTTGTCATGGGTGATACTACCCAGATTCGCGAGGGTGATTCCGTTCGTCGTACCGGCCAGATAGCCTCTGTGCCCGTAGGTGAAGCGCTCATCGGTCGAGTCGTCGACGCGCTCGGGAACCCCATCGACGGGCTGGGTGATATCAACGCCACAGAGCATCGTCGTGTAGAGATCAAGGCGCCTGGTATCGTTCGCCGTAAATCAGTGCACGAGCCGATGCAGACCGGCATCAAGGCGATCGACTCGATGACTCCCGTGGGCCGAGGTCAACGCGAACTGATCATCGGTGACAAGAAGACCGGTAAGACCACCGTTGCTATCGACACAATCATCAATCAGAAAGGTAACGGCGTCATCTGCATCTACGTCGCCATCGGCCAGAAGCGCTCATCTGTCGTTCAGGTCGTTGAGCGCCTAAAAGAGTACGGCGCGATGGACCACACGATCGTGGTTGCAGCAACCGCTTCCGAGCCTGCTCCGCTCTCCTTCCTTGCTCCGTACACCGGATGCACGATGGGTGAGTACTTCATGGAGAAGGGGAAACATGCGCTCGTCATTTACGACGATCTTTCGAAACATGCGGTCGCGTATCGAAGCGTTTCGCTCCTACTCCGTCGTCCCCCTGGACGAGAGGCGTATCCTGGAGACGTATTCTACCTCCACTCTCGCCTGTTAGAGCGCTCAGCTAAGTTGAGCGACGAACTCGGTGCGGGGTCGCTGACGGCGCTCCCGGTCATCGAAACCCTCGAAGGTGACGTCTCAGCGTACATTCCGACCAACGTCATTTCGATTACCGACGGGCAGATATTCCTCGAGGCAGACCTCTTCAACTCGGGCATCCGCCCAGCAGTGAACGTGGGTCTCTCGGTATCCCGCGTGGGAGGTGCCGCGCAGGTCAAGGCGATGAAGAAGATCGCTGGAACCCTCCGCCTCGAACTCGCGCAGTACCGTGAAAAACAAGCCTTCGCGCAGTTTGGTTCGGATCTCGATGCAGCAACTCGTGCGCAGCTCGCGCGAGGTGCGCGTCTCGTAGAGATCTTGAAGCAAGGCCAATACGTGCCGATGTCAATTGAGCTCCAAGTCTTGTCAATCTACGCAGTAACCGGTGGGTTCGTCGACAAACTCGACGTATCACAGGTTCGCGAGTTCGAGGAGGCGCTTCATCGTCATATGCTTACGGCCCACGCCGATGTGATGGACGAGCTCCGCCAGAAGCTCGAGCTCGACAAGGAGATGACCGAAAAGCTCAAGAAGTGCATCACCCCATTTGTTGATCAGTTTCTTGCAGGTATCAGCGCCGGCTTGAACGGCTCGGCGCATGGAAAGGTGTCGCCCACTCAGGAGAAATCGGCTCAACAACACGCAAGCGCAGCATAAGGACCCCGAACGATGGCAGGCCTCAAAGAGATTCGCCGGCGCCTGAAGTCGGTGAACAACACAAAGAAGATAACCTACGCGATGAAGCTCGTCTCGGCGGCAAAGCTCCGCAAGACGCAGGAAGCGGTGGTGAAATCTCGGTCGTACACCGATGCGTTGAAAGGGGTACTCGCGCAGCTTGCAGTAGGGGGTGATTACTCTCACCCGTTGCTCGAGACGCGCGCGAGCATAAAGCGCATTCGTGTGCTGGTCCTCGGCGGAGCGCGCGGCCTCTCCGGTGCGTACAACACCAACGTCAACCGTATGGTGGAAACGGTAGCCAAGGATCTTTCAGCTAAGCACCCAGGCGCGCAGATATCATGGGTGATCATGGGCAAAAAGCCAGCTGAGTATTTCCGACGTGTGGGACGGCAATACGAGGAAGCGCTGGAAACGCTTCCCGATGACCCGAATGCATGGCCGATAAACGACGTATGTCAGAAGCTCGAGATCGGATTTCTCAAAGAGGAGTTCGACGAACTACATGTGATTTATACCCGATTTCGCTCGGCTATTTCACTCGTTCCCACCACCGAGCAGCTCTTTCCGCTCAGTCGTGAGGCGCTCTCGAACGATTCGGCTAAAACTCCCGCAGAGCGTAACGACATCGCGCTCTTCGAGCCGAATCCGCAACGCGTTTTCGATGCCGTGGTGCCCCGTATCGTGCGAGCAATGGTTCGCCAAGCTGCGTTCGATACCAAGGCAAGCGAGCATGCTAGCCGTATGACGGCGATGGACAACGCGACGAAGAATGCATCCGAACTGATCGAAACCCTTACGCTCAAGCGTAACAAACTTCGACAAACAGGTATTACGAATCAGCTCCTCGACATCGTGGGTGGAGCCGAGGCTCTCAAGTAACGAAAGGTAGAAGGATATGAGTGAGACAATGGGACGCAAAGGAAAGATCGTACAGGTACTCGGTGCCGTTATCGACGTAGAGTTTCCTCAAGGTGCAGGCATTCCGAAGATTTACGATGCGGTGGTCACAACCAATTCGACCATCGACGACAAAGAGAACAACCTGATCCTCGAGGTCGCACAGCACCTCGGTGACAACATGGTTCGTTGTATCGCAATGGACTCCAGCGAAGGTCTCGTTCGTGGGCAGGAAGTTGTTGATACTGGCGCCCCGATCTCGGTTCCGGTGGGTGCAAAGACCCTCGGACGTATCCTGGATGTAACTGGTCGCCCGATCGACGAGATGGGACCGGTCGACACCGACACCCGTTGGAGTATCCACCGCCCAACCCCGTCCTTCGAGGAGCAATCGACCTCCAAGGCGATCCTCGAGACCGGCATTAAGGTCGTAGACCTCATCGCACCGTTCTTGAAGGGTGGAAAGATCGGCCTGTTTGGCGGTGCTGGAGTAGGTAAAACCGTCATCATCATGGAGCTCATCAACAACATCGCCAAAGCGCACGGTGGATACTCGGTGTTTGCGGGCGTGGGAGAGAGAACTCGTGAAGGTAACGATCTCTGGCACGAGATGAAGGACTCAGGCGTTATCGACAAGGCGTGTCTCGTGTACGGGCAGATGAGCGAGCCGCCGGGAGCTCGTTTCCGTGTGGGTCTCTCGGCTCTCACGGTAGCTGAGTATTTCCGTGACGAAGAGAATCGGGACGTGCTTCTGTTTGTCGACAATATCTTCCGATTCCTGCAAGCCGGCTCAGAGGTATCTTCGCTCCTCGGACGTATGCCGAGTGCGGTAGGATATCAGCCGACCCTTGCAACAGACATGGGTCAGCTCCAAGAGCGTATTACCTCGACTAAGAAGGGATCCATTACCTCTATTCAGGCCGTGTACGTGCCTGCGGACGATTATACAGATCCAGCGCCGGCGACGACCTTCGGTCACCTCGATGCAACGATCGCTCTCGAGCGCTCGATAGCAGAGAAGGGTATCTACCCAGCCGTTGATCCGCTCACATCGAGCTCGACCGTTCTGGAGCCGAGCATCGTTGGAGCGGAGCACTACCGCGTAGCGCGCAAGGTTCAACAAACCCTGCAACGTTACAAGGATCTCCAGGATATCATCGCGATCCTCGGTATGGACGAGCTCTCAGAGGACGATAAGCTCACAGTTGCGCGCGCACGTAAGATTGAGCGCTTCCTCTCCCAGCCCTTCCACGTTGCAGAGACCTTTACCGGTACCCCGGGTATCCACTGCAAGATCGAAGACACGATCAAGAGCTTCGGCGAGTTGGTTGATGGTAAGCTCGACCACCTCCCAGAGCAGGCTTTCTACATGGTAGGAACGCTCGATTCGGTGCTCGAGAAAGCCGAGAAGCTCGCTGCTGAGTACGCGCACGCTGCATAACCTTGAAGGAGTAAGGCGATGGCGGATGGAACATTTCAATTGAAGGTGTTCTCGGGGCGCGGGCTCGAGTTCGAGTCTGCGGTTACGGCAGTGAACCTCAAATCCGCAGTGGGCGAGATCGGGTTTCTTCCTGGGCACCGCGAGTACGTAGGACTTCTCGCCACTGGCATCGCCGAGTGCGTAACAGAGAGCGGTGATACGGTCAGATTCGTAGCAGCAGGTGGCGTTTGCACGTACAAGGATGACGTACTCACCCTTCTTGCAGACACTGTCGACATGGAGGAATCCTTCGATGCAAGTGTTCTCGAGCAAGACGAAGGGCTTCTTGCTACAGAGCTCGAGGGATTGAGCCTCTTCGATCCGGAGTGGGAAGTAGTCGCGCAGAAGTTGGCCCGTATAGAGGCGGTCCGCGAGCTCATATCTGCTTAGAATCTTGTGAAGCAGTTCTCCTCGCTTGGGGAACACCTACGTGCGACAAAATGCCGAGCGTTTTTTGCTTACGCTATCTCTGCGGATTGCAGTACCTCGAGCAGAGCAGGACCAGAGGTGATGCGAGGCTTAATCATGGTAGTACTAGCTTCCAGGAATGTGATAGCCCAGCATTAAAAACGGTGTAGAAGGTAAAGACCACGAACATGGTGGCTGTATATGGCACTCATTAACGGTGTGGGTGTGGTAGTCGAGGATAGGGGTTTCATTCTCTTGGGACAGAGAGCGTCCGGTCCATTTAGTGGTCAGTGGTGTTTGCCGGGAGGGAAGATCGACCAAGGCGAATCGGTTCAAGAGTGCGCCAAGCGCGAGCTTCTCGAAGAGACCGGCTTAGATGCGCAGGGACCGATTACCCTCATGTCTCTCAGTGCAGAGATAGACCGCGAGAAAGATTTTCATAGCTTTACTTTTGGTACGTTTGTTCAATCGGTAGTTGGGGAACTCCGTAATCCGGAGCCGCACAAGTTTTCTGGGTGGGGTTGGTATCAGATCCGCGAACTACCAGATAATCTCTTTCCTCCGACAAGAAATGTTTTGCAGGCTTATGCTGATTGGCATCAGCTCAAGCTGCCGGCAATCGCACCTGATGAAATGCTACCGGGCGAATTTCGTCTGTTATTTCGCAGCGAAAGTAATAGCTAAGCTCTTCGTATTCGACATTGACGGGACCTTGCTCCCCAACACAACTGCTTGTTTGGAGATAGCGAAACAGACAGATACCCTATCAGAGCTCAAAGGACTAGAACGACAATTTCTCGCCGGAGAGCTCGACACTAAGATGTTTGCCGATTCGATTTACAGGATGTGGGGAGTTTTGAATGAAAAGGTCGTTCGTGCAGCCTTCGAAGGAGCTACAAAGCTCGAGCGTATCAATACGGTGATCAGCATGCTCTCTGACAAGGGACACAAGTCGTGTGTCATCACGATGTTCCCCGCGAAGATCTATAAGTTACTCCGGCGCTGGTTGTGTATTCAACGCGTTCGAGTTGAACAGCTGCTTCCGAATAAAAGAAGAGGCGCAGGCGAGATATGCCGCCGAAAGGTACACCTGAGTAATAGGCGTGTCAAAGCTTATGCTAAGGGTTGATTCTCAAGTAAGCCTGGGACACTCTCGCCCAACTCTCAGAGAAAACGATGGTGTGAGCTAGCAGTTGTCTTCAGTGGTGTATGGAGAGGGGTAAGAGAGAGGGCGCGCTGTCTCTCAGCTTGAGAAGGAAAGGGGAATACCAAGGAAAAAGCTCGGCCTCTATCTTCGCTAGGGATAAGGCGACCGCACCGGAAGTTTGTTCTTCCCCTTTTCTGTGCAACCGAACGCTATCTCTGAGCCCTGTTGTGCGAGCCAACCGAAGCTATCGCTAACCCCCGCCAAAGTAAGGACAGGTGCCCACATCGCTGCTTGACCGATATCGCTCTCGTCAGCCAACTCAGCTTTAAACGTACGCTCGAAGTAGTCATCGCTGGCGATGACGAATCGCGATTACTTACTAAAGCCAGGTTGCGTGCGTCCTCGCACTTTCGTAGCGTACTTTTCATGAGAAATTATCCCACCGAGAGATTCGCAATCGCCGGACACGTTTCCTTCGAGCAAGGAGCGGGAAGACTTACCAAAGCGCTGCTGAGATCGGGAGCCGGGAGCTCCGCTGAGCTTTATCTTTTCGGAGCTACGCTCACCTCGTGGTGTGTTCCGGAGTTCGGCGAGCTACTCTTTCTCAGTCGTGTTGCTGATCTGACCGGGGGATCCGCAATAAGGGGAGGGGTCCCCCTCGTGTTCCCGCAATTCTCCAAGGGGGATGGCACGCTACCATCGCATGGGTTCGCCCGTATATCTCACTGGGATGTTCTCTCCACTTCGGTATCCAACGAAGGGGACGTTTCAATCTGTTTGGGGCTTTCGGACACTGAAGTAAGTAGAAACCTTTGGCCACATATGTTCTCTGTGGAGCTGTCTGTAGTGCTCGGCCGGACGCTGCGCATGAGCTTTCGTTGCGTGAATACAGGAGATCAACCTTTTGAATTCCAGATGGCATATCACACGTATTTTAACGTGGGTGAAATCGCATCCGCTTCGGTATCTGGCCTACAGGGCTTGGAGTATCTCGACAACACGAACAACCGTGCTCGGAGTAGTCAGAAGGAGAGTCATCTTTGTTTCTCTCACGAAGTTGATCGTATATACCGAGAGGCGCCCGATCTCGTGACGATCGAGTGCCCAGCGCGCTCTCTCTCGATCCGTGTCCATAAGCACAGGCTCTCCGAAGTCGTTGTGTGGAACCCATGGATCAATCGTTGTCGACAGATCGCAGATTTGGAAGATGCGGACTATCAGCATCTTCTGTGCGTAGAGACCGGCAGCGTAGTGAATCCGGTAGTGATAGCCCCGCGTGAGTCTTGGGAAGGAGAGCAGATTCTCGAGTATTGTAGCTCTCAGACCCCCGCATAGAGATCCGAAACGCAAAGCGAAGAGTGACGTAACTAGCTGAAATAGCAGTATTTGCAACTGTTTTCGCGAGCTTTTTTGACGCACTGTACGTGCCCTGCTGCAGGCCCTCTTTGGGCGTTGCAGACCTTCGAATGCCGAAAATAACGAAATACCGGCCTAGGGTTCGTTGAAATTGACAGTGATTTGGCAGGTGCCTCAGTTACCCGTAAATACCTTTGTAAAGCTTAAGATCGTAGCTGGCGATCAGGCAAAGGCTCAAGTTGGGCTCAAGCGTTGAAGGTGCCAGCATACGGTGACTACGGAGGGAGAAAGCCTATGAGAACCCTAAAACTTTACTTTGAAGCTGAACAGCTCATCGAGGTCAAATTCAAAGAGAGTGATACTAGTGAGGAGCGTTGTAGTATCCGGGGAAAAACCGGCGGCGCATACCGACGGGCGGGATCATTCCAGTGGACATCGGCGGTGCGTGCTCTTTCGCTCTTGGCGGTCAAGGCGATTGCGACCCCCGAGGATGCTCTGATTCAGGGAGAAGGGGGGTCTCTTGCAGCGAGCTTGGACTATGCAATGTCCAAGCAGCCCGAGTGGCTCACTGATCTCTTCGGGTGTGACCGAGAAGGGGTCAGCTATGCCCGGCGACTTATCTTGCGGACTAACCCTGAGCGAAAACGCCCCGGTCCAGTAGTATTGGCTTTGAACTCGGTCTACATGCCGCTCTCCTCAATCGTGGTGTACGTGAATGGGATGGTCGCATCGTGCGAGCAGATTGATGCTCTGAAGGACGTTCTTGCCACAGGAAAATCGCTTCCGGCGAAGATCTACGCACCCTGTGCAGAAGATCAGCGTCTGGCAAGCTAACTTCCTCCTCGCGTTGTCACAACGCCCCTCTCCCATGCTGGGGGAGGGGCGGTCCTCATTTTCATTTCACTAAAAGATTCGAAGATGCACGATGCATGCTACTCCCCTTATCGCCAGATAGTGCAAAGCTTCATCAGGCGGTCGAGTTGTTGACCCTATGTGCCCAATAACTGAACAGACCTCCGTTCATGTGGCTTTCTTGCTATTTCATAGGTAGTACGGGAGATTGACTTCGGTTGCAGAGTTGTATGATCGGGGTGTTTCGTTCAACTCGAGCTTTGCGAATTTTAAAGCCTGCCGATAACTCGAGAACTATGTAATCCATGACCAGCAAGAGTAGGCAGGCGGTCAGCACAGCGTCCGCGCGCACGCGGTTCATCGCGTATGCCGTGCTCTCGAGCGTCATTTCGAGTGTCGCGACGCTTTTTAAAGTTCAGGGAGTCCGCTCTGTTCCCCCTCTCCTGGCCGCAGCTGTCGGCGTTCTCTTCGGAGGATTGCTCGCCCTGCTCATACTCACTATCAGCCGTAGGTTGCCAACCTGGAATAAGGTTTGGGAGGTGCGCGTACCTTTGCTCAAACTGACAGCATGTCGCGCAGTGTTCTCGAACCTGATCTTTACCCTCGGCTTAGCGTATACGAGTGGAATAGAGGCGGTGTTCCTCACCAAGATGGAGCCGTACCTGGTGATCTTTTGGTGTTGGTTGCTCGATAGGCAGCGACCTTCGGCCGATCACCTCGTGTTGCTACTCCTGCACGTAGCAGGAGCAGTACTACTGTCTCTAGGTGATACTGGTATCGAGCGGGGGATATTGTGGTTTGGAGACCTTCTGATCGTTTCGGCGGTAGTTACCGCTGCGTTGTCGTATCGCTTTGCGCCACAGGTGACAAAGGTGCTGACACCATTTCAAACCGCGGCGTTGGCCGAAACCTTCGGCGGAGTCGTATCGTTACCCCTTGCGTTGCTCGTGTGTCCCCTGCACTTCGGTGCTGAACAGCAGATCGGCTGGCTTTATGTGGGAGCTCACGCGATACTTTTCTACACAGTGGCTATCGTTTTACTCTATGCCTCTCTCGGCGGTATCGAGAGTTGGCTCTCTTCGGCGTTGCGAGCAACTGGGCCTCTGTTCGCTGCACCAGTTGCATTTCTCTTTTTCGGAGAAAGCCTGACAACGCTACAACTTATCGGAGCTTGTATCGTGCTTGTCACTTCGGCTTTGATCAGCAAGGACAAGCGCAGTACGAAACCAGCTACAACTCATGCACGATAACGTCGTTGATACTGTTGATAGGGCTACCGAGACCTACCTCCAAATAGCCTCGCTTGGTCTGCGCGACCTCCTTAAATCCGTTATCGTCTTGTATGAAATGGCTCGAGCCGACTAACGAGTTGATAGTAAGGAGGGAATCTCCAGCTCCCCAGACGTTAGGGGTACGTACAGCTGCCCCGCGAGGAGGGTTCTTCTGATGCCCGCGAATCATCACGCGAGCTCCCAGGCAATCGAGGTATTGCTCTAAGGTCTTTAAGTCGTAGAGAATGCCTTGACCCCGGAGCGTATTTGGCGCTGTTCCCGCAACGTCCGGACTCCAATCGCCCCAGGTAATATCTTGTATCGTAGCTTCATGCATCGATGCGAGAACCTCTTTCTCCTCGTCCGTATACCGCTCGAGATTAAACGGTATGTCCGTGAGCCATTCAATGGCCTGCTTAAAGGAAGGCTGGGGCCACTTGCTCGAATTTTGCAGGAAGCTAAAAGCCCCTGAGTGGGTTGGGGCGGCGTGACACAAAACGAGGCCGTTAGCAGTTACAATCGTCTTAGGAGAATGGGTGAAGATGCGGTTGAATTCCCGCCACACTGCCACACGAATAGGTGCCGCGTCTTTGGGAAGAGCCGAGGAAAAGGTGCTCTCGAACCACGTAGAGATCTCTTCATCGAGTCCTTCCGGGATATCTCCGAAGATCGAGTATGAGCTCCGAAAATCGACTACCTCCCGGAAAAAACCACCCTGCTGGTCGCTCATTTGGATATGCGGCGATAGCTCGTGGTTACCAACAAGGAGGTGTATCTTGTCATGAAAACCACGATCAAATTTCAGGTTGAGTAGAAACTCCAAGGTATGACTCGCTCGAAGTCCTGCTCGGTCGACCATGTCACCGAGAGAGATGAAGAATACCTGATCGTTGGGGTTGTTTTGTACGAGTCTCTCGAGTATTCGCTCCTTGCGAAAAATTGCCTGTATGAGCTCTTCGTCTCCCTCTGAATCGCTGACGATAAACGCTTTAGCATTCCGTATACGAGGGATGTATACAAGATCACCACGCTGCTCCGCTTTCGGGATATCTATGATCGGTCCATCGGCACACGAGGAAAAAGGAATCTCTCGTGGTGCATATGTTTTCTCGAGTTCCTGGGTGTAGCGCTTAAGGGTAGCCAGGGATTCTACACAGGCGCGAGACGAGTTGGTTTGAAAAAGGGTAGAAAGATAGCTCGCTGATAAGTCCGTAAGCGTGGTATCAAGCATACCATCGGTGAGCGTCTCTGCCCTGCTAGCGGGCGGGTAATCATGCTGCTCAGGCGATCCCAGTTTTTCTTCTTGCTCCTGTGAGGGCATAAGATCTTCATAACATGTGGGCTTCCTCTCAAGATACAACGAGAGTTAGAGCCTGAGCGAGCTTGTCTTAAGCTACTGAAAAGATTGGCCTTGGGTAGAGGTCACCTACCGGTTAGGGGGTACGTCTCGACCGGACGCAACTTATCATGCCTGGTAGCGATATGAGGGTATGAGTACTAATCACACCCCCCGTCAAGGAGAGGCTGCCCCACATGATACGCAACTGATTCAGGGCGCGCTCTTTTCTGCCAAAGATCTCGCGCTATGTTCGACCTCAGAGGCTCGTAATGTAGTCGCTTTCGAACAGGCCATTCGGCTCAAGATATTACCGGTTGCGGTTATCCGCTCCTCAGGTTTGCCGACAGGGGTAGTAAAGCTTCATTGTGCTGCTGCTGATGATTCAATTGAGAGTTATAGGAGCATTCGTTTCGCCCTGGGGTTAGAGGTCTTGCTCGAGCGTGTGCCGGAAGCGTTACTTGAAGAAGCCACTATACGCGCGTATCTGGGCTCTGAGTCACGACTCACTGAACGGCTTACCAAGCTCTTGAACTCAGCTACTCGCACAGCCTCGGCGCAGCAATCTTGCTCTATACCGACGGCCACTGGAGATGCCGCGCAATTCGTTACGGAGCTCATCGAATTTGGATTTGCGAGGGGGGCATCTGATCTTCATCTCTCTCCATCTCCACTCGGTGGATTCGTCAAGGTCAGGATAGACGGCCATCTCCTGTCGCATACCGAGACTCCGTATCCCTTACACGTGCACGAGGCCATGATGAATCGTATCAAGGTGCTGGCAGGGCTCGATATCTCATGTAAGAAGCTTCCTCAGGATGGCGCTTTTTCGACCAAAATTGGCGCCACAGATCGTAGTGTCCGTGTCAGTACCCTGCCTACGCTGCATGGAGAGAGTGCTGTTTTGAGGTTCATGTATTCCAGGGCGATACCTACTATCAGTGCACTCGGTTTGGAGCCGAACCTAGCGGGAATCGTGCGCGAGACGATCGTTCGTACCAACGGGCTCATCGTTCTAACCGGTCCCACTGGAAGTGGAAAAAGCACAACCATGTACTCGATCGTCTCGGAGCTCCTGAATAAGGTCAAGAACGTGGTAACGATCGAGGACCCAGTCGAGATCCCCATACCTGAGGTTGTACAGGTGCAGATAAACGAACAGCAGGGATTGGACTATCCGCGAGCGATTCGCTCGGTGTTGCGTCATGATCCCGATGTCATCCTGATCGGCGAGATGCGCGATAGCCTGAGTGCTGCGATTGCGATTGAATGTGGGACAACTGGCCACCTTACGCTCTCGTCATTACACATGAGTTCAGCGCTGAACGTCGTGGAGCGCTTCAACGCGCTCGGGATCTCCAGCATCCATTGTGTCGGTGCAGTTTCATTGGTGATAAATCAGCGGTTGCTCGGAAGACTGTGTGAAAATTGCAAGGTAGTTGATCGTGAAGGTTCTCTCCGATTCGGAGAAACCATTCATTCAGCGACTGGATGCCCACGCTGCAATGGCTTGGGCTTTAGCGGGCGTATCCTGGTGACGGAGGCGCTTGATCTCCGCTCCGCCAAGGCGAAAGAGGTGTGTATAAATGCGCGATCTATCCGGCAACTTCTCGAGGACCTACCATCACATGCATACCTGTCATGGCCCCTTTCCCTGCAGTTCCAACTTCTGAAGGGGGCGATATCGGCGAGGCAGTTTCAAACATTCATTGATCAAGAGATGATGGCGATATAACGTGAGGAGCTACTACCCAATACCGCTGTGCTCAGGGGCTCGTTATCGTATGCCATCAAAAAAGCTCCCCTTACGTCCAAATGTGTGCATGCTCGTATTCAACTCGAAAGGACAGCTCCTCCTCGGTGAACGTAAAAATACGGAGGGGCATTGGCAGTTTCCGCAAGGTGGCGTGGAACCGGAGTACTCCCTGCGGGAAAATGTAAAGCGAGAGCTTCAAGAAGAGCTCGGTTTGGAGCAGGAGAGCATCGGGAGACTCTTCAAGCTCCGCAGTACTCATCAGTACGACTGGAGTAATCCGCCCTCGTACGCTAGGGGTAGGTGGCGCGGGCAAGCACAGACCTTCTGGCTCGTAGAGTTTGTCGGGAGAAACTCAGACATCGTGCTCGATAGCCATGACGATCCGGAGTTTTCTGCCTGGCGATGGTGTGCACCTCGTACGGTGCGCAAGTTGGCAGCACCTCATCGCGTAACCGGATACGAGGGGCCTCTGTGCGAATTCGAAGTCTTCTGGCGAAAGAGAAAAGCTACATGTGCCAAGATACAAAGGAAGGATCCCAAGAAGACCTTGAGGCGAGCCAGGAGCGGTTCGAGTAAGGGAAGACGTGCATAGGATTCGGCTCACACCGCGCCGAATTAGGGTAAACTGGCATCAAAAAGATGATTTAAATAGCTTGAAGTAAAGCCATCGCAACAGACCCACAAGACAGTTCCCGTCGATGGTGGTACACTACCTGACTCTTTGATTATGTCTATCCCAGCATTCAAAAACGATTCCAGTAGTGCGAGCCGTGCTCACAAGCGCATACGTATCAAAACGCAGCACCTTGCAGAGGCCAAGCGGATAGAAGAGGCCTGCGGATTGAATCCTATCGTGGCTCGCGTCCTGGCGGCGCGGGGCTTTGAGCCTGGGCCACAGCTCGACAACTATCTCTCACCGACGTTACGTCAGGGGCTCCCTGACCTTTCGATGCTCAAGAATCTTCCAGAAGCTGCAAAGCTGTTGATCGATTGTCACCGCAGCGGGAAATCGATAGCGATCTGTTGCGATTTCGACGTTGATGGATTGTCCGGAGGATCGGTAGTCTACGACTTCTTCCTCAACGCAGGCATCTCCGCCCAGGTGTTCGTACCAAATCGCTTCGTCGATGGTTATGGGCTGAACGAGAGAGTTGTGCGTGAGATCGCCGCTAAGGGCTTTGGATGTCTCCTAACAATCGACTTTGGGACGACTAACGTACATGAGTTGACCGTTGCTCGCGAGTTGGGGTTGAAGACCGTAGTTATCGATCACCATCATATCAGCGCGGATCTTCCTCCGGCTGATGTCTTCGTAAATCCGCACCAAAAGGGGTGCGGCTTTGCGGATAAGATCGCGTGTGCAGCAGGGTTGGCGTGGTACTTGGTGCTCGGTCTCAGAAAGGAGCTCGGAGTCGAAGAGATCGATGCAAAACGATATCTGGATCTCGCTTGTCTAGGAACTATCTGCGACATGGTTCCGCTTATCGGACTCAATCGAGTTATTGCCAAACGTGGCTTGGAGCTTCTTTCCGAGACGAAGCGACCAGGCCTACGGGCGCTCCGAAATGTCATAGGCATAAAGGGTAGCGTCGGCTGCGGCGATGTATCTTTCGGGATCGGGCCACGCTTGAACGCAGCTGGTCGGATCGTGCATGGAGAGCTCGTCGTTGACCTACTGACTACTCATGATACGGCTAAGGCCGACAAGCTCGCTCGCCAACTCAATCAGCTCAACCTCGAACGGCAAGAGATCGAAAACGCTGTCAAATCTGAGGCGATCGCCGTGATTGAAAAATCCGGTGGTCCCGGGTGGGGGATTGCGGTCTGGAATCCGGAATTTCACACCGGTGTAATAGGTATAGTTGCGCAACGTTTGGTCGAGCACTTCTACCGACCATCTGCAGTAATGGGCATGGATATCCCTGGCGTCTTCAAGGGCTCGGTGCGAGGGATCAAAGGTTTTAGTGTGGTAGAGGCGCTCGGTGCCGTAAGTAGCTACCTGCTTAAATTCGGTGGACACGACGGAGCAGGGGGCTTTTCGGTAGCCGAAGAGAATCTCGAAAGCTTCAAGACTGCCTGGATCTCCGAGTGTGAACGGCGCCTCGTGGGACTGGAAACGACCCCGTTTGTCGATGCTGATACGGAGACCTCGTTATCCGAGATTACGCTGCAGCTCGTAGATGACCTAAACGCACTCGCTCCGTTCGGCGTAGGCAATCCGACACCGACCGTCGTAATTCGAAACCTCCGAGTGGTTGAGGTCAAGGATATCAAGGGTGCGCACTTAAAGACTATTTTCAGTGACGGTAAGCGATTTTTGAGTGGTGTGATGTGGCGCCAAGCATCGCACCCAGCCCTGTACCCCAACGCGACAGTCGATATCGCGTTTCGACCCGATATAAACACCTATGGTGGTAATTCCGAATTGCAGGCAACCCTGCAAGCAGTTGAGCTATCGAGCTGATACGACCGAGCGAGTGCGTTCTCGATATGCGGCCTAAAAAATAGAAAACCGGTATCTTAACCCCGTACTGTTCGTTTCGTTCACCTGGACGCTTACGCAATTGATCGCTCTCCGTTCAAAGCCCAATCAGTAGCCTCCTTGCGAAATACACCACCTGTTAACCACTCAAAACTCGAAAGCGCCACAAGAGCTATAGGCCTCATGTTCAAGGGGTAATCGCCATGTAGGGACAGATCACCCCTTGCAGCCTGGAAAAGTAGATATAGAGTCTGAAGGTACAAAGATGAAGGGCAGGAGGCCAGTTCGTGTATGGGAATTACAGACTTTTTGTTCAAACAGTTCATAGACGTCATCGACTGGACTGAATCGGAGCCTGGTGTGCTCGCCCATCGATATCCGATACAAGATCGTGAGATTCAAAATGGTGGCAAGCTCATCGTCACCGAAACGCAGTCAGCGCTCTTTGTGAATGAGGGAAAGGTTGCAGACCTCTTCGGTCCCGGTACCCACACCTTGACCACGCAGAACCTACCAATTCTCACCAGCTTGAAGAATTGGGATAAGGCATTTTCATCACCATTCAAGAGCGATGTGTTTTTCTTTAGTCAACGCGAGCAGACAGATCAAAAGTGGGGAACAACGAATCCGATATCTCTCCGAGACCCAGAATTCGGGCCGATTAGGCTCCGTGCACATGGGGTGTACTCGTACCGAATTAGCGACCCGAAAATATTTTGGACCAAGCTTAGTGGCACGACGTCACAGTACACCGTCGAAGATTGTCAGGGTCAACTACGTGCGGCCATCTTGACTTCGGTTAGTAACTTCCTAGCTACATCAAAGGTTCCTTTCATGGATATGGCAGCCAATCAAGTTGCCTTCTCCGAGTCGCTCAAGACGGCAGCCGAGCCGCAACTTGCAACGTATGGATTGGAGCTGGTGTCGTTCTTCGTTCAAAATCTCTCGCTTCCCGAAGAAGTAGAAAAACACCTCGATCGAGCAGCATCGATGAAGGTTGTAGGAGATCTGAGAAGCTACACGCAGTTTCAAGCTGCCGATAGTTTGACGGGGGTAGGTGGGGGGGATTCTGCTGCTCAGGCAGGAGTCGGTTTAGGTGCTGGCCTTGCTATGGGACAGATGATGGCTCAAACGCTTCAGGGCGCTTCCAGTAATAAGGCCTCTGCGGGCGAAGACCCTCTGGTGATGATTGAAAAACTTGGCGAACTTCTCAAGAAGGGACTAGTGACCCAAGAGGAGTTTGACAAAAAGAAGGCGGAGCTACTCGGGAAGATCTAGTGGCTATCTCATTGTCTTGCCCCAGTTGCGGAGGAGAGCTCAATCTCCACTCCTATACTCCCTATGTGGCGTGCACATACTGTCGCCATATCCTCGTGAAGGTCGATGAAGGATATCGCGACACAAATGTAGTGTCTGAGATCGCCGAGGATATGTCACCGTTTCAGATCGGATCGGAGGGGTGGTTTGAGGGTATTCATTTCGGACTCATTGGAAGGCTCCGGCTGGCGTGGGAGCACGGCTTTTGGAACGAATGGTATGCCTATTTCGATGATGGGCGATTCGGTTGGCTAGCGGAAGCGCAGGGGACGTTGGCTATCCTGTTCGAACCTAAGAATCCACAGGTTTACCGGACTATACTCGAAGATCTGCAGGATCATGACCAGTCCTTCTTGCTCCTTGGGAGAGAGGTAGAGATCAGCTCCGTGCCGTTTGTTGTGTCCGACATAAAGAAAGCCGAATCGATAGTCGTCGAAGGTGAGATGCCTCGAATGTCCCCCCTGGGGACTTTTTTCACAGCGATTGACATGATGGGACCAAGCGGAGAGATCGCCACAGCTGAATTCATCCCACAACCACCCGCACGGCGAGCCTTTGTCGGTCGCTATGTCGGGTTCACCGATTTACGTCTATCTAATCTTCGAGAACTCCAGGGATGGCCACGTCGCTAAAAAGCATCCCATGTGAGAGTTGCGGTGCTCCAATAGCCGTTCGAGCCAAAGGCATCTCTATCACATTCGCTTGCGAGTCGTGTGGTAATATCATCGATTCGACCCGAGATGGATTCAAGGTCCTGACCCGTGCCCATCAACAAATGGAGCTCATCGGTAGTCTCGCCATCCCGTTGGGCTCTCGTGGGGTATTGTTCGACGTCGAATGGGAGGTTATCGGATTCGTCAGGAGACAGGATGTAAAATGGTTGTTCACTTGGGACGAATATCTTCTTTTCAATCCTTATCACGGGTTCAGATTCCTGATTTACTCTGACGCTCATTTCTCGTTTGCCGAGTTACTGACGAGGAGGCCATCTGGCTCTCCTCACGGGCATGCACTAGGCTTTGAGGGTGAGGGATACACGCTGTTTCATCGAGGTGTATCTCAGGTCAAGGCGGTAGTTGGAGAGTTCTACTGGCGGGTGCGCTTCAACGACAAATGTGATTTTGCTGATTTCATAAGTCCGCCGTACGGCATTACGATGGAGGTCAGTGAGGCCACATTCGACGCCGAAGCAACATTTTCTCTCTCGCGGTATGTTTCGCGCGAGGTCGTGCAGGCTGCCTTTGGTATCTCTTCCCTTTCAAAGCCTTTCAAGGTCTCTCCGATTCAACCGAATCACTATCGAGAAGCGCTCGCTTCTGGAAGGGGAACGGTGATCCTCAGCTGCATTGTGCTTATTCTCGCACAGTTTTATTTTGTTTCTACATCCGAGCGGCAATCGATTCTCCAGGTCACGCGTACTTTCACTCGAATGGAGGCGGGGACCGAGCAGTTAATCGCAGAGATAGAGATAAGTGAGAGAGCACGCAATATCGAGATCCGGTCGGATTCACCTGTAAACAACTCCTGGGTTGAGGTAGCCTATGAGCTCGAAAGTGAAGATGGCAGCGAGTCCGGGTGGGCAACGCAAGCGATAGAGTACTACTACGGGAGCACGGGTGGTGAGTCCTGGAGCGAGGGATCCACGAGCGAGGTGTCGACTATCGGAGGTTTGGGGGCGAAGCGATACAAGGTGTTTGCTACGGTCGAAGCCGAGAGTTTCTCACGAGACCAACCAAGTACAGTAGTAACACGAATAAGGCTCGACGTTCCGATCTGGAGCAATTTCTTCCTGGCCATCGCCGCACTCCTCATGGTTCCCTGTTTTGTGCTGCTTCGCGGGCATGCCTTCGAGCGAAAACGATGGGAAGAGAGCGACTATTCGCCGTATGATTCTGCGTGAGGAGGAGGAGATGCTTTTCTTGTACCGGATGGTGTGTGTAGCTGTGGTACTAACATACTTAGTTATCACTGCGCAGGGATATTCGATCATGAACTTGTTCAACAGCTCAGTTGGTGCTCAGAAGGGCGCCACGCAATTTCACAAGTAGAGAGATTTTTCGGAGGGCACATGGGAGATATAATAAATATAAAGCACGTAGCAAATGCCGTGATATTCTCATTTGTGGGGATAATCACATTCATCCTGGGCTTTTACATCATAGACCTTATTACGCCTAAGGTGCAGGTAGGCAAGGAGATAGTCGAGAAACAGAACATTGCGGTCGCGATAATGCTCGGAGCTGCAGCAATCGGAATAGCGCAGATCATTGCAGCTGCGATCCATGGATAATATAGGTAAGCGGGGCGAACTGTCTTTTCTGCTCTCAGTGTTCGTCATTGCCACATGTGGGCTGATTTACGAGCTCATCGCTGGGACCTTGGCGAGCTACCTCCTAGGGGATTCGGTCCTTCAGTTCTCCACTATCATAGGGTGTTATCTCTTCTCTATGGGAATCGGGAGCTACTTATCGCGTTTCGTGGAGAAGGGGTTAATCGATGTCTTCATTAGAGTGGAGATCTTGGTGGGGGTTGTGGGTGGTGTGTCAGCCGGACTTCTCTTTCTCATTTTTGAACACGTAGAATCCTTCCGAGTAGTCCTCTATCTCTTCGTTACTATCATCGGAATCCTCGTTGGTATCGAAATACCGTTGTTGCTCCGAATTCTTCGAGATACCTTCGAATTTAAGGATCTCGTATCGAAGGTCTTTACCTTCGATTATATCGGAGCACTCTTCGCTTCGATCCTCTTCCCGCTCATCTTGGTTCCGCACCTCGGGTTGGTACGTTCTGCCCTGCTGTTTGGGATGTTGAATGTGGGGGTTGCCTTGTGGTTAATCTCCGTTCTTGGTACCTCGGCTCGCAAGGGTCACAAAACTACCGCATGTATCGCCCTCGTAGCGCTTGCCATACTCTTCGCGTTATCCCCGCAACTTATAACTACAGCTGAGGCAACTGGTTATCACGGAAGCCTTATCTTCAGTAAACAAAGCAAGTATCAAAAGATATCGTTGGTTCGTTCAGGGGGTCAAATACGACTGTTTCTAAACGGGAACCTACAATTCAGTACCCGTGATGAATATCGATACCACGAGCTTTTGACCCATCCTGCACTGTATTCAGTTCCTTCTCGTTCCCGAGTTCTCGTTCTTGGTGGTGGAGATGGGCTCGCGCTGCGAGAGATCCTAAAGCATGAGGACACTCGCGAGGTAGTGCTGGTCGATCTCGACCGGGAGATGACGGATCTTTTTCGAACGGCATCGCTGCTTAAGCAAGTAAACGACAACTCGCTGGCTTCAACCAAAGTGACCGTAGTGAACGAAGACGCCTTTCAATGGATCAAGGGCTATTCCGGCAAGCCGTTCGACGTCATTATCATAGACTTTCCAGACCCGTCTAACTATTCGCTTGGGAAGCTCTACAGCTTGACGTTTTACAGGTCACTCAAGAAACTTATGAATGAGAGCACGGTTGTCGGTGTTCAGAGCACATCCCCATTCTTCGCCCGAGAGTCGTATTGGTGCATAGTCGGTACCATGAGAGCAGCAGGCTTCGAAACTTTGCCCTACCACATGTATGTGCCGTCTTTTGGTGAGTGGGGGTTCGTACTTGCTGGTCACCGGGCGCCCAAGCCAGTCATATATAGAGAGCAGTCGTTCTTGACGCAGGAGGTTTTCGATGCAGCAACACGTTTCCCAAAAGATATGGCAGAGATTGACGCACCTGTTAATCGCCTTGACGATCAGGTGCTCGTTCGTCTCTTTACAGAGGAGTGGTCGCACTATCTGAACTGATGAGTATAAGCCGAAGAACCTTCTTAGCGACGTCTGTCTGTGGCCTACTTGGTTTTGGGGCTCTTGGAAGGACACCTATCCCAGGTAGAATTTGCGGGGCTAATCACGCACTCGCACACAGAAGAGCACACGGAGGATTTTCACCTCCTACCGAGCACAGGGCTACCGACATTGTGATTGTAGGGGGAGGCGTTGCTGGGCTTTCTGCAGCAAGACGCCTGCGTGACGCAGGGATACAAAAGATATCGTTGATCGAGCTGGAATCGTCGGTTGGTGGGAATTCCATCGGAGGATCCAATCACGTGAGCGCCTATCCATGGGGCGCGCACTACCTTCCGTTGCCCAACAACTCAAATACGGCTCTTTTGGAGTTTCTCCGGCAAGTAAGTGTAGTAGAGCTGGGTAGTAAGCCCCGCTTCAACGACGAGTATCTCTGCGCTAGTCCACAGGAGCGCCTTTTTATCTACGGAAAGTGGCAGGAGGGGCTCGTACCACAGCGTGGGGTTGGTGAGCCAACTCGTGCTGAGATAGCGAGATTTCGTCGAGTGATAGAGGACTATAGACAGAGGCGAGGAAGGGATGGACGTTATTACTTCGATATTCCTATTCGCATGTCCTCACGCGATCCGGATGCATTAAACCTGGACTCTATTACGATGCGACGCTGGATGGATGAGAATGGTTTTACTTCTCCTGAGTTGCGCTGGTACGTGAACTATTGCTGCCGTGATGACTACGGAACTTCCTATAACGAGGCTTCTGCGTGGGCAGGATTACACTATTTCGCAGCTCGGCGGGCAGACGTCGAGACGGCTGATTCTAATAATGTGCTGACCTGGAGCGAAGGAAATGTCTGGCTCGTTTCGAGGTTGGCGAGCCTTGCGCAGCCGGACGTATCGGTAGGCTCGCTTGTATACGACCTGGAATCGACGCGAAAGGGGGTGAGGGTACATTGCTTCGATGGTATCTTGCAGCGATCGTATACGGTCGACGCTAGAGCTTGCATTCTTGCAGTGCCACAGTTCCTCCGCACGCGGCTATGTCGCGATGACGTCTCACAGAGGCTCTCGTACGCACCGTGGGTCGTTGCAAATGTGACGCTCAAGAAGCCTCCGACCGGAGACGGGGTACCACTAAGTTGGGATAATGTTGTCTACAATAGTAAACTCCTCGGGTATGTCCATGCACGTCACCAATCGCTCTCGCAGGTAATACGAGATACCGTAATCACCTACTACTATCCGCTCAGTGAATACCCACCAGACTTGGCTCGTATGATCGCCTATAATGCATCACTCAGTGAACTTCAGAGCGAATTCGTTGCGGAAATACGGAAGGTTCATCCCGGGCTCGATCAGGAGATAGCCAGTATTGATGTCTGGATATGGGGCCACGCTATGAGCCGGCCGACACCAAATGTCATTTGGCGTTTCACTGCCGGCGAAGAGCGACTACCAATGGGGGTCTTTGCTGCCCACAGTGATCAATCAGGAATCTCAATTTTCGAGGAGGCATTTTATCAAGGAATAGTAGCGGGCGAATCGGCACTGAAATTCTTGGGGCAGAGGCACCAATCGTGGGCTTAGGATCAACTCAGCGATGGATTCATTCACGGTCTTTTGACACCTGGTGTATCTTGGGACCCCAATTCGTTGTCTCTCTCTCCCTGCTCGTCTGGTCTGACTCGGTTCAGAAGCTTGCTGAAGTTCCTCCGTGGCTATGGATTATTTTGATCGTAGGGATTGATGTTAGCCACGTGTACAGCACAGCCTTTCGTACCTATCTGGACCCGCGAGAGCGCGCCCGAATGCCTAATCTATACAGGTTATTTCCTCTTCTCGCCTGGGTACTTGGAGTAGTCCTGTACTCGTGCAGCTCGCTCTATTTCTGGCGAGCTATGGCATACTTGGCAGTATTTCATTTCGTTCGGCAGCAGTACGGATTCATGATGATTTACGCATCTCGCAACCGTACGGGCATTACTCAACTCGACAAGGCTGCGATCTATTCGGCGACTCTGTACCCTTTGTTGTACTGGCATTGCAACGAGCGGCAATTTCATTGGTTTGTCGAGAGAGATTTCTTTTCGTTTGGAGGTCCCGCAATCGCTCAGGTCGGCTTAGTCATATACCTGGGCATCCTCGTTTCTTATGTACTTGCAGAATTAAAGAGCTACCGGAGAGAAGACAAATTCAATGTTCCTAAGAATCTCCTACTTGCTGGCACCGCACTAACATGGTGGGTCGGGATCGTAACATTCAACAACGATATAGCCTTCACCGCTACGAACGTGATTGCGCACGGAATTCCCTATCTAGCGCTCATCTGGCTCTACAAAATGAAGGAGGCAAAATTTACTCACTCATACTCACTGCTTTTCCAGAGACGCGGGATACCCTTGTATCTTGCGATGCTTCTCGGTATTGCATTCGTAGAAGAGGCCTTTTGGGATGGTCTAGTATGGCGTGACCATCATCAGTTTTTTTCTTGGGCATGGACGCTGGGGGCGCCCCCCGAAAGCTTGCTCGCAATGATAGTTCCTCTGTTGATACTCCCGCAGCTGTTGCACTACGTGTATGACGGCTTTCTGTGGCGGCTACATGAGGGCGATCCCCAGTGGAAAACGGTACTTTTGGGAGTATCTACGCAGTGAAGCAAATACCACCAGCAGGTCTACATCTTATCTTGGATATCCATACCGAGGCGAATCTCTGTAATCTGACTGCGGTCAAGACCGGTCTGGAGAAGGCAGCGCTTGCATGTGGAGCAACTATCCTCGGTTGCACTATGCACTATTTCGGTGAAGGTGCGGGCATAACAGGGGTCGTTGTCCTAGCTGAGTCCCACATATCGATTCACACGTGGCCAGAGTTTCATTTCGCAGCCGTCGATATCTTCATGTGTGGCTCCTGCGATCCGTATCTCGCGCTTCCAGTTTTACGAGAGCTCTTCGCGACTGAGAGAACCAGAGTTCGGATTGTCGAGCGGAGAGCAAGCTGGTGAACGTGTAGAACTCTTCCAAGTGGTAGCATCGTGCCTTTTTATGGTGCTCCCGGGTTTTGAGTGGGTAACACCGTGGCGTATCTCACAAGGAGTCTACTGATTGGCCCTTGATCGACGAGTTGGTGCTAGCTCGAGCACCTTAAGTGAACAAAGAGGTCAGATAGGTCAGTGAGGGGGTATCATACCAATCTTCCTACGCCCCTCACCCTCGCTGTGTTCCCACTCTCTTTGTATTTCTCCCTTTTTGCTTGGATAATCCGGCCAAGGGTTGAGCTACACGACCCATTGATTTCCGTACCGACCCTTATTTTTTGAGAAAGGAATACAGGTCCGAATCCGTTGAAAGCACAAGCGTTGAGTCCTGTGTGAGGATCGAGCGATATACCTCCATACTTTTGAGAAATTTGTAGAAATCGGCGGCTTGAGGATCCTGACTGTAGGCTTTCGCGTAGATCTCACTCGCCCGAGCATCTGCTTCTCCGCGGGTCTGCTGTGTGGTCCGGTATGCAGTCGAACGTATCTCGTTTAAGTCACGCTCTTTACGTCCATTGATTTTGGCAGCTTCTCCTTCACCCTCCGAGCGGAAGCGCTGTGCAATCTGTTGTCGCTCACTGATCATCCGTTGATGGATCCGATCCAGTACGTCCGGGTTGTAGTTGACCCGCTGAAATCGCAGATCCAAAAGTTCGATGCCGAACTCATTGAGCTTGTATGCGGCCGCTTCTTTCACGTCTGCCTCAATTTGGTTACGCCCCACTGAGATAGGTCGTAGCGTTCCGAGCGACCCTATGTGAGCAGAAGCTCCTTGGAGGGTCTGGTCACCCACCGGAGCCCGGTTTTTATCAGAGCGTACGATCTCGATGAGCTCATGTTTTGCCACGGCATTTCTGATCTCTCCGCCCAGAATATCCTCCAATCGAGACTGAGCACTTCGCTCGTCACGCAGTCTGAGAAAGTACTGAAGGGGGTTGTTTATTCGCCAGCGAGCAAAGGCCTCTACATAGATGTACGTCTTATCTTTGGTAGGAATGCCTACAGGTGAGCCGTCCCACTCCAGGAAGCGCTTGTCCAAGCGATTGACAACCTGAATAAGTGGAAGCTTGATGTGTAATCCCGGCTCGGTGACAGGCTCCCCCACCGGTTTACCGAACTGTGTGATGATTACCTGTTCGGTCTGATTGACCGTGTATAGGCTAGCATTCGAAAGGATGGCGAAAGCAGTTACGGTGATGAAGATACTAAGTAGCGATGGAACTCTCATGGATTTTGTCCTCCGACTTTCGATGTTTGAGCAAGAAGCGGCAGCCATTGCCTGAGGGATTCATCTACGATTATCTTCGGCCCCGCCTTCGGAATGACCTCACCCATCGTCTCGAGATAGATGCGAGTTTTGGTTATTTCGGGTGCTTTCGTGTACTGCTCGAGCATGGCCTTAAATGACGCCACATCTCCCTGCGCCTCGTTCACTCGCTTGAGCGCATACCCTTCGGCCGCTTGAATCGCCGACTCAGCCTCTCCGCGCGCTTTGGGGACTTCCCGGTTGTACTCACCATTTGCAACGTTGATCATGCTCTCTCTGTCCTGTTGAGCTTTGTTCACCTCATTGAAGGACGCCTGTACAGGTGGAGGTGGGTTTACGTTCTTGAGTTGTACTTGGTCTACTATTATTCCTATCTCATACAGAGATACCAGGGTTCTCAACCGCCCAAGAGCTGCTGTTTCTATATCCTGACGACCGATAGTGATTACTTCGTCAACCGTGCGATCTCCGATCACCTCTCGCATCGCAGCTTCTGAAAGATCTCTCAAGGTGGCGGCCGGCTCTCTGACATCAAAGAGATACTTCTTCGGATCTTCAATTCGGTACTGAATAATCCACTCGACTATGGCAGCATTCAGGTCGCCTGTGACCATCACCCGCTCGCGCTCACTTTCCGTGCCGACTTGGTAAGGATTCGTATAATTCGATGATACGAAACCAAACTCCATTTTCAACTGACGTCGAGTTGGAAGGATCTCGACAGAGTCGATACCTAGTGGCCATTTGAAGTGTAGCCCGGGCTGAACTGTTTTCAAGTAACGCCCAAATCGGATCACTACACCCTCTGATTCGGCGGGAATCGTAAACAGGCTTGTAGTTATTGTAGCTAGGACCACGACTATCCCCACAAGGGGAAGGATCCATGCTTTGGGTAACTGGGGTAGATCGGGCAAGCCCGAATTTTGAAGGCTCATGCTACATTCTCCTTGAAAAGCGCGGCAGCGTCCTTTTTGCCTTTTCTGGGGTGGGAATGCTACCCTTTTTAGTCAGGTATGTTAATTGATTCCCCCACATCATCGATCCAGTTGCGATAGGCTCAAAAAGCTCACTATGCCACAAACATCCGGGCTTCCCTCAAAGAGCGTCAACCTCATCATAGCGGCAGTTGGCCTGTTCCTGAGCCTGCTATTGGTTGAGGTAGCCTTCCGAGCTCTGCAGCCGGGAAAGAAAGGGCTTACATGGAGCGATCGTCCGCCCGGCTATTTCTTGCCCTCCAACGCGCGTACGCTACAGGGGGAGCCGTTGGAGCCTAAGCAGAGCGGTATCTTCAGAATTGCCGTCGTTGGGGATTCCTTCACTTTTGCGCCACACATGCAGTATCAGGACGCCTTTCCAGAGAAATTAGAGCGCTTTTTGAATCTCAATGCGGGAACCCGGAGAGTAGAAGTCCTCAACCTCGGAGTTTCGGGGTATTCAACCGCGGACGAGGTCTCTCTCGTGCGCGAAGCGATCGGGAATGGTTCTGACTTGGTAGTTTTGGAGATTACTCTCAATGACGCAGAACCGAGACTTCTCTCGCCAGCGGAGAAGGCCGAGCTCTATGACGCTCCTTATCTTTCATTGGGTATTTTTAGAGTATGGAGCTCCTTGGGGTTCGTGTTGGGTCGCCTGCACAATACGACCACGGTCTCTCGTTATATCGATTACCACACCAAGTACTTCAAGGATCCCGTTACCCTGAGACGTTTTGAGGACTCCTTGAGGGCTATGAAGGCAGCCGCTGACTCCGCATCAGTTCCGCTCGTTGCGGTTGTCTTTCCGTTGTTCGATTTTCCGATCGACTCTCATTATCCGTTCCGCGAATCTCATGAGATCATACAGAGCGCGCTCGATAAACATCGGATACGAGCCCTCGACCTACGACCATTTTTCAGAAACATCCCGCCTGAGCGCTTGCAGGTCATTCCAGCGGTAGACAATCATCCTAACGAGATCGCTCATCGCATCGCGGCCGAGCGTTTACTAGCCCTTCTAACTGTACATAATCTCGTTCCGGTCGAGGCGATTCCTCGCAGGATTTATCGCGCCCGAAGAGCGTTGCGTGACAAAGGGATAAAGCCAGAGAAGATGTTCGCACGCTCCCTTCAATCAAACGTCCCACAAGCAGATAGTGCTTCACGAGCGACTTCTAAAAGGGCAAAGAAGTAGGCGACCGCACTACGCCGCGGGCCGGGAAACTACCCCTCGAATCTTATTTTCGAGGTTCTTCACCACGGTTTCCATGCTTCCTGCAGCGCGTTGGATGGCGGATAAGGCTTGTTCCGCTGCCGGAGATAGACCAGCACTTGCATGTGCAACGAAAGCCATAGCCACAATCTCCTGAAGTGGATTATTGAGGTCGTTCCTGAGATCGGCTCCGAGCTCTGAGATGGTTTTGGTCAAACGAGAGGCCTCAGGTTGTTCCTCGGTACGATACGAGAGGCGTCGAACCTCGACGAAGCGGTAACCAGGGTGAGAATTCATCTGAGAACGAGTTGAGTTGAGGTCGCTGAGCACGAGAAGTTCGGGGGGAGGCGACATCAACTCCAAAAATTCATGGAGTTTCGCGAGAGAGCCATCTGGTAATTGATCAGTCGACAAGATGAGGTCTATGCTGCGGCGTTTCAGGATCCACAGAGCTAGGCTGAGCGTTGGCGCGAATAAAATAGAAGAGCCCGGTAGATTCTCAGTGAGCTGGGCCGTTATTTCGTGGGCCATGGTGTGGCTTGCGTTGATGACGAGGACATTACAACCGTTCTTGTTGACTGCAACCTCCTTCGCTATCTCGAGAGACCGTTGAGCGGTCGATTGGGAGGAATCTCCCAGCCTGCACTGGGCACGAATGATTCGGACGCGTGAGGTTTGATCGATGTTATTGACCACGCGATCGCACGCGAGGCTCATAGTTTTGCGTTTGAGAAAGGGTTTTTCACTACTGGACGACATGGGAACTCTCCAACAATCTTCAATAGGATGTAGTGAAATCGGGGAGCGGTGCGCGGTGATGATGTTTTATTTGTGACGTGAAAAGAGCTGGAGAGAATGGTGCCGCTCTCCAGGCAGCGATAATAAAGGCTTGTGCTGGCTACGAGCGGCGCTTCCTTCGACTCTTGAGCGGCTTCCTCCTTCTACGCAAGCTCTTTGGGCGCTGAAGGATGTGGGGGGTGACGAGCTCCTCGTCCTTGCCCTGCAATTCGAGGTTGCTCACGAGGACCGCTGGGGCAATGGTGCTAATCGGTATGAGACCGGACTCCGCCCCACAGAACCCGTTATCGAGCTCCTGCTTGTCCCCCACTGCTAAGATATTATTCAGCGACTGTAGTGGTGTGCCTACGAAGTTGACACCGCGGACGCAGACCTCTTTGCCGTTCGGATAGATGAGCGTGGCATACGAAATCTCACCGGCGAAGGCTTGGAAATCATAGTTGGTCGTGTCGGTTTCGCCACCGCTGGTCTCATATACGATCATCCCAAACGGTTTTTTCTGACGCTTTATCTCCTGGATTAATTTCGTCTTGAGTCGGTCGAGTGGCTGCCCGTTGGTTCCTTCGACGACGGTAACAGCCATGCGACTGATCGGTCGTTGATGTTGTTTGGTTCGTGCGTGCCCATTCGAGTGGAATCGACCTTTCCTTATTGCGGACCTCGTTGTTAGAAAGCCCTTGAGCTCTCCGGCATCGATCAGTAACGCGTCTTGGGCGCGCGTGCCCTCGTCGTCGAACTGATAGGAACCGATGCACTTGTGCCCGTCGAATTCTTTGATGAGTGGGTTGTCGTGGACACGTATGGGGAGGTTGAAAATACGCTTTCCATCCTGATCCTTGAAGGTCTGTCCCTCTCCGGCGGAAAGCAGCCGCGAACCTTCCAGGCGATGCCCCACGGCCTCGTGGAAGAGCAGCCCTGCAGGGCCAGGATAAAGCAGCACGGGACCCGAGAAGGCGTGGATCTTCTTGGCTCTCGAGAGTCGCATTAGTTGCTGGTATTTCTGAAGGGCAAGCTTTTTAAAGGTGGCTAGGTCTGGAAGTTCACCTTCTGACCCGCAGTTTATAATGAGCTCCTGCTCGAGGCGCGAGCCCTCCCGCGTGCGCTTGTGGAGGTTTGCTATCAGCGAAAACACCTGTGAGTTCTGAACGATCGTACTACCCTCGGTATTCACGAAGATACGGGTTTCCTGGGACAGGTCAAATTCGACCCAGCTTCCCGACAAGCGCGGCAGCTCTGACAACCACAGGGAGGCGCGCTTGCAGAATTTACTCCACTTTTCGTAGTCAACACGGTCGAGGCGGGCCTGAAGCTTATGAACGGCCCGGCGGCCCCGCGTGAAAGACCGCAGGCCGTTGTTAGGGTCAGGGGTTGAGAGTCTGCTGGCTTCCTTTTGATTGTAATCCGACAACGCCTCACGGAATTTGCTTTCGAGGAGCTTCCAAAGAGTGATGCGTAAGCCATCGTAATCTTTGTCATCTATTGGAACAGCACAGTGTGAGTTCGACTCGAGATCCTCGTCGTGTTCGCGTAGGCCACCCTCAACGACCTGATCGTAGTCGTACGAACCAACCCGCAGGTCGCAATAAACGTTCCTCGAGCGATCGTGTTGAGAGCGACACGTTGAGCCGCTGCTTGCCCAGGTATTGAACCAATGAACATCTCTCAATAAAAACGAACAGTAATAAGGCTTCGGAAATCCAGGTACGACCATCTTGAGCGCACGGCGAGCATCCTTCTTCAGAATGGGGATGAGACTCTCTACCGTTGATCGACTCAGCATACTTATAGATTAGGGCACCCAAGGCGAATTCTCAAATGCCCTAAAAAGTCATAAATGGCATAGTTTTCAGGGCCTTACCAACTAAGAACTTGGCTTGAAGCAGCAAAAAAAATTTGGGATTTTTCCCACCAACGTTTGCCTGTAGAGGTACAGATCGGGGTAACTGGGACTTACCTATCCACAGCTTTTCCACAGCATTCGGGAGTTATACTGTAAGGTCTTGAAGGCCATTAGGTGTTTTATATACTAAACAGCCGTCTCTAGTCGGTGCCCTAGCCGTTGGCTAGGCCATATTCCTTCAATTTGTAAAGAAGTGCTCGGTGACTGATCTCGAGTATTCGAGCTGCATGAGTTCGATTGCCCTTGGTCTTTGCAAGAGCGCGTTTGATGAGCCCGACTTCTAGCTCACGGGTACGTTGCTTGATTGAGAGATTAGTCCCGCCCTGCTCCTCTCCGTCCGACGTTGCAGGAGCGCCATGCCTAGGCGCCTGCAGGATGTATTCCGGCAGGGTGTCTCTGTCTATCTCGTCGCTCTGGGAGAGTACTAACGCACGCTCCATGCAGTTTTCAAGCTCGCGAGCGTTACCGCGCCATGTCTGGGCGAGGAGTAATTTCATAATCTCTGGTGAAACTTTTTTAGGGGCGATGCCCAGGCGTTTGGCGTGCTTGCCGAGAAAATGCTCCACCAGGATCGGAATATCCTCGGGGCGCTCTCTCAATGGAGGAAGATGTAGTGAGACGACATTGAGCCTATATAGGAGGTCCTCGCGAAATCGACCGAGTTCTGCGTCGTGTTCGAGGTTGCGCAGCGTTGCTGAGATGACTCGAACGTCGATCGGAATGAGCTGCTCGTCTCCCACACGCCGAATCGCGTGCTCCTGGAGCGCACGGAGCAGTTTGACCTGAAGATGCAGTGGAAGCTCTCCGATCTCGTCCAGAAAAAGGGTCCCACCGCTCGCTTCCTCGAAGAGCCCCTTTTTATCTCGAGACGCGTCAGTGAAGGCACCCTTCTTGTGACCGAAGAGCTCTGATTCCATCAGGTTCTCCGGAATCGCTCCACAGTTAATAGCTACAAAGGGTTTGCCTCTACGAGGAGAGTTTTCGTGGATCGCCCGCGCGAGAAGCTCCTTTCCTGTGCCTGATTCACCGGTGATCATCACAGTGGTTGTGAACTGAGAGAGTCGTTTGACGGTATCGAAGATGGCTTTGAAAGCCTCGCTCCGAGCGATAATCTTGTTGAAGGAATAGCGCTCAAAGATAGTCTCCTTGAGCTTTGAGTTCTCGTGTTTGAGGCGTTCGAACTCCTCGAATCGGCTCAACTTGAAGATGAGTTCATCAGCTAAAATTGGCTTGGAAATGTAGTCGTAAGCACCTAGTCGAGCGGCTTCTGTCGCTATGCGGGTATCGCCATATGCGGTCATCAGAATTAGGGGGATGCGCCGTCCAATCTCTCTCAGTAGATCGAGCCCTGATAGCCCGGGCAGTTTCAAATCGCTTAGGATGAGCTCGTATGGATTGGTGTTGATCAGTCGTAGAGCATCTTCTGCTGAACACGCAGTCGCTGTTGCATATCCAGCGGTATCGAGCACGGCATGTAGCGAACGTCGCACTTCGTTGTCATCATCGACGATCAACACGTTCAAGGGAACGCCGTGTGTCATTCCGGTTATGCTCATCTGTGCGTGTTGATCCACCAATCAAGGGGGAGATCAAACTTCCCGGCGAGTATACCAACTACGACTGGCCCATCGAAAAAGAAGAACAGAAATCCGGCTACCAAGTATGGTCCGAAGGGAAGGGGTTGAGAGAGCCCCATCTTACGCCCGAGCACCTGCACAATTCCGAAGATGGATCCTACCAGCGAGCCGGCGAATATCGTGAGCCAAGACGCTTCCCAGCCGAACAGAACTCCGACCATCGCGAGTAATTTTACGTCGCCGAGACCCAAGCCATCGCGTTTGCGTACCTTGAGGTAGAACCACCAGATCGCCAATAGAACACCTGGACCGGCGAGGAGCCCTAGCAGCGCCTCATATGCCGAAGCGGCAAATGGTTTAACGAGGAGTGGTGAGGTACCGGATGAGAGAAATTCGTTCGCTAAAACAAGCACCACACCGATGATTGTCCCCGGGTACGTGATTACGTTCGGGATAATCATGTAATCTATATCGATGAATGTTATCACGACGAGAGCGCAGACGAAGGCAAACGCCACGAAGGCCGAGAGCGTCAATCCGAGCTTCCAGTAGCACAGTACACATAGACAGCCGGTCGCCACCTCGATAAGAAAATATCGGAAAGGAATACGTGCCTTGCAGTAGCCGCACCGACCTCTCAGGAGGATCCACGACACGAGAGGAATGTTGTGCCACCACGCAAGTTGATGTTCACAGCTCGGGCACAGGGATCGCGCGGGAGAGGTGATGCTCACCGGCAGCTCGAGCACCTTGATACCTTCTCGCTCCGGGGCGTACTTGCCCATCGGAATTCTGTAGGCGCACACGCCTAGAAAACTTCCTATGATAGCTCCGAAGACGAAACAGATGATCGAAATCGTTGTCACAGCGTCCATAGGCTCCCCCTTGAATCTTTGATTCCGCAAAGAGGTAATACGGTCTAACTTTTTTGCATAGTGTAGAAGTAAAAGTCAGTACGTTGTTTGTTCATTTGAGGTATGTATCTCACCCTCGCTGTGCTCCCGTTCTCTTTGTGCCCCCCTTCTTTTGATGTATCGCAGCGGATACATCTGCGGTTTTTCCCCGTCACGAAAATCGAACATCAACCCAATCTCTAATTTCTCGCTACGGGTAGGTGTTGCCTCGCTTACCTAGCGGACGGGCACCTTTGAAGTAAGCAGATCATTCGTGCGGGGTTTATTTCAGGTCAGAGAACATGCCCTGCTCTTCTGCTCTGCCTGCAACTTTCGTGGTTTGGTTTCTACTACTCAGCGACCGCAGTTTTCTTGGACCCGCGAGGCTTCTTGGTGGTGGTGCTGCTCGCTGCCTTCTTCGGAGCAGCTTTCGCCTTTGCTGTTCCTCTAGCTCCCCGCTTGCCTTTTGTCGGGGCCTTGGCTGCTCGGGCAGCGAGCAAAGCTACTGCCTCATCCATTGTGAGCGCCTCCGGATCTCCACCCTGTGGTAGCGATGCGTTGATCTCGCCATCGGTGACGTAAGGGCCATATCGACCACTCTTGATGACGACCGCCTTTCCTGATTCAGGGTGCTTTCCGACCTCCTTCAACGTCTTTGGCTGATTGGAGGCCCTGCCGCGAGTGCGGGGTTGCTTGAGGAGATCGAGTGCCCGTTCGATAGTTATGGAGTACGGGGGCTCGTCCGCAGGTATCGTCCTGCTCTCGGAGCCGCACCTGACATATGGTCCGAAGCGGCCACTGGCTACGATTATATCCTCCTTGCTATCTGGGTGTTGGCCAAGTGTCTTGGGGAGCGAGAGGAGCTGCAAGGCGACCTCGAGCGTAACTGATTCAGGGAGCATACCCGGGAGCAGCGAGGCCATCTTCGGTTTTTCGCCGCCCTCCACCATATCACCGCGCTGTACGTAAGGACCAAAACGACCCTTCTTGAGGTAGACCGGTTCGTTAGTCTCTGGGTCTGCCCCGAGCGACTCGGGCCCCTTGGCAGCCTCGATGAGGAGTTGCTCCGCCCTTTCAGTGGTCAGCTCATCGAAGGGGATTGAATCAGGGATGCTCGCGCGAGCTTCGCCATTCGAGAGAAAGGGCCCGTACCTACCGATACGCACTTCTACGTCGCGATTGTGGGAGTCCTTACCGAGGCGTATCCCGCATACCTCACGAGGGTCAATCGTTTCTTCACCCTGTGTGACGAGGGATTTCAATCCCGGTGACGATGCATGGTCACCGAAATAAAAGGCTCGAAGTTTTTCGAGGTTATCCTTTTCGCCGCGCGAGATCGCATCGAGGTCGTCTTCGAGGTTGGCAGTGAATTCGTAGTCTACGAGGTTCGAGAAGTAGTTCTCGAGTAATCCAGTGACTGCAATCGCAAGGAAGCTCGGGACCAGAGCTGACCCCTTTTTGAATGCATAGTCGCGCGAAAGCACGACGTCCACTATCGTTGCCCAGGTGCTGGGACGCCCGATACCGAGCTTTTCGAGCTCCTTGATGAGGCTCCCTTCGGTGTAGCGAGCTGGTGGCTGAGTGGTGTGCTTGAGCGCCTCGTATCCCTTCGAGGCTACGCTGTCGCCACGCGCCAGCGGGGGCAGGTTTCTCTCTTGCTCCGCAAGATCTCCTTCCGGATCGTCTGAGCCTTCGACGTATGCGCGTAGAAACCCTGCAAATGAGATAGTTTTTCCCGATGCGCGGAAGGTGGCATCATCAACGCCGATAGAGACCGACACACGAGTGCCCTCAGCATCGCGCATCTGAGATGCAAGCGTTCGCTTCCAGATCAGCTCATATAGGCGTACTGCTTCGAGTCCAAGCCGATCTTTTACGACGCTCGGCGGGGTAATTTCGGCTCCTGCTGGTCGAATCGCTTCGTGTGCTTCCTGGGCGTTCTTGACCTTGGTTTTGTAGATACGAGGCTCGTTGTGTAGGAACTCTTTGCCAAACTCACGCACGATGTGAGAGCGCGCAGCTGCGATCGCCTCTTCCGAGAGCGTCGTGGAGTCCGTACGCATGTAGGTGATGAAGCCGTTTTCGTAAAGGGTCTGAGCTACTGCCATAGTGCGCTTAGCCCCGAAGCCGAGCTTGCGATTTGCTTCCTGTTGTAGCGTGCTCGTGGTGAAAGGAGGGTATGGTTTTTGAGTGAAGGGTTTGCTTTCTACCTCTTTTACCCGAGGGGTTGCTCGAGCAAGGGTCTCAGCTAGCGCCTGCGCAGTCGCCCCGTCAAGAAGTACTACCTCCTCCTTCTTGGTAAGCTGACCTGTTGAGGGATCAAAATCTTTGCCACTCGCTACTCGTTTGCTTCCCAGCTGTGTAAGCTGCGCTTCGAACGGTATCGAGGGATCCGAGGCAGCTTCGAAGATCGCTTTGAGGTCCCAGTAATCTGCCGACCTGAAGCGGGCGCGCTCGCGTTCCCGCTCGACCAGGAGTCGCATGGCAACGCTTTGGACACGTCCAGCACTCAGGCGTGGTACCATCTTCTTCCACAGAAGTGGGCTTACCGAGTAGCCGTAGAGACGATCTATGATGCGCCGCGTTTCTTGGGCCTTGACCAAGTTTTCGTCTATCTCTCGAGCATGCTGGAGGCTCTCTTCGATCGCCTTCTTGGTGATCTCATGGAATACTAGACGTTTGACCGGGACCTTTGGCTTCAGCTCGTCGAGAAGATGCCAGCTTATCGATTCCCCCTCTCGGTCTTCGTCGGTTGCGAGATACACTTCAGAGGCGTTATCAACGGCTTTCTTGAGTTCTTTGACCCGCTTCTCTTTGTCGGCAGGAATTATGTAGAGGGCCTTAAAGTCCTCATCGACGTTGACTCCTAGACGCGACCACTTCTGCTTTTTGACCGCAGCCGGGATCTCGGCTGCGTTATTGGGAAGGTCTCGGACGTGCCCATAGGAAGCTAACACCGTGAAATCCTTACTCAAGAACTTCTCGATGGTTCGAGCCTTCGTTGGCGATTCTACTATGACAAGGCGCTTGGACATCTTAAATAGGAAGCATGATTACAAAGGTTTCGGCGTTGAAAGCAACCCTTTTGACTACATATCTCGGTAAAGAGTAGCAGTTAACGCCGTTTGAGCTGTTCGTTTCGGAGGGGAATACGTTTAATCGGTATCCCCTCCGACGGCTCTATCCCTTGTATTTTACCGAGCAACCGTATGGATCGGTGCTGGAGGTCGCTACCTTTTTCCCTGATCTGAGCGCCGCCAGAGCTTGTGTGACGTAGTTTGTTGCACGCGATATATCGTCAGAGTCCGTAGAAGGAATGCTATCGATAGCTCCGGCATAGGCCAAGGTACCGGCTGCATCGATGACAAAGAGGTGCGGAGTCGTGCGTGCCCCGTAAGCCTTTCCAACTACCCCATCCGGATCAAGAAGAAGAGCGCTGCTGGCCAAGCCCAGCTTGCTTTGAGCCTCTTTGGCCTCGGATTCAGAGATGTGGCCCTGCCGACCTTCAGCGGAGGAGTTGATAGTGAGCCAGATATCCCCGGCAGCTACGACCTGTTTCTGAAGCGCCGCCATATCGCCTTTTTCGTAGAACTTCTTCACGAAGGGGCAATCGGGATTAAACCATTCGAGAACAACATTCTTGCCCTTGTACTGTGATAGCGAGTGCTTATTACCCTGCGCGTCCTTAACCGTAAATTCCGGCGCTGGTGCCCCAACTATGGCAGGGTCTGCATAGCCAACCTGACAAAATGAGAGCAAAGCGGCGCTAACTATCGTAAGCAGAGAGGTCTTTAGTTTCATACGTGCTCCTAAATACTGGTGAGAGGGATACCGATGGTATAGCGGGACTGTTCTAAAAGTACCAGAGTATCGAAGCTGATACCGGTCATGTGAGTGGGGGGTATGGGCTGGCGTTCTTGACGTTGGTTAGATTACTGCTCACCCCTTTCGGAGAATCGAGCTGCACGCCGTACTTCGTCTGAACAATCCACGTAACGCAGCCACCTTTTAAGGGGACAGCTTCCTCAACTCCTCGACCACCGTCGCAGCGGTGATAATGTTCGGAAAAACAACCGGTCGCCCACGGGCCCCGCGCTCGTACAAGACATTCAGAGGCACACCATCACGACCAAATCCTTGTAGGGCTTTGGTGATCTCTCGGTTTTTGGAGGTCCAATCAGCTCGCATGAGGACGACACCTTTCTCCGTGATGAGATCTCGAACTTCCTTAGAACCGAAGACGAGGCGCTCATTAACTTGGCATGTGATGCACCATTCGGCGGTAAAATCGAGGTATACATTCCTACCTTGGGTGAGGTGAGCCTCCAGGCGATTGGGCGAATACCTCTCCCACTTCAAACCAAAAGAGTCCGTCTCAACATGTGGCGAGCTTGCATCATCGCAGGCACGTTCATGGCTCCGATTGATCTCTTGATCGGTGGGGAGGGCGATAATCACTGCTCCGATTACGGAGAGACTGGCGCAGATCTGGTAGAGCTGTGCGGTGATACGCTTCTGCGCGTGGGTTGAGCGCATAAATAACCACAGACCCAAGCAGAGAGCGAGGCTACCCCACAGCACATCCATCAAAATAGAAAGGCCAGGGGGCTCTATTCCTATCTGTCGAGCGAAAACTCGCAGCAGCCAGATCGCTGTGGCAAAGAGAGGAAAAGCCATCAATTGCTTGAAGCTCTCCATCCAAATTCCAGGTCGTGGCAGGAACCTGAGTAGTTGGGGATTCCAGGAGAGGAGCAGGTAGGGGGCGCTCATTCCAATCGCTATGAAGGTGAATATGAGAAAGCCAGCTGCTATCGGCAGGGTTAGTGTTGCTGCAAGAGCGGAGCCCATGTACGGTGCAGTGCACGGGGTTGCCACAGCAGTGGCGAGTACGCCGTTGAGGAATGACCCTACAAAAGAGGTCGGTAACCGTGAGCTGCCCGCGATCCGCTGGAGCGCCTGTCCTACGGCAATATCGCTCAGAAAAAGCACTCCGAGAGTGAAAAATACGAATATCATGGCAACAACAAACACCGGCGACTGGAGTTGAAATCCCCACCCCAAATGCTCACCGCCTGCACGCAGTGTGAAGAGTATGCCAGCGAGTGCCCAGAACGAGACGATTACGCCTAATGAGAAGAGCATTCCGTGCATACGAACTTTCGCACTGTCTTCACCACTCTGCTGCACGAATCCTAGTATCTTTATGGAGAGCACCGGAAACACACACGGCATGAGGTTTAGAATGAGCCCACCGAGGAATGCGAGAGCAAGAGCTAAACCCAGTCCCGGAGTCTCCGCTGGCGCTGGAATCGAAGCGTTGGCACTTGGAGCTTCAAGCTCTGAAGGGGTGTCGAGTGGATTGTTGTCGATTGAAACTGCTTTGGGTTGTCCCGATTCAGACCATCCTTCGGGAGAGACGAGTACGCCGCGAATTCGCTCAACTGTAGATCTCCGATTCGGGTCGCGTGCCAGGGTAATTTTGAGAGCTTTACCTTCTTTGGTTATCTGTTGAGGAGCGGCGTTGAGGATTACGCGCTTGTCTTCGGGGAAAAAAGATGCCGTTGAGGGGAGAAATCTCTCTGCGAGGGGGATGAGAGCGACGACGATGTGTTTGTCCTGCTCCTCCACGGCGATTGAAACCTGTTCGAGTGGGGTGGGGATCCGTTTGAAGGTATCTTCGAAGAGGCTCCTCTGAGCCGAAGGAGCTCCGGGAGTTTGAATAATTGGCAGTGATGTCGCGAGTTGTGCTTCGCCGGGCAGGCATTCGTCTTTGCACACGAGCCACTCTGTCGACAGCTCTATGGAGGCTTGAGCAGGTGATGGAAGGGACGAGGTGATTGTGACCGGAAAGGGGATCAGCACTTCACCGTATCCGTAATTGACGAGTGGGCCAACCGCTATACGCTCTGGATACGGCCACAGCGGGTCACCGATTTTCAGACCCTCTGTAGCGCGCCATCCGAAACGGGGGCCGAGGCCTGAATCGCCGGCGTTTTTCCAATATATATGCCACCCAGGGTCGGGTATGAAGTGCACACCTAAGGTAATCGTGGAACCAGGCGCTCCTGAGTCCTGATCAACGACAAGCCGCACCTTCATGTGTGCACCGCTACCGCTCGAGCGATCGCCACACCCAGAGGTTAGTAGTGTTACCGAGAGGATTGCGATGAATACAGCGGCGAGGCGGCGTAGAGCGAACATGCTGCTCTCTTTGTAGCAGTATGCAGGAGAGGGAGAAAAGAGATGTTACTCGACCGCTTAGTAGAAATAAGTAGGTTCAATTGGGGGGCGCACCAACCAGCCGCTCCAACAACTGATCCTTGGCTGAAGTTCAGGCGGCTTGGCTGAGCTCGAGGGCCTCGCTCACCTTCGCGTTAAAGATGATATTCCTCGGCGTCGTAGAGAGAGACTGGCACGGGTATATCGCGATGTCATTGAGGTTGAGAGAAGTGCTGCCGCGATTCACCAAGTTTTGATACTCCTGGATCTCTCCAGCTGTTGCGAGCGCTGCAACCTTTATCGCTCTCTGAAGTTGAGATGCTTGTAGCTCCTCAAACGGTAACTCACGAGCAACTACTGCTGACGGCATGGAGCCCGACACGACCTCTGCAAGGTCACGTGGCGACGATGCATCCGTTTGGTTGCTCAATGAGCTTGTTCGCGCTTGAGTCTGCTGTGCTTGCATGACCATTAAACCAGACCGATAAACTTGTTATTTTGTATCATGGAAGCCAGTTGTAAGGAAGTTTTTTATACTGGCTTCAGAGGCCAATAACTGCGGTGAAGTCAGATGCTTAAGTGCGTTTCAGCTGGTTTTTGTCTTTTTCAGTCTCCTGGCGATGGTTTCGCGCCATGATTTTTGTTTGGCAGTGCAAAAGCTGCGACAAACGCCGCAAGTGGCTCATCTTAGCCTTATAGGCAGCTTCTGGAATTTTATTTTCTTTTCATTTCAATAGGTTGCGCTTTGCCTGCTGCAGTAACAGGGCACTCTGGATGATGGAAGGTATCACTGACAACAGCGAATATTCAGGCCCCCAATCCGGGGTCCAGGGGGCTTTTGAACCCGTTTCCTCGGAGTCCCCTAGCTACCCCGCACCTCTGGAGGCGGTGGAAGGGCTCCCCCCTAGTTCCCCGCTCGCCATCAACAAGACGGCGCTTGGCTATTGGCGGCTCACCGGGTACTCAATGGCCGACCTGTTGGAGGTCGCGCGTGCGCGGGATTCGAAGGAGATGTTCATGATCGCGTCATTCGATGGACGCGGTAACGTCTCTGCCCGTGTGTCTAGTAGGACATGGGAGCGCCAAGAGGGGCACTATCCCACGATGATCGATGTGTGCTGCGCGTTGGCATCGCATCCTGTTCTGCAGGGGGTAAAGGGAGATCTCTTAATCTGGTTGGAAGATGGGCTCTGGGATTGGCAGCAGAAGTCCACCGTGAGTGTACCGGTTATGGCTTTCGGTCGGCACGTGAATGATACCAGAACGATGCTCATCCCCGATCCCGCGTTCTTCGAAAGTTTGGGCTACGCGAAAGAGCTCGATCGATTGGCTCCTATGGTTGAAGATCAGCCCTGGAGCGCTCGCAAAGATACTGTGTTTTTTCGCGGCGCTGCTACAGGCCTAGGATTTTCTGCCGGAACCTGGGTCGAGAGCGCGCGAGGACGCCTGGTTCTGCAGGCAGCAAAGCTTGCAAAACCTCAAGTGCTGGATGCTAAGCTGACTCGCTATTCGCATGTAGAGCAAGCCTGCAGGGAAGAGCTCGTTGAAGCTGGAGTGGTCGATGTTGAAGTGCCGCTCAGTACCTTCTGCTCATACAAATACCTGGTAGACGCCGATGGACACTGTTGTGCCTGGAAGTCGCTGTTTCTGAAGATGGCGATGGGTGCGGTGGTTTTGAAGATCGATAGCCCCTATCAACAGTGGTACCACCACCGCTTGATACCCTGGAAGCACTACGTGCCGCTGGCCGCTGACCTCTCTGATTTTGAGTCGGTCTACGATTGGCTACGTGAGCACGCCGAGTGTGCTCAAGAGATAGCCCGCAACGGACAGCAGTTCGTGCGCGGGCTGCTCTACGAGGACGCGCTGAACGAAATGGCAATCTACACAGGGCATCTGTTCAGCTCTCAGAGCAGCGAGTAGTCTAAATCCCTGAAAGCGGCTATAATACGTAGATTTTTCAATGCCTTGGCCGCGCTCTCCTAAGAGCGCTCAGGCGAGGTTGACCTTCCCCCTGAAAGCCTCTACGATACTGCCCTCATTATCTCAGGTAGTACACACTATGAAGCGAACGTATCAGCCCAGTAAAAAAAGTCGTAAGACGACCCACGGCTTCCGTAAAAGGATGTCTACCAGTGGTGGTACCAAGGTAATCAAAGCTCGCAGAGCTCGTGGCCGTAAACGCCTGTCAGTCACAGCGCCTCGAAAGGGTCACTATCGCTAGGCGCTTTTCCCTCGGGCCGCAGGCTCGCTTACGGCGCACCGCCGAGATCTCGCGCCTGAGAGACGTCGGAGACAAACTCTATTCAAAGCACTTCCTCATAGTTGTTGCTCCCTCTTCGCAAGCACAAAGTCGGCTAGCAATAGCCGTAACGACAAAGATTGAGAAGCGCGCTACCGTTCGCAACCGCATCAAGCGCCGAATTCGCGAGATCTTTAGGCAGCATCGCCAGTCCTTTACTCAGACTCTCGACATCTTGGTAGTTGCGCGCCGTGACGTGCAGGCGTGTGATTTTTCCGATTATCGTCGCCAGATCCTTGGAGCGTTAAGAAATCGCGGGTATCTTGCAACTCAGTCCGTGTAATCGGGGTCTCGAATATGGCCAATTCGTCATGTCCGCAGCTGGAGGTCCGTCGACCTGTCGCGCGGTTTCTGCACCGTACGTACAAAGTAACGCTGTCACCCTTTATCGGGCAGTCGTGTAGATTCGAACCCACGTGCTCCGACTATGGGCTCAAAGCTGTCGAGCGGTACGGTTGGCTGCGTGGCTTTTTCATGACGTTGCGCCGTATTGTGCGCTGTAACCCGTGGTGTGACGGAGGGTACGACCCGGTGCCTTGACGTGGCGCAGTGGTTTCCCTAGAAAGGTCTCTCACACGTCGAGGAAAAGCATTTCAGAGGTAGAGATTTCGTCATAGAAGGCGGAATCCAGACGAGGAGTCATTGGTGGCCAACGATAACGAAGAACAGAACAAACGCACACTCCGAGCAATCATACTGTGCATCGTGGTTGCGATGGTGTACACGCAGATATTCCTCGCGCCGAAAAACAAGCGCGCACCTGTTCCTCAAGGGGCAGGCACAGCTGCTCCCGTTGCGACGCCTGGCGTGTCGCCGGTGCGGGTCGAACCGGCCACCGCACCGCAGGTCGCGGGTGCCCGGCCTCAACCGGTGACGCATCCAACCAAAGCGGAATTCGAGGCTCAACCCACTTCGTTCGTAGAGTCCAATGTAGCTCGAATAGCCATTAGCCACCTCGGTGCGCGTGTTGTGAGCTACAAGCTCAAGGAATACAAGGTAAGCCTCGATCAGCCGGTTGACCTTGATATGGTCGACAATCCAGATGGTACCGTAATGCCACTTGGAGCATACGTTGGCACGGAGAGCGACGAGGGCGTTCGCTACTCCCTAGCTTCGGTCAACGGCGCTGCTCCGGAGGGCCAGTCGGCTAATGTCAGGATTGCGGAAAATTCCGAGGTAACTCTCGAGTTCAAAGGAGTTCTTCCGAGTGGGAACGGTGTAACCAAGCGTATCAAGCTATCGGCTGACTCCTATCTCTTTTCTGTGGAGGTTAAGCTCGATCAGCCCCTAGCTGGCAATCCTCCGATATGGCTCGAATGGGCGCACTTTTATCCCCAGGAGCAGAAAAATCCACGGATGACGCTGACACATCTGACCTATCTGGATGGTTTCGACAAGATTCGTCACGTTCAGTTGACCGACGTTCAGCAGGGCTTGCGCGACTACGGTACGAGTCGATGGGCGTCTCTCGGAGATATCTACTTCATGTCGACGCTGATCCCGACGATCGCCGGGCGTAACACCATGCTCGGACGTGATGGTGATATGTATGTTAGTCGGATCGCGGGGGCTGCTGACTCGGGGAGATTCGAGCTCTATGTCGGTCCGAAGGATTATCGGACGCTCAAATTCGTCGGTAATTACAGCCTCGAACGCTCGATTGATCTCGGTTGGTTCTCGTTCTTAGCGCTTCCGCTGCTGTGGTTCCTTCACTATCTGTACGTTTTCTTGCAGAACTGGGGACTCGCGATAATCGCGCTTACACTCATCGTCAAGGCGGCACTCCTGCCGCTCTCCAAGGCGAGCTTCCAGTCGATGAAGAGGATGCAGGAGCTGCAACCCGAGATTAAAGCGCTGCGCGAGCGCATAAAAGATCCGACGCAGCTCAATCAAGAGACGTTGGCACTGTACTCACGTAAGGGTGTAAATCCCATGGGTGGCTGCTTGCCGATGCTCATTCAAATCCCGGTTTTTCTCGGTCTTTATCAGGCGCTGTTGAATTCAATCGAACTGAGACATTCGCCGTTTGCGCTGTGGATTACCGATCTCTCCGCTCCGGAAAAGCTGCAGATACTCGGTATAGGTGTCCCAATCATGGTGCTTCTCATGGCTGCCACTATGATAATACAGCAGTGGACTACTCCAAATCCTTCCGCAGATCCTACGCAGCAGAAGATGATGATGATAATGCCCTTTATCTTTGCGGGGATGTTCATCATCTTTCCGATGCCAGCGGGTCTCGTTCTGTACTGGCTCGTCAGTAACCTCATATCGATTATTCAGCAGATGTACATGAGGAATGCGGAGAAGGGCTCGGTGTACTCGGCTACGGCTATAGCGAGCCTCGTCATCTTTGGATTCGGCTATCTGTTGACCTTGATCTAATGGAAGGTTCTACGATTGCAGCTTTGGCCACAGCTCCAGCTCCTGCAGGAGTTGCCGTCATTCGCGTCAGCGGACCACGTACGAAGTTAGTACTCAAGGCGCTCTTTCGCGGTAAGAAGGATCCACTTCGTGTTCCTCGAACACTTGTCTTCGGAGACATCCTGGATTTCAAGACCGGTGGGGTAATAGACAGAGGGTTGGCCGTATTCATGCCTGCTCCATGGAGCTTTACAGGGGAGGATATAGCCGAATTTCAGTTTCATGGAAGCCCCGTGCTCGTACAACAGATCCTGCGCTCGATATATGCCTACGGTATAGCACCGGCAGTAGCTGGTGAATTCTCGAAACGAGCATTCTTAAACGGTAAATTGGATCTGACTCAAGCGGAGGCGATTTCTGATGTCATCAATGCCAAGGGCGAGGAGGAGCTGCGTTTCGCGGGAGAGCAGCTCAAGGGAAGACTCAGCCAAGCAGTATCCTCAATCGGTGAGCCGCTACGAGACGTTTTGGCAGAGCTCGAAGCGACGATTGATTTCCCCGATGAGGACATAAAGCCGGAACAACTCGATCGCTTGGCGGTACGAGTAGAGCTAGCGCTCACCAAGGTGGGGCAGCTGCTCGGTTCGTATTCTTACGGAGCACTGGTGAAGGAGGGGGTTCGTATACTCCTGTGCGGAGCTCCCAACGCCGGAAAATCGAGCCTATTGAACCTACTTCTTGGCAAGCGCCGCGCCATAGTCTCTGAGGTATCGGGTACTACGCGCGACCTGATCGAAGAAGAAGCTACTCTTGCCGGATACAAGTTTGTTTTCTGTGATTCGGCCGGAATTCGGGAGACCAACGATACGGTAGAGCAGCTCGGCGTCGAGCTCGCCAAGGAGCGCATTCCCTGGGCAGACCTCGTATTTCTGGTAGTCGATGCGACCGATTCCACACAATCCTGGCGTGGAACGCTCGAGCTATTGAGAGAGCAAGGTAGTCGTGTATGGATGATCATCAATAAGATAGACCTCAACCCCGATGCGTTGTCGCACATAGTGTGCGACTCCTCCATCTGTCAGCAGAATTTTTATATCTCGGCCAAATCAGGCGCAGGTATCGGCCCGCTCATCGAGGCGTTGGTCGAGGATGTTGCCAAGTCAATGCCGGAAAAGGGGGATGTGGGGGAGATAGTCACGAACGAGCGACACCGCGATTGTCTCGAAAGAGCGAGTCGGGCTCTGAGCTCCTTTGTCGATGGAGTTCGAAGTGGTGGTACGCCTGTGACGATCCTCACCGCTGATGTCAAGGAGGCGCTCGTAGCTCTCGACGAGATCGTCGGAAGGACCTACACCGAGGATATCCTTGGTCGTATCTTCTCGAAGTTTTGTATAGGTAAGTAACGGATCGCGCGATGGATGGGTGTCCAGCGAGCTTTTTGGGCTCTTCTGGATCCACGGTCTAGGGTATCCTGACAATAGTGATGGATACTACCTACGCCTACCCAAAGCTACGCTGGCCTATCGATATCAATCTGCATTCAGCGGGTACCGATCCCGTACTCGTTGTTCGGTGTCCGCTCGGGATAACCGAGCGTCCGCTGTTGCTTGTGCCAGCGGTGGCGCCGGTCCTGTCCAAGTTCGATGGTGGGTCGTCTTTTCAGCAGATACTCGATCACTTCTCCCCCCAAGGTTTGGATGAAGCAACCCTCAAGGAGCTCATCCGTTTACTGGATGAGTACCGCTTTCTCGCCAATGCCCGATTTTTCGTGGCTGACAAAGAGATCCGAGACTCATTTGCAGCTTCGCCTATCCGTCTGCCTGCGTTGGCAGGGCTCGGATATCCGAATACCGCTACCTCGCTACGTCAGTTAGTGGACGGTTACCTGGTGCCTTATCAACCAGGCACCTCTCCGGGAGAGCTCGTGGCCGTTGTTTCTCCGCACATCGACTACAGGCGTGGTGGGCCCTGCTATGGTGAGGTGTATCCGAGGTTGGTTGAATCCCGTGCTGACGAGTACGTATTAATTGGGACGGCGCACCAATACAGTCGAAACCTCTTCCATCTCTGTGCCAAGGATTTCGAGTGTCCAATCGGAACTCTCTCATGCGATGTCGAGTTCGTGACTCAACTGGCGCATCGTTACGGCATAGTGCGAGCGTTTCAGGACGAATTCCTTCACAAGCGAGAGCATTCATTGGAGCTTCAACTTCCATTCCTTGCAGCGCTAAAACCTGGTGCGGTTATTGTACCGGTCCTCGTTGGTAGTTTCCATTCGATGCTCGCCCGCAATCGGTATCCTCACGAGTACGAAGAGTACGAAGCTTTTTCGGCCGCGCTGGCTGAGTTAATTCGCGAGCGAGTCACCAGGGGCTCAAAGATATGCTTCGTTGCAGGTGTCGATATGGCACACATCGGTAGGTCTTTTGGTGACGAAGGTTCGCTGTCAGAGGAGAAGATGGCAGAGATTGGGCGCCGAGACGCCCAGTATCTTGCAGCAATTGAAGCACAGGATAAAAAGCGTCTGTTTGATCACATGGCCGAGGATTGTGATGCTCGGCGCATGTGTGGATTTCCGACCTTGTATACCGTGCTTGATGTAATTGATCGGGTCGGATGGCGAACCGAATGCCATACCGTTAAATACGACCAGGCTGTGGACTATGCCTCGGATTGCGCCGTTACGTTCGCAGGGATGACGATGTATCGGCTCCCCTCCTAGTTATCTTGTCGCTTCCGGGTTTTAAGTGGGTAATACCGTGGCGTATTTCACAAGGAGTATACTGATTGGCCCTTGAACGACGAGTTGGCGTTAGAGTGCGTAACAAAAATGAACCTCGTAGCGAGGATGAGCGAAATCGGCAGCG
>JBBAUR010000003.1:0-120608 GCA_040398075.1 Bdellovibrionota bacterium | reverse complement strand
TTTCGGACGCAAGGGGATAACGTTGCTCGTTCGGGTACGTTTACGTTCACGCGCACGTGCACGTGAAAAGACATGATTTATCGGTCAAAACGAGAGCTTACGTGATCTGTATGCTCGTTATCACCCACTCGAAAGCGCGATGAACCAACTATATAGATAAGTTCTCTGTATAGTAAACACATCAAACTGCGGGAGATGTGTTATTTCCGAGCGGCTGTAGGTCTCGGGTATAGTTTGTAGCTATGAGTGTTGAGTCCTCGTTACTTCAGTTGACCCCCTCCGGCCTCTACTGCGCCGATGCCGATGTGTACCTTGATCCTTGGCGGCCCGTCGCTCGAGCTCTCGTGACGCATGCGCATGCTGATCATGCCCGCCCAGGTAGTGACCATTATCTGACGCATCACACGAGTGTACCCCTCCTGCATACCCGGCTAGGAACACAGGCGAGACAGGTTGAGGGCGTCCACTACGGTGAAGCGCGCTCGATCAACGGTATCTCTTTTTCGTTTCACCCGGCGGGCCATGTGCCGGGCTCTGCACAGATCTTGGTCGAACGTAGGGGCGAAAGGTGGGTCTTTAGTGGAGATTACAAGCTCGAATCAGATGGAGTGAGTGCTCCGTTTGAGCCGGTGCGTTGTAATGTCTTCATCTCGGAATCTACCTTCGGCCTGCCGGTGTTTCGGTGGCAACCGCAAGCTCATGTCTTCGCCGACATCCACTCTTGGTGGCAGCACAATCGAGATAAGGGTATCAATTCAATCCTTTGCGCCTATTCACTCGGCAAGGCGCAGCGGATTATCAGGCATCTTGATCTTTCTCTTGGGCCAATATTCCTGCATCCGGCAGTATGGGCGATCAGTGAAGTCTTGGGTATGACGCGGGAAGGAATTCAGTGTGTCACTGCTGAGACCAGAGCTGAGGGTGCCCTGGTCATCGCGCCTCCAGCCATTATCGGGTCGCCCTGGCTGCGGCGCTTCGGGCCACATGAGGTAGGGGTTGTTTCTGGCTGGATGTCGATCCGCGGAATCCGTCGGCGGCGTGGTGTGGAAAGGGGGTTCGTACTCTCGGATCACGCCGACTTTGAGGGCCTCAACCAGGCTGTTCGTGCCACCCAAGCAGAGCGAGTTCTCCTGACCCACGGATATACCGCCCACTTCGCGCGCTGGCTCTGCTCACTGGGAATAGCGGCAGATGAGTTGAAGACGAATTATGGTGAAGACCATGAGGGGCACGAATGAAGAGCTTCGTAGGGCTATATCATGAACTAGGTGATACCACGAAGACCTCGCGTAAGGTCGAGCTCATCACGCAATATCTCTCAGATGCCGATGAGGCTGATATCGGTTGGGCTGTTCACATCCTACGCGGAGGTAAACTGGAACGTGCAGTCAGTTCGCGTGAGATTCGCGAGTGGGCCGCGGAGTGTGCTGGTATGCCGCTGTGGTTGCTCGAGGAGTCGTATCATGTGGTCGGAGATCTGGCCGAGACAGCTGCGCTTCTCGTAGCCAAGAGCGCTGTCAATAAAGCCAGTGAAGCAGAGATTGAATCTCTTCGGGAATGGGTGGATCTATTGCGATCAATGAAGGGCTTACCCCCGGAGCAGCGTAAGGTCTCCATTCAAGCCATGTGGAAGCAGATGACGGTTCAGCAGTGCCTTGTTTTCAACAAGCTCATGACTGGCGGCCTACGTATCGGGGTGTCGCGCGGTATCGTTGGGAAGGCGTTGGCTGCAGTGGTAGGTGGCGATGAAGGAGTTGTAGCGCACAGACTGATGGGGATAGCTGATCCTGGCAGCTTCTCGTTATCAGCGATCTCGGGTCTGGAGGTGGTTGGGAACGGGGGAAATACCTCGATGACACCATACCCCTTTTTCCTTGCGTACCCTCTTGACGCGGAGCTGACCGAGTTAGGTTCTCCGAACGATTGGTGTGCTGAGTGGAAATGGGATGGAATTCGTGCCCAAATCGTGGCACGTGGTGGACGAATTGCAGTGTGGTCGAGGGGAGAAGAGTTGATTACGGAAAGCTTCCCAGAGTTTGCTGCGTTCGCAGGCAAGGTACCTGACGGAACGGTGCTCGATGGTGAACTTGTGGCTTGGGGCGCTCATGGACCTGCAACCTTTGGATTGCTTCAGCAACGCCTCAATAGACGCAGAGTTTCGCCGAAACTAATTTCGCAAATACCGGTTGCTTTCATTGCCTACGACCTTTTGGAATTTCAAACTTCAGACCTTCGGCAGTGCGCTTTCGAGGAGCGCCGAGCGCTCCTGAGCGAGCTTACCGATATATCGAGCCTTGAGGAGTCGCGCTTTCGAGTATCGCCTATCATTGACTTCGCTTCCTGGGAGGAGCTCGAGGAAAAGCGCGTGCAGTCGCGAAAGATGCTTGCAGAGGGCGTTATGCTCAAACGTCGCATGTCCCCTTACGGGGTTGGACGACGGCGCGGGGATTGGTGGAAATGGAAGGTTGAGCCGTTTACAGCTGACGGAGTGCTCATGTACGCGCACAAAGGACATGGCCGTCGTGCTGATCTCTTCACTGATTACACGTTCGGTGTTTGGGACGGTGAGACCTTAGTGCCATTTGCGAAGGCATATTCAGGTTTGACCGACTCGGAGATTCGGCAGGTTGACGCTTTTGTCAGAAGCCATACGCGCGAAAAGTTCGGTCCGGTGCGCACTGTGGAGCAGAGTTTGGTGTTTGAGATAGCTTTCGAGGGTATTCAAGCCTCTTCTCGTCACAAATCCGGCATAGCGGTTCGCTTTCCTCGGATTGTGCGCTGGCGTCGCGATAAGTCGCCAGAAGAAGCCGACACCCTCGATACCCTCTTGGCGCTGACGAAATAGTCTCGAGACCGGATTTTCCCCGCGAAACCGGTTCCGAGCCCGGCCGTGAGCCATTTGGATAGCGGTTTCTTCGGGTGGCGTTTGCCATTCCTTCCAAACCGCAGAACGACCCTGAGGATTCTCTTGTTGCAGCCACACGTCTAAGACCCAGGACTCCTTTTCCTTTTCTGCTGTGATCGGGTATCCATATCTCGGAATAAATGGAGGATGCTGGGGTAGCGCGATGTTGCAGTTGAACAATCTGGAGAAACATTTCGGAGAGCGAGCTCTCTTTTCGGAAGCAACCCTCACTGTTGCACCGGGAGAACGGGTGGCACTGTTTGGGCGAAACGGCTCGGGAAAATCTACACTACTCAAGATAATAGCGGGAGAAGAGAGCCCGGATCGCGGAGACGTCAGCACGCCGCGCGGATACCGTATAGGGTATCTGAAGCAACACATATCGTTCTCGGCTCCGACGGTGATTCAAGAGGCGTGCACTGCCCTGGCAGATCCGGATAGTGAACGCTACAAGGCTGAGATAGTGCTCGAAGGATTGGGATTTACCCCGGGTGAGCTGGAACTCTCGCCTACAGCGCTCTCGGGTGGATTTCAAATACGTATCAATCTGGCGAAACTTATCCTGTCGGAGCCGAACCTTTTACTTCTAGACGAGCCGACAAACTATCTCGATATCGTTTCACTGCGTTGGCTGGAGCGGTATCTCCGTTCGTGGCCTGGCGAGATGATCGTAATTTCTCATGATCGAGCGTTCTGTGATTTTGTAAGCTCTCACAGTGCACTCATCTATCGCTCCGGTATCCGTAAACTCGAAGGGAACTCAGATAAGCTATTCGCGCGCATCGCTGAAGACGAGGAGATATACGAGAAAACTCGCCAAAGCAGGGAGAAAGAGATCAAACGGATGGAGGCCTTCATCAATCGCTTTCGAGCCAAGGCGAGTAAGGCAACTGTTGTACAATCACGGGTGAAAGCCCTCGAAAAAATAGAGCGTCTCGATGAGCTTTCCGAAGATGCAACTCTCGATTTTTCCTTCGTGTATTCCGATTTCCCGGGGCGGTTTCCGCTGGAGATTAAGCAGATTTCGTTCGGTTTTGCAGGTATGGATCGGCCGTTGATTGATGAGCTTAGTATAGCTGTAGGAAAAAAAGATCGTATTGCCGTCATCGGTAAGAACGGGCGCGGAAAATCGACGCTTCTCAAGCTCCTAGCGGGAGAGTTGCAGCCCTCGAGTGGTGAGATAGTGGTCAGTCCGAATACGCGAGCATCTTTCTTCGCTCAAACAAACACCACCACGCTGAATCTCGGCAATACCATCGAAACAGAGATTCACCTCACGAATACCAAGCTTTCGAGAACGGCAGTTCGTGCGATCTGTGGGTGTATGATGTTCGAAGGAGACGATGCTCTCAAGAAAATCAGTGTTCTTTCGGGAGGAGAGCGCAGTCGTGTAGTGCTGGGGAAGATCCTTGCGACTCCCTCAAATATGCTCTTGCTCGACGAGCCCACAAATCATCTCGATGTCGAGTCTGTGGACGCCTTGACTGAAGCGCTCGAGCAATTCGAAGGAGCGGTCTTCATCGTCACCCACAGCGAGGAGATCCTCCGACGTTTGGCAACACGGCTCATTGTATTTCAAGGTGACGCACCGTTCGTTTTTGAAGGGACATACGAGGACTTCCTCGAGCGCGTAGGATGGGATGAGGAGCAAGGAGTTGATCCGAGCGTATCGGTCCGGAAGAACAGGAAGAACAAGAGCTTTACGAAGGATGCAAAAAAAGAAAAAGCCGAAATACTTCAAGAGCGCGCGAGGTTGCTCACACCGCTCAAAAAAGAGATCGAGCGATGTGAGGAGCGGATAAACTCTTTAGAGCAGAAGATCTCTAGTTCCTCGGCGCGGTTGGCTGATGTGTCTGAAAAAGGTGATGCAGCGATGATTCGTACGACCACGTACGAGCTGGCGGAGCTCAAACGTGAACTTGATGCTGTCATGACTTCATGGGAGTCTGCCAGTGAGAAAGCTACCTTGGTCGAAAAGGAGTTCGAAGAGAAGCTAGGCGTGTCTGTGGCAAAATGAGCTAGTGGGTGAAACCCTTATGATCCATCGAACTCGGGCAATTACTCAGTTCAGTCTTTGGCCCACGAGGCCAATCTTTTTGCTTGTCGTCCTGTCCACTCTAGCAGTCAGCTTGAATGCGTGCGGTGGTAGCTTGTGGTGGGGAACGCAGGACAATATCGCGCCGGTCTCCTTCCAGGTGTATCTCAGAAGAGGAGGCGGTAGTACTGAGGAGTTTGAACAATACAAGAGTGTCCCGAGCGGTGTTTTTGTGGAGTGCGGGGCGCTCGTACAAGGTCAAGCTCAGCCGAAAGAGCAGGGCATAGCTCCTGTCTCAGTCGAGACAGAGGCCTTGATTCGAGAGAGAGCTCACGAAGTAATGGAGAGCAGCGATGAACATCCCGAGTTCAGTAGGGATGTATCTGCAGGAGCGGAACCGATCTTTTTATCGTTGAAAGTGGAGGAAAGAGTCGTGGAAATTCGCACGTCCTTTGACTTGTTGGTCAGGTCCGAGGCCCCTGGTGCCGTTGCACTGAGGGAGCTGCTGGAGGTGGTTAGGGGCATTCCCTCGAAGGCGCTGTGTGGGCGTGCAGTATTTGTGCAGATAGCCCGCCGAATATCCTGATCGAAGAAAACCGATCCTCGAGCGCTCAAGAGGCGAGGCAGGGCATGCTACCCCAACATCAATCGAGGGCTGCCATGCCCCCGCAGCAATCAAAAGACTCTTCTGCCATGGCCGTGGCCGTGGTAAACAAGAGAAGAACTGTGTTCGATCTTGTATCGTTGCAGGTCAAACAACGCGCCCAGCAGAGACAACTCAAATGCCTTGCAAGCGTCCGATCACCGTCCCACTCATGTTCGCCCTCATATGGTGCTTATGCACAGTATTGACGAGCGGTTGTGTGGGTGGGGTGGTTGGCGGGGGCCCTCTTTTGGAGCGACTGAATGGTCGCGGTCCGGTGCCGTTGGCCTCAGATAATCCATACCTACCCGCAAATCGACTGCTCGAAGATGAGATGAAGGGCAGCAACGCGGTGCGGGAATTTGTTGATAGACGCGGGCCGCCAACCGCTATAGGTGTAACGAGAGGGATTTTCAAGAAGCCAGAGATTCAGCTCTACTACCCTGAACAGGGTGAGGTTTATTCGTTCAAACGTAAGGGGGGTGACTGGCTTACGCAAGGGCCGGCAGAGATCTCCTCGGCAGACCAAGAGGTATTGGCTCTGTATCGAGCCCCGCTGGGAGCAGTTAGTTCGCGGGAAATGAGTGGCTCTCCGACAAATCTCGAAGAGCGAATAGTGGCCCATCTCGAACGAGAGCCTGGCAGTACTCCTCGGGCTAGCATGAGGCCGCTTCCGCATACCCGCCATGCGCAGTTGAGGAGGCTTCCGAACGGGTCATATGCGCATACGGTGACCTTCTCCGGGGAGACCTTAGCCGTATTAGCGGATTGGTACACCGGAGACCGGGCACATGCGGCTCGACTCCTTACGACTGGTAGGAGCGGTACCACCACTCCGCTCCGAAGAGGAGTAACGGTAACGATACCCAAGGTATTGCTCAAGAATAAGACCCCACTCCCTGAGACGGCCCTTCAATAGGGCGCAGAGGTTCCGATTGATGCGTTGAAAGAGGCACCTAGTACCAGGTATACGGCGTTTTGTGGTACGCTATGACCCACAGCTCATAGCAAGGATAAGATACGCGCTCACTCATCATGTTCAGTAAACACGAATACAAGGCAAGCTCTCGCAAGATCTCGATATACGACACGCTCTCTGGCGACAAGCGGGTTTTTGAGCCGTTGGACCCAGCAGAGGTGGGACCAGAGGTCAAGATGTACGTGTGCGGGCTGACCCCGCAGGACCACTCCCACATAGGACACGGGTTGAACGCAACTCGCTTCGATATAATTCGTAGATATCTCGAATACCGTCGCTTGAAGGTAAACTTCGTTCAGAATGTCACTGACATCGACGATAAAATTATCGACAAAGAGCTCACGAGCGGAGAAGAGCCGATCGCTATGACCCGTCGCTTCACTGATGAGTTTTACCGCTGTACCGACCTCTTGCATGTCTTGCCGGTAACGAGGTTGACTCGCGTAACGGAATTTGTGCGCGAGTGTGTCGAGTTCACTCAGAAGCTGATTGATAATGGCTTCGCGTATGTTACCCCGGATGGCAGTGTCTATTTCGATGTCGCGAAGAAAGAGGACTACGGCAAGCTCTCCAATCAGAACACGGGCATGTTGTTCGAGAGTGTCCGCAAGGAGCTCGACAAGCAGAAGCGCTCGCCGCTAGACTTTGCCCTGTGGAAAGCGGACAACCGAACCTCGTTGGCACAACCATCTCCATGGGGGATAGGACGCCCAGGCTGGCATATCGAATGCTCGGTGATGATCCACGAAACACTAGGGGACACGATTGATATCCACGGTGGTGGACTGGATCTCAAATTCCCTCATCATGAGAATGAAATCGCTCAATCGGAAGCTTACTCCGGTGGGACTTTTGCAAGGTTTTGGATGCATGGAGGACTCCTCAACATCAATGGGCAGAAGATGTCCAAATCCCTCAATAACTTCATCCGCCTCGTGGATGGTATGGATTTGTACGGGAGCGCTCCCTTTCGATTCGTGGTAGCCCGGCATCATTATCGTTCCGCAATCGATTTGAGTGACAGGTTATTTCGTGACAATTTGAATGCGCTCCTCGACTTTCATCGCCTCTTCGCGCGCGCGTTGAGCGCCGAGGATGTGGGTGCCTATCACGCTATTCCAGAGTGTGAGGCTCTCATAGAGCAGTTCGAGGCTGCTATGGACAACGATTTCAATTCTCCCGAGGCGCTTGTAGCGCTCGAGCAGGAACGGTCGCGCATCACCACGCATCTGGACAAGGGTGGGGTATTGACGCTGGAGTTGCAGTGCCGTGTGAAGCTGATCAGGGAGCTCGGCAACATCTTGGGCCTATTCTTCGACAGTTTGGAGAAGGTGGAACGAGAGGGGTTGAGGATCGCAGGGCGTGTGGCTGGAAAGGAACCAATGACTCCAGATTCTGTAAACACTCTGGTAGGCGAGAGGGCCGAGGTTCGGGCTGCGAAGAACTTCGCACGTTCGGATGAGATTCGCAGGGTTCTCAATGAATATGGGGTAGAGGTGCTCGATTCCCGGAGCGGCTACTCGTGGCGCTTTGTCTGAGGCTTGGCAATGGTATCAAGCTGGGTAGGAGGTTCTTCTCGTTGTAGTCATGCAGCCCCTTCAGCCACTGATATCTCGAGTAAGCCTTTGAGCACTCTGTGTATTTCATGCGGCGTGACAGGCTTTGGCAGTAAGAGCAGCGCACCTGCTCGTTGAAGATCCGAAAAATTTTCAGCTATCCCGGGAACCAAGCATACGATGTGCAATGCTGGGAAGAATCTCTTGAGTGTTCGAAGAAGGGGCGTCGTCCGCAAGTCTCGGTTTGGAATATCGATCACAACTATCCTCACGAATTCATTGCTGAGGAGGTGTGAACGCAGCTCGTCCTCGTCTAGGTGACACGCAATCGTGGTAATCCCTTCTCCGTTCAAAAGAACGGGTAACGATGATTTGGTCACATCTCCGAAGGAAGCGAACAAGATCCGAGCGTTCTGCGCCACGCAAGGCGTAGCTATCGGGTATAGAGTTGCTACCTGTTTCGTGAGCGAATCTGAGCTGTCGTTAATATTTTTGTGTAACGTGACGAGTTTTCGGGCGCGCTCGCCCAAAGCGCGAGTCGCCGCGACAAGCGCATCCACGGTCTCTTGTAAAAGGGGGCTCGAGCTGATGTGTCGTCGAATAAGGGCAGCATATCCCACTATCTCTTGGGAGAGATTAGCGAGCTCCGAAGAGTGCTCAGGGGATGCGGTAAGTTGATTCAGTTGCAGAATAAGGGCTTTGTTCTCTCGAGCGAGGTCCTGTTCGTAAGAGACATCGAGCAAGGAAATGGCTACACCCGAAGGCACTCCGTCTCTCAAAATAGCGCGAACGGAGGCGCGAAGGTTCGGCCATTCGATGATGATCGCCTGCCCGCAGAGCTCCAACGCTTGCTCCAGGATGCGATGAACATATTCCTGCGAGGACGTACTCGAAAAACACTCTGGGAGGCTGTTCCCGATCTGTATCTGGTCGGTGAGCGCGTCGGAGAGGCCAAAGGTCAGAGGGGGAGTAGTACCGTGAGAGAAGATACCCCGTAATTTAAATTCGAGATCAAGGACAGCACCATCGATGCCCAGCATGTCGAAAGGATCGCTGCTTGTGACTCCGAGGTCGGGATCGGTCCGAATACCGGGTACCTCAGAGGAGATATCGACGAGCATGCCACGAAAGACTGTGCCGTCTGGTTCAAGTAGGGCACGAGCGTGGAGGTGTCGAATCTCTGATGTGTCAGGTCTGGTCCAACGGTAGGTCGCTACGTATGGGAATTCTCCCCGTAGGGACCGCTCCAGCAGGGATTCGATTCGGAAGCGATCGTAGGGGTGTACGTGAGCCAAAAATATAGCGCCGTGGGACGCAATTGCAGCTTCCGAAAGACCCAGGACTTCCTGAGAGTTGCCGGAGCTCCACACAACTTTGTGGGCGACAGGGCAGTACTCGAAAAAAAATGTTCCTGGTTGTTTGTGAGGTGCAAATGGCCACGCGGCTCCGGGAGGGCCGATCGTTATTGTATTACGGACGTAATTCAGCGCGGTCGACCCGTTCAAGCCTCTGTCACTCGCTAGACGATTCGGAAGAGCTTCGTTTGATACGGAGAACTCCCGAACCCACTACGATTTCGAGGTAGGACGACCTGGTAAAATAGTATCCCCTCGTTGGTGTTGTCGAAAGGGGGCAATTTTGCGTAATCAGCTTGGTAAGCTGTGTAAAAAGCCCAGAAGGCGCACCTATCCACATCTGATGTGGGATGGTTGTCGCAACCCCCAAGGAGGTTCAAACGAGCTGATTAGTGGGGCTTTCGTTTCTGTCCTGTGCGGTGTAGTAAGGCTCTCCTGGGCATCAGGCTGGAGTTATCGGTGAGTGCGGATAGATCGTTGCACATAGCGCTTCTGGGGACGCGCGGGATTCCCGCTCGATATGGCGGCTTTGAGACCTTTGCTGAGCAGCTTTCGACCCGTTTGGTGCAACGTGGTCACAGCGTTACCGTTTATGGGCGTTGCCGCCTGTGGCAGCGGTGGGGAGATCGGGAGCCCTACCTCAACGTTCGGCGTCGTGAGACTCCAACTATCTTTCATAAATACCTGGAAACACCCCTGCACGCGCTCTCGTCCTTTATCGATATGTTGTTTCAGCGCTGTGACGCAGTACTCCTGTGTAACGCTGCAAATAGCCCTTTAGCCCCGATTTTGTTGCTCAAGCGGATTCCGTTGCTGATAAACGTCGATGGCATCGAGCGTAATCGAGCTAAGTGGAATGCGTTCGGTAAGTTATGGTATCTGCTTGGCGAGCGCTGTTCCGTTGCTCTCGCTACTAGGCTCATCTCTGATGCAGAGGTGATAGCGGAATACTATCGCGATACCTATGGCTGCGACTCAGAGGTGATTCCGTACGGCGTTCACCCCATCGTGAGGCCGGCCGGAGCTACTCTCGAGCAATTTGGCCTACGTGCTCGCGAATATATCCTCTACGTGAGTCGTCTCGAGCCCGAGAACAACGCGCTAGGGGTCATAGAAGCATACAATCGTCTTGTTACCGACAAGCCGCTGGTCGTTGTCGGGGATGCTCCGTACGCGATGGAGTACAAGGCTCGACTACGTGAGGTGGCATCTCCCAAGGTTATCTTTACTGGATTCCAATTCGGCGAAGCTTATGAGGAGCTTCAAAGCAACTGCTATCTGTACGTGCAAGCAACCGAGGTCGGAGGGACTCACCCCGCTCTCGTCGAGTCGATGTCTTATGGGAACTGTGTTGTAGTGAACGGGACTCCTGAGAATCTCGAGGTCATAGCAGATGCAGGAGTGAGTTTCCCGAAGAACGACTTCATAGCACTAGCCGGTCGGCTCGAAGAGCTGTTGGCTAATCCAAAGCTTGTAGCCCAGTACGGAGAACGTGCGCAGAGTAGAGTTCGAGACCGCTACGCATGGGATGCGATAGTGGAGCGTTACGAGCAACTCTTGATCGGCCTGGCAGAGCGGAATAGATGTCGGGCCTCAGCCAGGGCGCGACGAGCAACATAGCCTCCAGAGCGGAATGAGCATAAGGTGACTGGCCGATGGCATCCAATCGGCGGTATCATGCGTGTATATGACTCCCGCAGATATCCCTCATCCACTGGTACTTTTCGACGGCGAATGCGCCATGTGTAATCGATGGGTGGTGTGGGTCTTGAATCGGGATGCTGGAAAACTACTCTATTTTACCTCTAATCGTTCGGAACTTGGGCAGCGCATTATCGAGTCCTTCGACCTTCGGGGTGTCGAGAAGAGCACCGTTTTGGTTTTCGACGGACACAAGATATTCTCACGGAGCGAGGCAATCCTGTTCGTTATGGGATTGCTCCCAGCACCGTATTGCTGGTTAAGGATACTTAAACTCGTGCCACGATTTCTCCGTGATTGGGGTTACAATCTAGTCGCGGCCCTGAGGTATAGGGTTTTTGGAAGGGTTTCGGAGTGCGCTCTTTTGAGCGACGATCAGCGAAAACGTTTGATATAAAGTATGGCGAAGCGATGAGAGCACATGATGTTATTTTTCAGATGTTGGACACAGCTCGTTTCGTCACTATGACGTATCTGAGCGATCTCTCGGATGCAGAGCTTCTGGTTCGTCCAGTGCCTAATTCTCATCACGTAGCGTGGCAACTCGGACATCTATTGCACTCTGAGTGGATGATGCTCGAAGGTGTACGAGCAGGTGTAGCGCCTCAGCTGCCGGATAGATTTGCAGAGTATCACTCCAAGAATGCAGCGACCGATGACGATCCGGAACATTTTCTCTCGAAAGATGGATACCTACATTTGATGGCGGGCGTGCGCGAAGCTACTCGAGGTGTGTTGGTGCAACTATCAGAGGATGAGCTCGATGCGCCGGGACCCGAAGCTATGCGCTCGTATGCACCGAAAATCGGCTCTGTGTTCTTGATGATTGGTAGCCACGAAATCATGCATGCGGGACAGATAGCAGTCCTCCGACGAAAATTATGCAAGGAAGTGCTTATCTAGTTTCTGTCCGCCAGGACAGAAACTATCTAGGAAGGTACGGCTAGAAGTAGGTTTCTGCTGCAGCCTCGCACATCCGATTAATCCAACGTCGAAACCCCTATGAGCTGATTAATCCGAGTATCGTTGGTCGTAAAGCCCAGCCGCCCGGTCATTGGTTTGGTCACCGATTCTCGCATCGATATCGGTGCGGTTTCCTTGACGCTGACTGCATGCTCGCGACGGAACAGTTCTAGATTTCGCTTTGCCCGATCGAATTCCGTCAGAAGCTGATAGCGCATCTCGCTTATTTGAATCGATGCAAGGTCTAGCGCGTCTGAAATGACCCCAACCGCCTCCTCGAACTCAGCGTCGGAAGACTGGTCCTGGTTGAGGTACGAGACGATTTTAAGAATGCTGTAGAGGAGTGCTACTGTGGTGAAACTCACCAAGAAATCTCGGGAGACGTCTCCACTTCCGTATGTCTCAGAGAGATAGGTGAAGAACAAGAGAATCTCCTGTAGGCCTGTTTGCACCAAAGTTTGAAAAGTGTTTGCCTGCATCTCGATTGCCCCTGTTAACCTAAACTATGTTGCGTCGTGTTTGAGTAACAGCGTTATGGGTCTCTCATCCTGTTTCGTTGCATTAAGCACGTATTCGGGTCTGGATATTTGCTAGCGGCACCTGTGGCTAGAGCCAATGTGATGGGGCGCACAGGCATTATCACAATAATTTCAGATATTTGGGTGAGCGGACGGTTAGTCTAGAGGCTTCCGCGTTGGCGCCGCTGTGTTTGGTACGGTGGCTATGGTAGTATCCCACAGCAGTATTTTGTGGGTGAGGGGATATGCAGGGCATATCGGTAGTTATTCCAGTGTACAACGAGGAGGAGAATGTTGCGGAGGGCTTCTGCGAGGTTACCTCTGTCCTTGAAAAGACTGGGCGACCGTATGAGGTAATCTACGTCGATGACGGATCCCGGGATTCCACCGTTGAGCGTCTCGTTCAGTGCGCAGGCAAGGATCCGCATTTTAGGCTCGTCGAGCTTCGAAGGAACTTTGGCCAAACTGCTGCCATGGCGGCCGGCTTTGATCACACACGTTATGACATCGTCGTTGCACTCGATGGTGACCTCCAGAACGATCCCGCTGAGATCCCTGCAATGGTGGCAAAGCTGGAAGAGGGTTACGACCTCGTTGCTGGTTGGCGCAAAGCGCGTAGAGACAAATTCTTGAGTCGCCGCCTTCCGAGCATGATTGCTAATCGCATCATCAGTTACTCCACGAACGTTACCCTCCACGATTACGGATGTACTTTGAAGGTTATGACCGGAGAGATCGCTCGCGGACTACGCCTGTATGGCGAGATGCACCGTTTCATCCCTGCTCTGGCAAATGAGATGGGAGCTCGTATCGTCGAGGTCCCCGTGAATCACCGTGAGCGTAAGTACGGAAAATCAAAATACGGAATCTCTCGAACCATTCGCGTGATTCTGGACCTCATAACGGTCAAATTCCTCTTGGGATACTCGAAACGGCCGATCCACCTCTTCGGATTGGTAGGGATCGCTTCGAGCCTCCTCGGCGGTCTCATACTGGCTGTACTCACCTATCAACGACTCTTCATGCACACTCCGATGGGTAATCGGCCTATGTTGGCGCTCGGCGTGATGCTGGTGATCATTGGATTGCAGTTCTTGGTGTTCGGACTTCTTGCGGAGGTGCTGGCCAGAACTTATTACGAATCTCAGAGTAAGAAGACCTATGTGGTTCGGAGAATTCTCTCCGGTTTAGATGCAGACAGTAGTTCACAGTGGAACCGCAAGGTAGCCAATTAGTCGCTCCCCGCCAGGAGAAGGCAGCACCGCTTCGAATCGTCATCGATGGACGTAAGCTCGGAGATGGTGGGATAGGGGTCTACATCGACAACCTCGTCCGTGGTCTTCTCGAGGTTGGAGGCGTTGAGGTGACCTTGATAGCCCGATCCAAGAGTCGAGAGCAGTCGGAGTATGCGACCGATGTGCGATGGCTCTTGGAGGAGGCGCGCTCCTACTCCATTGACGAGATGTTGTTTATGGGGCGCCGGTTGAACCTCTCAGCTTTCGATGTCTTTCATTCACCGCACTACACACTACCCTTTGGTCTCTCGATTCCAACCGTAGTTACGATTCATGATCTGATCCACATCCATCATCCCGAAAAATTCTACTACCCCTGGGTTGCACGACCGCTTATTAGGTCTGCCGTGAGGCGCGCGCATGCCGTGATAGCGGTAAGCCAGCACACACGCCATGAAGTGCTCGATCTGTGTGGTGTTTCGGAATCAAAGGTCACGTATGTTCCCAACGGGGTTCCATCTTTTGTTCGTGATTCAGCGGTCAATTCCGCGGCCGGTCGTCGCTACTGTGAGTTGGCGCCCTTTTTTCTCTCCGTTTTTTCCTCGCTCAAACCTCATAAGGGACTGGTTGATTTGATAGAAGCGTACCGGTCATACCGTGCTGTGGATACATGGTCTGAGATAGATTTACGTTGTCCTCGACTGGTTCTCGCTGGGTACGGAACAGAGGAGCTCCTCAACTCGTCGGAGCTGCTCTCTCTCATCAGCAACACTGAAGGTGTGCACATCGCGGGCCCGGTCTCTGGGGAGGAACTCGCGGTGTTGTACCGTAAAGCTAGTGCGTTGGTCGTTCCTTCACTTGCAGAGGGTTTCTGTTTGCCTGCACTCGAGGCGCAAGCGTGCGGAACCCCGGTCGTGTGTCGACCTGTACCTGCATTGCAGGAGCTGCTGACCGAATCAGACGTTTCTGCAAAGGATTTCTCCAACCCCGCTCTTGCCAAGGCGATGGCGCAGGGTGTGCTTCATAGTAAGACGATTCAACGGGTAGTCCCGTTCAAACATCTGGAATTGTACTCGTGCACTCGCACAGCTTCGCGAGTGTTGGAAGTGTACAGACGCGTGCGTCCTTCAGAGGGGATCGAATGAAAGTTGCACTCGTCCACGATTGGCTTACCGGTATGAGAGGGGGTGAAAGGTGCCTCGAGGCCTTCCTATGCTTGTACCCGAATGCGGATATATTCACTTTGGTGCATGCCGTTGGGACCACCTCACCAGCGATTGATGAGCGGGTTCGGGGAACGTCCATCATCAACAAAATCCCCGGTATCGCTAAGCGTTATCGTTCCTTTTTGCCTCTATACCCACTCGCCGCTGCCTCGTTGAACCTCTCGGGGTATGACCTGGTAATCTCGCTCAGTCATGCGGCAGCCAAGAATGTAAGGGTTCCCAGGGGAGTGCCCCACACTTGTTATTGTTTCACACCGATGCGCTATATCTGGGATCAGGCGCCCTATTACTTCCGTGGTAGAGCTCAGTACCTAGCGCAACCGCTCCTCAAATTACTCCGGAATTGGGACGCTCGAGGTGCCGAAAGGGTAACCCACTTCGTCGCAATCAGTACCTTCGTTGCAGCCCGTATCAGACGATTTTACGGACGGCATGCTGACGTTATTCCTCCCCCGGTACGGCTCCCCCACGAGACTTCGTCGCTCCTCTCGCCGGTTGAGCAAGCCATCTTTCGGGAGAATGAAGATCCCTTTTTTTTGTGTGCGGGAGCGCTCGTGCCGTACAAGAGGATAGAGGTGGCAGTACGCGCATTCTCCTCGATGAATCTCCCTTTATGGGTAGTCGGGGGTGGGTCCGAATTAGAAAGGCTCAGAGAGCAGGCTGGGCCATCTGTCCGCTTCCTGGGGCACGTGAGCGATGCGTTTTTATGGGAATCGTACAGGCGGTGTCGGGCGCTGATTTTTCCGGGGGTAGAGGACTTTGGAATCGTACCCGTCGAGTGTATGGCGTCGGGGCGACCAGTCGTAGGTGTCGATGCGGGAGGGTTGAGAGATTCGCTGGTGGGATTCCGCCCTTGGGTACGTTCGAATCTTGTACCCGAAGAGGAGTGCGGTGTATTTATTCCTAAGAGGGGCTATGGGGATCCGTCGGCGCTCGAAGAGGCAGTGCGAATCTTTTGTCGAGAGGAGCACAGGTTCGAGTCGAGTGTAGCGCGACGGCGAGCAGCTCACTTTTCGTATTCGAATTTTTTCAAATCCTGGAATACCTTCGCCACGCAGGTCGGTATTTATCCCGGAGAGGGGCCCAGCTTGTCCGAGCGGTCTATTAGTGTAGAGCGCTTAGTGCCCAAGAGAGAGATCTCATGTTGAAACAGAAACGGCAGTTATTCGAGTACCTCTTCATGATAGCGGACCTCGCCGTTGTTTCAGCGGCATGGGTGATCGCGTATTGGCTGCGATTCATGACGGATCTGATACCCGTCGAGAAGGGTATTCCTGAATTCAACAATTACTCTTCGATGCTCATATTCATCTGGCTCATATGGGCTTTTGTTTTCAGAAGAATGGGGCTGTATAGACCGATGAGAGGCGTTCGAAGGACCCGTGAATTATGGGTTCTCATCAACGCTAATGCCCTGTCAATCCTCCTGCTCATTTCTCTTACCTATCTCTTCAGGGAGAAGAGCGTTCAATTTTCTCGTCTGGTTTTCGTTTATTTTTGGGGCTTGGCCACATTACTGACAGTAGGTCAGCGTTCGGTTCTTCGTTTCCTTCTGCGAGAGCTACGGCGTAAGGGTTACAATTTGCGATATATGCTCGTGGTCGGTGCCGGCAAGGTTGCGGCAGATATTGTCAGTCGGGTTCGCCTTCATCAGGAGCTCGGGATACAGTTATTAGGGTGCCTGTCAAAGGATGGAGACGAAAAGCGGGGTGCAGGTGGCGTGCCCATAGTAGGCAGCTACTCCGATCTGGGTGCGCTCCTGGAGCGCACAGACATTGACCAAATCCTCGTCACGTTACCACTCGAAGATCATCATCTTCTTCCCGATATCATGGGGCAGCTCAAAGATTCCATAGTCGATATCAAAGTCATCCCTGATCTCTACCAGTTTGCCAGCATCGGTGGTGCGATTGAAGAATTCGAAGGGCTACCGGTCATCAGCCTACAGGCTTGTCCGCTAGATGGTATCAATCTTTTTACGAAACGGGCGCTCGATCTTCTGCTCGCGACTGCGCTCTTGATTTTGCTTTCGCCGATTATGTTAATGATCTCCATCTTGGTGAAGCTTAATTCTAGAGGCCCAATCTTGTACAAGCAAGAACGTGTGAGCTTCGATGGTACGACATTCAAGATAATTAAGTTCCGTACGATGCAGGCCGATGCCGAAGCTAGTGGGCCTGGATGGACGAAGCCGGGTGATGAGCGCGTAACGCTCTTAGGACGGTTTCTTCGCTCGACAAGTCTCGATGAGCTTCCTCAATTGATTAATGTGCTTCGCGGTGACATGTCGATAGTTGGTCCCCGGCCGGAGCGGCCCGTATTCATACAGGAGTTTCGCCGTCGTGTGCCTCGCTACATGCTCCGACACAAGGTTCCAGCGGGGATGACGGGCTGGGCTCAAGTGCATGGATGGCGGGGTGACACCTCGATCGACAAACGTATCGAATACGATCTCTACTACATAGAAAACTGGTCGCTCCTCCTGGACATCAAGATACTGTGTCTGACTGTATTCAACGGATTCCGCAACCGTAATGCTTACTAGACAGTCGAGACAAGCTCGTCGTATCAACCCAAATCCCGTCACGAGTAACCTTGAAGCTAGCCACGATTTGTCGTTCAAGGCAGGAGTCACCAGGTCGTAGCTTAGCGAGGCCCTCGGCTGGTCCGCTCTATGAGCTTCCTAGCTAGCCTCTCCTTGTTAAAAGGACTATGGGTGCAGGTCCAACCGTCCAGAGCTTCAACCGCCACGCTTTTTCTTGATCCGTGTGTATTCTTGCTTTCTCATCGGAAGTGAGTTCAGTCATTCCTGTGCGCAAAAACTCGCTGTATTCCACGCTATATCAAATTTTTGGTCTCGATGAGGAGTGAGCTGTGTTGAGAAAGCTGAAACCGATTCATGAGCAGGTTATTGTGATAACAGGTGCGTCAAGTGGTATCGGGCTTGCAACAGCTCGCATGGCAGCTCGTCGCGGAGCGCGCCTTGTGCTCGCAAGTCGGAGTGAGAAGAATTTGACCCGCCTCCAGGAAGAGATACGTCAACATGGAGGAGAAGCGGTGCACGTCGAAGCAGATGTCACTCATGAGGGAGATGTCGAGCGAATAAGTAGTGTTGCCGAAGAAGCATTTGGTGGGTTTGACACCTGGATAAACAATGCAGGAGTAACAGTATACGGAAAACTCGACGAAGTACCGGTAGAAGATTTCAGGAAGCTTTTCGAGACCAATTTTTGGGGGACAGTATATGGATCTCTGACAGCTTTACGGCATCTTCGAATGCGTGGGGGAGCAATTATCAACATTGGGAGCGTAGCCTCTGATATAGCTATTCCGCTGCAGGGAATGTATTCAGCGACCAAGAGCGCAGTAAAATCCTTCACGGATGCACTCCGCATGGAGGTCGAGGTTGATTGTTTGCCGGTTTCGATTACTCTGATCAGGCCAGGTAACGTCGATACCCCTTATTCGCAACATGCCAAGAGTTACTTCGAGGACGCACCGGTCAGCCCACGACCGATGTATGCACCTGAAGTGGTCGCTCGAGCAATTCTGCGCAGTGCCGAGATACCACGAGCCGAGATTATCATAGGTGGCTTCTCGAAACTGATCTCGATGGCAGGCCGATACCTGCCTCGAGTTCGGGATTTCATTTATGAACGCGCTGCGATTCGTATGCAACATTCCGGGCGCCCAGTTCGAGCGAGAAGAGCGAGCACACTCGAGCATGCAAGCGAGGATCTTCGCGAACGTGGAGGGGAAGGTTGGACTACCCTAGAGAGTAGTTTGTACACTCAGGCTTCTCTTCATCCCGTAGTATCCGGCCTCATGATTGTAGGGGGTGGTGTAGCATTGGCATCCCTTCTGCGAGCCGTAGCCGGTGGACCATACTACGGTACACGGGGAGAGGGAGCGCGGTCGTAGATGAAGTCGTTGTGGCGTACGAGAGAGTATCCCACCTTTCCTAGCATCAACGGTAACCTTACTGTCGATGTACTCGTGATAGGTGGAGGTATTACAGGAGTAACGACTGCATATCAGTTGAGAAAACGTGGACTTAAGGTTTGTCTAGTCGAAGCTGGTCATATAGCAGGAGGACAAACGGGTACTACCACAGCGCATTTGACCTACGTTACAGATCTGCCTTTTCATCGATTGGTCAACCAGATTGGAGAGGGCAACGCATGTTCCGTGTGGCATGCCGGAGAGAGTGCAATCAACCTTGTCCAGCAAATCATGGAGGACGAAGGACTCGCCTGTGATTTTCGGCGAGTGGTAGGCTATTACCACGTAGCGCCTATGGGGATGAATGATGATGAGTCTTATCTGGACAAGGAAGTCCATGCCGTCGAGCGAGCGGATTTTCGAGTAGCAGTCGTACCCTGCATTATGCCTTTTCGTAGCCCGGGCATAGCATTCGAGGGGCAGGCGAAATTTCACCCAGTCGATTATACCGTCGCGCTCGCACAGGTACTCGAAAGAGCTGGCAGCTACATCTTCGAGGGATCTCGAGTGACTGAATTCAGGGAGTCGCCGTTACGTATCCGCGTCAACGATTGGTCTGTATCAGCCGAAGAAGTAGTCGTTGCTACACATGTGCCTCTTCAAGGATTGGCAAGCACACTCAAAGCTACCACGTTTCAGACCAAGATCTACCCTTACACAACATACGCTCTGAGAGCTCGAATTCCCAAGGGGACAATACCCGAAGCGTTATTCTGGGATACGCACATTCCGTACTACTATGTTCGGATCGACTCCGGAGAGGACTGCGATTTCGCTATCGTCGGTGGAAAGGATCATAAGACAGGCCAAGCGGTCCATTCTGAGGGGGCTCTTTCTGAGTTGCGCAGTTACACCACGAGCTTTTTACCCACATCGGTTATCATGGAATGTTGGTCAGGGCAGGTGGTTGAAACCCATGACGGGTTGCCATTCATCGGAAAGCTTCTTGACCACCAATACATTGCCACCGGTTTCGGAGGTAACGGAATGACCTTCGGAAGTCTCAGTGGCTTAATGATTGCCCAAGAGATTGTTGGCGAGATAAATCCCTGGCGAGATCTGCTGTCACCGCATCGAAAGAGGCGCCTTCTCGGAGGCTGGCACTATCTGAGGGAGAATCTCGATTATCCCTTCTATATGGCAAAGGATCGGTTCGCGCACCATGAGCAGCCGATCTCCCTCGAAGAGATTAGGCCAGGAAATGGAGCGGTAACCGTTATTTCAGGCCAACGTGTTGCGACCTATCGTGACCACGATGGCTCCCTGCACACGCTGTCTCCGACTTGCACTCATCTGGGCTGTAGAGTTCATTGGAATGATGTCGAAAAGGGATGGGAGTGCCCGTGTCATGGCTCGCGTTACTCAGTGCATGGGAAGGTGCTCACTGGTCCGGCCGAGCGAGATCTGCAACCAGTGGTTCTTGATTCTACAGCGACGACGATTAAACCGGAGTCAGAGCCTGGCGAGGAGGAGGTTCGTCCACACGCATGAGCAGCCGCAAGTCGTCAAATTGCTACTCTCATTCGTACGAAAGTCGAATGTGAACGGTTGAAGCCTTTGCTATGGCAAGAGTCTGGACGAATGACTCGAAGATGAGTGCCCTTTCCCGACCTTCAGGCATCCGTAAAATGGCAGCGGGAGTATATGTCGAAAAAACCCGTCCGCCATGCGGCCCTATGACCGGTGTACTGCGTAGCTTTTTCGGAGTGACGTGACGGCGAAGAAGTAGCCGTGTTAGGGCAGTTCCCAAGCATACGATGACCAGTGGTTGAATCAGACGAATCTCGGCGGCTAGCCATGGATAGCAGACTTGTACTCGTCCTGATGTTGGCGAGTCATGCAGCGTCTCCGAGTTAAAATTCCTCGTCTTGCAGCGCTTGATAGTTTTGGTCAGATAGATCTTTTCTCGTCCCATGCCAGCGCGAAGCAGTGCTTGATCCAGCAGCCTGTCGGCGGGTGCCCTAGAGGCTAAAAGGGAGGTATCATCCTGCTCTTTGGACTGATCCTCGATCAACATGATCTCGGCATCTGGTGGGTGATAGGTCGAGACTGCTTCGGCCATCTTGTGGTACAAGCGACAAAAAGTGCACTCGCTCGCATATGCTGTGAGAGCCCTGGGTGCTTGGATATCTTTCCTGTGAGTACGTGCGCTCCAAGTGCGCGCGGACCAAGAGTTTTCTCTCGTCATACAGTTAAGCTCGAGCGACCCTAGTTCTTACGTGCATCTAATTTCAGTGCGGATGTGAAAGCGAAGGAGGGGGATAAGCTTCCTCTCTTCGTTCAAGAGCCTCTTTCGTAGCTGAGATGTCTGACGCCCCGCATTGTGAGAGGATTTTTTCCGCCTGTTGGCAACGATTGGAATCATCACAATGTACGGTCAAAAGTATACCACCCTCTTGAATCCGCCCCTCGTATCTCTTGGCCTCGTACTCTGGAATGCCCATACCTATGAGGCCGCCGCTAAGTCCACCTATCACGCTCCCAGCTCCGACACCTGCTAGCGTCGATACGATTGGGCCCGCCGCTAGAAGCGAACCGACTCCAGGTATAGTTAAGGTGCCTACTCCTGCCAGCCAGCCTAAGGTACCGCCCGCAATTGCCCCAGCTGTTAGCCCCGCTGTTATACCCTCTGGTGCCTTGGAGCCAGTTCGGTGGGCCAGATCCCTAACTCTTTCCGGAGAGGGCATAAGGGCTGAGACATCTGCGTTTCGAAAACCGCTGGATTGGAGTTTCGTGATACCGTGCTCAAGATCTTGTCGAGAGCGAAAAATACCTATCACGACGTATTTTCGTGATTCATCTGGTCCTCCAAAGGACAAGAGGTGCTCAGTATTGCTCATATTTCATCATTAGTGCAGAGCCTCTCCTGCTGTTTCACGCAGAGGGTGTGAAGATTCCTGAATGAGAGCTCCGGCTGACATCACCTTTGAAAACAGACCTACCAAAAGAAGGGTTGGTGCCCACTGTCCGACGAACAATGCATCTTGATATCGACCTGCCACTCGAAGTGCCAGCGATGCCCCCACCGAGAGTGCGGCCCCGACAAGAAAGCTGTCGGGCGGTATACTCTCGAGCTGTGATGTAACTCGTTCAACCAATCTTTGTGAGTGTTCCTGCGCTGAATTCGATGTCTGCACGTTGCCCCTCCGCATAAATGCTCCTCCTCACTACTTCTCGGTAGGAGTTTACGAGTATCGAGGTCATTATCCATGAGAGAGCACAGGGAGTGCTGCGCCTATTTATTTGAGACCATGCGACTGTCTAGGCCAGTCCCCGTTTAAGCTGGTAAGTCTGCTGCTACGACTGGCCACGCATACGAACTTGAACGCACCCGTAAGGGCGAATTCGCAGGACACGAGCCGCTGACTGTCCGAACGCTAGCTCCATACATCTGATAAACTTCGCGGCGATGTCGTGCGGGATAATTCCCAGGATCGCACCACCAAATCCGCCACCATGTACTCGATATCCTAGACGATTGTCGTAACGACTTGAAAGCTCCTCACTGAGTGCCAGTGCAACTGATATGGGCTGCACGGCCGGCTGATCAGCCTCGTAGCAATTTTGGAGGAGGCGCCACGACGAACTCCCGCTCTCCTTGACAAGCGTGATGAATTGACAGAAGTCTCCACTTTGCAGCGCCGCCACCTGTCTCTCAACTCGAGCATTCTCCGCAAAAAAATGGATTGCTCTCAGTAACGCACGATCTCCGCAGTTCAGCCTGATCTCTCGTACATTCTCGAGCACGGAATTGAGGGTAATTTCAATCAAACGCTCCTTGTTGAACACCCGAGCTACGCTTTGCATCTCGATCGGAATCAGCTTGTACTCCGAGGTGAGAGAGGAGTGATCGCCTCCTGGGTTTACGAGAAGCAAATCGTGATCATACTCGAAAAGTGAGGTTGGAATGTGTTCAATCAACGGAGCCATCGGATCTCGAAACTCCATATGTACCATCCCACCCATCCCGATAGTGAGTTGGTCCAAGAGCCCGACAGGTTTTCCCCAATACCTGTCCTCGGCTTGTCTTCCGATATTAGCAAGGGTATGAACATCGATCGATGAGCGATTGTAGAGTGCATTGAGTGTAGTGCAAACCAGCATCTCCAGTGCTGCAGAAGAGCTCAAGCCAGACGCGAACAAGACGTCACTGTCTATCAGCATGTCGAGCCCGCCGAATAGGTAACCTCGATTGGCGAATCCAGCAGCAATCCCCCGCAGAAGCTGACACGTGGGGTGCTCGGAGTCATTCGGCTCGAGCACCCTTGTGTCAACGCGAAAGGGCCGCTCGAATCCTCTGGAGTGGACGGTCCATACATTATTATCTCGCGGACTGACTGCAGCGATAATATCCAAATCAATCGCAGCTGCTAGTACGCGCCCACCGTTATGATCGGTGTGATTTCCCCCGAGCTCACATCTACCGGGAGCGCTGTAGATCGAGAAGGGGATGCTTCCAAAGCGCTGGCGAAAATGGTCTATGACTGCTTGATACCGATGTTGCTGTCGCTCCAGAATCTGTGCCTTTTCTCCATAGAGAAGGGCTAGATCCTCGATTGATATTTCTTGAATTCCTCCGCAGGAGTCTCTCCTCATGCCGCCATTCAGCTTGCGCTTTTAAAGAAATGGTAGACAAGTGTTGATCATAGGCGAGAGGTCTTGGCTTCTCCTATGATCCCAATGAGCCAGAAGACGCCATGACATTTCAAGCACCAGAAACACCACATCGACGTTGGAATCCTTTGCGGCGAGAGTGGGTGCTCAATTCTCCACACAGGATGACGAGACCATGGCAGGGTCGACAAGAGAGCCTCTCAGCTGCGGGCAAGCCGCGATATGACCCTGAGTGTTACCTGTGCCCCGGCAATGAACGTGTAAGCGGAGTGAGGAACCCTGTCTATAGGGAAGTATTCGCTTTCACCAACGATTTCGGGGCGCTCTTACCTGAATCCTCGCAGTCTGAGCAGCAAACTGCTTGCCGAGAACTAGTGCGGGCAAAAAGTGAAGGTGGTGTCTGTCGTGTGGTTTGTTTCTCTCCCAGACATGATGTCTCTTTAGCCGATATGGAGCTCACGGCCATCGAAAGGGTGATTTGTTTGTGGCGTGAAGAGTATGAGACCCTCGCTCGAGTGCCGAAAGTGGAATATGTCCTCACCTTCGAAAATAAAGGCGAAATTATGGGCGCGTCAAATCCACATCCTCATGGTCAGATCTGGGCCACATCATACATTCCCTCGATTCCTGCGCGGGAGATCGGGGCGCAGGTCGATTATTTCAAGGCCCATGGAGGGTGGTTGCTACAAGACTATACAAACTGGGAGATCGCTGAAGGTGAGAGAATAGTCGCCATAAACGATGGATGGGTGGCACTGGTTCCCTTCTGGGCTTCCTGGCCCTTCGAAGTGGCGATACTTCCCCGTCTGGAGGTAGCATCGATCGTTGATCTCCGCCCCGAACAGATATCTTCATGGGCATCGATTCTACAGGAGGTTCTCAGGCGTTACGATGGGCTTTTCGGAGTGCCGTTTCCATACTCTATGGGATTATACCAACATCCGGCTAACGGGCAGCGATTGGATGGTGTAAGTCTATATCAGGCCTTCTATCCCCCTTTGCTCCGCTCTGCATCGATACGAAAGTTTATGGTCGGGTTCGAACTATCAGCAGAGCTTCAACGCGATATTACTCCCGAGTTTGCTGCTGCCAAGCTTCGAGAGTCATCGTTCGATCGTCGAATGATGGGTGCCATACCCTGAAAAGACGGTAGAGGTAAAAACAGACCGAAAATTCCAGGGTTTCTCATGATGACATCTTCTGTTCCGCGACCGGAGTATCCGCGTCCCCAATTCGAGCGTAGGGAGTGGCTCAGTTTAAACGGGATGTGGTCATTCGCTTTCGATTTCGGACGCTCTGGGTTTGAGCGAGGTTTTGGGCGCTCGACAGGATTTGATCGAGAGATTCTGGTACCATTCTGCCCTGAAAGTACACTATCCGGTGTCGGCCATACGGACTTTCTCGAGAGTGTTTGGTATCACCGAACAATTGAAATCCCGACGAGTTGGCGTGGTAAGAAGATTCTCCTGCATTTTGGTGCTGTCGATTTCGAGAGTCACATCTATGTCGACGGTCGTCATGTCGGAGGGCACTTTGGTGGCTCCGTGTCTTTTTGGATAGATGTGACTAATTTCGTGGCTGCTGGGTCCCGTCACCATCTAGTCGTGCATGCAAAGGATGATACTCGCTCCACGACACAAGGCGGTGGTAAGCAGTCTCTCGACTACCAGTCCGTGGGTTGTTTTTACACGCGCACGACCGGTATCTGGCAAACGGTGTGGATGGAGGCGATATCACCTTATGGCCTGCTCGGATGCGAGCAGCTCGCTGATGTCGACATGGGTCAGCTACACTTGAGGCCGCTTTTCATACAGCAACGACGAAACCTGATGCTCGTAGCAACTGCCTACCTAAATGGTGAAAAAATACAGGAGAGTCGAGTGCCTACGACTCACACAGGAACTCTTAGCCTCGACCTATCACACCGATTGTCGCTGTGGCATCCCGACTCACCGCAGCTCTACGATTTAGTGCTTCAAGTTGTCACTCAAGATGGAGAAATTCTCGACTCGGTCAAGAGCTACGCCGGCATGCGAAAGATTCATATCGAAGGGAGTCATTTCTTTCTCAACAATGAACCACTGTATCTGCGCTTCGTTCTAGACCAAGGCTACTACATGGACGGCATATGGACTGCTCCATCTGATGCCGCTCTCCGTCGAGATATCGAATTAGCGCTCGAGGCAGGTTTCAATGGGGCTCGCTTGCATCAAAAAGTCTTCGAACAGCGCTTCCACTATTGGGCGGATCGGCTCGGATACCTAACGTGGTCCGAGTACCCGAGCTGGGGCCTGAGTCTAAAGAGTGATGCCGCTGCCCGCAATATGCTCAATGAGTGGCGTGAGATTATCGCACGTGATCGAAATAGCCCCTCTATAATCGGCTGGACCCCTTTGAATGAAACGTGGGACGTAAGCGATCGACATCGACATCGAAGACTCCACGTAGATGCGTATGAACTAACGAAAGCCATCGACCCAAGTAGACCGGTAAATGGTGCAAGCGGAGGCTGTCAGGTTGTCACAGATATTTATACTGTTCACAATTACGAGCAGGATCCAAAAAAACTTGCGCGCATGCTCGAACGGCAGGCAGATGGCTCAGTTTACCAGACCCTAGGAGACAAGGAGGTCGAGTACAGTGGACAACCCTACGTCGTCGACGAATTCGGAGGAATAAAGTGGATACCTGAAATAGCGCTTCAGTATGCTCCCGACTCATGGGGTTACGGTGTCCCTCCGCGTTCGCTCCAGGGGCTCTACGAGCGTCTGGAGGGACAAGTGAGTGCGATTCTATCGCAGCATCATGTAAGCGGCTATTGCTACACCCAATTGACTGATGTCGAGCAAGAGCAAAATGGTATTTACAATTATGACCGTACGACAAAGTTCGATATGTCGCTGATACGGGATATTTTTTCGCGAAGACCCGGCTATCAGCGAAGTCTGATGGAGCATTGAACCGCTAACACCTCATGACCGTCGTCATCGTGAGAAAGAGCTAAAATTCGGTATTCTTTTTTGCAATGACGGAGAAGAAGTGGGGCCATATGAGGTTTGATATATTGGAAAAGTTCGGCCCAGGGTTCTTCGGCAAACGTAAAAGGGTAAGCCCGATTCCAAAAATAGAGAGAGTTTCAGAGGATCGACCTAGTCCGACGAAAAGACATATGTGTTACGTTGTTCCGGAAGACGCAGTTAACGTAGACCAGGCTCTGGGAGGCTCGTCGCGTAATGCATTTAGAAGTCTGGATAGGCACGCCCGTTGGCTCTCTGTGCACGAAATGACCCATAGCACTCAAACTCAATAGGGTCGCTCAAGATGAGCTCGCTCTACTGAGTGCGCTGGTCTGCCGAGAAATGCCCGGGAGTACTTCATAAGAGTTCTTCTTGATAACTGACACAAGTATGAAACTCAAGTGGAGAGACTAATGGGGTCGGATTCAAACGTACGTGCAGAGGTGAGCCTGATTTGTCTGTCTCACCTACGGTGGGACTTCGTCTATCAGCGACCTCAACATCTTTTCTCTCGCTTTGCACGAGAGAGGCTAGTCGTATTCTTCGAAGAGCCGCTGTACCTGGATAGATCGCCCGAATTTCTCGATGTATCTGAGCCATTGCCAGGGTTGCTGAGGCTAATTCCGTGCTTACCGAGTGGGCTCCCGAGGTATCAAGCCGAATCCTTGCAATCACGGATGCTCGCAGACTTCATCGCGCAGCGGCGTCTCAGTCGCTACGACCTATGGTATTACACACCGATGGCACTCAGGTTTAGTCGTCAATTGCAACCGGATGTCGTCATTTTTGATTGCATGGATGAGCTGTCAGCTTTCAAGGGAGCACCGCCGGAGATCAAAGCCTTAGAGCTTGAATTACTGGATAGAGCTCATATTGTGTTCACTGGAGGAACAAGCTTGTATGAAGCGAAGCGAACCCAGCATAGTAACGTTCACTGTTGCCCGAGCAGCATAGATACAGCCCATTTCTCTCGAGCTCGGAATGGGCTGTCAGATCCGGAAGATCAAAAACTAATCCCCTTCCCGCGAATAGGATTTTACGGAGTTATAGACGAGCGATTCAACATCGATCTCCTCGACGAGCTCTCTGTGCTTCGTCCGACATGGCATTTCATAATCATCGGACCAGTAGTGAAGATTGATGAGCGAGACCTACCTAAGGCACCAAACATCCATTACCTTGGGAAGAAAGAGTATGCTGATCTTCCTCGGTACCTTGCGGGTTGGGATGTAGCTATGCTGCCATTTGCGCATAATTCGGCCACACGTTTTATCAGCCCTACGAAGACTCCTGAATACCTGGCAGCCGGTCGACCGGTTGTGTCGACTGGTATACGGGATGTTGTACGACCTTATGGTGACATGGGCGTGGTTTCAATAGCCGATTCACCAGGAGAGTGGCTCAACGCGATTGAGTTCGAGTTGCAGAGAATCAACGACGAGATGTGGCAAATCAAGGTTGACGACATGTTATCAAAGACCTCGTGGGATACCACCTGGGCCTACATGTCTTCCGCTATAGAGATCGTCCGTGCTGAGGAATCTGCTGACGAAGCAGTGACTGATTCTAGATTCGGTAACAACGTACTGCAGGGACGCCTCCCCATGTCCTGACTATTACCCATAACTCTGCATAAACTGACTTAATGAGGGCAGATATGCCTCAAAGGAGTGAATGGTATTGCGATTAACAGGCTGCGGAAAAATGCTCTTCTGCTGCGAAATCCGATCTTTCGGCGCTGGCCGAAGATGAGAGCACGAAGAAATCCTCAATGTATCGCAGACTTCGGCGAGCTGTAGTCCAGTCGTGGATACACGTGCGGTTTTTTCGCGCTCTCATCTTCGGCCATCAGCAAATCCTCGAATTTCTCGCTACGAAGCCATTTTCCCGCAGCCTGTTAAGAAGTGAAATTAAACAAAGAGAGCAACGAGAAACGGCTTTTAATTCTCTCCGTCCTCGCTGTGTCTATTTTAAAGTTTTTGGATGGCTTAATACAGATAAGATTCTAGATAGATGTGGGTACTAATCGGCCCATATCTCCCTGATCCTTGTCCTGTGATGAGCACAGAGCAGCAACGGCTGGATCGAGATGAGCGAACAGGCTTTTCATCTCCGAGAAAGCCGAATAATACTCCTCGCACAAGATTCGCTCGTGCCCATGTTGATGATCGATGTCCCAAATCCCGCTGTTATGCCAGTGGGTCACGTCCGCCCAGCAGTGTCGATCTATCAAGGGATAAAGGCAGACTCCGTAGATCCTGGTACCCTGTGCGATTGCGATGAGGATTTCATGAAGCGTTTCACGGATCCATGCAGGACGACCTTCGCCAACGTGACTTGTTTCGGCGATGAAAAGCGGGCGTTGGTATGCTGTCTCCGCCTCTCGTAGAAGTTCACTGAACGGCCTCCATCTCTCGTCTCTTGGCCTGTGGTGCCAGAAGATCGTTTTGTCCCCAGGGTCCTCCCATTGGTTCGCATGGTAGAAGTTGACCCCAACTAGGTCCAGATAGCTCTCGTTTCCTCCGAGCTCGGGATGTGTCCGTCCGGCTATCAATTCAGCTGCTTCGTACTGACTCCGTTTGCGCCTGGCCGCAACAACTGCCAAATCCGGTCGGTCTCTTGGGGGTACTACGTGAATGATAGGATCGACGTGAACAAAGCGAGCCTTGGGAGCGATCGTTCTGATGGCTTCTATTGCTGTTATCGTCGCGCGTACGATCTGCTTCTTGAGCTCCCAACTTCGACCTATGGCGTGAGGATACATATCGCCCTCTCCGCAAATCGCATGGCAAAAATAGGAGATCTCGTTAAAGGGGATGATGAAAGGAGCTTCGATCCCGTGGTCAACAAGTAGGCACGCCATCTCCCGAGCGTATCGTTCGAAGCGATCGATGAATCTGGTGCTGAAAATATCGAGATCATCGGGCCATCCATAATGACAAAGTGTCCAGATGACTTGCACTCGTTCCCTAATAGAGGCCCGCAGCATCGGTAAGAAGCTGCTCAAGTCAAAGTGTGTACCTCGATCGACTAGATACCAGCGTATTGCATCCCGAACCGTATGGATTCCTATCTCGCGCGCTCGCCTATAGTCGTGCTGTGCACATATATCATGCTTTGTTGAGGCGATCATATCGATGCGCTGCCCGTGGCAATTTATCTGATATGCCGATTCGAATCCGCCGAGGAAGAAAGATTTGAAGGGGCTGCTGAAAGCGATCTTCGGCTCTTGTGGTGTAGTGCTCATAGAGCAAAAACGCAGAAGAAAGATATTGTATCTCTGAACGACGACCCGCAGTCTCAGTGAGATTTAGCCGAGTGTCTCGCTACCTGTTGTTGGGTAAGCTCGCCGGTTTCGTGATGTTTGCGCAGTCGATGAGAGGACATATCAATTACACGATTCACCTTATAGGTAGCCTCGGTGACTCCGTCACGCACCCAATCAACCCACTCGACCCCTTGCATGAAGCTGTGGTCCTGGTTGCTAACCTCGTATTTCCAGCCGCCAAAGCGTCCTCGTGAGTTGATCCCGAGTCTATCGAGGTAAGGAATAACCGAATCTAGTATGTCATCCCTCTCGAGAGAAGGAGTGGGATATCCGTACTCGGCACGATAGGACCATGTCGATACAATCTCGTCCTCATCATGAATGAGTTTAGTCGCTCGTAAGCCAGCAATAGTCGCTTCGATTAACTTTTGCTTCTCGACCGGCTTGTGGGGTGATTCGCTTGTCTCTGTCATAAGCGAATAGTACTGGTGAGCGTCCGGTACGTTATGAGGGCTGTAATTCGAAAAAACTGTCACACGATAAAATGGGCAATTTGACTCCGGGAAATACATCCAACATTTTGACGCTACTTCCTCTGATGGACGCCCTCTCATGCCTATACCCACGATGTTGGACGAGGAGTGCTTCAATGCCAAGGCAGTGCGCGCAATTTTACTTGGAATTCCCTTCACCATTCCCGTCAGGAGATCGAGTGGTGTCGTTGAGAGTAGATGCTCATAGTGATAGACGTCACCCTCCCTGGTTATCACCTCCTTTCTCGCCGGATCGATTGAACTAACCGACTGACCAAAGCGGATCTGCTGCCGACCAACGATGTCTGCTATCGAGTGCCAGATTGCTCCTGTGCCCCCGTGTAATGGGAACTTGAAGGTATTGTTTGGTCCCCACGACGCATCCATGCGCCCGTATACGATGTTTTCTAGGATGCGTTCGATGTCGACTAGTGCTACTCGTTCTCCGATCCATTGATACGACATCTGTTGTGCAGGATAAGCCCATACCTTGTAGTTATATGGCAACATGAATTCCTCGGCGACGCCGTCTCCGAAAACAGTAAGTATCCAATCCTTGAAATCGTTGGGATGCCTATCATCCCCCCTCTTCCAGGTTCTGAGTAGGCCTCGCAGGCACTTCATGAGTGAATCAGTTGGCAGGTAGCGAATATTATTTTGGAAAGGATAGGGGACGAATCGATCGTGCACCCAGACCCATGATTCACGCTCGTGCTCCAACCACTGATCTCGCGGAACAGCGTGTTCCATGGCTTTGTCAAAATACGCGTAGTGAGAGAATTGAACATGCCCCCCGATATCCCACCAAAAACCTTGCTGGTCCTGGAAGCTTGTGGCTAGCCCCCCAGCGCGTTCCGTCTGCTCGAGGATTAGGTAGTCATGCTCTCCCTTGTCTTTGAGCCGATACGCCGCACCAAGTCCAGTAACCCCACATCCAATGATCAGATATCGAACGAACATCACGCTCCCCCATCAAAAAGCCGCATTGGCAGCATACCGCTGTGTCAGCATGTTAACCGTTGTCGCATGCGGTAGCCGCTGACGTGTTATGACCCGGCACACGATTGGGCGGCTGTTATGACGGAGATTGTGGGCAGGAAGCTCTGAGATTCATTCATCCGAAATTACGGGCTTTGCCAGGAGATGTGCGAAACGCATATTGCAATCGGTCGGTGATCTGGGTCATATAATCGTTCTGCCCGGCTTTTGCGGGTTCTTCGGTTTTCATGTAGGTCATACGACTTCTACTTGTGACGACAGGTGTGTTGGTCTCTCCCCATCCTCTGAATTCAGCAACAGCTCTCGAGCCAGATATTACAACTGCTACAGTAGAGGTCGTTGCTCCTTTTTTTCGACAAACGAAAGTAAAACAGAGGTCGCCAGACCACGCTATACTGATAAACCCATCTGGGGCGGATCCCTGGATAACCTCTCATGTCGGGCTTGTGTACTACACACAAACGACAGGCCGAGATGTTCGGCTATGGGTCGGCGAGGAGCTCGAAAGTCTGATCGATGCTGCACCGATAGTGCTCTGGGATCCGCGAGAGGAGCACGGGCAAGTCTTGAGAAACTTATGGGCACCTGAGATCCACCAGATACAAGGATCTTGGTACCTTTACGTTTCTGCAGATGATGGTCACAACAAGAATCATAGAATGTACGTTCTCGAGTCGAGAGCGGGGCCCGCTGGGCCCTACGAATTCAAGGGACGATTGCAAATTCCAGGGATTGATAGATGGGCGATTGATGGGACGGTCAGCCTCATAGGAGGTAATTTGTACTATGCATGGTCCGGGTGGCCCGGGTCCCGCAACGGTCGCCAAGACATTTATCTCGCTAAGATGGAGAACCCCTGGGTCCTCACCGGCGCAGTAGCGCTGATTTCGCAGCCTGAGCACCCCTGGGAGTCATGGATTAACGAAGGGCCTCAGTTTCTTCATCGTGGTAGTAATACCTTTTTAGTTTATTCCGCGGACAAATCGTGGACTGACGATTACAAACTTGGATTGCTTCAACTCGAAGGGTCTGATCCGCTCCAGCCTGGTGCCTGGCGCAAGTTGCCGATCCCTGTTTTTCAGAGCGAGCAAAGTGCTCGTGAGCCTATATATGCCCCAGGGCATTGCTCATTCCACGTCGACTTGCACGGCGATCAGTGGCTGCTCTATCACGTTGCAAGGAGCCAGGGGGCCGGTTGGAGGAGAGAGGTACGAGCACAGCGCTGGATGTGGGGCGATGACGGGTTTCCGCGGTTCGGAGTTCCGTTGCCGGTGCAGCATTCCAGCCACGAGGATTTGGTGCCGTATATCTCTCCTCGTCTGCACCTACCTGTAGAGTAGCATCTCGGTGGCTTAGCCCGATCATACTGATGCAGCGATGGCCCAATTGATAGTGAGTTTTGGGATATTTCATAATTACATGTGGAGCCTGACATGAGCACTTTCAAAGCCTTTGTAACGATGTTGGTCGCAGTGTTTCAGATCTCTGCATGTACTGCTTTCAAGGATGCCCCTACCGGAGAGGCTGCTCTAGAGAAAAAGCAGGAGGCCCGTGCGTCTCTCGAGCGGTTGTATCGAGAAAGCACAGAGGCCCAACGGCTCAGTTCGAGAGCCGCTGGAATTCTCGTGTTCCCTGATGTAACGAAGGCAGGCTTCGTCGTAGGAGGGCAATACGGTGAGGGAGTGCTCTTTAAGCACGGACAGTTTGCGGGCTTCTATAATTCGACCGCTGTGTCCGCCGGATTGCAGGCGGGTGTACAGCGACTGGGGTATGCCCTCTTTTTCATGAGCGACAAAGATCTAAATTATCTGGATCGCTCAAAGGGCTGGGAAATCGGCACTAATCCGAATCTCACCGTTATAGACCGTGGGTATTCGGCTGCCTTCACCTCGACTACGGCACGTGAGGGGATATACGCTTTCTTCTTCGATCAAAAGGGCCTGATGGCTGGTCTCGGCTTGCAGGGTACGAAGATAACCAAACGAGGGTAGAGCGCTATCGTGTACCCCCGGGATTAGGGGGCTACACGAGCCGCCCCTTCCCCGACGAAGAAAGCCCAGGAAGGTGTAAAACGTAGACTCCAAATCCGGACTCCGACCGAAATTCGATTTTCCCTTTCTTGTGAGGGATGCTACGTCCTCCGAGCTACTGGAAGTATTTCCGCTTCCGGAACGAGCGCTACTGCGGTAACCTCGTGGGTATGGCTGCGATGCGCAAGATAGCACTTCAGATGTTGATCCTCTTTTTTGCAGGGTCTGTCGTCGTGGTTGCAGCGCGCGATATGCGTGCGAAACTCGAGGTTCAGGGGGATGAGGAACGTGCCCAAGTCCAAGCACTCATCAAGCAGCTGAAAGGAGATGTTTTGACCAGTAAGTCCGATACAGAAGCTGCATCTGAGGAGGAAAAGATGCAGAGGTTCCTTCAGCCGTCAGTAATGCCAACACGCACCCCCGGCCGAGTCTTGACCGAGAGAGACCGCAAGATTTTCAGATCGATTCTTCGAAAGTTTATTTCAGTCAGTGAAGAAGCTGCATCGTAAGCGGATATGCGTATATTTAAAATCCTATTGATGGTCTTCCTCGTAGCCAGCCAAAGTGCAGGCTGTGTGTTGGTGCCTTTCGTCAATGCTTTCAAGCAGACGGGCGTTGCGGAAGGCGACCGGATGGCGCTTCTTGCTCCGGAAGTGAAGAAGTTCTCAGATGGGATCTCTTGGGGTAACAAAGGAGCAGCACTGGAGGTGGTCTCGGATGAGTATCGCGAGACAGTGTCCAAACAGCTCAGAGGTATGGGTGAGGAAGAGCGTATTTGGGAGTGCAAGGTGGATGACGTGACTTGGTCGGAAGAGGCCTACAAGGCAAAGGTTTCAGTCAAAGTCAGATACTACAGGATCCCATTTTATGTCGTAAAAACCAGAATAGAGGAGCAGCGCTGGCAGTTTTCTCTCGCTACAGGGTGGAAGCTCGTAGAGCGCACGGTCGTCGAGGAATAACATGCACGGGTTCCGGCTTACGACAACCAAACTGGTGTGTTACCTAGGGCTCTGCACGGGGTTCATGAGTGGCTGCTCAATCAGCGCCTCCCTATCCAATCCAGCTCATCGGGGGGTGTTGGAGAGCACCGCCGGAAGTGAACCGGACCAAAGTCCCTTTACGCTCGAAGTACTCGACGAAGTCAACGACGGAGAGCGTGTGAGTATAAGGGGTAGACTCGTACCTAAAAGCGATTGGAGTCGAGATGACGTTGTACTTCGTCTCTCTGCTCTGGATGAACTTGGTAACTCGAGGCTTATCTTGAGGAAGCTGAGTGACATAGCTCCCAAAGGTGAGGGACTCAGCGGTAAGAAGCCAGCTGACTTTGTCCTTTCGATGCCGTCTGAAGGAATATCTAATTATCAGATCGAGGTTTTGTGGGGAGAGGAAGCAGCGCCCTTCATCGCTCAAGCCACGGATCCAGTGTCTAGTGAGGGGCAAATGTTGGCACTTCGCAAGCTCGAGGTGCACAGAGTCCCCAGTGAATCTTGCGCTACTCCAGATGAGTGTTCGGTCAAGTTCACGATAACAGGGGAGTTTTTTAACTCCGGGGGGGCTACCTTGAAGAATGTAGTCATAGAGACCGGCTTCTCTCCTGCCGACAAACTTGATTTACCGCGCCAAATTCTCGAAAATGCTCGACGGATTGAGGTACGAAACTTGAATTTGGTACCGGGCGGCACCAAGCCTTTCAGGCTCGCACTGGAGAAGTTGATTCCATCTTCGGAGCAGATCGCACCTCGCCCAGTAGTTCGTATCGTGTCTGTCGAGCCTGCTTAGGTGGGTAATGGGCGCGTGCCCACGCTAACTGATTAGCCTTTTGAAGCATCATGCCTCCTCGCTCGGATAGTGAACAAACCTCTGACGGCCCAAAAAAAGGTGTGTACATACGCACGTACGGCTGTCAGATGAACGAGTACGATTCTCAGAAGCTCTATAAGATTCTGGAGGAAGAGTATCGGCCCGTAGAAGCTCCGGAGCAGGCTGATCTGATTTTAATCAATACCTGTAGCGTCCGTGAAAAGCCGGAGCAGAAGCTCTACAGCATGCTTGGTTCCATGGGAGAGCTCAAAGCCGCTCGACCTGGGATGATGGTGGGAGTGTGTGGGTGCGTTGCTCAACAGGAAGGTGAGAGGATCATCAAACGAAGCCGTAATGTGGATTTCGTGTTTGGAACCCATAACCTCTCGTTGGTGCCCTCGCTCATTCAGTTGAGAAAAAAAGGCGGGCCTCCGCAAGCTGCGGTGGATTATCGAGAAGAGTGGGAAGAGCTTCCCCTTGGATTCGCCGAATTCGACTCTTCCAAAAATGCGCAGCGCGGCCATGTCACGGCTTTCATTTCGATTAGTAGGGGTTGTAACAAGAATTGCACCTATTGCATCGTTCCTACCACGCGCGGCCCGGAGGTTTCCCGGGCTCTAGAGGAGATAGAACGAGAGGTTCGAATAGCTGTTCATCGAGGTAGTAAAGAGATCGTTCTGTTAGGGCAAACAGTCAATTCGTATGGCATAGATCTCAAACCTAGACTGACATTCGTACATTTGCTCGATCGTGTAGCAGCGATACCGGGCGTGGAGCGTATTCGCTTTACCAGTCCTCACCCGCAGGAGGTGCGGAGAGATTTTATCGATTTCGTTGCTTCCAATCCGAAGGTATGTCGACACATCCACATGCCCCTCCAGTCTGGAAGTGATCGTATCCTTAGAGCGATGAACAGAAATTATCGGCGCTCCAAGTACCTCAACATCATCGAGGCGCTCAAAAGTCGAGTGCCAGACATGGCTATTACTACAGATATCATCGTCGGATTTCCCGGAGAAACCGAGGGGGAGTTTCAGGAGACCCTCGAAGTGATGGATATCGTGCAGTTCGACAACAGCTACTCCTTCGTATTTTCCCCTCGACCTGGAACAGTGGCAGCTGGTCTGAAGGAAACGCTCACGCACGAGGAGAAGCTTCGACGGCTTCAAATACTGCAGGCCAAGCAAGAGGAGATCATGACCAGTAGGCTTGCTTCGTGGGTGGGAAGATCGGCGCAGGTGCTCATAGACAATCGTAATCAGGTCGACGAACGGTGCTTCGGAGGACGGATATCTCAGAACTTCACGGTCAATTTCCAGCAGCCGCACGAGTCGATCAAGCTCGGAGCCGTGATAGACGCTCGAATTACGGGGCACAACAGGTTTACTCTTACGGCCGAATTAGAGGCCGCCTGACTCGCATCATCTGACATGTTTGTTTGATAGCAACGGCGAGCAGCTGAAGGCTCGATAGGGCGGGCATTCAGGGAGGATTTTTGAAGCCTCTATTACTATTTATAGTCATCGGGTTAAGAGCCAGAGGGGGTGTAGCAGTATGAGTTCCCGACACTTTCTTTGCATAGACTTCCGTGATTCCACCATGTTACCATATGTAGTAGGTCCATTCGTGCTCAAGGATAGGTTCACATGGGAAATGATACGGCGGTTGAGATGTTCGTAGGAGGTTTGGTGCTCGATCCTGCTACGCAAGCGCCCATAGTCGTCCTTAAGGATGAAAGTGGTCAGGTAACCCTACCTATCTGGATAGGCATTGCCGAGGCGACTTCGATAGCAAGCGCTATAAAGCAAGTCACAATGGCTCGTCCTCTTACACATGATCTGTTCTATGAGCTCTTACTCGAGCTTGGGATGACCGTACAGCGTGTAATGATTACCGAGTTGCGGGATTCTACCTATTTTGCTGAGCTTGTGCTCGGGCAGGGAGAGAGAGCGCTCATACTCGATTCTCGTCCAAGTGATGCGATCGCTATGGCTCTGCGAGCATCTGCTCCTATTTACGTGGCCCGAGACGTCCTCGATCAAGCGCAAGTTGCCTTCGCCAATCAGGAGCCCACTCCCGAGGGAGAGCCGCCTGTTCAAGATACACCCCCAGCGGACGACGAGGGGCTGAAAGAGGGTGAAGAGTCGGCAAAAGATTTCCGCTCCATCGACAAGGAGAAGTGGGAAAAGATCCTCGGCGACCTCGACCCCGACGACTTCAAATACAAGATGTAGCTAAGAAGTTGTTAGTTCTACCTTTTTCACCGAGCTACTCATTTCGATTGAGCCCTGTACAATCCCGCGGCCGTTTGATACGACCTCAAGGCACCTGCTGCGTTCTGAGCGCTCGGTGAATAGTTTAGTCGAACGAGAGATCATGACCACGCAATCGGTTAAAGAAGAGAAGTCCATGGAAGAAAAAAATACCCGTACGCACAGTATCTTCGAGGATCCAGCTATCGCACAGGCTGCCAAGGATGATCCTGTGGTCCGTTTCATTTCGCAGAATTGGAAGACGGTCATCGGCGCTTTGATTGCCGTGGCATTGTCGATGATTGCCTACAACAGTTTCAAGAGTACCGCTGAGCAGAAGCGAGCAAGTGCTACTCAAACACTCATCGATATACAACAGGGGTACAAGGCAATCACCGACAAGCAGGAATCATTGACGACCCTCGCAAAGGAGCTTTTGGTTGAATCCGACCCGAAAAAAAAGGACGAGCTGCAGCAAAAGATCGATGCTGATACCAAGGAGCTCAATCAGCTGCGCGATCGTACCACTCTAGTGATAGATTCGCTGAAGTCTCCTGAGCCGTTCGATATGCTCGCCCAAATGTACCGAGGTTTGATGGCTGCGCGCTTTGGGGATTATGCGACCACTGAGAAGATCCTCTCTGCGACATCCTGGGAAGCTATCGGTAGTCCGGATTCGGCAGAGAGAATGGCTGCGGAACTGGCGGCGCTCGGCCTAGCGAGGTCTCTTGTCGATGCCCCCAGCTCTGGAGAGATGGTAAAGAGTGCGCTCACCAACTTGGCCTCGAAGGGTAGCTTCGCTGCAGCTCAGGCCGCTGTAACACTTGCCACGATCGCTGTGACACCGGACGATAGAGCTAAAGCACGTGAAGTTATCGATGGGGTCTCCAGACGCCTCCCTTCACAGGAGAAGTTCCTAGCACCGGCGCGTGAGCAGATAGCTTCATAGGGTGGGGTGAAGCATGCCGCTTCGACTCCTCGTATTTTTTACAGCTTTAAACCTGCTCAACTATTTCGACCGCTACATCGTTCATTCGGTCGAACCTTTGCTGAGAAGCGAGTTCTCCCTCACGAACGCGCAGTCTGGCTTCGTAGGGGCGGCCTTCGTAGTCGGCTACGTGATATTTTCACCCCTGTTTGGCTACCTCGGAGACCGGTTTGACCGTCGTCTCCTGATGGCGTTCGGGTTGCTCGCCTGGAGCATTTTTACCGGACTCGCAAGTTTTGCGACGGGGCTGTACTCGTTTCTGGTGTTGCGCGCACTGGTCGGAGTTGGAGAAGCCAGTTTTAGTTCGATAGTCCCCGGTTATCTCAAAGGTAGGGTATCGGATACTATCGCGCTCAATTCCGCTCTATCTGTGTTTTACGTAGCGATACCGGTAGGCTCAGCTCTTGGATACGTAGCCGGGGGGATTACAGCTCAGTCTTGGGGCTGGAGAGCGCTTTTCGGCGCAGCCGCTATCCCTGGAATTTTGTTGGCTCTTGGCTTCTGGTTCGTTGGTCCGGACAAAAGCGACTCGCACGCTACTACTCAACGCGTTAATTTTTTTTCGGGGGTGAAGTCAATCGTTTCAGTCCCGGTACTGCGTTGGACAATAGTAGGATACATCTTCAACACCTTTGCTCTCAATGGTGTCGCCTACTTCGTAGCGGCCTACGGAAGTGGCTTTGGGATGGATATGGCCGAGGTCGACTGGTATTTCGGTATTATACTGGTCTGCACCGGGATAATCGGCACGCTGGGAGGTGGCCGCTTGGCTTCATGGTTCGCGAAGGGAAAAGATGACCCGCTGCGGGCCATGTTGTTCTTCGTGAGTATTACCACTTTTGTGGGAGTGCCGTTTCTTGGTGTGGCTTTTCTTGCAGGCTCTCCCGAGCTGTTTTTTGGGGCGTGTTTTTTTGCTGAATTAGCTTTGTTTGCCGGCGTTGCACCGCTCAATTCAGTGATTGTGGGGTACGCGCCCAAGGGGCTCGAGACTCTTACGCAGGGCGTCACGATCTTCTCCATTCAGTTGTTTGGAAGCGCCTTGGCGCCGATAGCAATTGGTAAGCTAGCAGACGTATTGAATAGTATGGGCGCCCACGACTCTGCAGCAGCGCATATCGCTCTCGGTTATGCATTGCAGCTGGCGACCCTTTCTATGGTATTCTCTTCCTTAGTGTGGTTCTTTGCGGCGCGACCAGATAGTGTCAAGGTCCGAGCAGCGCTCTAAAAAAGGTAAACAGGTAGAGACGGTTATGTACAAAACAATAATGTCGGTTGTATTCGCGATAGTGAGCTTTGGTTTCTCCTTCGCTGCTACCAGCCAAGAGAATGTGGAGCCGCTGCTCGATATCCCCCGAGATACTCGAACTGGTGGAGCCCCTTCTCCTGCTAGCATCGAGAAGGCCTATGGCGAATGCTTGAAGGGGGTAGACGCTGAGTTCGCGGCAGTTGGAGGCCGCGTGGCTCATCGGACAGAAGCTCGTAAGTCAGAGGAAGAGGTCTGTCACCGCGCACGGCGGGAGTGTATTGCAAATCCAGCGAGTGCTTCTTGCAAAGGATTTGTCGTAGATTACGCTGAGTAGTCTATGTGCATAGCCGGCGGTCCCACTGCCAAATTAGATGTAAACTACGTTTAAAACTGGAGTCTGGTGTGACAACCGTACTTCCTTCGCGGGTTTTGATAAGAGAGGTTGGGCCTCGTGAGGGATTTCAGATCATTCCTCAGATTGTAGCTACACCACGTAAGCTACAACTGATCTCGGCGCTCGTCGAAGCAGGCCTGTCTCAGATCGAGGTCACATCCTTCGTGCGGCCGGATCGGGTTCCTCAGATGGCCGATGCAGAGACCCTCGTGAGGACCCTTCCGCGCACATCCGGTGTGAGCTACACCGGATTATATCTCAACATCGCCGGATTCAAGCGGGCTCAGGGAACAGGGGGTCTCGATCTTTCAGGGTGGCTTTATACCTCTCCGAGTAACTCCTTTCTGCACAAAAACAGTAACACTTCTATTGAAGCTACACTGAGTTCGGTCCCCGAGTGGATCGAAGCCTTCCGTGATGCAGGCAGAGCACTTCACGGATTGATGGTCTCTACAGCATTCGGATGCGAGCTCGAGGGGTCGATCGCTGTTTCCTCTGTTACAGAGCTTGTTGCGCGCTTCATCGCCGAATGTAGCAAGCACGGTGAGCGAATCGAGGAGGTATGTCTAGCCGACACTGTTGGAAGAGCACAGCCAAATGCTATCCGGGAAGTGGTGCGTTCAGTCCGAGCGCTCGGAGTCGTCCCATCGTTGCACCTGCACGATACGTGGGGCTTGGGTTTGACGAATGCGTACGCGGGTATGCTCGAAGGGGTTGAGATTTTCGAAACCTCCGTGGGGGGCATGGGAGGGTGTCCCTTCACACCAGGGGCAGCAGGCAATGTAGCCACGGAAGACTTGGTGTATCTGTGCGCATCCCTCGGAATTAGCACGGGGATAGACCTTGGCCGCTGCTGCTCGGCAGCCGTTCTCGCCGAAGAGATAGTGGGGTCGGTACTTCCTGGTAGAGTTTACAGAGCATGGCGGGCTCACACCACTACCGGAGGCTGTTAAGGGCGACCTTTTTGGCCATAACTGAGTGAGCGTTTAAAAAAACAATGCTGATGTTGGGTAGATCGAGTGCTTAAAGGAGTTGAAAAGAGGTCTAGGGGTGATTAAGGTTGATACATGCGGACCGATAGTTTCTTCGTTCCCTATACTGGTAAAAAACCAGCTTCCGTCTGTGTCAATGGGCACCGCCTCGTCATTCTTTCGTCTGAGCGCGACACCATTGAAGACGAGCTCGATCTTTTCGGAGCAGATCGAATCAAGAAGGTTCGGCTGGGCTCGAGTGAGCTCGAACAGGAGCGTGCCTTGGGTAAGATCGCCCGGCAGGCCGATGGTGGCGTAGTTATAGCACCGGCCGGGGTAGGGATCCGAGATGTGCTCAAGAACCTCGAAAGCGAGCTGCCGTGGGTACATTGAAGCGCTGGCGGCAGCTTGCCAGGGATCGAAATGTACCGGCTGCTTCGAAACTATTGCTGCTCTTGAGCGTATTTGTCATATGCACCTGCTTTGGATGTGAGACAGGGGCGAGAAAGCGTCCGATCGGATATGTCAGACTAGGACTTGCTGCAGAGCTCGCACAGCATCCCGAGACATTTTTCTCTGAGGCTCGTATCCTCGTGCGTTACGATGACGGAGGCTTTTCAGCTATGAGCACAGCCTGCACACAAGATCTCTCGGCTCTGACGAGGATAGGGGAAGGCTCAGCCAAGCGGTGGGTTTCCTCGTATTCGAACAGTGCGTATGACGAGTACGGGCGTGTGCTCGCTGGCCCTACGCGGGCAGATCTGCCTTATTACAAGTTACAGATTGCAGCCGGTTCATACGGTGGGGTACCTGATACGCTTTTTGTAGAGCTCGGGTCGGAGACCACCCCAGCATGGCGGCTATCGTTCAACCCTGCGCGCTAGGCTAGGTTTTGGGAATCGGAGGATAACCCGGGTCGGTTGTCACTGTAGGGTGTGTTTGTCTCACTTCCCCTCTAACAGGCTGCGGAAAAATGGCTTCGTAGCGAGAAATTCGAGGTTTTGGTGATGGGTGAGGATGAGAGCGCGAAAAAACCGCAGGTGTATCCGCGACTCGACTACAGCTCGCCGAAGTCTGCGATACATTGAGGATTTTTTCGCGCTCTCATCTTCGGCTAGCGCCGAAAGATCGGATTTCGCAGCAGAAGAGCATTTTTCCGCAGCCTGCTAAGGTGCTGAAAAAAAATCCTTTCGAATTTGCGCTAGGGGCTGGGATCCATACCACAGCCAGAGGTCTTCGAGGGCCTCGAGGTCTTGTTTACTTCTATTCGTCGAGAATGTGAGATAAAGCGAGATCGCGGTCGTCTTTATCGCAGGAATCTCGAATAGTAATTCATTCTTGTCGGAATTCATCGAGGCTTTGGTCAAGTCGGTCGACACCGGATAGCCAGATGCGCTACGCAATGACACCAATGGCAATTTGAAACTGGAAAATCGAAAAGCATTATCGGTGGCTTTGAGCTCTATGTGTACGGCCTTGTCCGCCGCGACAACGCGGACAACCTCAATCTGAACTACTGGCGGTTCTGTCGTGAGTCGGATTGTGATAAAAATCAGGGTGAGCGTAGTAAGTACGGCGAACTTCAAGGCGCTGCGAGGAGTGAGCATCCCTGCAAGCTTTGAGCGTCCCTGAGTTTCGATAGTTTGTAGACGTTCGAGCGAGTAGGCCTCGAGTCCGGCCGCACGCCAATCGGCTGAATCAAACAGGCACAAAGCAAATCCTAAGCCGGTATAGGTGCTCAGGAGCCAGAATATCGACTGAGAGGCGGAAGCAAGGGTCGTCCAAATAAGGGACCTGCCGTCTGGATACGGCAACGTAAAGAGAGCGACGGCCAATACTGAGATCGCCAGAGGTGCTGCCAGAGCGCGGATTGCAGCTGCTGGTGCTTGGCGATGCATACGCAGAGCTCTCGCCACGATCTCCCGCCAGGTTCCGCCCACGAATCCTGCTACCACGTAATAGAAGTACATCCTGACGCACCACACTGACGCCAGGGCGAGAGCTCCCATAGCTAGGACAAGAGGTAGAGTATTGCGACTTGGATGCAGCGGGTCTTGCGAGGCTAGTACCAGCAGCTTTGGGATGGTTACGATGAGCCTCAGAAAAAGTCCGATGCCAAAAATTCGAAAGGCAACGGTTGTTAGTCGGATGTAAGAGGATGCACCAGTCTGTAACCGATTACGCCAGCGCATCACGACTATACTCATGACGGCTAATTGAATTATATGGTCGGCCGCTGTGAGCCACAAGGTTGGAGCAACCAGGGCCTCGGCGATGGCGCAAAACGAGAGCAGGAGTAGCAGTGACGGCAGTAACCGAATGTCGTTACGGAGCAGACCGGCTGTCACATTGAAGGGATTGACGGGGGTTTTCGGGCTACTTCCTGTATGTGAACTCTGTGGATTCATTCATGCATCTCGATTCTTAGAGCACTTTCTCAGCCAGGATACTCCGTATACGTACGGCCCTCGATCACGAGCTGTGATTTTAGGGGACTAATGCTCACGTGTAAATGTGCCGATCATTCGAAGGGTAGCGTTTGAAGAAGGTCACCGAAGTTCCGCATGGACTCTATTTTTTACCTGGGATCCCGAGACGAGAAACTGCCTCGCTTCCTCGAGAAGCTTGGATATGAGGTCTTAGAGTTGGTACCGGGTCGTCCGCTGACGGAAGTGCTCTGTCATGCGAACATTGATTTGATAGTGTTGGATGGCCGCACCACTGCTGAGGCCGAAGATCTGTGCGCTTTCCTGCGAGGACAGGAGCACACCCGCCAGTTACCGATCGTTTATATAGCAGAAGATGACCAGGCATCCTTAGATGACGTGCGTACATTTGACAAGGTAGATATCGTAAATTGTCCCTTCTCGGTTGGAGTAGTTGCGAGCCGGATAGCGACTCAGTTGAGGTTGCGAAAGTTTGCCGGACAAGACGGTCTCAGGGCTACTTTGGCAGAGATGAACGCAGCGCTACGCGACTTTAACGACCGCTTCAAGCGGGAGATTCAAGACGCGCGCGATATTCAGCAGAGCCTGCTACCCACACAAATACCGGTTGCAAGGGGCATGCAGCTCGCTGTGTCCTATCAACCACTCGATGAGATAGGGGGTGATTGGTATTTTGTCGACAAGAATCCGAGTGGGCACATTAGGATCCAGATTGCAGACGTCACCGGGCATGGCTTATCAGCAGCTTTTATTGCGAGCATGGTGAAATTGGCGCAGGCTGCTATCAACGAGGATAGACCAGACCAGCTCTTGGAGGGGATGAACCGTCTGCTATCCAAACAGATGCCAAGTGGTCGGTTCGTAACGATGGCCGCATGTCTTTATGAACCAGGTTCCGGAAAGCTTCAGTGGGCGCGCGCGGGACATCCGCCGGCACTACTCAAGAGGGTTGCCACAAATCAGGTCGAGCAACTTTTAGGGGATGGTTTTGCCATCGGATTTCTCGACGATGCAGAGTATACACCGGTTGAGACCGAACTCCTGCCGGGGGATTCCCTTCTCATCTTCACCGATGGTCTCTCCGAGGCTCGCAATAGAGGGGGTACCGTATTCGGCTTGGAAAGACTTGCTGCTGCATTTCAGCAAACCCCGCCGGATTCCTCCTGTACGGAGATTCTGACGGCGCTTCTCGATGCATTTGACCTCTTCCGGCAAGAGCGATTAGTGAAGGATGATGTTACTCTCATGCTCTTGAAGCGAACTACATAGGTCGGTCGTTGTGAGCGTTGCATCTCACTTATTGTAAACTTCGCAGATGATTTCTATGATACAGCGCTATGATCTCTCTGCACCCTCCGTTGAGCGGAATTCCACTTTCATTCGTCGCGCTCCTCGTAGTGATAGAGATGCTCCGGTGGACACGCTGGGGTAAAGGTATAGCCACCTTTACCAGCTTTGTAGTGGTAGCTACGGTGGTTTCTACAACAGCAGCTTTTTTCTCCGGCTATCAAGCGGTCAGTGATTTAGGAGAGATATCTGAGGCAACCGAGCAGCTGATATCCCAGCACCATACTATTGGACGGCTTCTGATGTTCAACGCGTTCGCTCTGGCAACGAGTCACTGGATTACGAGCGTAGCAGCGCATGGGAAGAGTTTTTTTCATGCATCGTATTACTTTTTTCTCGTCGTGCAGCTCGTCCTCACGATGTGGGCTGGTTACTTCGGCGGCAACCTAGTTTTCGAGCACGCGATCGGTGTGAAGGTGTGAGGGCTGGTGGTGTTCAGCGCGGGCTGGTCCTACTCCCGTTGCTTTGAGGTGAAATCCCTGGTGCCCACAGGTACTCGGTGGCCCCATCTTGCAGGGCGGCATAGCGACTCATTACAAAGAGGAGATCGCTTAGGCGATTAAGATATTGCACGACGAGATCTGACACCTCCTCGTGGTGTTTCAGAGCTAGCACGCTTCTCTCCGCTCGACGACACACTGTCCGTGCAATATGTAGGTGTGAATTGAGGAGATTGCCACCGGGAAGTACGAACGATTTCAACTCGGGCAGGCTTGCATTGAGCTCATCAATCCAGCTTTCGAGCCCTGCTACGTGAGCTGGGGTCGTCTTGGGCATCCCCTGCCAATCTCCTCCCGGAGGAGTGGCGAGCTCCGAGCCGATATCGAAAAGCTCGTTCTGAATCTGCGCGAGCTTGGAGCAGAGGGAGGATGTAATATCAAAGGAGCTGCTGCTGCGTCGCCAGAGTAAGCGTCCTCGTATGCGACTGAGCAGAGACCTGGGAGTGCCTTGTTGTGAAGCGATCGTTCTGCAGACCCCTAGATGAGCATTTAGCTCGTCTACGTCTCCATATGCCCAGACCCGTGGGGCCGTTTTGCTGATACGTGCTCCTCCTACGAGCCCTGTGAAACCTTGGTCTCCAGTTCTAGTGTAAATGCGATTCAAAGTAACCATGGGGCGGTCTTTCTGATAGGTCAGCCCTGCTCTTGGCTAGTGTGCTGCTCGTTCAATAAATCCTCTAAATCTCGCATTTCTTCATTTCGCTCGGCCTTGTCGCCGGTTGAATTCGCTCGTGATTCGTTTGGTGCATCATCGTAACCGGCAAGAGTTGGTCGCTTGGTGAGTAGGTGGCAACCAGCATACGGTGCAAGGAGAATAATGGCTACGACAGCGCCAACGTACAGTGAGAGGGGGATCTTAGTAGGCATAACGATCAACGGTTTCAAACCTCATTCTTCTTTGTGCCCAACGGGGATAGCAACACACAACCGGCTTGTTCGACTATGCCAGCTCTAGGACACTTCAGCCACAGATTCGGTAGGATCTGTATCTAATCGAATAGATTGACTATCTCCCGGAGGTGGCCTAGGGTTTTATGCTCAGGCAAGCTCGCAAAAAGGCCTGAAATCGCCCAAATCAAAAGATTCCAGAGCGCCTGGAAACTATAGCTTAGCTTTTCGACCATGGTAAGGGGGTCCACCAGCGTGCGCCGAGGAAGGCGCCACGGAGACCGATTTTTGTAGACCATCGTTTGTCGGCACGCTTCAGACGAAGCGTGATCTTGCCTCAAGGGCTAGGGCGCATGTGCGCCGAGGTTAAAAACCTGTTTCTACGAAAGCGGCGCCTGAAACCGTGTATGTGGAATCAAACTAAGAGAATACAGGTGTATAGTGTTCTTGGGGTTGAGCCGATGACACATTGGGAAGCTTTGGACTCCCAGGATCTCCTAGGGGGGCTAGTATTCTTTTTTAGTTGGGACGGGGTGGTGTGAAGGTGATGCCATCTCCATTCTTTTTGAATCTTTTGTGGCTACTACATGTTGGTTGAAGAACGGAACAGCAATCAGTCCGAGCAGATCACTTCGTCGAAGGATGAAGACCTGATTCCTGCAGCTATTACAGACACCGGCTGTGAGCGTGAATTGAATGAGGATCGATACGCAGTAATCGAGTCCCCGGCGGGAATAGCCTGGTTGGTGTGCGATGGAATGGGTGGTGCTACGGGAGGTGAGCTCGCTGCACAGTTGGCGATTGATGCGATCAAAAGAGATCTCGACAAGCATGGTAGTTTGTCGGTCGAGGTAGCCCTAAAAAACTCAGTGATAGAGGCCAATAGGGTAATCGTCCTACGTCGCCAGAATCAGGCGTTTGCCTCGATGGGCACTACCTTAGTGGGTGTCATGTTCGACGGCCAAGAGATGGCAGTCGCGAATATCGGGGACTCCCGCGCATATGTTGTGCGTGCGGGGATGATACAGGCGTTAACTGTCGACCACACGTACGTCCAGCAGCTGGTCGACCGAGGGGAGATTAGGCCAGAGGAGGCTCTATCTCATCCGCAGGCGCACATACTGACCCGTTGTGTCGGTGCTGAGCCAGGTATCGAAGTTGACGTAAAGAAGTTTTGGATATGGACCTCGGCGCCAGGCGCGGCGCGCGATCGAATAGTTCTTTGTTCAGATGGTCTCTACAGTCTGGTTTCTGAAAATGAGATTGCTCAACTCGTCAGCCGCTATTCCCCGCAGGTTGCATGCGTGAAGCTCGTTGAACTCGCGAAGGCGCGCGGGGGATACGACAACATTACAGTATCAATAATCCCTCTCGTCGGTGAAGTGCGCTCGGAGCCGCCACCGGTTCAGCAGACTGGGCGTAGGACCGTTGGTGCTACGGTCGCTGTGGAGCCCCCTCGACGGAGAGCAGTCGGCAGCCATCTCTTTCTATTGGCCCTACTGTCCCTGTTTGTCTCATTAGTGACTATCGGTTTTTTTGTCGTGACTAGGTTTTTATGAGTTTATGTTGGGGAGATTATGGATTCTGATACCAAACGCGACCTAGTGGAAAGAGAAGCGGGTGATGCCGCCCCTGGAGATAATACTACGCGCGCACGCAATCGCACGGTGATGATATCTCCCGAGATGACCGGGAATATGAGGGCCCGACTCGGGGGACAGGCGTCGGGGGAGGTCTTCGAACCAGCCGCCGTGCTCGACGATGCAAACCCGGGGCTTTCAACGGAATGGGAGACATCGGAGCCCGACGGGGCTTCTGATAGGATGGTTTTCGAATATCAAGATGCTCCGGAAGATCTGGTGGAAGTGCGCGGCTGGGAGTCGAGTAACTCAGGGGAAGTCTTCGAGCCGGAAAGTCCGCGCCTCGGTGGGATGATTCCACCAGAAGTTAATGCAGAGGAGAGCTCCGCGCCACCACAATGGGAGGAGCCCAAGCCGGTCATGCTTGAGGAGCCCAGGACCATCGCGCCAGCCCGTATTGTTCGATCAATCTCCTCCTCTCGCGAGGATCAGGCGCGTGCTGATCAAGCAGAGCAGAGGTCGGGAAGAGTACATGATTCGCACAGTGAGGGTGGCGATTGCGGTCAAGCAGAGTCGCCTCGTTTGCGGCCGCAAGCTGGGATATTTGAAGCGTCTGAACAAATGGCTTCCGAATCCGAGATTGAGCCGTTCAAACACGAACGGATTTTTTGGAAGGGCTCCTCGCAACTGGTCGGATTTCTTGTCACGTACGACTTCGATCCCCTCGGTTCGTACGTCGAGCTTCGGAAGGGGCGTCTGCTCATCACATCTGAGTCAGAGGTCTCAGGTAATTGCCTGATTATCGACCACGATACAGTGTCGCCGATGCATGCGGTCATGCGTATAGCAGACGGCGGTGCCGTGCAGGTTCTGGATCAACTCTCGGAGTATGGAACACGAATTGTTCGGAGTGCAAACGGACAAGATGCAGGAGAGGAGCTGCTCCTCTCAGGGGACAAGGCGAGTGTCAGAAACGGAGACAGTATCTCTTTTGGTGACAGGAAGTTTTACGTCTGTCTCGTGATGGCGGGGTGAATTGAACTTTGATTAGACAAGAGCGTTCCTCGGATACGTGATGACGGACGACCATCTGATTAGTTTACAGCCGGGCACCGTTATTGGCGGCAAGTATGAAGTTGTCAAGTGCCTAGGCTCGGGCAGCATGGGGCTCGTGTATGCGTGTCGTCACCGGGAGCTTCAGGGGCAGATGGTCGCCGTCAAAGTGCTCTTCCCAGAAGTAGCGCGAGACAAGGTTGCAGCGGCGCGGTTTCGTAACGAGGTGTTGGCATCGTATGGAGTCTCGCATCCAAATGTGGTTCGTGCTTATGAGTATCTCCGGGATGGAGATCTCGTGGCGTACACGATGGAGTACGTGGGAGGCGGGGATTTAGCGGAAAAACTCAGTCGGCAAGAACGCTTGCCAATAGGTGAGATAGTGCGTCTTCTGAGCCAAATGGCCGCAGGTGTGCAAGCTATCCACGATGCGAGGATTGTTCATCGCGATCTGAAGCCGGAAAATATCCTCCTAACCAAAGAGGGAAATGTAAAAATTGCTGATTTTGGAATAGCTCGCACTCAACACGGGCACAAGCTTACCGAGCATGGTGGAGTGGTGGGCACCATCGATTACGTAGCCCCCGAGTACATGCTTCGTTCTCAGGTCGATTGGAGATCCGATATATATGCGCTTGGGATTCTTGCCTTCGAAATGGTGACTGGAGAGCCGCCTTTTCGTGGAGACAGCGTCTATGCCACCATGACGAAGAGGTTGAAGACCGATCCCGAACCACCTAGTAAGCTCAGGCCCGAGTGTCCCGAAGCGCTTGACCGTGTTATCCTGAGGGCGATGCAGCGGGAGCCTCAGCTGCGCTATCAATCAGCATTAGAGATGTTTTTCGACCTACAGAGGTTGGCTACCGAGGAAGGAATATCCTCCGCTTTTGCAGGAGGGGTTTTCCTGCCGAATCAACCGGGCGGAGTTTCGCAAACGTACGTGGGTCCATCCGTGCAAACCGGTGACCAAAATCACACGACCCTCGTTTCCATAGAACAAGACGTCGGAGGTTCCTCCGTTGCTGGGATCGCCGCAGATCTTACTCCGGCCGGTGCGACAACGTGGGGCGATTCGCCTAACTCCGGGCGTATCAGGGAGCGGACAGCAAATATCTCGAGGCGCTCGTCGACGGATAGTAACGGTGTAATAAATTACTCGGGAGATACGAGTACTCGTGTTTTACGTGATGAGCTGGTGAGTTATGTAGTGAACGCTGCTTCCGAAACCAGTGAGAATCATGTCAAACTGGATCCTGTGCTCGGTCCGGAGAACGATCTGATATCCGATGAGTGGGCTTCATCGAGGAATAAGCCGCCTCCATATGGAGCTATCTCGGATCGTGTAAGGGTTCTTTCGCAGAAGTATCACTACCGTAATACGCGTCTTGCGTATCTCGGCGATGCCATTGCGCTGTTCATGGCAGCGATTATCGGAGTGGGGTTTGGTTTTGTTGTGCTCAAATTGTTGTGGCCCTCGATGTTGAGCAATATTCATTTTTAGGTGGGGAGAGGCATGAAGCTTCTTATAGTTGACGAAACAACGGAGACCCGGCACTTCTGTGCGAAACGGATTGAGTCGTTCAGCCGCAGCGACATGGAGATGCTCGACCTCAAGGTCAAGCTGGTTGCCGAAAAGGAGTTCGCAGACCGAATTCCTGAAGCGGATGTCGTTGTAGTCGGTTCAGGTGTCGGAGAGCGCGGTATCGCATTGGCCCGCCAAGCATCTGCCCTAGCACCTTGGGTTCAAATCATAATGTTCGTCACCGATAGTGCGTACGGTGGCGGTGCATTTAGAGCGGCGCACTCTGCCGGAGTCAGGAAGGTCTTCCCAGATAGTGCGAGCCCCCTGGATTTCCTCCAGGAGCTCGTGGCAATCCATGCTGAATTCCGCAAGGAAGGAAGGACTCATGAAGGACGAGTCGTCGTAGTAGCTCACGCAAAGGGAGGTGTTGGGGCCACGTCGGTCTCTGCGGCACTGGCAGAGGTTTGCAGCGTCTACAATCGGAGGACTATGTTGTGGGATCTCGACGTTGAGACGCGCGATCTCAGTCGCTCTCTGACTGTAAATGGTGCGGAGGCTAAGGTTGTGAGCGCTTGGATTAACGGAAGTCGGGATATTTCGCGAGAGTCCTTGCGTGATGCGCTGATACCGATCAGCAGCGATGTCTCGGTCCTCATGCCGCCGGATAGGTTCGCAGAGTCGATGGACCTCGTGTGCCACGCCGATGGTATGTTGATTGCTCAACGCATAGTAGAGCTGTCACGGGTCATCTTCGATGCGGTCATCATCGATACAGCAGGAAGAATGGGACCAGCTACGGGCGCATTGATTCGTAGTGCAGACGTGGTGCTGATAGTAGTGGATGACACTGTGCTGGGGTTAACTGCCGTCGACCTGTTTCTTTCGTTCATCAAATCACTGGTTGGGAGTACAGAGCGTATCTGCTTCCTCGTAAATCCTTACTCGGGTGCTTTGATGAGCGTCCAACAAATAGCTGCTGAGTTAGAGCCAGCCCATCACCTGGGGGAGGCCCCGTGGCGACTCCCGGCCTTACCCAATGATCCCAAGGCCGCGCTGTGGCCTGGAAGTGGACGAACTCTTTACAGCATGGGGCAAAAGAGCACGCGACAAGTGCTGGAGAGGGTGGCAAAGGAGATCGGTTTACTGGGAAGTGGAGTTGGTCGAGAGCGAAGCCAACCCCCAGCAAACGAAGCCCCAACGAACGGAAATGGTCAACCGGCAGGCTGGATCCAGAGGCTCTTCGGGCGCAAGCAAGAAGACGTTGTGAGATAACGGTGCCAACGACCGAAGTAAACAAAACGCTATTTTGGTTTTAGTGGTCTCAGGGATTCTAGGTTTGGCCTACGATATATTTCCACTTGCGCGGTGCAGGTTTTCGTTAGTAACAAGAGATACGGGGCAGTTTATGTTCACTACACTAGTGTTCGCAGCTGCTTTGGTCGTCCACCGAGGAGAAGCGGTCCTCTAATTGACGAATCGCAGTTGGATTAATAAGCGTCTTTTAGAAATATCCGTTTAGTCCAGGGCGGTATGTTCCGATAAATTTGATGATAGCTTCGGCGAATGAGGGTCTGTGGGGTCGCCCCCCCCCTAATAGCAGTGAGGCTACTCATCCTGGTTAATCAATGTGTAAAGGAGCCTAAATGAACGAGGAAATAGATGTTAAACTCGACAACGAGCAAGAGTCGCCCGAGAAAGGTGCTTCGCTCGTAGAGTATGCCCTTCTGGTTGCCCTCATCGCAGTAGTGGCTATAGCTGCTATCAGATTGCTGGGTAACACTGTTTCGCAGCAATTCTCTGCACTCAGCAACGTGCTGGGCGGCGGCTAATATTTAGTTACGGCGTGAGAGGGCTCCTTTGGGTGATCTCTCACGCCAAGTTAATCTGACATACGTTAGCTTTACCACCACAAAGGTCGCCCACAGATGCTAGCTACCGGTAAAAAACAAGTTGAGTCGCTGGAAGAGAAGGGTGCGTCGCTCGTCGAGTACGCCCTTTTAGTGGCGTTGATAGCGATTGTAGCCATAGTGGCGGTTAGGGCTCTCGGTAACACCGTCTCTCAGCAGTTCTCTGCTGTCAGTAACCGCTTGGGCGGCGGCTAGTCGGAAAATGGGCGCAAGCTACGAAGCCGCGCAATACACGCTCTTCCCACACTTTAACCCGAGAGGATAAGGGATCGTCGATCCCGCAAGCACGACGATGGTCAGAGGCCTTTCAGGATCCAAGCAGCTTTCTAGGTCTCGCTCGGCACCGGCGCCGCTTGTGCTGGGTGCGATAGTGGTGCTGTGTATCCTGACCTTGTCGGTTTATGCGGTTCTCGGAATCAATCCAACACAGCCTTCGGTAGAAGCGCCCAAGCCCTCTATAGCTTCCGAGTTGGTAGACGTGTTAGTACCGATCGAGAAGATAGAGGTAGGCACTGCCCTCGACCCTTCGATGTTCCGAAAGGAGTCCAGACTCGCAAATTCTCTTGCACCGAACACTCTGAAGACATTCGAGGAGATCCGTGGCGTGTATGCAGCTTCCTACATGCCCGCGGCGCAGCCTATAGTTGCTGAGTACGTTACCTCAAAACAGCCGGTCAATCAGATTCAAGCAAATATCCCGGATGGCTACAGAGCGGTTGCATTATCAGTGGACAACACCACCAGTGTAGAAGGGTGGGCACGGCCGGGTGCCAAGGTCGATGTTGTGCTCGCATCAGCCGTAAATGCGCAACCAGCGCTATCGGTTATCATCCAGAATGCAAAGGTTCTGTCGGCTGGTCGGAGCACCACTAGTCAAGCTTCGGGAGAGAAGAGCGCTCCAGCATCGACAGTAACAATCATGGTTTCAATTGATGAGGCGGCAAAGTTGCAGTTGGCATCAAGTTCGGGAGTATTGAGCCTGGTGCTGCGAGGTGACGAGGATACTATCGAGAGCGAGGCTAATACAACGGTGTTAATCGACAGTCTCCTGTCCGTAGAGGGCCCAAAGGGTCCAGCCCCTATAACTTCAGAAGGGCGGGTAGTTGTCGAAGGGAAGGTGTTCTTAATAATGAATGGCAAGCTCGTGCCTGAGGACGCGGCGAATAGGTAGTCTGCATCGCCAGAGTCTCGATTAGTTCGAAATAGTCTAATACAATCACGAAACTCATCCGATAGATCCCTTCGGAGAGGCAACATCTACGGAAGCAGGTGGCCTCCTTAGGTCGCTCGGAAGGGACATCTCAAACGTCCTGGAGTGCAGGTTGTGCATAAATCGACTATGGCGGCAGCACATCGAAACTAGTTCGGTCGGCTGCGTATGGATGGGAGATTTCGGATATGGCGGGTTCAAGCAAGGATGAAAAAGATGGACTCCTTGGGATGTTCTCGACGCGCACGACTCACCATCGTACGCAACTTGATATAACGCGGCCAGCGTTAGGCCAATCCAGCACTGCGCTGCCTGGCTCAGTGACTCCGCAATCATCCTCGACTGCGACCTCTACGAATACATTCGGCTCTGGGGGTTCTGGCGCTTCGGCGAGTCGTGGCTCCGAGATGTCCGCACTTGCTTCAGCGGTCATGCGCGATGCACGACGAGAGCTCGGTAGCGATTACAATATGCAGCAGCAGATGAACAACTCCGCGATGGCAGAAACTGCAATCGCTGCTGCAGTCGATCGTGTTCTCAAAAAACGAGGGGATGCACTCGACGACATAGAGCGGGCCAACGTCATCATCCATCTCCAAAAGGACCTCATGGGATGGGGTGTGCTTCAGCCGCTCATCGACAATCGTGAGGTGACCGATATTCACGTCTACGACTACAAGACTGTTGTTCTCCAAAGAGGAAAAGTAAGCGAAACAACGGGGCTACACTGGCCCAATCATCAATCTTACGTGACCTTCATCGACCGAATGCTTCTGCGGTTAGGGAAGTCACTCACGACACAGCAGCATACAGTTGATGCCTCCTTTCCAAACGGTACGCGATTGTGTGCAGTTCACGAGAGTGTATGCGGTCAGCGTGGTCCTCTTCTCTGTATCCGAGTGCCGCGTATGTCAGAGGTCAGCTTGGAAAATCTCATCACGTATCAGGTGGCACCACCGCTGATAGTGAATTACCTCGCGTGCCTGGTACGTAGCGGACTTGCGACGATGATGGTGGCAGGCGAGACTGGAACAGGAAAAACGACATTAATTAAGTGTCTCGCCACGCAGTTCGGACCTGACGAATCAATTGTAGCCGTAGAGGATACCCCTGAGCTTAACTTTACCCACCCCTACTTTCGGTCGTTGGTATCGAGACCTCCGAATGCTGAGGGAGTCGGTGAGGTGACCCTGCAGGAGCACATCAAAACCACTCTTCGTATGACCCCAACCCGTGTACTGTTGGGAGAGATGCGCACGCCGTTTGCAGCCGAGGCGTTTCTCGAAAGTGCGCAGACCGGCCATGTAGGGATGTCGACCGTACATGCTCGAAACGCGCGTGAGACCTTGGTCCGCTTGGAGAGCCTCCTAGGACGTGCGCAGAAGTCGGTAGCAATTGACATCATTCGTCAACAAATTGCCCTTGCGGTCGATTCGGTAGTTTGGTTAGTGCGCGAGAAAGCAACCGGTAAGCCACGAGTAGCAGAGATTATAGAGGTTGGTCATTTCGTTGAGGGAGTCATACAGGTACGTCCCATGTTCACTCAGATCAAGCAGGGAAATCGACCGGTATGGAGGGTCGATTCGTGGTCGAGTAACTTCGATGAACAGCTGAAAGCATCAGGAATTCATCTCGGGGATTCACCACAAGAGATCTCAATCAGTGGGCCCGCCCAGGCTGGCGTGTCAAATTCGACCAAGGGCTGACAGGAAAGGGTATGAGTACACTCTCTTTGGTTCTGATTATCGGAGCGGTCTTGGTGGTCGGGGCGGCAGTCGCGTTTCTTTTCTCCGGCCAAATTGTTGGTACCTTCTTAGCAAATAGCTCATGGAGGCAACAGATGCGCTCGATCTCTTCGGCTCAGCGAGCCTCCGCGGATGTCAGCACGGAGACGGCGAATTTGGCTGCGGGGAAGCGATTCGTCAACGCGCTCGAAGAGAACGAAGCCGTTGAAAAAGTTGCTGATACCGTTCTCACTTTGCGCAAAAGGTTGAAGTACTCGCAGCTCACACACATCCCCCCCTTCGCATTCAGCCTAGCCCAAATTCTTCTAAGCCTCGGCGCATTTCTGATCACACGACAGTACTTTGATGTCGTGTTGCAGTTTATGTCGCTATTGACTGGACCCCTCTTCATGAACTGGCTCCTGACCATGAAGATGGATCGTCGATTCAACCAGTTCGATGCTGATTACCCGCAATTTTTGCTGTCACTTGCGGGTCTTTTGAAGACCGGACTCAACCCAATTCAGGGCCTACAGTCAGCAGCAGAGGGGCTCGAGGAAACATCGCTGGTTAGGTCCGAGGTTCAGCTTATGCTCGAACGCTTGAAACTCGGTGTCCCAGAAGAGCGCTCCGTGGGGTCATTCGGCGAAGATATTTACCATCCGGAGATAGAGTTGTTCGTACAAGCGCTCATCCTGAGTCGGCGTGTCGGCGGAAATCTCTCGGACACACTTGACCGCCTTTCGAGGCAGGTTCGCAAGCGACAGTACTTCCGAAAGTCTGCGGTGGCAGCAGTCGGGCTCCAGCGAGGTTCCATATGGTTCATTCTCGCCATTTTAGCCGCTCTCGAAGGTTACTTGTATATCAGCTGGCCTGCGTGCGTAACTGTCCCGTGGACACACCCGATAGGGCGTCCTGTTTGCCAAGCTGGCTTGATTGGAATCATTCTCGGATTGTTCTGGGTACGGCAAGTGACCAAGATCAAGGTGTAATACGATGGAACTGTCCTCATTAATACCGCTTGTGGCCGGAATTGGTGGCGCGCTCTCCCTTGGCTTGCTGGTCTGGATGCTCTTTACGACGCCCAAAGTCGACTATCGCTCTTTGATGGGCTCACGAGTTGTAGTTTCTCCGAATGCTGACCTACGTGAGTCGATCGAGAATGACGAGACTGGAGAGCAGCTCGAGAAGGTCAAAGCAGCGACGCGTAAGTCACTCAAAAAAAGCTCTGAGCCTACGCTGCAGGAGAAGATGTTCAGAGCGGGGCTTTTCACCGAGAGACAACGGAAGGACTTCCAAAGGCTGCGGATCCTCTTGCCGGCGGTCGGCTCTGTCGTTCTTGCTGGCTTTGGTTGGTCCGCATCAGGGTGGCAATTCGGGATGCTTGCTGCACTCATCGGCCTGCTCGCAGGGTTCTACATCCCATTCAGAATTCTCGAGAGGCGCATGAAACAACGAGCCGAAGACATCCTCTTCTATCTTCCGCTCGTCATCGAGCAAATTTCAATCGGAGTCAGTAGCTCGCTCGACATAGGTCCGTGTTTGTCGCGTGTGGTTCAGATGGCAGATGAGAGGGATAGTCATAACGCCGTTACGGAATTAGTTCGATATGCTCAGTATCATATCAAGTCAGGCGTAGGTCTCGAAGAGGCCCTGACAGAGGTGGGTAAGCTCTCCGGACAGGTTGAACTCAAACATGCTTTTATGGCGCTTGCGCAGGTAGCGAAGTTCGGTGGTGAGGTATCGAAGCAACTTCAAGAGCTCGCGGATGCTGTTTCGGCGCAACGAGAAACGAAGATAGAGGCTAAAATAAAGAAATTGGAGCTCGAAGCGACGGCGCCGGTTGCTTTGGTATTTTTCGGCTACCTCGTTATTTTACTGATCGGATTCCTTCTACAGATTCTCACAGCGTTGTGATTTACTGTGGCGTTACATGGTCGCCGCGTCGAGGTGAGGAGCTATCGCTGTGGCCGAGTTCAGATGGGGATAAAGGTTGAGGCTATCGTAATGAACGGAAGACTTCGGTACGCCGATGTCGTTTTGGTTGCTCTGGTCGTCGCTATCACGGCGATGCTCATCGTACCCCTTCCGACGATGCTCCTAGACGTACTGCTAGTCATCAACATATCCTTCTCGATCTTGCTGCTCCTGGTGGGTTTGTATCTTCCGAACTCTGCGGCGTTGTACACCTTTCCCACCATTCTTCTTCTGAGCACCCTGTTCCGATTGGGTCTCAATGTGGCTTCATCTCGACTGATCTTGAGCCAGGGAGACGCAGGACGAGTAATTGAATCTTTTGGAACCTTCCTCATTCGTGGCGAAGTGGTGGTGGGAATCATCATTTTTACGATTGTGACGATTGTGAATTTTATCGTCATATCGAAGGGAGCAAGTCGCGTATCGGAGGTAGCAGCTCGATTTGCATTGGACTCTCTGCCCGGGAAACAGACTGCGATCGACAACGATGCTCGTTCGGGGGTGATCTCGGCTGATGAAGCTCGTCGGAAAAGAGACGAGTTGAGGCGAGACTCACAGTTGTACGGCTCCATGGACGGCGCAATGAAGTTTGTTCAGGGTGATGCAGTGGCAGGGTTCTTTATCATCCTCACCAACATCATAGGTGGTGTGTACATGGGATTGTCTGGAGGAATGCCTCTGGTCGATGCAGTGCAGTCGTACACGGTGCTCACCGTGGGGGATGGGCTAGTAACGCAGATACCCGGCCTGCTGACCTCAATCTGCGCCGGTATCATAGTCACTCGTGTATCCTCTGCGGACGTTTCGACGTTAAGCTCCGATCTACGGGAACAACTTTTTTCTCAGCCAGTTACTTTGCTCATCACCGGGGCCGTCCTAATGATTTTTGCGCTGCTACCAGGAGTGCCCGCCTTCCCCTTCGTAGTAGTAGCACTGTTGGCGTGGGCGATTGGAATAGTAGCTCACAGACGACGCGGACATTCTTCGAGCATGGAGTTAGCTTCTGGGATGTATGGTCGTTTGGACGGCTTGCCATCGTTGTCGTCAGTTAACTTGAGAGAAGGAGAGCTCGAGGACTCAGGCCTTTCCCTCATGCTCGATAGCGGAGTTCTCTACCGCTCTTACCGTTCGAATCCTGGTAAATGGATGTCGTGGTGGCGATCCTTCCAGGCCGATTTCTTTGCCGACGTGGGGGTAAGATTACCCGATATTCACGTAGTCTCGGATGAGCTTCTGCCCTCTTCATCGTATCGCGTGACGAGTTCAGGGGTGGAGATGGTTGCTGGGCCGGTTCTGACCGACGCGCTACTCGTAGAGATTGCGAGTTTTCAGGCTACAGTACTCGGTCTCCATGTCTTACTGGAGGAGGACCATCCCATATCCGGTAACAGGGTGTTCTGGTGTCGTAATACCCCGGGTGTGCGCAAGATGTTGGAATTGGCCTCGATTCGGAGCTTTGATTTCTTTGAATATGTCGGACTTCGCGTAGGCAGTTTTTGTCTTCGACATCCCGAGGAGTTTCTTTCGGTGACGGATGTTCACTCTCTGCTGCGTCAGGTTGAAAAGAAGCATCCTGGATTGATTGCAGAGGGGTTCGGCAAGGAGTTCGTATCTGTACCAGCTCTTACAGAGATACTTCACGAGCTAGTTCGACAAGGCGTAAGTATCAGAGACTTCCGGGCGATTCTCGAAAGCGTCGCCTCCTACTGCGCGAGTTTCGGGATTTCCTTGGGACAAGACAGTAACATCGATGTTACACGAGCAGTGCAGTTTATCCGTACGCATCGAAAGCGTCAGATCCTTCGCCGCTATCTAGGAGCCTCCAGAGGCGTGCGGGTTCTCGGTCTATCTGCTGACGTTGAACAGGCTCTGCAGCAGGCCGAAATTTCGGAATCTGGACTCCCGCTTGCTATCGAGGGTAGTACCTTTGAAGCACTGTCTTTAGGACTTCAATCTGTTCTGAAGTCGGTGTTCGAATTTGGCACGGTGCCGGTTGCGATACTGTGCAGCAGTGAAATTCGAGATAAGGTGCTATCATTGGCACGGGGATTGGCTCGCCCACTATTTGTCGTAAGCTATGAGGAGCTCGATCCTGTGATACCGGTGGAGCAGATTGGAACTTGGGAGTTGGCTTCACGATAACGCTGAATAAGCAATGTGAATATTGATTATGGCTTCTACCTCTCCAGTGATGTCTAGATTATCCGGGATTGTTTCGGACTACTTCGTAGTCGAAAACAAGATAGCCTCTACCCGAATCGTCGATGTATTTAAGGCTCTCGACAAGTTTCGAAGACAAAGTGTAGGCCTCGTTATATTCAAGGCTCCACTTAAGCCGGATCAAGTCCCTGTTTTTGCCTCTCGAGCTGGACAACTCTCTCAAATCACCGAGATCTCTTCATTCGGAGTTGATGGTGCTGGCACAGCTTTTGTGGTTTTACCTTTACTCGATGGGGCTGTCTTGGGCGAAGAGTCACCAGAGCTTGTCGAAGTAGAGCGACGTTATGTGGCAGTCGTTCGCCTTGTCGCAAAACTACATGCTCATAACATCGCTTGTGGCGACCTCTGCCTGCAGTCGTTTCTTCTAGATCGCTTCGGTGCCATGAAGATATTCGCTGGGTGGGGAATATTCGAGCAAACCAATCATACAGCTACCGATGATGCAGGCGACTGGATGAAGTGCGTTGCACCTGAGCAACGTAAAGCGAACGAGTGCACTAGTGCAACCGATATCTTTGCGCTTGGCGTCATAGGGTATCGACTCTTCACTGGTGAGTATCCTCGATTCAATGAGTCCGAAAAATTGACGCATAAGCCACATGCGCTCAACGGGTCGGCACCTGAATGGATTGATGATGTGCTCGAGAAGGCCCTCAGTCCCTCTCCAGGTGAGAGGCCACAGACTGCTGCTGACCTGCTGCAGGCGATAACCCAATGGAAAGAGAATGCCGTGGTTCGAGACAGCTTGCCGGCAAAAGTCGAGACGCAAGTCAGTTCGCCGCCAGCACGCACAGCTGCCTCAGCTGTGGCGATTTCGCTCCATGCACTACCGGGTAGCGCCAAGGAGAAGCAGCCTGTCGTCGAACCCTCGGGGCCGAGTATGGTAAGGCTACTAAAGGTAGCTCTCGTGATCTTTCTGATAGGCGTTGGTCTGTGGATGGGCTTCGAAGGCACATCGGTTTTCCCCAGCAAGGATAATTTGGGAGCTCTTGAGATGCGCCCCGGCGACGTTAGCGAAGCCTTGCTCGTAGAGGAGACACAGGGTGCAAGGAATGAATACATCGATCAACTGGTAATGTCGGGAGATCCTCTTGCTCACGACATCCTCGTTCGCATGTTCAAAGAATCGGACTCCGATCAGACCGCGCTCAAGGTATGGGATAGTCTCCTCACGCGCGCTCGTCGAAGTGGACTAGTCCGTGCGTCCGATTATGTTCGGGCATGGGGTAAAAGTGAGTCGTCAGCGCCACAACGCGGTACTAAGTCGGGCACGTTTCTGCGCCTACTCGACCCAGCGCTGCCCACTGTCACGCGAATCGAGCTGTTGGAGGCGCTCAGAGCGGAAGATCCGAGAGCAAGCATCGGATTTGCAGCGGCCCTCGCGCTTGATCTGAAGCAACTGGATGCTTTTCGGCCTGTATTTGTTTCAGGCGCGGCGGCTTCACTTCGGGAGGATCCCTCCGCTGTGAGTGATCGCTCGGTAGGTGCCCTGATGCTTGTGATTCCCGAGGTATCGACGCTCTACATCGAAGATATATTGGTAGAGCCCTCATCGCTCCACGATAGGGATGTTCTTTGGTTACTTGCGGAGTTAGCGAAGCGGCAATTCCCGGGAGTCAAGAGGATCTCGGAGCGGGCGCTGGCTCGCGAGATTGTACCTACAGAGGCGAAGCTCTTCCTGGAAATTCTAACTAGAAAAGCAAGTATTCCGGCTCGCGTGCAGGTAAGCCTCGTTACATGTGCGATGGGAAGAGCCGCCAAGGCGGAGGTAGTGAGTTTTGCCGGCTGGTATGATTCGGATGCCGAGAAGGTTTTGTGGGCGCTCGTCGTCATAAGCAAAGATCCCGAACTCGGGGCACGGGCCTTCGATGCGCTGGCAGCCAAGCCGCTTCTGGCCCCCGGTATCTCAGGTCTATATGATTATGTGCGTTCAACGTACTACGCTGATAGAGCGCTCGTAGGGCGTATAGTAGCGGCTCTAGCCCTGGAAAATGTGCTACCTGATAGTGTTTTCAGTGGTGCGTTCGACGGATTAAATGGCTTACCTAAAAGCAGAGACCTTGTTCGAGTTGTTTTGAAGGGGCCTTCATCTCGGGCCGTGCGGGAGGTCATAAAAAGATACAATTCCCTGATTGATCGCACACAGCTGCTGGAGCTCGTCGGACAGTCGGATCCGCTGGTCCGCGCAGTTGTAGTCGAAGCTTTGAGCTCCGCAAACGACGTAGGCATACTCAAAATATTAGCAGATTCGTACGCAGTAGAAACTGATCCGGTAGTGCGAGCAGCATACGAAAAACATATCAGTACTATAAGAGAGCGAGTCAATCGGTGAGACCATTTGTGCGCGGCCTTCTACTGTTCCACAGTATGAACAGAGTGCAATCCTTTTTAAGATGCACGCTTGTGTGCTTGCTGCTCGAAGTTGCAGCATGTTCCTCTGTTCCGGAAAAAGCTGCGAGTCTGATTGGACGACCTGCTCCAGACGCTAGACTCATGATGCTCGACGGGTCGGAAACAACCCTCAGCGCTGAACGAGGACGGTATGTGGCGGTGTTGTTCTGGGCCACCTGGTGCAGATATTCGAAGAGCGCTATCGCCGATTTCGAGGATTTGGCGCGAGCCTATCGTCGTCGGACAAACGTACGGTTTTTTGCGGTGAGCGTGGATCGAAATGAAGATTTCGAAACGTTGAAAAGTCGCATCTCTAGCCAGCAGCTCGAGAGCATAGTTCACATCTTCTCGGGGAACGATATCTTTGACGAGGCATACCAGAAGTTTTTCGGAGAGCTCGTGCCGATGGCAGTACTCATCGATCCTCGGGGAGTGGTAACCTATATCGGCACTGATGTCTCTGGTATCGAGGATCTTCTAGCTGAACGCTTCGAACCTTGAGGAGTTGCGATTGAAGGATTGCGGTCCAAGAACTCTCGTGATCCTTCCCTAAGACCCACTCGTAGGCAGGCCAGTATTTGTAAATGCTCGCCCTTAGACCCTCGATTAGTCTCCGTTTTAGGTAAAATCAACAGCCTTCGCGTGAGCCTCCTGTTACTTACTCACACCGAACTCGGAAGCGCCGATTTTACTTCGCTCCACTAAAGTGGCCGCCGGACCGTCGTGAGTACAAACGAGACCTCTTGTGGTAGTATTCCGCGCCCCGCCGTAGCGGACAACTCCCTTTCGGGAACAGCAGACTTGACTGATGTGAATGCGAGCACCGAGCGAAGTTCTGGATGCCTACATGCTGTGCGCCGTAACCATTCGAAATTGCCAAGGGCATGAGGACTCCGATCTGTCAGGGATGCAATCAGCATAATATCCAGGGGCAGAAAATCTGTAGTCTCTTGCATTGGCGAAAGTTCTCTCAAGCGCGCACTGGATGCGCCCCACGCCTCGAGGTAGCGATGATAAAGAGAGCTGGTTGGATCGGCCACTACATTCTCCAGATCGAGCACCGGTGATTCCAGGATGAGTCCTCGAAAGAGTTCCGGTCGCGCGATCGCCGCAGATGCAGCGGTCCACCCGCCACTACCAGCCGCCCTGATAAAGAGGTTTCTGGGGGATGCGTAGCCGAGTCCTTGCAGGGTACGAGCGGCTGCTATGAGGTCCTGCACGGCGTGCGTTTGGGAGGCATCTCCTTTGCTGGAAACTCCAGCGGCTCTCGTATGTGCTACAGCAACTCCGATCCCGTTCCTGAGGAAGAGCACTACCTCCGGGATGGACGAGGGCTCGCTTTCGAGGCGGTCCCCGTTCGACGTGAATAAAACCAGGGCCTTCGTGGTCTTCGGAAGTGCGAGTGAGATCTCGACGCGGTAGCCATCCGGACTATTTGCGATGTGAGAGCTGGAGGAGTATTCGGAAGAGGAATATGTAGTGGTTGCAGTGATGCCCCGAGAATCGTTCATCGAGGGAAACTCAGTGTAGAGCGTTTCAACAAAATCTGGCAGCTGCCGAGGTGTGAGAGAGCCGGTATCGCACCAATCGCGTAAAGGCCGGGGTTGGGAGGGCTTGAGAGAGCAACCCCACAGAATGTGGCAAGCAGAATAGAGGAGGCCAGCGAGGAGAGCCCGTCTCGGGAGCATAAGAGTGCGGGAGGGGGGACTTGAACCCCCAAACCTTTCGGCACCAGATCCTAAGTCTGGCGTGTCTGCCAATTCCACCACCCCCGCGTGGGAAAACAACGTAAACCAAAAGAATCTACCCTGCAGCCTGCCCTGGCGCTACCTGCTTCAGCACCCTGCCGCTCGTGGGTTCCACAGGCGCCCGCGAGGTGCATCAGCGCAAATTCAGCGTGTGCACCACCCCGGATTTACTTGGTGTCTTCAATTGGTTAGTCGATATATTTGTCTTTGAACTCAAAAACCTCAGGGCGCTTTGAACGAGGTAACATTTCACCAAGTTTTCCGCACGGCTCGACTTTATAAAACCGCTCAGAGCATATATAATGAAGCGCTGCCTTGCAATAAGCACTGTTGTCTCAAAGGTTTAAGGTGGGCCTTCGGCCTTCTAAAGGGCACAAGGGACGGCAGACTAATGCGATACGTCGAGGATTTTTCCCTGTGAGGGAAAATCGAAGATCAACCCAAGATCCGCTTTCGCAGCAGGGAAGGGGTTTGCCTCGCTTGCCCAGGGGACTCGCGGGGTTGGCAGTCTATACTAACCAGCGGAGAAAGCATGAGTTTTCAGAGTTCAGTTGAGGATATCGACGAGATTACTAAGCGCCTTTCGATTCAGGTGCCGTCAGAGATGGTTTCCAAGGAGTATGAAGCTTCCCTGACAGCAGTAGCTCGAACCGCCAAAATAAAGGGCTTCCGCCCCGGCAAGGTACCTCGAAATATCATCGAGCGGCAAATGGGAGATCGGGTCCGGTTTGATGTTGTGAATCGGTTGATGAGTGATGCTCTCAAAGGAGCTTACGATCAGCATAAGCTCGATGTGGTAGGTAATCCAGATATCGATTTTAAGGAGTTCGACATCTCCAAGCCATTTGACTTCTCCGCAACCGTTTCGACGTATCCGACCCCGACCATCGCAAACTACTTCAATCGGACGGTGAAGGTGATGAAAAAAGAGGTGACCGAGAAAGATGTCGAACAGTCTCTCGAGAGGTTGCTGGAATCGAAAGCTGAGATGAAGCCGATCGAAGATCGTAAGCAGGCTCAAAAAGGCGATGTCGTTGCTATGGCTGTAGAGGTCAAAGTGGAGGATGGTGAGTTCTCCCGCGGTGAGCCTTTTGTTGATGTTCTAGGATCGGGAAAGTTGTACCTGTCGGCTGAGGATCAGGTCGTGGGGATGGTCTCGGGAGAAACCAAGGAGATAGCGATAACAGCGGGAGAGGATCATCCGAACCCTGAGCTACGTGGTAAGAACGTTACGTACAGGGTCGTATTACACGGGTTGTTCACTAAGAATCTCCCGGTTTTAGACGATGCCTTTGTGAAGGGTCTTGGTCTGGACGTTGAGTCCGTCGAGGCGCTCAAATCGAAGGTCAAAGAGCAGCTGACCAAGCAGGCCGAGGCTGATTTGAAATCAGAAACTCAAGGTGCATTGCTCGACCTCCTCGTCAGCGAGAACCCCTTCAAGGTTCCGTCAGCGATGGTGGACGATGAGATCCGGGGCCTCGTAGCTCGCTACGGATTTGCAAGAAGGGAGGCCAAGCCTGAATCCATTGATGTAAATCTTTACCGACCGCAATTCGAAGAATTTGCTTTGAATCGCATCCGGTGTGCGATAATTATCGATCGCATAGGAGCGGCAGAGAAGATATCTGTTGAGGAAGCCGACCGAGATCAGATGGTAGAGCGGTTAGCCGAGCAAAACGGTTCGACCATCGAAGAAACTCGTAAGGCGGTTCTGGATAAATCGCGCATTTTCTCATTTTTACTGGAGGTTCGTAGAACCAAGATACTCGATCAGTTGATGGCGAACACGACGGTCGAGTTCACTCTGGGGGATGATTCTGCACAGGCAGCGGCATAGCTTTTCGGCTTCGCTGTTTGGTGGAGTGGTATCGATGAGGTCCTTCCTAGTCGGAAGTTGTTCGCTAGGGAGGATATGGTGTCAGACGCGTTTGAAGTCTGTTTCGTAGTGGAGCCGAATGGACTAGTCTTCTCGTACGTGCTTTGTTGGGCACCTGTTTGAGGTGTGTGTTACTTAGGGGTTCTCTAGATGAATTATGTTCCGTACGTTATCGAGCAAACTGGTCGTGGCGAGCGCTCGTACGACATCTATTCCCGGCTATTGAAGGAGCGCATCGTTTTTCTCGGCACCGAGGTAAACGATATGGTAGCCAACGTTATTATCGCGCAGCTTCTTTTTCTCGAAAGCGATGATCCAGAAAAGGATATCTACCTCTACATCAATAGCCCAGGTGGGTCCGTCACGGCCGGTATGGCAATCTACGACACCATGCAGTACGTCCGGCCCGACATCTGCACTGTTTGCGTAGGGCAGGCCGCAAGCATGGGGGCTGTGTTACTTGCTGGTGGCAAAAAAGGCAAACGAGCAGCGCTCCCACATTCCAGGATCATGATTCATCAACCCCTGGGAGGTTTCAGTGGGCAAGCATCTGATGTCGAGATCCACGCCCGTGAGATGTTGCGGATCAAGCAGGAGCTCAATCAAATTTTGACTCACCACACGGGTAAGCCTCTCAAGCAGATAGAGGAAGACAGCGACAGGGACTTTTTCATGACATCGATGCAGGCCAAGGAGTACGGTCTGATCGACGATGTCTTCGAGCGAAGGGTCGTAGAAGCCAAGAAAGACTAAATTCGGTTTGGGGAGGGCGCCGTGAGCAAGTCCGGTGACAAGAATCGACACTCGTTGGTGTGCTCGTTCTGTAATCGCTCGCAAGACGAGGTTAGGAAGCTGATAGCAGGGCCCTCCGTCTATATCTGCGATGAGTGTATCGACCTTTGCAATGACATAATATCGGAAGAGGTAGACACAGAGTCCGTAACGGCTACCCAATCTCGGGTGCCCAAGCCGAGAGATATCAAAAGTTACCTGGACCAGTACGTGGTGGGACAGGAGATGGCGAAGAAAGTGCTTTCAGTAGCCGTCCACAACCACTACAAGCGTCTGGAGGCCAAAACTACGGCGGGTGATGTCGAAATCGCCAAATCTAACATCCTTTTGATCGGACCGACTGGTACCGGAAAGACGTTGCTAGCGCAGACTCTCGCGCGGATTTTGCAGGTTCCGTTTACGATAACTGATGCGACGACGCTCACTGAGGCTGGCTACGTCGGGGAGGATGTCGAAAACATCATCCTCAATCTTTTGCAGAACGCTGACTATGATGTCGAGAAAGCCCAACGGGGTATCGTCTACATTGACGAGATCGACAAGATCTCGAGAAAGGCCGAGAACCCATCGATAACCCGAGATGTTTCGGGAGAGGGAGTACAGCAGGCGTTGCTCAAGATGCTCGAGGGAACGGTTGCTAGCGTACCACCCAAAGGAGGTCGCAAGCATCCCCAGCAGGAATTTCTGCAAGTCGATACGAGCAACATCCTCTTCATATGTGGCGGGGCCTTTGTGGGCTTGGAGGATATCATCCGCCGGCGGGTTGGAGAGAAGAAGCTCGGGTTCGGCGCTCATCAGAGGGGATCGAAGTTGCCCAAACCAGATGAGAAGCGATCGCTCCTGAGTCTGGTTCAGCCTGAGGACCTTCTGAAGTTTGGCCTCATACCTGAGTTCATCGGGCGACTCCCCATGATAGCAGTGCTCGACGATCTCGATGAAGGGGCATTGGTTAAGATCCTCGTTGAGCCGAAGAATGCCCTGACCAAGCAGTACAAGAAACTCTTCGACATGGAAAATGTGCAGCTCAGATTCACCGAAGGGGCACTCTCTGCTGTGGCTAAGCAAGCGATCGAAAGAAAAGCCGGTGCTCGAGGGCTTAGAGCTATCCTTGAGGCTGTGATGCTCGAGGCGATGTACGACGTCCCCTCTGAGCCTGATATCAAAGAAGTGATCGTCTCTGAGGATACGATCGTAAAAGGCGAGAAGCCCCTGGTAGTATACCAGCATGCTGAGTCCGCATAGGGATGAGCCGCCTTTGTGGACGGTGGTTGTGAAATCTAATTTTAAACTTATTTAATGCATTAATGCGTTCGGTTGTAATATTGTGATTTTTCTGGGCGTCTATTAGCATCATACGAATAGGCGCGGTACCTTGCGTCGTGTTAGGTGCCTCTCTTAAGTAGTCGAAATAACTTGGTTGCGCTGTCAGCTTGGGTCGCGGGGGATTTTAAGTCTCTCAATATCCGCAGCGGACAAACAAAGGTTGAACTAGTTGCCTTAGATGTTTGAGTAAACGATGAAATCATCCAACAACAATCCGATCCCGCTTCTGCCCCTTCGCGAACTCGTGGTTTTCCCTCAACAGGTGGTGCCCCTTTTCGTAGGACGTGAAAAGAGCGTTCGTGCCATTGAGGAATCGCAGCGAGAAAACAAATACATCCTCCTGGCAGCGCAGAAGGATGCTAGGACCAGCAACCCAGGGCCGAAAGATATCTACACGATTGGCACACTCGGAGAGGTAGTCCAGCTCATCCGACTGGCTGATGGTCCGATAAAGGTCCTCGTGGAAGGAAAGGCTCGTGCACGCATCAAGCGCTTCGTGCGCGAAGACGACTTCATGATGGTCGACATCGAGGAGATCCTTTCACCGATCGAGATCTCTACTGAGCTCAAAGCTCTCATGCGCTCGGTCAATGTGACCTTCGAGAACTACGTTAAGCTTGGCAAAAAGGTCAATCCCGAGATGATCATGCAGGTCAATGCCATTGAAGATCCGTCCCGTTTGGCGGATGCCGTGGTTGTTCAGCTCAACATCAAGCTCGAAGACAAACAAGAGATCCTAGAGACGATAGAGCCTCAGGAGCGACTCGAGAAGATCCTTGGACACATGAAGTCTGAGATCGAGATCCTCCAAGTGGAAAAGAGGATTCGCAGCCGAGTCAAGAAGCAGATGGAGAAGACTCAGAAGGAGTATTATCTCAACGAGCAGATGCGCGCGATTCAGAAGGAGCTCGGCGAGAAAGACGACTTCCGTAATGAGATACAGGAGCTCGAGGACAAATTCAAAGCTAAGGATATGCCCGAAGAGGCCAAGGAGAAGACGGAGAAAGAGATCCGCAAGCTTAAGATGATGTCGCCGATGTCTGCCGAGGCCACGGTAGTGCGCAATTACGTCGATTGGATGCTTGCGCTTCCCTGGAATGAGGTCTCTAAGGAAGAGATCGACATGGAGAATGCCCGTGAGGTACTGGATGAGGATCATTACGGGCTCGAGAAGGTCAAGGAGCGTATCCTAGAGTATCTTGCCGTCCAAAAGCTCGTTGGCAAGATGCGCGGCCCCATACTGTGCCTCGTGGGGCCTCCAGGAGTGGGTAAAACCTCTTTGGGTAAGTCTATCGCCAAGTCTACGGGCAGAAAGTTCGTGCGTGTAGCGCTCGGTGGAGTTAGAGACGAAGCCGAAATACGGGGTCATAGAAGGACATATATCGGGGCTCTGCCGGGTAAGATTATTCAATCTCTGAAGAAGGCCAGCACCAGCAATCCGGTATTCCTGCTGGATGAGGTCGACAAGATGTCCACGGATTTCCGTGGAGACCCTTCCTCGGCCCTGCTAGAGGTTCTGGATCCAGAGCAGAACGACTCCTTCAATGATCACTACCTCGATTGTGATTACGATCTGTCGAAGGTGATGTTCATAACCACGGCGAACTCGCTACATACCATCCCGCAGCCGCTCATGGATCGCATGGAGATAATCCGTCTCTCGGGCTACACAGAGCTCGAGAAGATAGCGATCTGTAAGAAATACCTCTTGGACAAGCAGGTCAGTGAAAATGGCCTGAAGGCTGAGAATGTGGTTGTGGAAGATGAAGTCTACTCTGAGATCATCAATCGCTACACGAGAGAGGCCGGAGTTCGTAATCTCGAGCGTATGATTGCTACGCTCGCACGAAAGGCTGCTATCGAAGTGGTTGAGAAGGGTCCTGAGACGATCGTTCATATCACCAAGGCCAATCTGCCGCGATTTCTTGGGCAGCCGAAATTCCGCTACGGTAAGTCCGAGGACCTTGATCAGGTCGGCTTGGCAACGGGACTCGCATGGACTGACAAAGGGGGAGAGCTGCTTGTCATTGAGACAACCGTTCTGCCTGGGCGCGGCCGTCTGCAGATTACTGGTAAGCTTGGCGATGTGATGCAGGAGTCGGCTAAGGCTGCGTTGAGTTATGTGCGCTCGCGAGCTGCGATCCTCGGCTTGCCGCGCTACTTCTACGATAAGGTCGACCTACACGTGCACGTCCCAGAGGGGGCGATACCCAAGGATGGTCCGTCTGCAGGTATAACCATGGCCACCTCGATGGTGTCAGCACTTACCGGGATACCCATCGACAGGAACATCGCGATGACGGGTGAGATCACCTTGCGTGGGAACGTGCTCCCGATCGGTGGCCTGAAAGAGAAAGCTCTTGCAGCTCATCGCGGTGGGATTCGCCGAGTCATGTTACCCAAGGAGAACGAGAACGACATCGAGGAGATTCCAGCAACCGTTCGAAACGAGCTAGAGCTGATCCCGGTGTCACATGTAGACGAGGTTCTTTTTGAAGCTCTGCAGTGCCGTAAGCCCCAAGACTTCTACTCTATGCTCGAAAATAAGGGGGTTCGTGATGAGCTTCTTTACGCCGATGAGAAGAAGAAGGAGGAAAAGGGTGATGGTGAGCAACGGGATGAGAAGGGTTCCCCTGCTGGTATCGTAGCTCACTAAAACGATTCTCCGGGTTCTACGAAACGGCCGAGCCCCTTCTTTTTCCAGAAGAGGGGCTCGGCCTTTTATTTACAGTCGACCACTATTCAGCTGGGAAGTAGCAGCGAGTCTGCCACGGAGAGTGGAACAGTACGGAAATATGAGGAAGCAGCCAGCGTAGAGCTCATTGAACTTTGGGCGTTGAAGTAGAATAAATTGGCTTGGAGAGACCATTCTCATGCTACAGCACGATGTAACCGAATTTATCAAAAAAGAAGTGCTTTCGCGCTTTATCCGGTACACACAGATAGCCACTACATCTGATCCAACAGCGACTTCGAAACCTAGCTCTGCTCGACAGCACGAGTTGCTCGGATTGCTCGCTACCGAGTTGGGCGAACTTGGACTGGAAAATGTAGAACACTCTCCACATGGATTTGTGTATGCGACTCTCCGTGGGATGGAGGAATTCATACCTTTTGGTTTGATGGCGCATGTTGATACGTCACCTGATCAGCTAGGGGAGGGCGTTAGGCCTCTCCTGCGAGAGCGCTACGACGGAGGCGTTCTTACATTTCCAGATGATCCTTCCTTGATTCTCTCTACAAACGACTGCCCTCAACTTGCAGACTTTATTGGAGATACGATCGTTACCGCCTCTGGAGCAACATTGCTCGGTGCTGATGACAAGGCAGGAGTTGCAGAGATAATGACTGCATTGGCGGTTTTCACCCGGTTCCCTCAGTTGGTACACGGACGGATCGAAATCTGTTTCACGTCGGACGAGGAGGTCGGCAGAGGTGTAGATGGCATCGACACCAGCCGCTTACCAGCACATCTCTATACGATGGACGGTGGATATCCGGGGGAATTGGAAACGGAGTGTTTTGATGCAATTGGGGTAACTATTGAATTCCATGGAAGTGGCGTGCATCCGGGATATGCCTTCGGGAAGATGATAAACGCGATACTAGCTGCTAGTAGCTTTGTGCAAGCCCTGCCGCCCAACGAGCGGCCGGAGACGACAAGTAATCGGGATGGATTTTTCCATGTAAGCGAAATCTCCGGGTCTAATGAGCGTGCAACTGTTCGACTCCTTATTCGAGACTTTGTTCATGCACGCAACCTCGAACGGCTCCAGAAGGTGCGCGAGATCACGCTGCAGCTCGAAAGACAAAGCCCCGGTTTGCGTATAGAGGTATCGCACGTTCATCAGTACGAGAATATGAAAGCGGTGCTGGAACGATATCCTGAAGTCGTAGCGAGGGCGAAGCATGCCATCGAGGATTCAGGTATACGCGTGCACCTTAAGGCTATACGTGGGGGTACAGATGGTAGTCGGCTGTGTGCGATGGGATATCCGACTCCGAATATCTTTGCGGGCGGTATGCTCTTTCATTCTCGAAAGGAGTGGATTGCGCTATCCGCTCTGACGAAAGCAGTCGAGGTGATTGTCCATCTTGCCCGGAGGCATTCAATCGAAAACTGAAGGAGTGGTGTCGATGGTTGTGGTCTCGGCCGCCTAAAGCATCTGCTATTGGGCAGTTGAATAGTCTAGATCATCAGGCTAGGCTTTGCACATGGGAGTGGGGTAATTCAAAAAGGCTCTCGACATGCTGACGCGCAGTCCAAATCCAGACGCTCCTCGCGGCGAGCCTTCGCCTGCTCCGTTCGCCACGCATGGTGCCGGTAGCGGGATATCCAACCGCATAGCTTTGTACGCCCTTTTTGCGTGGATTTTCTTTGCCTTGCTCCGCAACTTCTGGGTGTCTGATGACGCCTTTATGTACCTGCGCACAGCACTCCACTTTTCAGAGGGCAACGGGCTCAGATTCAATATAAACGAGCGAGTACAGTCCTACTCAAGTGCGCTGTGGATGATCCTGGTCGCGCTAGGACATCTGCTGACAGCGGACTCCTTTTTGGTTCTTTTTCTCCTGGATGTCTTTTTTGGGTGCGCATTGATAGTCCTGTTTTACCAAGGGCTGTCACCGAAAGGCTGGTTGGTGTTCATCCCAGCTAGCATCCTTTTCACGAGCAGAACATTTGTCGACTTCCAGTCGAGCGGTCTTGAGACTCCGCTTCTGTTGTTTACCTTGGTAGGATTTGCTCGAGCAGTGATGCTTCGAAAACAGCTGCCGACGATCGCCATGTGGGCATCAATGGTGGTACTGACACGATTCGACGCAGCTTTGTACTGCATGCCTCTCTGTGCATGGTTGATATTTGACCATCGCGCCGAGATTCGTCACCAGATTAAAAATCTGGTGCTCGCAGTGTCACCACTGATTATGTGGCTCTTGTTCACTACATTTTATTACGGAACGAGCATTCCGAGTCCAGCTATTTCGAAGTTGAATCACGATATTCCGCTGACCACCGTTGTTCGGCAGGGAGTAATTTACGGAATTGATACTGTTTCTCATGATCCGGTGACTGCATTCACTATTTTGAGTGGAGTCCTTATCGGTCTCACGAGCCTCGGTGGTAAAACTCGTGCCCTCGCACTGGGGGCGCTTCTACATATGATGTATGTCATCTTTATAGGCGGTGACTTCATGATGGGGCGCTTCTTTCTCGGAGAGCTTGCTATTGCTACGAGTATCCTCGCTTTTGGTATCCTTCCACAATTGTCTGCGGCAAGCTGCGCTATTATTGCGCTCTCGTGTGTCCTTCTGTCCAGGATAGGAGATTGTCCTCCCTTCTCTCAATGCGACATACTACCGCATAGTCAGATACGGTTGACTGGAATCGCTGACGAAAGACGTTTTTGGTCTCGTAAGCACTCTCTTCAAGTTTGGACACAGGATCGCGCCTTAACGCCAATCACCATTTCAACGTGGGGTGCACCAGGAATAGCAGTTAAAAGGAACGATTTTCCCGGTTTTGCTGGATATAGTTCAGGCCACAATGTCGTACTCGTCGATGCTCATGGACTTACTGATGGCTTTCTCTCTCGACTGAAGGCTAGGAATCGCTCTAGTTTTAGACCTGGCCACCTCTTAAGAGACGTTCCATTAGGATACCTGGAATCTGTAAAGGCGGGGCAACCAAGGATGGTAGACCCGCATCTGAACGAGTTCTATAAAAGATATCTGCAGATCGTACGGGGTAACCTATTCAGTATATCGAGACTCGTAGCAGTGTGGCAGTTCTCAACTGGTTCATTTGACCATTTGCTCCGTGCCTACGAGCAGAATCCTGTGGTTGTTCCGGTCAATACATTTGAGAAGGTATCACCTGGTTCGCAGGACGAACCCTTCAATCCTGTCGTTATTCCGGAGCGTGGGGTGCTCGTGACGTTCGATAAAATGCATGTAGCGCGCGGAGTAGATCTGAGGCTCGACTTCAAAGCCCCGATCTTAGTTTCCTTCGCTCTCTGTGATGAGCCTAAAGGGGTAGTTCAATTGAGGAGTACTTTCGATGGTCTCATTGTGCCGCCAGGAAGCAAGGCAGGATTGCAGTGGCACCGAGTAAGCAGGAAGGAGGATGCTCCGTTTAACTGCATCTTGGTGAAGAGCTCAGATGGCGATAGGTTCGAGGCGCGAATTGCTGCGGTCTCATGGAAGATGGACTAGCACGGGCCGGGTAATCCAGGCAGCCCTCGGGAAGGAAGGATACCCCAGGGGTGTTCTATGGCTTGGAAAGTCCCTCCTGGATGGGAACCCTGCAGCGTAACAGATCGCAGGCTACTGCGGGTTGTGGTAGGGGGCGCCAGTTGACTTTCTGGCGCGGACCCGATAACCTTCCTCAACTTTGTCGAGTGCTATCATAGTTCTCGAGCCCTTCCGGGCGCTTAGCTCAGTTGGTAGAGCGTCAGCCTTACAAGCTGAATGTCGTAGGTTCGATCCCTGCAGCGCCCACCATCACCTCGCTCCCTTAAGATCCGTGTGTACCGCCCCTTCCTAACTGAAATTCCGTATGATCAATTCCAAGATGGGACCACGTTTTTCGGCTCGAGAGTTAATCGAGCGAGCAGCTGCCACTGGTTCGATGTTAAAGCCTCGGTAAAGTTCCTGAATAAGCGGGGTATTCGAATTCGAAACCATCCAACGGACACCCTTCTGGTGTAGCTGGAGGCAGATGAGAAGAAGCATCTCTTGGGCAGATTCATCGAAACCATCTTTTGAATACTGGGTGAAATCCGAAGTGTCACTCACAGGCGCATATGGCGGGTCGAGGTAAACGAAATCTCCAGGCTGAGCAACATTCACTATCTCCTCAAAGGGCTGCTTTCTGAGGATTGCTGCATTCAGAGCTGTACTACAGGCTCTGAGGTTCTCCGCATCAACTATAGTTGGGTTATCGTACGAACCGAACGGAACGTTGAAATGCCCCTTTGAGTTCACCCGATAGAGACCATTGAAGCAGGTCTTGTTGAGGAAGATAAACCGGGCTGCGCGCGCTACTGAAGAGAGGGTGTCAAAAGCTTCCTCACGATCGAGTGCTCTGACCGCATAGTATTGGTCTTTGTCATACCGATATCTCTGCAGCTCTCTAATGAGGGGCTCAACCTCTGACTGGACCACCTCGAAACAGTTCATCAGTTCCGCGTTGCAATCGGCCAGGTAGGCTAATCGAGGCTGCAGGGCGAAAAAGAGCGCTCCTCCGCCGAGAAAGGGCTCCAGATAGCGATTGTACGATTGAGGTGTTCGTCGAACGAGTTGCGAAAGTAGCTGAGTTTTTCCGCCTGCCCATTTCAGAAAGGGACGGCATTGAACACGTCGGTAGCCCGCATCGGAATCGTTATCTGGTAGGCAGGGATCGGTCATTCGGGCGCTCCATCCTGGCAACTGTTAAACATGCGCGATTTCAGTGGTCAAGTTTACCGGATTGCGCCAATAGCTCAACCTTTATGAGGAGATTCAAGGCGAAGAACGCCCTGCTTGCGTCATCCGGCCTTCTTCGTTGGCGTAGGAGATGGTGTCACGGGGGGGCCGCCTTCCCCTCGAATTTCGAGCTCCAATTCCTCGACAGAGTAGAATCGAGGATGCTTGTCGTTGAACTCTCGATTGTCTGGTATGTTGAGGTCGTTGTTATCGATGTCAACTGAAACGAGGGCGTCAGGATCTGCCTGTGACGCTTTAAGATTGAGCTCTATGGCTGAATAGTCTCCATACCTTATTTGTTCCTCGGATAGAAAGAAAACGAGGTAGCGGAAACCTTCGTAAACTGATTCAAAGGAGGGGAGAATAGGGCGCTCGTCCTGCTCGTTCGGAAAAAGCACTGCGCTGTTCTTAGAATAGCGGATGGTGGTAGGAAAGCGAATCTTGAGGATTATTCCGTCAGGATTGGGGTTGTAGACCTCAACCCTTGCTCGGCATAGGTCGCCCGAATCCACAGCGCCTTTTTCGAGCCATAACGAGATATCGCCAGGCTCGTTCGATGATCGCGGCCCGCCGCCACCGCCACCTCCTCCACATGCAGTTCCCAAAGTGACCAATGACCACGTGGTTGCAGCCAAGAAAGCTCTTGAGATGAAAGCGTGTCCCATAAAGATCCCTAGATCCCTTGAGATGAGGCTAGGACGCCGAGAGTTTCAACTTTCGTCAACTATCATGTGGAGTTGTAGATTTAAAATAAAACGATGGCGAGAGACCCTTCCCTTGTGCAAGACGAGGAACTATCCGTGCGCCATCGTCAGCAAAAAACGTCTTAGGAGCAGATGTTCGTATTCACCGCGGCCGAGTGAGATTAGCTTTGGTCTCCTCGTATTTCTTGAGGATCTCTGAAGATATGAACGCACGCGTCTCCACCGTTACAGGATGGACGACATCGGCGTACAGCAGGGGAGACCCCTGCCCATCCGCCTCCGTGCTTATCAATCGTAGTTCCTGCCCGCACTGATTGCAGAAACGTGCTCGCAGATGGTTCTTGGTAGAACATTTGGAGCAGCGACCCTGCATCTTACGAGACGGCATCGCAATCATTGGCCCTCTCGGAGTATTGATGATTTTGATGTCGTGGACGACGAGAGCATCATCAAAGGTCACAGAACAATACGCCAGCGGCCCACCTTTTTCTTCGTTAGGGTCGGCTAGAGCCATCCTTATCTCGGTTATTCTCATGCTGTACTCACCTCCAGGTGTGGAACGGCGATGCTTCCTAAAATGGAAGGCCTGACACGAGTCAAGCAAGCATCGCCTACAAGAGCTTATAGGGGCCCGCGTAGGCGATGCTTGCGCTTTGTCGAAGCCAGTAAAACCTTTTGATCTCTCTGCCATCATCAGGCCGAACAGCCTGTGCTGTGCCGCATGATGATGGTGCGCGTGTCGGTAGAAGTCCGTCGAGCGCCTGTGACGCAAGACTTAATCTATTGAGAAAGAGCAGCGTAAAGTCTACCACCAAGCGGGGGCCGGTTTCGACTAGCGACCTAGTGCCCCCATCTCAGAGTGCCTGACACGAGGTAGGAACAGGGCGAGGTAGACTGGGATTGTAGCTACATGAACAGAGGGATGAAAGCCGATTCTACCCCCTATTGTACCTATTTTGAGCCCGTCTTAACCGCACGTCACTCCAGGCTCTTTTCCCGAACGGCCGAAGAGGATAGGCTAAGGGTTCACTAAACCTGCACATTTCTGATCTACCTGACGGTATAAATGAACAACGCACAAAATCAGGCGCTTGACCGAATCAAAACATTCTCCGTACGGGTACTCGTATGGGTAGGCCTATTTGGGGTGCTGTGGACCTTACGTTCCTTTTCGCTGCTCATCTTTTTGACCTTCGTTTTTGCCTATATTCAAGCCCATGTAGTTGAGAAGCTCTCGGCGAACATCCAATCAAGGACCTTGAGAGTAGTGTTTGTGGGAGTAATGTTTCTGGGTCTCGTAGTAGGGGTTATCAGCTTCCTCACCCCGCACGTCCGCGATCAGTCGTCAGCACTCGTCCAGTCTCTGCCGCAAGCGCTCCGACAACTCGATGATGCATTATACGAATTTCGTGACAGGTCCCCCCTTCTCGGCCAGATAATTCCTCCTTTACCGAGAAATGAGCAGGGTATACCCCTAGGCTGGGATGTAAAGCGGAGTCAATCGGCTCAAATAATCGAGAGCCTCATGGGTTTTGCCTCGAGCGACAACGACACAATCGGTACGAAGGAATTAATTGAGCGTCTGCGGGCAGTCACGGGACACGGCTTGGCGCTTGGCTCGAGCTTTCTTCTGTCCATCCTTTTCTCGTTCTTGATAGTACTCGATCTACCGGAACTCACTCGAGGTGTACGGAGGCTCAAGGAATCGCGAGTAGCATTCATTTACGAAGAGGTAGGACACAGCATCGCAGAGTTTGCGAGAGTTCTCGGACGAGCGCTCTCTGCGCAGTTCTACATCGCGATTTTGAATACGACGCTGACGGCTCTTGGAATGACCATCCTAGGTATCGGAAAAAGTGCGGCATTTCTCTCGGTTGTCGTGTTTTTCTGTAGTTTTATTCCGGTCGCGGGCGTTTTCATCAGCTCCGTTCCCATCTGTCTTCTAGCCTTTCAAAAGAGCGGGATAGGTCTCATGTTTGGTGCGGTGCTCTTAATCTGGATAATTCACTTGATCGAGGCGTATATCTTGAATCCGAAGATATATGGCCATGCCCTGAGAGTTAATCCGGTATTGGTGCTTATTATTTTGACTTTAGGTGGGAAGCTTTTTGGTGTTTGGGGACTCGTGCTCGGCCTGCCTGTGTGCACGTACATCTTCGGCCGCGCTATCTGGACGAGTGGAGATTTGGTGAAACAATCTGCTGAAAAGGCGTAGTTTCGCGACGTGCTGGCAGAGGTGTCAATGTTCCGGCGAGCCTTTCAGGAGCTTCAGGGCTGCATAGCACCATCCAAAAATGAATCCAGTTCCGCCGATCGGTGTTATTGCACCGAGCCACCTCTGATTTGTGAGGACCAGCAGGTACAGAGAGCCAGAAAATACGACGACTGACACGAGCATAATTACAGCTACGACCTTCCTGCCTGAAGCGGGAAGCCATTTGCTGTCGAGCGAAGCAAAAAAAAGTGCAGCAAAAGCATGGATGAAATTGTACTGCACTGCCGTCTCCCATATGGCGAGATCCTGCGATAGACGCTCTAGTGGTAAGCTACCTCGCAAAGCGTGGGCCCCGAACGCTCCGCAGCCAACACCGATAGCCATGAAAAAGGCGGCGATTGTTCTCGTGTAACTCATATCGAAATGGTGTCATATTCGAGCGGTTTTCGCTAGCGAGGCGGGGCAAAAGTAAGCTACACACAGATGAATCAACTTTGGCTCACCGTGGACTCGAGTGGATGGTAACGGCTTTGAGAGGACGTAGCTCCCTTCTTGGGCCCCATGTTGTCCAGTCCAAAACCCGACGAGCCCAAACTCTTTCCGGTATCTGCACCTTGTATCGCTAGGATCACCTTCGTAATATGAACTCGATATGCGGTATCCTCGGCACTACGATAAACAAGCTAGTTGTTGGACACTCAGCTGGTTACTCATGGCGGTATGGGTCTTTCTGCAATCACCAGTGCTCTCTTTGGCACAAGACAGAGAGACTGCCTTAGAGCAGGTTCCTTTCGATGAGGTCGGCGATCATTTGGTGGTAGACCCTTTCCTGTTCGCTCATCGTGAAAATCTTCTTACCTCTATCCAGCAAACACGCGAGTATCTCAAAACTGAAGCTGCGCGTATCAAATTAGAGACATTCGGAGACAAGGGGATCAATGCGGAGACACTCGACCGGAGTTTGAGCAGATTTGCAGATCTTCTGCGCTCGAGCACCTCGCACAGACAGCTCGTGCAGAGTATTCGAAACTCCTTCGATCTGTATCGCTCCGTGGGTTCTGACGGTCGTGGGAGCGTGTTCTTCACGGGGTATTTCAGGCCGGTGTATCAGGCGAGTCGCGTACGAACCAAGGTGTATCGTTATCCGCTCTTCCAGCGCCCAGCGGGGTTGGAGTCGTGGTCAAAGCCACACCCTACTCGTGTCAAATTGGAGGGATTCGACGGACTTGGTAATCAAGACACACTTCTTCACGGATCTGAATTGGTATGGTTGAGGTCTCGTTTCGAAGCCTTCATGATTCAGGTACAGGGAAGTGCGATACTCGAATTCCCCGATGGTTCCAAGCGAGCTATCGGTTTTGCAGGAGCGACAGACCACCCATTCAAAGGGATTCCTGTGGAGTATCTACGAGAAAAGAAGGTGGCATGGAGTAAGCTGCCGCAGTTTTTCCAGAAACGTCCAGACGAGTTAGACCGACTCTTGTCACAGAACAACCGCTTCGTATTTTTCAAGGAACAGGAGAGCTCTTCGCCTATTGGGAGCCTCGGGCTACCTGTTGTGGAGGAACGGTCGATAGCGATTGATCAGGGGCGGTTGCCTCCTGGAGCAGTAAGTATAATTCGGACCGCACTACCTCGGTCGGATAAAAAGGGAAAGATCCAATTAGTGCGCTCGAGTCGCTTCGTCCTCAATCTTGATTCGGGTAGCGCAATTCGTGGCCCAGGAAGAGTCGATGTCTTCATGGGCACGGGAGATCGGGCAAGAGAGCGTGCGAATCACGTACATGGGGAGGGAGAGTTGTACTATCTCTTCTCGAAGAAGGTAGGCTAATTTCAGTGGTGGTCGAGAGACAAAGTTACGATACTCAAGGGAGATATCATCGACGAGTAGGCTTTTGAATCGAGTTCGCAGAGCGAGATAACGGTTTCAAAACCTCTTCGAGCTTGCTCAGTAAGACATCTGCTGTGAAGGGCTTGATGACATACGTGCTGACACCCGCGTGAGATGCAGCGATGATGTTTTCTCGATACGCCTCGGCAGTCAGCATCAAGAAAGGTAGCTCCTGAAAGCGCGCATCGGAGCGAATGGTGCGTAGAACCTCGAGACCGGTCGCCTTTGGCATATTCCAGTCGCAGATAACTACATCTATAGTGCCGGTTGCTATCTGCTGCACCGCTTGGAGACCATCTTCAGCCTGGGTAATATGTTCGAAGCCGACGCCTCTCAAAATGGCTTTGACCATGGACCGAGTCAAGGAATGGTCGTCTGCCACTAGAATACTCAGGTTGCTGCGATACTTATGGGCTACGTCTCCTGTCATTCTTATCTTCCGGAGTATAACTCGCTCGGCCTGATGACGGGATTGTCGTTGAAGATTTTGTCTTCGGGCATGAAATCTGGGTTGGTGGTTATTGGAGTTCCATCAGGTAATCGTATGCGGTCCGAGGGTTGTCGCGCGGTAATGCGTCTCGACTCGTTCGTCGGCTGCGGCGTCGGTGTGGCAGTGGGCGTAGGCGTCGGCGTTGGCATCGGCGTCGGTGTGGGCTCACCTGGGAGAGGAGTTCGTGCAGGCTGAAGCCCTAGTAGGTGGTTCTCCAGCGCTTTTATGGATTCGTCCTTCTTCTGAGCCTCTGTTTTCTCTTTGTTGACATCAAAGCGAACTTTGAGGGTGATTCGACGGTTAGAGGGAGCAATTGGGTCAGAAGCAATCTTTGGTTCTGTTGCTGCCTTGCCGATTACGCTTGCTATTTGAGGGCTCGGATACCCTTTCATTTCGATCAATCGACGAGCAGCGTTTGCACGATCAGCTGACAACTCCCAGTTGGTATAGCCTCCGGTACGACTCGGGAAAGGCTTTGCATCGGTATGACCCCACACTTCGAGAGTATTCGGATACTGTTTGATGATTTCAGTAACTTTGCCGAATGCCTCTTCAGCCTCCTTTCGAATGCGAGCACTGCCGCTGTCGAACATCGATACCTTGTCCGTATCCATGATCTCGATCTTGAGTCCATCTGCTTCGACCTTCATGTCGAGCTGTCCGAGAAGGCGCGCGGTACTCGGAGAGCTATTGAGCATTTGTTGTAGCTGCTTTTGGGCCGCATCAGCCATCGCTTTGACCTTGATTTCCCGCTTGCTGTCACGAATCTCCTTTTTATCGGAATTGAGACCTGTAAATGTATCGGGGCCCTTGTGTTTTTGAGGTTCCTCTCGCCCTTCTTGAATATAGTGCTTGTCGAGATCTCTATCGGTTTCGCCGTGCATTTTTCGTGAAGGGTCTTCGGTCGGGTTTTTGACTTTTCGCTTATCTTCGGGGCGCGGCGGGACAAAGGCATCGCTCAGAATCCCAGCACCTCCCAGCAACAGGGGGGTGCCGGACCCTTCATTGAAGATTCCTGGCTTTCGGAAATATGAAGATATGCTCTCTTTGACGGTTTGTGAAGCACTGTTGACGAGCCACATTACCATGAAAAAGCACATCATCGCCGTAACGAAGTCGGCATACGCGATCTTCCAGGCTCCGCCGTGGTGGCCACCATGTCCCCCTTTCTTTTTGACAACTATGATTGGCTTGTCATCTGCCATGGTGGATGAGAGCTGCCTTCAACGTGCTAACTTTTTTTGGCGTCCTTGATAATCTGTTCGAGCTCTTCCGACGTCGGACGACAAAAACTCGGAATTGTTTTTCGAGCGAACTCGAGTGCGACCTGCGGTGGCGCACCACCAGCGAACGATACGAGACCGGCCTGAATGCACTTGAGAATGGCAGTCTGCTCCCGCACATTGTGTTCCATTTTAGTGGCAAGAGGTCCGACGAATCCGTACGAAAGGAGGATTCCCAACATCGTTCCTACGAGTGCGGCGGCAACGTGATGACCGATCTCGGACGGTGGTCCATCGAGATATTGCATGGTGATGATGATTCCCAACACCGCGGCCACGATACCCATCGCAGGGAACGAGTCGGCCATGACCTTTACGGCAGTGGGTGGAAGGAGAGCTTCTTCGTGGTGTGTTTCGATCTCGGTGTCGAGGAGCCGTTCGAGGTCGAAGGCATTGACCACACCGTCAACGAATAAACGTAACGCACCGGTGAAGGTCTCCATGAGGTGGTGATCGTGGGATGCCTTGGGATATCTCTTAAATCGCGCGCTTTCGTGGGGATTTGATATATCCCCTTCGATCCCCAGCACTCCTTCACGGCGCATCGTATCGAAGATACTCGCCATCAATCCGAGTAGGTCGCTGTAGGTTCCTTTGTCGATACCGCTACCTTTGATAGCTCCGATTATTCCCGGTAGGAGTCCCTTTAACACTGATGCCGGCGAGGCAATCAAAACGGTGAATCCGATACCACCTGCAATAACGAGGAACTCAAAGGGCTGAATGAGAACCAAGACGGGACCACCCGGCCCTATGAAGCCGATCAGAACGCTGGCGAGTACCCCTATACAACCGACGATGACGAGCATACGGAACCTCTCAGAAGATATCCGTTTGGATGATCGGAAGTTTGGAGGGCTGGCTTGATCTTATTTGCGCTAACAATGTTTTAGGTTCGCTACAGGGAAAGGTCCTCAGGTTCTTTCCCTCTTCCACCCCCTCGGCGCAAGGGGCCGTTCGGCGCTGCTGAGGGGGAGAAGTTGCTCTCAGACCCCGAGGCGGCCGAGCTCACCCCAGATGAGCCGCTTCCTCCCTCGTTACGTTGAGATGTCTCCTCGATGATGTATCGAACGATTGAACCACCCTGCAACGTGACCTCCACCGTCAATCCATCTGGATATCCGGCGCCAGGTTTGGTGAAACGGAAGTGTTCGCGGCCGCCATTTCCGTTACCGCTGTAGCGGCCGGTTTCTAGCACCTCGCCCGAGGGACTCAAGAGTCGAACACTTTGTGCCAGGCCTGTGAGTCGAGGTGGCAAGAGGACGGCGAGCTTACCGTCGCTATCTGAGACCGGTTTGAAGAGAAAGCCAGCATCGCCCGTCATTCCTGATACCGCACCCGAGGTCGCGACTTTGCCGTTGCTAGCCTCCTCTAGGCTACGCTTGGGAGCTGTCTTGGTGCCCTTGTCATACTCCTCTATCGTTACGCGACTCGAAAGTAATGCTTGCTCGAGTGTCGCCACCGCGATAGTTGGGTCTCCCTTGCCCCCCCGTGAATCGAAGAGAGCGTTCTCGTTTTCGTCGAGTTGAGCTCCTGCAAAAGCTTGGGAATATATGGAATCAGCCTCTTCCTCGGTGAGCTTACCTGCTGCCCGGAGTTCAATCAGAGCAGCCTTGGCTGCATCCTCCATGGGGATGAACCCATCGGCTTTTGTCATTGAATTCTGACTCGTTTGGAGCATGCCCTGAAACTCCTTCAGGGTCTCATCCCCTTTGAGTTTTTTAATACGTTCCTGCACGAGAGCGGAAAAAAGATCCTCCTCGCTGACCTTATTTGCCTGATCTGGGCGTACGAGTGACCGTAGCGTTGTGTCGAACTCGCTTGATTTCCCGGCGGCAGGTGCTTGAGAAGCTTCCGGTGTCGCAGGCGCAACTGGCTGATTAGACGGGCTTGTCTCCGTTTTATTTATGGCTTCCATTCGTTCACCAATGTCTTTGAGTGTCATCGTTCCCTCGTCCTTTGAGGGGCTTGATAGCTGGAGAGAGCAGGGATCGGGCCAATTCGAGCCTCGGTTTGTTTTTTTAGACGATTGGGTGCCGGTTTAGGAGAAATACACCCGAAAGAAACATGGGTCTCCTTATGCGATCAAACGCTCTTGCTTCAACGCGACCCTATGAGATAGAGCCATGAGAGGCATTTATTACGTTACGGACGTTAGCTGTCATGAACCCCGCGTACTCACCACAAATAATAGTTGCACCTTCCATCCTGGCCGCTGATATCTCTCGGCTGGGAGAGGAGATAGCGTCCGTAATAGGAGCTGGGGCTGATTGGTTGCACATCGATGTGATGGACGGGTCCTTCGTTCCTCCAATCACCTTCGGTGCCAATGTCGTCGGTACTCTTAGGCGTCAGGTACCTAACTTCCTCGACGTACACCTTATGATTGAGCAGCCAGAGCGGCATTTTAAAACCTTCCACGAAGCAGGTGCCAATCGGCTCATTATTCACCAAGAGACGTGTCCGCACCTGTTCCGATCATTGGTAGAGATCAAGCGGCTCGGTATGAGTAGTGGGGTAGCAATCAATCCCGGAACGCCGGTGGACATGGTGTTCGACGTGCTCCAGGTGTGCGACCTCGTGCTCGTGATGACGGTAAACCCTGGCTGGGGTGGTCAGCCCTTTATTCCGAGCACAGTGGAGAAGATTCGAGCGCTCAAACGACGGATCGATGAGCAGGGAGTTGCTACTGTCATCGAAGTAGATGGCGGCATTACCCGGGAGACGGCGGCCTCCTGTCGCGCGGCAGGTGCGAGTGTGTTGGTAGCCGGCTCTTATATTTTCGGCGCATCCGACCGTAAAGGGGCTATTGAAAGCTTGAGAGTATGAGCCTAGGTCTAACTTTCATCAGTTTAGTTCCCTTTTATTTGATCGGTGCATTCCCAACCGGAAAGATCGTCGCCACGTCGCACGGAGTCGATATTACTGCGCAAGGAAGCGGTAATGTAGGAGCGACGAATGTAGCGCGAGTAGTCGGAAAGAGAGCTGGGATCCTTACCTTGCTGGGAGATGTTCTCAAAGGAACTGTCGGTATAGTACTAGCATCGGTTATGGCGGATGCGAGTTGGTTCCCCCCGGTGGCAGGAATCGCTCTCGTCTTGGGGCATTGCTTCTCAGTGCCTCCGTGGCTCAAGGGAGGAAAGGGGGTAGCTACAGCGCTGGGAGTTGTATTGGCTCTTCATCCACCTAGCGCTGCTGTTGCGCTGATCGCCTTCGGAGTGGTGTTTGCAATCTGGAAGGTAGTTTCTTTGGCCTCAATGAGCGCAGCTTTGATCGTACCGATAACAAGCTTCCTGTTTAACCTCGGAGAGGCGGTCACGGTGGCGTTTGCCGCGATAGCTCTGGTGGTAGTGGCCCGACACGAAGAAAATATCCGCAGGCTCATTGAGGGTCGTGAGCCTACCTTTCGTTCGAAGCCTTAACAGGCTGCGGAAAAATGCTCTTCTGCTGCGAAATCCGATCTTTCGGCGCTGGCCGAAGATGAGAGCACGAAAAAATCCTCAATGTATCGCAGACTTCGGCGAGCTGTAGTCGAGTCGTGGATACGCTTGCGGTTTTTTCGCGCGCTCATCTTCACCCATCACCAAAACCTCGAATTTTTCTCTACGAAGCCATTTTTCCGCAGCCTGTTGACGCTATTTCTACGACAGAGGGTGCCTCTTGAGATACACACCTTACTGACGCCTTGGTTCCTTATGAGGACTTGGCAGTCTCGTTCTCAGCTATCCAACTCCAAACCTTCGGGTCCATGGAAGGAGAGCGTTCCGTTGTCCCACAAGACTTGAAACATTATGGACCGCTCCTTGGCTTCGGCCGGCGTATTGGTGGTCTCCTCGCGGAGCGCCTTGACCGTACCTGCGCATCCGCGGGTCGAAATCGCAGTTGTTTGGCCTTGCCCGTCGAGGCGGGGCTCGAGGTCGTCACTCCCCGTGGAGATGGTGACGGTGTAGGGAACTCTGCGGACTCGGTCGTTGACTTTGATCTTTTTCATAGTGATTCATTTCCGTTTTGACGGCCGTACTTTATCAGCTTGTATGATTCTCGGTAGGGGCTCTCTGATGCACTTTGAGCGAGGTGTGAGATCACAGCGGTTAGAATGCTCAAGGAAGTAGTAGATACCTGATTATATTGATAATCTCGCGTATTTCAATAAGCCTTAAGTTTTTTTACGAGGGCGCCGATTTCCCTTTTCGTAGTTTTTAGAGTCAAGTTCCCGTCCTGTCTTCCCGATAATACATACGAAGAGGCTCATGCTGAACGGTCCGTTCGGTCCCCGAGGCTAGCCAAAGGGTTTTTTCTGGCATGCTATTGGGGCCCATCAGAGAAGATGCAATCTCTCTCTCGGTTTTGAGCATCTGATAGAGAATACAAGGATTTTCCTTGAGGTTTTTGGGGGATGCGGCCATGGCCAAGGATTCTGGAAAAAGTAACGGTAACCTGATCTGTTCGTTTTGTGGGAAAACCCAGGACGAGGTAAGAAAGTTGGTTGCCGGGCCATCCGTTTACATCTGTGACGAGTGCGTTGATCTGTGCAACGACATTCTGCACGAAGAGCTCGATGAGACCGGTCATCAGCACAACAGGTTAGCAGTACCCACGCCCAAGGACATTAAGGCGGCGCTCGATGACTACATAATCGGGCAAGATCACGCTAAGAAGGTACTCTCCGTAGCAGTCCACAACCACTACAAGCGCATCCAGAACAATCAGCACACGAAGAGCGCTGTAGAGTTACAAAAATCCAATATCTTGCTGATTGGGCCAACAGGCTCTGGTAAGACGCTACTTGCACAAAGCCTGGCACGGATCCTCGATGTGCCCTTCACGATAGCAGATGCGACGAGCCTCACCGAAGCTGGCTACGTGGGCGAGGATGTGGAAAATATTATCGTGAACCTCCTTCAATCCGCTGATTACGACATCGAAAAGACGCAACGTGGAATCGTCTACATTGATGAGATCGACAAAATTGCCCGTAAGAGCGACACGCCTTCCGTAACGCGCGACGTCTCAGGCGAAGGAGTTCAGCAAGCCTTACTCAAGATCATCGAGGGGACCAAGGCGAATGTACCTCCGAAGGGTGGGCGCAAGCATCCGCAGCAGGACTTCATTCAGGTCGATACGAGCAATATTCTGTTTATCGTTGGCGGAGCTTTCGATGGAATAGAGCGAATCATCAATCAGCGAACGGGTAAGAAGAGCCTCGGATTTGGAACTAATATCGTTCAGATGCAGGACAAGAAGGAGAACTCCCTCGCGATGCTCGAGAGTGAGGACTTGCTCAAGTTCGGTATGATTCCGGAGTTCATCGGAAGACTACCGGTAGTTTCGTGTCTGGAGCCGCTCGACAAAGCAGCCTTGATCGATATCCTCACGAAGCCCAAGAACGCGCTGGTCAAGCAATACCAGACGCTGCTGTCGATGGAGGGAGTCGATCTTACCTTTACGGTCGAGGCGCTCGATGCAATTGCAGCCAAGGCTCTCGAAAAACGAACCGGGGCGCGAGGACTACGATCGATAATCGAATCGTGCATGCTCGAGGTCATGTACGACATTCCGAGCAATGCCAGCGTGAAAGAGGTAATTATCACTCCAGAGGTCGTGGCAGGCCAGCAACCTCCGATGCTCGTGTACCATCAAGAGGCGGTTGCTAGTTAGTTTCTGTCCGCCAGGACAAAAACTAGAACTGGTCTCAAAAGTAGCTTCGTAGCGAGGTTGACGAGATGCGAGGCGAGACGAGGAAAACGAGGGAAAAAACCGGAGGTGTGTCCACTGAGATACACTCAAGGATTTTTTCGCGAAGTTCGACGAAGTCGCGGCCCGCATATCGTCAACCGCAGCAGAAGATACTTTTGAGACCAGTTCTAAGAGTGCGTAACAAAGATGAACCTCGTAGCGAGGATGAGCGAAATCGGCAGCGACGAGGATGCAGGCAAAAAAGGCGCGGAGACGTGCCCTCAGCGGCACGTTGAGCACCTTTTTTGCCGAAGACGAAGTAGCTGCCGATTGCAACCATCCGAAGCAGAGGAGCATTTTTGTTACGCACTATAAAGGAAACAAGACCTTTTTCGCCTCTCGAAATGATTCAATGTTCACCAGCGACATTCACTGTTCAACACGTACTCGTTTCCTTCGAAGCAGATGAAAGAGGATATCCGGATCCGCTATCGGAACCCGGGTATTCCTTCGCAGACATAAAAGCTGACCTTGAGAAGCAAGCGGGTGAGCATACGACAGTTCAAGTCGGAATAAATTGTACTGGGCTCTCTAATGTACGTCGATTGATGCATGCTCACGAAACACTGGATGTCGTGTAGCCAAATCGTTCGGATTTCTTCAAGACGCTACCAACTGAAGCTCTCCAGAAAATAGCCAAGATCTGCTCTAAGTCACGAGATTGCTAGTACGCCGGAAGAGCTCGTCAGCTTATGAAAGGACGCGCTCGAGCAGGGGCCGAGTATCATCGGAATTTGCTGTGGTAAATGGTGGATGGTAAATAGCCTGCCACGCCTGTTATCCTCAGATCTGGTTGATTCCTCTCAAAAGCGGTAAAAAGGCTGCACGGTATGGGTAGAAGGATAAATCCAACGTTTCACGCCTGACGGTTCAAGATGCCATCAGGCGTGGTGATGACGTTCGTTTCGAGGTTTTTCCCAGGAGAGAAGCATCATGCGAAAGCCTGATAGTATCTGCCGGGTATGTCAATGTCAGCGGGCCGACCCACGTTTCGATGATATCTGTTCGAGTGAATGCGCCGCCCGCCTTTCACAAACAGAATACTACGAGCGTGAGTTTAGGGATGCTGTCGAGGAACTAATGGAGTTTGAGGAGGGGGTATACCTCCCACTATACCTTAAACTCACGCGTGCTGAGGCGCACCTGCGTGTGCTCGAGGCAGGTGTACGCCACCTCTCTCTTTCGAGGAGTGGCCACTTGGCATGCAAGCCGCGCGAACACCAAGAAGTTAGGGAATGGAAAGAGGTGCAATTGAAAGATGACGCCTGGACTGTTTCCATAACGAAGACAAAGATAGAGCGCCTCCGAAGGAGAGTTCTCCAGCTTGAGAGAGAGGTGAGGGGTATCGACCAAATGTGGAAGACTCTCTCTGCTCGAAAGCAAGAAATACTCGAGAAATGGACCGGCGCGCGCGGAGCTACATGATGTGTGATACGGTTTTTGGTGGGGATCGACGCGCGTTGATGACCACCTCGGCGTTTTCTTAGCGCGCGTCATCCCACACCACAGATCACGAACGGGGATAAGCAGCAATTGCTAGTTCCTCAGTCGTCTCTCTTTTTAGCAAGTGCTCGACGCCATCACTTCACGGTCTGCAAGTTCAAGAGGGCCCGTGTATCTCTTTCTCTCCGACACAGGTAGGTTCCTTTGAATTCCCTACATAGAGCTAAATCTTGACAGAGGAAAAGCACCTAGTTTAATATGGTGTTAAATATTAACAGTAAATAGTGTATTAAATTAAGTGGAGGGTAACCGTATGAAATCCTTTAAGTTGTTCGGCTTGTATCTTTCGTCCCTGATGTTCGTTTCTGTGCCGGCTATGGCGGCGGGTGTCAATGTGGTACATGGAATCGATGGCCGGGATCTTGGCTTGGAGCAGTCCCTACCGGTCGACATTGCGGTAAACGGCACCTGTGCCCTCAAGGGGGTAACGTTCAAGCAGTCGGCGTTGGTCGATCTTCCGCCTGCTGAGTACACCGTTACCGTCCATCTGGCCAATGGTTCGTGCTCTCAAGCACCTGTGATAACCAAGAAGTTTACGATTCCAAACGACGCCAGTAGCTCGTTCTCAGCCGTTGCAAGCTTGAACACTCAGGGGACGCCGCAGTTGGCTATCTTCAACAATTCACGAGAACTGTTCCTTCCGTCAGCCGTGACGGTGCGACACTTGGCAAAGGCTGGACCTGTTTTCGTGAAGTACAGTAGCCGGGAGTTGCTACGCCCTCAGACTTTCCGTATCCGGAACGGAAAATCTGCCACCTTGTCCGTACTAACTGCGCGCTTGCCGTACACGGCGACGATCTTCACCCTCTTGAGCCGCGCGCCTGTTGCGCGTCTAACTGGTGTAGGGGCCAAAAAATTCACGATCTACAATGTGGTAGGTTCGAAGGCCAATGGATTTACTATCATCACGGAGCGCTTGGCGCCACAGTAATGGGGCAAGGCGCTGTGACGTCAGTGTAGGCAGGAGCGGTGCTGCAGAGGCAAGCTATCGCCCGAGCGTACCAGACGCCACATGTGAGGAGCCCTGAGGGACAGGAAGAGTCCGGGCGATTTGCATCGGACTCTTCGAGGAGCACACGCGCCTAGCACGGAGAGGTTAACCGAACAGTCCGAGGACATCAGCCAAGGTGCCGAGGAAAAGGTACAGGGGGAAATGTATTCAAACCTACCCCTGATGGCATATACTGCTCCCTCTACCAGTTTGTATGGAGTAGCTCATGCCCCGGGCCCGGATAGATCAACATTTTTCGCGTGACAATGAGTTTCGCCGGGCGTTAATGGGAGGTCCAGAAGCGAAGAGGATCGTCCGCAAAATCAACCGAGAGGTATGCACTAACGGCTCGATTAGCTCCAGCGAACTCTCTGCTCTGCTCAACGTTCCCCGCCGATCGCTCCATGAACATCGAATCGCTCCGTCAAGCGAAAGGAGCGAAAGCTCGACGACCATCTTCAATAGGGAGCAGGCGCACGCCCTCCTTACTTGTTACCTACCTCGGGCGCTTGGTTGGAAGAGGATTCAGGAGTGCGCCGATGAACACAATCTTCACCGAAATCACGTAGAGAAGATAATCCGCGATCGCGGGGAAGAGGGAGATCTCCTGATAGCAGAGGACAAACGACTCTATCTCTCTCCTCGAGCTGAAAAAATCGTCCAACGCACTATCATCGAATTAGAAAAATGTGCGGATCATATCTCACCGAAGCAGCTTGCAGATCGCTGCAGCGTTGGCTTAAATCTTGTTACCTCCTACTTCAGTGCGCGCAGAGTAAAGATTGCCAGAGATCCACTGGGCCGTGCGCGCCTCACTCCCGAGCAAATTCGAGAATTCGAGGAATGGCGCATCAAGGTCGCCCTACGCGAGGAGCTCCCCGATAAAAAAATTGATGGTATTGCCCACCGGGCGCTCAAACGCGCTGCCGCAGAGCGGGCCGAACTTCTGGCACCGAGAGAGGATGAGCGCCATGAGGTAGTCTTGCGCAGATGTGAGAACGCGCTGCGCCATCTCTGCAGTCAAGCTGACCTTCTGGAATACACTGAGCTTGGCCCTTACCTCCCCTGCCACCTGAGTGAGAATTATCGCACAAGAATCTCAGTTCCTGACGCTGCCCGAATTGTCGGAGCAAGTACTACAACCATCAAGGCATGGCGCTCTAAAAACCCAGAATTACTGCCTGCGCCACTTCCAGGGAGATACGCACTTGATGTAGGGCTTTTCGCGCTCATTGAGTGTGCTGCTCAGAAGTATTTAGAAGAGCCAAAGTTTCGTAGGCGCGGGTACGTACCCGGGCAAATTGTGTATTTTCAGATACGAGCACTTGCCGAGCAGCTGCACCTTGATTGGTGCGGATTGATGGAATGTGTCTTTCCCTCCGAGCAAACGCGAGCACGGATCCTCCAGAGGTCATCGAAGCTCTCACTCTCGGCATTCGAGGACCTCCAAGAGCTACTAGCTGACTACAGGTACAACGCACGTAAGGGACGTGCCGGTGGAAGGTATGCCCCACAGCACTACTCAAATTTAGCTCACGCGCTTGATATAGACGCAATGGTAGTACCCGCTGAGAGAATGACAGAGCTGCTCAACGCTTGTGAAGCTCGAAAGGGTCACTCTGCTACGCATCTCTACGAATTGGTTCGAGACCTGTGCAGAAAACGAGGATTGTATCCTCGGGACCTGGCCTCGTTGTACAGATGTAGGCAGCTCAACACTCGTATCTCACCCTTTCCACTCTTGGCTGCCGTATTTCTAGAGACTGCTATCAATTCGCAAGGGTTATGCTATCACGGTATGAATCTCCCGCGGCGAGTCTCTACTGGAGATCTCGTGATTGACCCTTTAGAGCGGGATTTTGGGGTAGTTGGGGGAATCAGTCGACGTTTTGGGGAAACCGTTGCTGAGATTTCAATGTGGCGCTCTAAAAAACAGATTGAACTCACACCCGCGTCACGCTTGTACTGATACCCCCTTCTCTCGTAACGATGCCGGCTGCTAGGCTATGGCTGCGGGGAGCAGTCACTCGAGTTCTCCGACCGCAAAAAAAATGGTGAGAACGATCGCTTGAATCGTTCTCACCAAACAAGATTACACCTTTAGTCAGAAGCCTATCGAGACATCTCCCACATCCGCTTCGGAGTGAACGCCTCTACCTCTTCCGCTATACCCTGCTCGAGGTGCGGAAAAAAGTCGATCCCTGTGCGCTCCTCCACCTCGTCCACTGAGGACAGGTAGGATGTTGGATTCTTGACCGTCGCATCCGTCGGAAAGATAAAAGCCATGGCTTGAAACTTTCGATCGCGGTTGATCCAAGTCACGATCTTGAAAAACCCATCTGGCACGGCGATGCCGTTACCGATAGTTTCCCTCACTATGCCGCGCTCGAATATCGGCCCAGCCACTATCCAGAACGTATCCGAAAGAGCCAGCTTTTTTTCCGGTGCACTCGATACTACCTTTTCCAATTCGAGCCACGGCCCTCTATTGAGCGCCGCGGACTGAGGAACAACGTTACTCATCAGGTCTCCCGTCCGAGCGTTATCTTCCCCCCAAGCCGTCGTGTCCTTGCTCCGGGCAAGATGTCCACGGTCCAAACCCGACCGATTGTAATCGGGCGCACCGCGCACCTCTTTCGGAAGTTCATCGTCGGCATCGAAGTGTCGACGTCTCTCCTTTACTTCGAGGCTTGCTGCGAGGTCCGCCTTGGTCCAGCGCATACTCATCCAAAGAGGAATTTTTCCTCGATCAAAATGACCGATTACGAATCCCTCCCTGACGAGCACCGAGACTCCTGGGTCTGTTCCGTTCGAAACTTTGGAGTATCGACCGTCCATCAAAACCGGAACCCCGTACGGCAGATGCTTCGAGCGCAGCTGCCAACGCACCGGGGAAGGGTTCACCACGAGCTCTTTTGTCGGATGGAGTACCGGGTGACCGCTTCCTGGGATGAAGCGAGTACAGATCGCTCCCGACAAAAAAACACAAACGAAGCCCGTTACGAGCAGCCATCGTTTCAAATTCATGATCTCCCTTTCGGGCTAGAGAACTGGTAACAAAACCTTTCGATGGGCTAGTATGACCGGCCTGACTGTTATAACAAGGGAATTCAGTCGATTTTTTGTAAGTGGACGAGAATCGTTCGGGGTGATTTGCCCCTTCGGCTGATTACATCCTTGCGAGGTGAAGAGAAGTACCTGTAAACCCAAGTGATACTCCAACAGACTGCAGAGGGGTTGGTCGATGGTCGTAGGCTCAATATCCTCGTCGGTGTACGAGGCATCGGGTGGAAGGTGTCAGTTTATGAGCAGATCCTGAAGAGAGATATGTCGAGTCTTGATGTGGAGAATTTTGAAAGGGACGATTCCACGCGATTCGGAGCGAGGTCAGTAGTCCTAGTAGCAACTGCCCTTACACTGCTCCTTTTTGCCCCCTTCTTGGGTGTTGATCCGAGATTGGACGAATTAGGGAGTTACTGGGTTGTCAAAGACGATCTCAGAGCTGTGTTCTCGAGGACTTTGGAGATACAGGGGCAATCCCCACTATACTACGTCGTGCTATGGGGTACGGTACAGGTGCTTGGGGTTGAGACCTGGGCATTGAGAGTCCCCTCTCTCATATGCACTTGGCTGTCATCTCTTATAGTATTTCGATTGGGGGAGCTACTCGGAGGAAGAACGGTCGGCTTTTTATCGATCTTTGGATTTCTTTTGTGTTCTCAGATTGAATGCGTTGCTATCGAAGCACGGCCATATGCTCTCGCCATCCTTTGTGCCTCGATCTCATCGCTGCTTTTCCTCCACTGGCTCAAAACTCCCCGACTATCCCTGGGAGTTCTGTATGCCCTGAGCGCTGCCGCAACGGTCTATGCTCACTATCTCTTTTGCTGTGTCGTTTGTGTTCATTTCGTCTGGTTCTCTCTTCGTTTTATGGGTGTAGAGCGCCGTAAGCGGCTCGAGCTCGTCTCCGGCGGAGTCGCGGTGGGCGGTATCTTCCTGTTGACGATGGTACCTAGCTGGAAGCAACTTCGTTGGTTGCTTTCCAAAGGGAGCGTATTGGCGTTCGCTGAAGCTCCAACCGTACCGTCTGTGTTGAAGGCGCTCTTCCCACCCGACCTTGTCTTGGTGCTCTGCATAGTCTCGGTTTTTCAATTTACGATTTGGCGTAGACGAAACTCAGGTCTTTCATTCGACTCACTGCGGCGTTTGGCTCCTTCTGTGATAGTTTTAACGGTTGTTCCACCACTGACGCTGCTTGCAGCCTGTTTTGCTTCAGCTCACTCGTTATGGGTCGGTCGATACTTCTCTGCGCAGTGTTTAGGGATAGGACTCGCAGTCGGTTTCGTACTCAAGGCACTGCCTCGCTTTTCAAGACAGATGATGATACTAGCGGTCTTGCTTTCGATTAGATTGGCCATGCAGTATACGCTTATTACCAAGGAAAATAGTGGAGAAGGCTGGGGTGAAGCCCTTCAAGCCCTGAAATCCAATGACCCGACGCATCAGTGCTTGCTCCTCAACGTCAGTGGTTATGTCGAGAGTCGCCTACTTGGGCAAGGTCATAGTGAAGCGGTACAGGACTTTATCAGAGCCCCTCTGGTTTACCACAAAATTCCGAACGACAGTGCGCTCATTCCCTACTCGCTCGATGGTCAAAATGCGCAAAGGTACTTTCAGAGTGCGGTGCTGCCGCGACTCGAGCGAGCTACTTGTGCATGGTTACTGTTCTGGAATGTAGCCTTGCACGCAGACCGCTCCTTCGGGGAGCTTTCAGCTGTATGGGTAAAACGAAATATGCCTGAACTCGGCTTCATGGTCTCATATGAGCACAGAGTAGGTCTTGTGGATGTGACACGCTACGAGCGGCGACCCTTCCACATGAGCTCCGCCACGATCAACTGATGTGAGCGATGCTGGCTAAGACCTCTAAAGTCTTCCGATAGACATCGCTGAGCGATACATCCTCGGGTCTTTCGAACAGGATCGAAAAAGTGTTGCCTTTTCCGAAGCGATATACGTGAGGGTACTGTTGGACCAGTTTCAGAGCTTTCAGTCCATCCACGCGGGTGTTCGACGTCGGCTTGTGGCCATCTCGGAGAAGTGCCAAGGGGCTGAAGGTCAGAGCACTCTTTTGAGGAGTGACCTCTGCTTTGACGACTCCATAACGACGCAAGAGGCCGCGGTAACGCATCAGTAGCATGAGGTTCTCGACCTCAACAGACATGGGGCCAAATCGATCCTCGACTTCGCGTTGGAGATCAAAAGCCTCTTCATCCGCTCGAATGTTTGAAAGTCGCTGATACAGAACGAGGCGCTCGCCAATATCGGGCACATACTGTTCGGGGATGAAAGCATCTACTCCGAGGACGCGAACGTCCGGGTCTACGACATCCTCGAGTATCGGCTCGTCACCTTTGAGATCTGCGACCGCCTCCTGCAAAATCCGGCAATACATGTCGAATCCCACCGATAGAACGTTGCCGGACTGCTCTTTACCGAGCAGGTTGCCGGCTCCGCGAATCTCCAGGTCGCGGATCGCTAGATTGAATCCCACTCCTAGTGTATCGAGAGACTGGAGTACTTTGAGGCGCTCATGGGCCTCTCCACTGAGCGAGCGCATGTGAGGGACGAGGAAGTATGCGTACGCTTGACGTCTTCCTCGACCAACACGACCGCGTAGCTGGTAGAGCTGTGCAAGACCGAATTGGTCAGCGCGATCTATGATAATCGTATTTGCATTAGGCACGTCGAGACCGGATTCAACGATCGTGGTTGACACCAAGACATCGATCTCTTTGTCGATAAATCGACGCATGATCCGCTCGAGCTGAGTCTCACTCATCTGGCCGTGAGCAAAATCGAAACGGGCCTCTGGGACCGATTCGGCAAGTTTTGCCGTTATCATAGCGATGTTTTGTACACGATTGTGGATGAAGAACACTTGACCACCGCGTCGAACCTCGCGAATAACAGCGTCACGCACGAGGGATTCATCGCGTTCGGCCACAAACGTTTGAACTACCTTTCGATCCACCGGCGCGGTATGGATGAGGCTAATGTCCCTGATATTGAGAAGCGACATGTGTAGCGTTCGCGGGATGGGTGTTGCGGTCAGGGTAAGTACATCCACGTTGGCTCTGTAGGAGCGGAGCCGCTCCTTCTGTTTGACACCGAAGCGATGTTCTTCGTCGATAATGAGAAGTCCGAGGTCCTTGAATTGTATATCGGGCTGAAGAAGTCTGTGCGTACCTATGACGATGTCGATCTCCCCGGAGGCCACTGCATCCAACGTTTTTTGATTCTGTACTGCTGGGTAAAATCTGCTGATAGCTCCTACTTTGACCGGATAACCTGCAAATCTATCCGTGAAGTTCTTCTTGTGCTGTTCTACCAGGATCGTCGTGGGTACGAGTACTGCTACCTGTCGAGCATGTTGGGTGCACTTGAAAGCAGCGCGTATCGCGACCTCGGTCTTTCCGAATCCAACGTCTCCACATACAAGGCGGTCCATCGGCTTGTCGGTAGAAAGATCGGCGAGGGTCTCCTCGATTGCTTTTCTCTGGTCTGGGGTCTCATCATATGGAAAAGTATCAGCAAAACGCTCATCCTCAGCCCCCTGTGGTTCGAAACGCCATCCTTTGACGACGGTGCGGGCGGCATAGAGTCTTATCAGATCTCCCGCAAGCGTTACGATTGAGTCGCGAATCTTTTGCTTGGTCCGTAACCAACGGGTGGAACCCAATTTGTCTACGACAGGTTGTTGGCCCTCAGTTGCAACGAATTTTTGAATCCTTCCGATCTGGTGGGCCGGTAGGTACAGTCTGCTGTCTGCATAGTCAATCTGGAGAAAATCACCGAGGACACCCTCAACCGTGAGGTGTTTGAGCCCTTGGTAGATACCGATTCCGTAATCGATATGGACGACAAAATCGCCCTCCTTCAGGAGGGAGAGAGAGCCAAGCAGGCGCTTCGCACTGATTCGGGGAGTAGCGCTCGACCGGTATGAGCGCTCCCCGAACACGTCGTTCTCCGAGACGAATACGAGCCTCTCGGAGGGTAATCTGAAACCAGTTGTCAGATGCCCTTGAATGATTGCAACGCCCGGCCGTCGAGGAGATCGGATCCAGCCAAGCGCCGTGGTGGTCAAAATTGGGGCGTCCGTACCAATATCGAGTAGTATTTTCTGTAGCCGCTGAGCGCGTGAATGGGAACCTACGCTCAATGCGACCCCACATTTACGAGAGCGCCAGGTATCAAGAAAGTCTCTCAGTGGTTTGAAGCCTTCTCCGCCACCGACACTCGTACGCATGGTTGTTGCGAGGTCAACATTGCTTTCCGCGCGAACGTTGTCGTGCCTCATGCGCGTCGTCGAATCATCGATACTGGACAGTTCCACTGCAAGGCTTCGCTCGAAGCGCTCAGAGATCTCGTCGAAATCAAGATACACATCCGCTCGCCTTGGTATGAAATGCTGCTCCTCCTCCAAGCGAGCTGCACGTTCGTCCGCAAGACCGATGAACTCCTCCAAGGCACGTAATGTTTGAAATCGGTCCAGAGCGCAGACTGTCGTGTCCCGTGGTAGGTTATCGAGGAGTCCGTGTAGAGGAGGGGCTGCGGTGTACTGGAGCAGCTCGAGGCCTGGATAGTCAGCTCGTTCCTCCAGAGCCTGGAGGATCTTCTCGACTTCGCGCGGTGGTGTCCCAGTTTCGGCAGCTCGTTCCTTGATCTTGCGTATGACCGTATCCCGTTCTTGCTCGTACCATGAAGAGAGCGCGAATTCCCGTACAGGTAAGATGTCGACCGACTTGATGTCACCTCGTGCTCTTTGTGTCTCTGCGTCAAACGTCTGCATCCGTACGATCTCGTCGTACTTGGTCTCTACTCTGACCGGATCGAGTGTGGTGCTCGGGAAGAAGTCGATAACCGCTCCCTTGATGCTCATCTGACCTATTCGTTCGACATTCTTCGTATTTTCGAAGCCGCATGCAACGAGTCTCTGTATGAACGAATCGCGTTCGATCAGCTCCCCACAACGTAGGTGAGTCGTAAGGGAGAGGATCTGAGTCGGAGGAATAACGCGCTGCGCAAGAGCATCAGCAAAGGTGATGACCAAGAAGGAGGGTTTTGTGTGAATCTCGTAGAGAGCCCGAATACGTTGAGCAGATGTTTCGACACCGGGCGATACAGGTTCGAGAGGCAAAGTTTCCCAAGCTGGATACGACGAAGCGCTTCCGGCCCCGAGAAAAAAGGTGAGGTCATCCGTCAGCCCTTCGGCTGTTTTGCGGTCAGGGCATACGACCAGACACTTCGGATACTCGTCTCGTACCGAGGCGAGAAACCACCCCGAAGCAGAGCAGTGTAGTCCTAGAACCTTTCGACGGGTGGTTTGATCGTGGGAAGTCTTGTTGAGCATCGTTGGTCGACTGCGAAAGAAGCAGTATAACCTCGCAAGGTGGCGGGGAAAACGGGGAGTTGCTGAATATGATGTACTTCCCGGGCCTTAGGCTGCTCGTGTGCATATGAGCTCTGGGTACAGTGGTAGCTCATGGCGTGGACTCTGTGAAAATCATGTTTCGTTTCAGGTGTATACATAAAGAGCGCTACTACATAGGGGTGGCCAACCAGGGTGGCTAGGACTTGAGGGTCTGTGTCAAAAAGTGAATAAGCAGCGCACAGAGCGTAAGTAGTGGCCGCAGAGTTGCCGATACACTTCAGAACGGTGAGGGTGAAGATGGCTACGATGGATATCCCGCAACTCCTGACATTTGCGCTGCAAGAGTGCGCGTCAGACCTGCACATCAGTGCGGGTGAACCTCCTATGCTGCGCGTACATGGAGACATGAAAAAGGTGAATATTCCACCGCTCACCTCTGAGCAGGCGCATGCGCTGATTTACGACATTATGAACGACGCGCAACGCCGAGTATTTGATGAGAGGAACGATATCGACTTCTCGATGGGCCTTGGGGCATCTGCCCGTTTCCGTGTGAATGTCTACAGGCAAGCTCGTGGGCTGGGGGCTACATTTAGGGCTATTCCGATGAATATTCGGAGTCTCGAAGAGCTTGGTATGCCGCCTGTTCTTTCGTCGCTCGTGCGTTGCGAAAAAGGGTTGGTGCTCGTGACGGGCCCGACGGGCTCGGGAAAATCGACTACGCTTGCAGCTATGATCGATCTCATCAACGAGGAGTTGCAGGGACACATCCTCACGATCGAAGACCCAATCGAATTTGTTCACGCTTCGAAGCGATGCTTAATCTCTCAACGTGAGGTAGGACCGCATACTCAATCATTCTCAAATGCGCTGAGAGCGGCGTTACGTGAGGATCCGGATATCATTTTAATCGGTGAGATGCGTGATTTGGAGACGATTCAACTCGCCCTGACAGCAGCTGAGACAGGGCACTTGGTGTTCGCCACGGTTCATACGTCTAGTGCGCCAAAAACGGTCGATCGAATCATAGATGTTTTTCCGCCCAATCAGCAGGCCCAGGTTAGAGCTATGTTGGCGGAGTCAGTGCAGGCAATCGTGACACAGACCCTGTGTCGCAAAGAGGGTGGGGGTAGAGTGGCGGCGCTAGAGATCCTGATCGGCACTAACGCCGTGAAAAACCTCATACGGGAGGGGAAGATTCATCAGCTTCCGAGTGTCATGCAGACGTCGCAGGGGGTCGGTATGCAGACTATGGAAGCCTCTATTCGGGAGCTCTATGACCGAGGCTTAATCAGTCGAGAAACGGCAGTAGAGAAAACCGGAAAGCCAGAGCTTTTTCCCGAATCTTCGGGTGCTGGTGTCCGAGGTCGGTCGAGGTAGGTCATGGTAGTATTAGCCGAACTCCTAGCGGGTATGGTGCAAAGAAGTGCGTCTGATCTCTATCTCACAGTGGATTCTCCACCGATGTATCGGGTCAATGACTCCCTAGAACCATTCGGCGCTCAGATGCTCCAACCCTCGCACACTCAGGAGCTTGCCATGAGTCTGATGAATGATGCTCAACAAGTAGAGTTTGACAAGACGCAGGAGATGAACCTCGGTCTTTACGACAAAGACCACGGTCGGTTCCGAGTGAACGTATTCCGTCAGCGGTCGTGCGTAGGTCTGGTTGTTCGTCAGATACGCTCCTCGATTCCGAGCATAGACGGATTGGGCCTTCCATCGATTCTCAAGGATATTGCAACGAGCAAGCGAGGGTTGGTTCTGGTAGTGGGTGCTACGGGCTCGGGCAAATCGACATCCTTGGCAGCCATGATCGGACATCGCAACGAGACGCTTGCCGGGCACATCGTCACGGTCGAGGATCCGATCGAATTTATCCATACGCACAAGCGGTCGATCATCACCCAACGGGAAGTGGGTATAGACACCCCATCGCTCGAGTCAGCGCTCAAGAACTCGCTTCGTCAGGCGCCTGATGTAATCGTGGTGGGAGAGATACGAGATGCTGAAACCATGGAAGCCGCTTTGGCTTTTGCCGAGACAGGGCACCTGTGTATGGCGACACTGCACAGCAACAATGCTCATCAGGCACTCGAGCGCATCTTGAGCTTCTTTCCATCAGGGCAGCATCGCCAGGTTTTTATGCAGCTTAGCCTCAATCTACGTGCAATCCTCAGCCAACGGCTCGTGAGTGGAGTTACGGGGGGACGGGTACCAGCGATTGAAATCTTGACCGATAGCGCTCGTGTCAGGGACCTCATCCTCAGGGGGCAGATCGAAGAGGTCAGAGAAGCCATGGAGAAAAGTACGCATGTCGGAATGCAATCCTTCGACCAGCACCTGTACGAGTTGTTCCGGGCAGGGGCTATTTCGCTCGACGAAGCGCTTCGGAATGCAGATAGCGCCAACAACGTGCGGATTCGAGTGCGGCTCGCGGGGGATAATTCACAGGAGTCTTCCGAGACTGCGGTAAAAACTGAATCGGTCCCGCTCGGTCTGCACATGCAGAAGGATTCCTAACCCCGCTACATTGCGCTACTGGTGTGATGATATGGCACGAACGCTTTCTCCCGATACAGGGAGAAGCCGGTAGGCTCCCCCTGGGCCCCCTCCTTAAACTCCCGCGCAGCATCCAGGGTTCAACATCCGCCTGGCTGCGCTGAGCTTGAGATCCGCTCACGCAGCCAGGATCCTTGAATGTCGACTATTTGCGCAGCTTGTGTCCCTAATAATCGATGTCTATGGTGGCGGGTCTCCATGCGCATTTGGGGCGACTACCCTGTCCCTTGGGCAAACACTGTGGAACGGTGCTTGGATTGTTCTTATCGCACTTCGCAGCGGTGACGACAGAACCACAAGTAGCTTGTAGGCAGCTTGTCTTATCGTTACAGGCCGTACATTTGTCCTGCATAGTTACCTGAACGCCATCGTTGCCTGCGCCTGATGGTGTCCCCGTGCATTTAAGCTCAACCGTTTCCCAAGCTGTCACGACGCACTCTGCTCGGCCATCCTCGTTTAGTCTCTCTTCGCAGCTTTTTGCAGAAGCAACTGATTTTTTGAGTTTTGTGCACTCCTGGGCGCTACAAGCAGAACCGCAAGTATCCGTGTAGGCCACGGGGCGCCGGCTGCAAGCCCCCCTACCCGGAGGCTTCGCGACGCTGCCGCCTTCGTACGAGCAATTATATAAGCGCAAGTCCCTCGCTTGTGCGGATGCTCCGCACACGAATCCGTCCGCGGGAATGCATTCCTTTGCTTCAACAGGGCACAAGCATGTTGATTTTGTTGCCTGTGCAAAACCGGTTGATGGTAATGATAGGACGACAAAAGCCAGTAGCAAAATCATGTGAATACGGCACCAAGTCTTCATTATTTTTTCTCCTCATAAGATTCCATATCCGTTTTGTACTCCTACCGAGATCCAACAACCGAGAGAGAGGGGCTTAGTTGAAATTCGGGACGACTTCATCCGAGTCACCGATTTGTAAAGCTGCCGATGAGACAACACCTCCCCATTACTTTTCTCATGTGCTCTATGCTGCAGAGAAGTGGGAAAAGCCCGAATCTGGATTTTAGCTAACGCCAACAACCCATCAGCAGCCGAAGCACGCTTATGGTCGGACGTTGCTTCACAAAGCTTCAGAGGAAGGATAATAAGTATCGATTCTTTTTATGTAAGTAGTTGATCTCTCTGCAGTACCTTCCTTCTTCTGTATCCGAGCTGGTGTCGCGCTAGGCTCTCCTCAAACTTGCAGGAGAAGGTTTTCGGTAAGTGTTGGCCGCAATAGCTCAGTTCCTTTGGAAGATACCCGCATTTTCGAACTTAGGTAACGGTAATAGTCACGGTACATTCACAAGCACGAACACGTTTTTGCCACGGACGTTAACCGCTTATTTCCCCGGTAAACCCAAAAGAAGCCTTACATCATTTACATGCAAGGCCTGCGCGCGCCAAAAACATTCGTCTACTTGAAAGGCATCGGGACGACGAATCATTCCATTTTTTGGGCTCATCGTGGAATCGAGTGGGCAGTAACAAGCTTCTAGCTAGTGCATGGTACTTCTCAAGGAGGCAGATTCGAACACCTGGCACGTTCACCACAGTCGGTTCTTACCCAAGCTGCTAGAAACAGTTCGTTATAGCAGTACACTGCACCAGCGGAGGAGAACCAACGGAGGGGGGACCGCGGAGCTTCTAGCTCCGCCTCTTCGAAGGATGCATAGCGATGTAAGCGGGCTGCCGGCGGAGCTAGAAGCTCCGCGGTCCCGGGTGAGCTGGGTTGCCACGGATGAGATCGTAAAAAAAAGAGGCGCCCTCTTCTTCTCCAAGCACTTGAGAGAGTGCTCCCCAAGCGGCACGAAACAGGATGGTGTTTAGCTTGCGGTCTTACTTAAAGAAGACCCTTGGGCGTTTTGGGATAGTAAAGACGGTGTGGTGATGAGAAACGTCTTCGATCGCTTCGTTGTAGATGTGCTCGGCGAACTTCACTGCCCGCGAGGTTGGCCAACAAGGGTAAAATCGCGGTTTTTTGAGAGATGTTGCAGAGCACCGGTGCTCCAGGGTATTTTTATCGGATGAATACAATAAATGAAGAAGATTTTATCATCAGCGTTGCAGACGCACTTCAATTCATCTCCTACTATCATCCGCTGGACTTCATCCAAGCGATGCACAAGGCATATCTTGCCGAGCAGTCGAAGAGTGCGAAGGATGCTATTGCACAGATTCTCGTCAACTCGAGGATGTCAGCCGAGGGTCATCGCCCTCTGTGCCAAGACACCGGCATAGTGGTGGGGTTCGTCAAGATAGGAGCAGAGGCTCGTATCGATTCAAAACGTCCCTTGCAGGAGCTCTTTGACGAAGGGATTCGACGCGCGTATCGAAGCCAGCTTAATCCTCTGCGAGCCTCTATCGTTACCGACCCTGCTGGCGCTCGGAAGAACACCAAGGACAATACGCCAGGGATCCTTCATGTGGAGTTCGTCTCAGGTGACAAGATAGAGGTCTCGGTAGCTGCCAAGGGTGGTGGCTCCGAGAATAAGTCAAAGCTCGAGATGCTCAATCCCAACGACGACATCGTAGCATGGGTGTTGCAGACAGTACCGGAGATGGGAGCAGGGTGGTGTCCTCCGGGTGTCTTGGGAATCGGAATCGGTGGTTCTGCTGAGAAGGCAATGGTGCTCGCGAAAGAGTCGCTCATGGCGCCGGTGGACATACACGAATTGCAGGTGCGAGGCCCGTCTACTCGAGCCGAGGAGTTGCGACTGGAATTATTCGAAAAGGTCAATCAGCTTGGTATAGGTGCTCAGGGGCTCGGTGGATTATCGACGGTTTTGGATGTAAAGGTATTGGAATACCCTACCCACGCCGCGTCGCTTCCGGTGGCGATGATTCCGAACTGCGCTGCCACGAGACATGTTCATTTCGAGCTCGATGGATCAGGGCCAGCCAAGCTCACACCGCCCTCGCTCGATGATTGGCCGAACATAGCACTCTCTCTCGGTGCGGGAGCTCGGCGCATAGATCTCTCGACGGTATCGCGTGCTGAGATAGCAACCCTCAAACCGGGCGAGACGGTCCTACTGTCTGGCAACCTACTTACTGGACGAGATGCTGCCCACAAGCGTATCGCAGATATCCTAAAGAGGGGTGAGAAGTTGCCTGATGGGGTCGATTTCACCAATCGCTTCATATATTACGTCGGGCCTGTAGATCCAGTTGGTGGCGAAGTAGTTGGTCCAGCAGGCCCAACAACAGCAACTCGCATGGACAAATACACAGAGCTGATGCTCTCCCAGACAGGTCTCCTCGGCATGATAGGAAAAGCCGAGCGTGGTACGGAGACCGTTGATCTGATCAAGAAATACAAAGCGGTTTACCTCATGGCGGTGGGCGGCGCAGCGTACCTCGTTTCTAAAGCGATCACGGCTTCGCGAGTGGTGGCATTCGAGGACCTCGGAATGGAGGCGATCTACGAATTTGAAGTCAAGGATATGCCGGTAACGGTGGCGGTCGATAGCCAAGGTGTATCGGTGCACGAAGTTGGCCCCGCTGAGTGGAGGAAGAAAATTCTCAAGGTGTTACCGCACTAAATGATCAGTAGTTTAGTGCTGATTGGCTGCTCAAAAACAGCTATGCCCTGTTACCGAGAAAGGATGGTATCATGGAGATATTATCATACGACCGCTGCACAGGGGCGTACCACACTTTGGATAGATATATATGGACGAGACTACGAAAGGTATCATCGAGCGAATCGCGATTCGATTTCCCAAGCCGACTCGAATCCCGAGTGGTCAGGTGTGCTCCGTATTCTATGACTGTTTTCAGCTGACCCCGAACGATTACGCCCGCTTGAGCGCATTTGCAGTAGGACATCTCGATCACGATGCATTCGATGTAGCCGTTGGTTTGGCGTATTCGGGTATTCTATTCGCCGCCTCAGTTGCCGGTGGACGAAAGGTTGCGATCCTGAAGAAGGAGGGTGGATTTTTCGGCCCTGATCTGAGAGGCCAGCGAGTTGTCGTTGTAGACGATGTGGTCCACTCTGGGGGGCGACTGCGAGAGGCTGCAACGAAGGTAAAGGCTGAGGGCGGCAACGTGGTTGGGTTTGCATGTCTGATTGATCGTTCTGCGGGACGCTTCGGTACTTCTGACATAGCGGCTACACGCATGGAATTGGGAGCGCCGCTCTGGAGTGCTTTTCAGACAGATATGGAGTAGGAGCGCACGGACGGGGCGTACTAGCCAGAATCCTTCTTTGGTCTACCCGAGCACCTAACGATGCCGGCTCATTAGGAGGTTTCCCATTCGGAATATGCGAGCGATACTGGGCCCCAAGGGCGTGGTACCATGAAGATCAGAATTTTTGTTCTTGCCTATGATAGTGAGACGCACAGGTTTGCCGAGGAGTGGACGACTGGGCTCCCCTGGGCCACGGTAGTTCACAACGAAACCACGATCTATCTCGAAAATCTTATGTATACCTCCTGGTTACTCGAGCACGCCGAGCAGTGGCGTGACTGTGACTACGTGGGGACGCTCTCGTGGAAAGCTCCCCGAAAGATCCCTGTGCCCGACATGCAGGCACTTATCTCTCATGTTAGCCTGCGAAATCCCGATGTAGTGCCCTTCTTTCCATGCCATGAGCCTATTATCCTTCAAGGGCAGCGCCATCACCCGCTCTTTCGAGAGCTATGGTGTCAAATGACTGGCGAACTTGGTATCTCGGAACAGCAAGCCACGGATCCCAGTATACCGCTCTTCTTTTGTAATTACTGGATGGCGAGACCGAGCTGGATGATTCGTTACATGGAGTTTTTCAGGAAGGCCAAACACGTGTTGGACACCTGCGAATCGATTCAACCTAATTTGTGGAGTGACTCACGATTCAACAAGGAGGTCTCTGATGACACCTGTATGCGTATCTTTGGTAAACCGTACTATCCGTATCACTGTTTCTTGTGTGAGCGCCTACCGTGCCTCTTCTTCAAACGCGAGGGTGCTGTAGTGTGGCATCCCTATACGAAGTTTGGTGAATAGAGAATGGTCGTGCGTCCACCGGGTGCGTGAGGGTGAAGTATGAATTCGGATAATCCGTGGATAAAGCTCTCGAGTAGACTTGTGTATGAGAACGCGTGGATAAAGGTTCGTGAGGATCGGGTGATCTCCCCGAGTGGAAGTGCTGGGATATACGGAGTAGTCGAGACCCGAGTGGCGACAGGGGTCGTTGCGCTTTCGGATGATCAGAGGATCTGGCTGGTTGGTCAGTACAGGTACCCAATCGAGCAGTACTCCTGGGAGATTCCAGAAGGAGGTGCTGAGATAGGTGAGGAACCTCTGGCTGCGGCGCAAAGGGAGCTCCAGGAGGAGACGGGGATCTGTGCTGCAGACTGGGAGCCTCTGGGTGGAGAGATTCATTTGAGCAACTGTTTTTCCTCCGAACGTGGGGTTCTCTTCCTTGCCCGAGGCCTCTCTTTTGGCGAGAGTCGACCAGACCACACCGAGTTGCTCCAGTTGCGCAGCGTTTTGCTCCGCGATGCTTTGACGATGGTCGATGATGGTGAGATAAGAGATAGCCTGTCGATCATCGCTCTGTTGCGACTCGCGCGTAAATTTTCGGGTGAGGGAATTCCTCTGCGGTAGGGTACCCGTAACTCCTCGAGTAGGTTTTTGAGAGTTTCGCCGCTATTAGTTTGAAGGGTGCAACGTGAAATTTTTGAAGAGTGGTTCTGCTCGGGCACTAATTCTAGAGGGAAATCTGGATGCAGTGAAATTCGGTACTGCGGAGACCTATCTCGGTGCCTTCGGAATCTTTCTCGGCGGAAATCCGCTACAAATAGGAGCTCTGGCAACCTTGCCGGCCTTGATAGGCTCGTTGGCTCAAACGATCGGTACTCGCTTCGTTGATCGCAGTGGGAGCCGTAGACGAATCCTCGCGGGCCTCATGAAAGCCCAGGGTTTGCTGTGGCTGCCGATTGCGTTGCTCCCGTTCTTGCTCGGAAGTGGCTGGAATGCGGTTGCAACTCTAATCGCGCTCGCGGTCGTATACCAAGTTCTGACGGGTGTCATGTCTCCGATATGGAACAGCCTTGCTGGAGATATAATTCCGCAGGAGGTCCGAGGGGAGTTTTTCGGATACCGAAACAAGTGGATCTCGATAACTGTGTTCATATCGGTAGTGGTAGGAGGGCAGTTGATCCATTCGTTCACTGGATGGGGTTACCCCGAGTACGGTTTCGCTGCAGCCTTTGTGATAGCGATGCTTGCACGTTGGTGGGGAGGGCACGTTTTTGGCCGGGTTGATGATCCCCCGATTCACGTTCCAGATGATTCGAAGTTCACCTTTTGGCAATTCATCTCCAGAGCGAGACACTCAAATTTCGTAAAATTCGTCCTCTTCGTATCGTTCATGAACTTCGCGGTAGCCGTCTCAGGCCCATACTTTGCCATGTATATGCTCAGTGACCTCAAGTTGAGCTACTTGGAGTATACCTGTGTGGTAGCCACGGCGGTCTTGATTCAATTTGTGGTGATGCGCTCCTGGGGGGTATTGAGCGATCAGTTCGGGAATCGCAAGATACTGCGGGTTTGTGGATGGCTCGTGGCATTCAATCCATGGATGTGGCTGGTCTCGGACCACATCCTATTTCTGGTTTTTATACAGCTGTACAGCGGTTTTTTTTGGTCCGGTTTCAACCTTGCAGCGGCCAATTTTGTTTTTGATGCTGTGACGCCGGCCAAACGAGCTCGATGTATAGCATACCAGGCGATCGTAAACGGTGTATTGGTCTCGGCGGGATCTCTGATAGGCGGAGTGTTAGCGATGAACATGCCTGATGTGTTGACGCGCTCCCTCAGTTGGCTCGTCCCAGCCTCGCCTTTTCTGGGGTTGTTCCTCATCTCGGGAGTTTTGCGTGCGATGACGATGGCGTTCTTGTATCCAGCTTTTCGAGAGGTGCGAGCCGTCCAGCGCATACGAGGGCATGAGCTGCTGGTACGAGTGACCACTCTGCGACCCTTGTGGGGTGCGACCTATGCATTTATCAATCAGCGACGGAGTCATAAATCCGATTAGTAAACCCTGCACGAGCCATGTTTCAAAAATGAATAAGGCTAGGTTTGTTTCGGTATCCGCAACTCCTCAAACGCGTGTTGTGAGCTGCTTATTTTCCTTGGCTACGTGGATTTTCCTGATTAGAGTACTGAGTCATAATCTAGGGTCAAGGGGTCATATGAACGGATGGACGTGGTGTTTTCTCGGGTTAGCACTGGCGCTCGTGGAGCTTTTTGTTCCGAGCGGCTTCTACCTTCTACTACTGGGTATCTCTGGGGTGGTAGTTGGCTTGATGACCGTTGCAGGCGTCGCCCCTGGATTGATCGTACAACTGCTCATCTTTTCGGTTGTGGCGCTGGTCGCATGCTTCGGATTTGCTGGCAAGCTTCAAAAGAAGCTCAAAGGGGGACATCCAATGACCGCGGATGCTGTCGGAAAGCTCGTCACAGTGACAGAGGTGCTTGCTCCCGGAGCGGTAGGCAAGGGAGAGCTGTGGGGGTCACCATGGCGCATCAGAAACGTAGGGACAGATATACTTGAGCCAGCCTCTGAAGCTGTCGTGGTAGAAGTTGACGAGCTTACATTGTGTGTGAAGCGTCGATAAACGGAGTGCTCAGTTTGATTAGCTATACGAGGAGATAAAGTATGACGTATGTTTTTGTGTTTTTTGCCGTGTTGGCTATTCTGACAGTAGTCAAGGGTGCTGTAATCGTCCCGCAGCAGATGCGTTATGTCGTGGAGCGTCTCGGGCAGTATCACAAAACACTCGACGCTGGATTCCATGTTCTTATCCCTTTCTTTGATGCGGTGCGGTACCGACATTCCGTCAAGGAGCAGGTCATCGATATCCCGGAGCAGGTCTGCATCACGAGTGACAATGTGCAGGTTGGAGTCGATGGCGTGCTGTATGTCCGCGTCATAGATGCCCAGACGGCATCATATGGTATCGATGATTACATTTTCGGCCTCGTACAGCTGGCGCAAACTACCTTGAGAAGCGAGATCGGCAAGATAGAGCTCGATAGAACCTTCGAGGCCCGTACGCACATCAACGCTAATGTGGTTACGGAGGTCGACAAAGCCGCAGAGGCGTGGGGTGTCAAGGTTCTTCGGTACGAAATCAAGAATATAACCCCGCCGCGCGAGGTAATCACCGCCATGGAAAAGCAGATGAAGGCCGAGCGCGAGAAGCGCGCTGCTATTCTTGCATCTGAAGGACAGCGAGATGCGGCGATCAACACTGCGGAAGGAGAGAAGCAACGACAGATCAAAGAGTCTGAAGCCAACATGATGGCGCAGGTCAATACCGCAAAGGGAGAAGCCGAGGCTATTTTGGAAGTTGCTCGTGCGACTGCAGAGGGACTAAGGCTCGTGGGCCAATCACTCATGGGTGATGGCGGAAAAGCTGCCATGGAGCTACGCATAGCGGAGCAATATCTGCCCCAATTCGGTAAGATAGCCCAGAAATCAAGTACGGTAGTTGTTCCGGCAAACCTGACCGATCTCGGTACCGTTCTCGCGATGGTCAAAGGTATTGTTAAGCAACCCGCCTCGAACGATACGCGGGACATCAGCTCGGAGCAATTGACCATAAATCGTTGATACGTAGGGATGAGAAAATTTGCTCTTCGTGAAATCGAGTCGATAGGACTCGGTGTGGTACCAAGGCCGGGATACGCATCTGTGCTTTACATGTGCCTTCGATCCGAGCTCGTCGAAGTCTTGCCGATAGTCGCGCGCTCATTTTTCAGCTGGGGAGTGGAGAACTTGGTGTGCTCACCTCGGTGCCGTCAAGCATGAGCGACAAACACGGGGTTTTTGGGGATTATTAAGTGTATCCTCTGAACGCTCAGCTATTACTGCCACATGATCTTCACTCAGTAGGGGATAACGCCGAGGAAGGTGTAGCTCCCTGACCAACAAACCTGTTTGTGTCAGGTGGGCGAGCACTTGCTTAAGGGGTCTCCCGTCAATTGAGTGCCAATGATAGCCGTGCGATGGACAGATACTGATTCGACGTGAGAGAGTACGGTATGCCTCTCGTACTCCTCGACGCCTCAATAGAGCGCTTAGCACGATTCGAACTATAACTTCTACGATCGGTCTCGATTGCAGAAACTGGAAAACGACGAAACCGCCTGGTTTCGTCACTCGATAGATGTTGTCAATAATAGTCCTCCAATCACTCAAGTAGTGAATCATCGAGAAACAGGTAACAAGATCAAAGGAGTCCTGCTCGAATGGGAGAGCCCGCGCGTCAGCTTGAATGAATTTGGCTTGTGTTCCGCGAGCAAGAGCGCACTCAACGAGTGGTCTTGAGTAGTCAACTCCGACGACATGTTTGAAATGATTTGCCAGTTCCGCTGTAAGATAGCCACTGTTACATCCCACGTCGAGTATGTTTGCGGACACAACAGGCACCAGGCTCTTAGTTCTATTAATCAGATGGGAAAAGAGTTTCTGGTGTAAGGTGAAGCTCCACTCACTCATTCCGCATTGCTCTGCCGGCGAGAGTGTATGGATCGCAAGAGAGCGATAGTGTGCCTCCATTCCCGGCTCATCGAAGCCCGAACCAAACCTCCATGGGGCAATCTTACGTAGCACGCGAGGGCTGCTTAATGTGTGTTGTGGGGTATCAGACATTCCTACACAGAGTGTGCTCATCCTCCGGGATAATCGCGTAACGAGACCCACCATACTCGCAGATCTCTCAAAACTCCGTAAGTGCCGATCTAATCGATACGAACATCGATCGCTAGCATCGCATGTTCATCCCCGTAGGATCGCATATGCTTCACGCTGCCCGTCGAGCAGTTTTACAATCGTCCCATCGGCGAACGTTCTTCAAATCTTACCCTCTAATTTCGACTAGAAATCGTCGACGACCGTGAAAAAATAGCGTGGACTACTCGCTCTAAAGAGAGACGGGGCCATGGATGAATTTCAGGGATGAGACGAATATAAACGGGGACTTGGGAAACGAAAGCCAGAAGACTTCCACCTAGCTAGTTTCTGTCCGCTAGGAAAGAAACCATAGAAAACAAGACCTTTTTCGCCTCTCGAAATGATTCAATGTTCACCAGCGACATTCGCTTACTCTGTTTGAAGACGCGAAAAACCTCAATTTTCCAGCAGCGACCCGGAATTATCGATGAAGATCTTTCTGCCTCGCAGGGAATATAAGCGAGAACTCGAGTAGAAATCGGTGTTTCTGGACAGAAACTAGCTAAAGCTTCGGTGGGCGAGCAAGTGGCTTGTCAGCCGTAGCCTTGTGTTAAGGCTGGAACGCCTCAAACCGTGAGCCTGAGAGCTGAAATCATAAGCCTCGTACAAAAGTGATAAGTCGTCGCATGCGCGGAAGTCGTATGAGGTACCAAATATGGGTAGCGCTTTACTCGCAAGTTTATCTTCCTTTTGGTGGCACATAACGCCCGAAAATATCCATAACAGACAGAGTGCTCCCCCGGTCTATCTTGCGGATGGGGCATGGTGGTAGGTTAGAAGAGATGTTAGACGAGCTTGGGCAACGGAAAAATGGGGTTCAGAACACGCGCACAGAGCACACGCAGAGCCCGCTTTACCTGGCCGTGGATAGATACCGAGAGTTCGAGCAGGTACTAAATAAGCTGCTCCAACATCCGTTGGTGGTTAATAGAACAGGTCATCTCGCCGGGTTGTTTTCTGCTCAAGACTACGACGCCAACAAACAAATAGGGGCAGCTCCGTCTGATACAGCAAAAATTGAGCGCGAGCTTAAGAGCCTCGTAGATAATTTTCGGAGCAAGATCAAAGACGGCATGCAGAAGCGAAATTCGCCGCTGCGGCCTGAAGAACTGAAGGACGAGCATGGAAGGGCTGTCGATCGCGGCAGCCTAGTTCAGTACCTCGATATAAAGATAGGGATGCTTAGAACGGTGATACGTGGCTCGATCGAGCAGCTACTACAGCGTCCTGCTGAGGACCCACGTGTAGATGAGCTTCTTGTCCAAAAAATTCTCTCTCTTGGCTCCTCTGAGGGTATAAACTTGATAGATAAGCAGGACATTTCCAACCCGTTGACGAGAGCTGTTTTAAGTGCCTTTTCGGATGTGATAAGCTCCCCCGAATTTAACCCTCCACCTAAGCTCTCCCTGCTTCAGGAACAGCTCCTTCGAGGAATTTTCGAGCTAGGCAGGTCTTTGGGTGCGGCATCACAGAGTTTGCTGCTTACGGCTATGGAGGCTGCAGAGGTGGATGCTCAGGCTATCCGGAGACTGTTCATACGTGGTGAATATGACAGAAAAATGCCGCACGAGCTCACTGAGATAAAGGTGTACTACGCAGAAAAGGCGGTACTGTCGGTTATCGAAAGTGTATCGCGCATCGCATGCCTAGCAGCGGTAGGGCAGAGCTCTTCTGGGGCGATAAACCTCAACGAGCATGAATTCGGGAAAGCTGAGATTCCGTGGATAGCTCCCTTCGTATCGGGGGAATTGGCTGGTCGAATGAAGAGCTTCTTGGAGAGCGAAATCCTAAAGCAAGTCATCCATCGAGCCCATAATGTCGGTAATTTTAGTCTCTATCTTTCGAAGGCTAGCCGCCAAGGCGGACACACACTTCCCCTTTGGCCACTTTCTAGGGAGCCCAACGCGCCCTGAGCGCTGTCAAAGCTTTAGAGCTTCAAACCCGGTAGACCAACAAGCTGCTGTCTTTGAGGCTTGTGTACTTTAAGCGTTGCGCCACGTAGGGTGTCTTGGTTTAATTCCGGCTCTATGAGAGCACCGCGCGTATACTCCTGGAGCACTCTTGCGCTCATCGCCCTCTTCTTTTTTCTGTTGGCCCAACCGCCCATTCCCTTCATGACGCTAGATATCGACTCCGAGCAGTACACACGTATGAGTGGTGCGCTCCTTACCAAGGATTTCTACCGACCTTTTGATGGTAAGGAGCTGCCCCTCGAGCTTTCTCTCCGCCCGCCCCTGTATCCTGTTATGCTTCTGCTGGCGGACCAGCTTGCAGGTGCTTCGCTCGAGGATGGTATCGTGCTCACGCACCTGTTTTTGGCGTTGGCAGTGCTGCTTCTGGCTCCGTACGCGTTACGAAGTTTACTCTCCCCTGCGATTACCGTATGTGCATGTGGAATGGCACTGCTTACCAATAAGCAGATGATCTACTGCCACATGAGTGAGTTCCTTTCGTCCCTCTTTCTACTTGGAGCTCTTTTTTCTCTCAGCTTGTGGTGCGCTGCACCATCGACAAAACGCGTCGCCTGGACCTGCTTTTTTCTCTCATGTGCGATTCTTACCCGCCTTGCTCTTCTACCTTGGCTGACGGCTGCCATTGTATTCCCCCTTGCTGCACCTCGAGGTAGGCGAGTCTCTACAGTGGCTGGGATAGCGGCTGGACTCATACCCCTCTTTTTGTGGGCCTCATTCAATCTTTATCGATTGGGAGCTTTTTCCTTTGGAGCTCATGGTGGCTACATGTATTTCGCTGCAGCGCGCACGCTCGGCCCGATTCCGCATACTGCCGGTGACAGTGCCCAGGTAGCGAGGTTACTGGAACGATTCAATGAGCAAGGTCATGATGTATCCAGCGAAGGCTGGCAAGCTGAGAGCGTGCAGCGCTGGCGTGGTGAATACTACGACGCGTATCATTGGAACTTCAATTTGGCCCTAAAATCTTTGAGGTCGGAAGTAGAACAAGTCTCAGCGTTCCCCTTTTTTGTGAGGGCTGCCAGAACGCATTCCGAGCGCTACATCGCCTTCTTGAAAGGTGGACTCTATACCTTTCTTCATGGATATGCGTTTTTGATAATCGGCTGCCTGTTCGCTCAATTTGTACTGCTCCGGGAAGCGCCGCAGTTTCGCGGATTGGCGTTGGCGAACGTGATGGTGTGTATCTGTAGTGTGCTCTATATTGCGAGCGTGCTCCTTATGTTTTTGTGGGTATCCCGTTATTTTACGTCCGTGAAGCCGGCTTTGGTGTTCTCCCTGTTTTCGGCATTTGCTGTTATCTGCGGGCACCGTTTTAAGCGCTACGCAACTTTTTTGTTGAATGTTCGATTAAAGAACCATGAGCAGTAGTGTCCAAACTACCTTTATGGAGGCTTTATCGTGGATCCCAAGACAGTTCGAACAGGTACTCAAACACCAACACCTTTGTGGAGGATGCACCTGCCGACGGCAGAAGCGGCCAGAACGATACCAATTCCGGTGATATCATCATCAGAGTCTCATAAGGGCACATGGCCACAGTACCAACGTAGCACTCCTGGTAGTGATAGCTTTCTCAATAGAGCATCTGACCGAGTGCTGGGTGGAATTGCGAGGATCGGCGCCTGGGCTGAGAGGAGTATCCCGAACGACGATATGCTCGATGCTGCGGTCTCCCTGCCGGGCTCCGTGGCCTCTACGCAGGTCAACCTTAACGATGCGAAGCAGATCTCGAGCCGGGCGGAAGCTATCACTTCGTACATGGACGATTTTCATCCGAGTCGTCTGACCGGGGTAGTTGCAAAGGCGGGTGCTGCTGTCGATACGGTGACAGGTCTTCTCGACGTTGCTAAAGCCGTCAAGCATGATCGTGATGTGGGAGATCGTCTTTATTCGCGAACCTTGAAGGCCTCCGTTGTTTCGACCACCTCAATGACCCTGGGAGCGGCAGCTGGTATGGGGGCGGGAGTCCTACTGGCTGGCTTGTCTGCCTCGGTGGCTGCGCCGGTGATAGTCGGTGGGCTTATCGGCACAGGTGTTGCCTATGGAGTGAAGGAGTTGTTGAACCTGTTCTAAAATCTGGATCATCGTGAAATCGAGTGGGTAGGACTCGGTGTTATCCCTCTCAAAGAATAATTTTACAAAGAGAGGAGCGAGGACAGAGAGGGAGAAGGAAATAGGCGTTTGATGTCATCTCTCGGAGCTTCGGCGAGTTTCATGTCGGTGATACTTGGGCTCGGTGAATTGGTAAAAGTTGCTCGACTGCCTTAAGTTCAACAACGAGGTAACCGATGACCCGTTGGGTAAGAGGGTCTTATTTCCCCTCTCCGTTCTCGCCGCTCTCTTCGTTAAAATACATGTACGTCTTACCGGCAAACTACCGCATAAGTTGCTTACGACACATACCCGGGGCTATCATAGAGAGATCAAATGGCTCGTTTTGATGCTCGCTTTGCTCGCACAAAATAGCCAAGCGTTATCCCGGCGTGAACGTGCACGAGCACCTTCACGTGGAAAGGTGCGATCTATCGTTCGAAACAAGGACTCACGTTGTTTCTGGCCTCGTCGCTACTCACTCGATTTCACGAAGAGCGTAAAATCTGTGCACCTACTCGTAGCTGGGGCCGAGGCGGATGATATCCGTCTCGGTCACTCTGCTAGCCCCCAGGGTGCACGCGAAGTTCCGTTGATGTGGTGAACGAGATCGCCGAAGGGCGCGCTCTCTCTGACGTAAGGGTCGAGAGATAGGGGTATTTCTCTCGAACTAGCTGGTACGAATACGTACGTTTAGCAGTTTTAGCTTGTTTTTCATGGATGGGCTGCATAGCATACCACGCAAACATGGGCTCTAGCGCGGTGTTTCATGAAGGAACGCTCGAGTAGCTCATCATGGGGAGAATCTTAATGGACATTTCAAACATACTGGTTCAGTTGGTAAGTGGTGCGATTGGCGGAAACGTTGCTGGTGCAGCGATGAAAAAAAACAGCCTCGGTACCGTTGGGAATTCAATCGCAGGTATCCTAGGCGGTGGTCTTGGAGGTCAAATCTTGGCAGCCTTGAGTGCTGGCGATGTCGCAGGGGCGCTAGCCACACCGGGACTAGAATCGGTAGTATCTAACATGGCTGGGGGAGGCGTCGGTGGCGCGGTAGTCATAGCGATTATCGGAGCTCTCCGTACGGCTATGGCCAAAAAGACACCAGCTTGAGGTACGAGCGCGAAACGGACAGATCAGCTCTATGCAGTGTGCTAGAGCTGATCGGTATGCTCTGTAGGAATGTACTCAACGTGCAACTCGTGCATGCGGTGAGAGAGGGGTACCGCAAGCAGTAGAAAGAGGCCAGTAAATGTGATTCCGAGGATGAGTAATCCGGTAGGTAATCCCCATCTCTCAACAGCAAGCCCGATAAGTGGAGTGATGATTGAGGAGCTTGCTCTGAATGCGAGGCTTTTGAGGGAGTTTCCGGTCGCTCGAAAAGCCGATGGTATCTTCCAGTTGAAGGCGTCCTGTAAAAGTACTGAAGCTAGCCCTCGGTTGATGTAAAAAAGTGCCGCCACTGCTACACCGATCCATGGTAGATCGAGTGCCATCACGAAATAGCCGATACACGGCACGATTGAAAGGGTCAAGAGCACGGCGGGGGCGCCAGCAATCTGCTCGAACCGATGAGTTGCCTTGCTGCTTATTACTGCGATGAGCATGAGCACGGTCCAGATGATACCGAAATAGGCGACTGGAACCTCGTGTCGCGCCCAGTATGCTTGCTGTAACCAAACGACACAAAAGCTCGAAAGTCCCCATGCGACGCCGTTGAGAAAGATGAGGCGTAATAACCTATCTCCGCTCAATACGTGTCTTACGACCGTCTTGCAGTTACTTACGTGGCCAGTGCGTTGCATACGCTCTATCGAAGGTTCGACGAAAAAGAGCGAGATAACGAACGGCACCCACATAACGTATGCTTGTGTCCAAGTTACAGCAGAGAACGAATAGAGGACCAGGACTCCACCTACCACTGATGCGACGGTTTCCCCGAGAAGTGCCCAGACGCTCAGGCTCCCCAAAAGCTTGAGTCTCGGAGCTCCGGGAGGTAAGGAATCATACACGAGGGCGGTATCAGCGCCCGAGCAGAGAGCTGCTGATAGCCCCATAGACACCTGAAAGAGCATGAGGCTTTCATACGTGGTCGCGAACGGGAGAAAGGAGAAACAGCAGGCAGCGCAGAAAGATCCAAGGCACACAGAGGCTTTCCTACTCCACAAATCGGCGATGTAGCCGGTTGGAACCTCAAATAGTGCCAGACTTAAACCGAAAGCTGCCTGTATCTGGAGAGCTTCAGAGATCGTAAGCCCAAGAGACTGGTAGTAGGGTACCAGGACAGGTACTACTATGAGGCACATCTGAAAGAAGTTGTAGGCGCAGGCAAGAGGTAGGTTACGGGCAAGCGACATATCTCAAAGTAACACAGATAGTGATCGCATTCGGAGATTTTCAGCTGTTGGATTCAGAGATGGCCTCAGCTGAGCTAGCAACGTTAGCTCAACTAACTCCATAAGGTGAGGCGCTCTTCTATCTCGTACTGCCCACGGTCGTTCCGGGAAATTCGCGCCGCTTGTACGTCACGATCATGTTGAAAGCAGACTATAGCCCCTTCCTCGACCGCTCGAGTCAAGAAGCTCTCCTTTTCGTGGAGGAGGGTATCGGCACACACGTCGTACCCCATATGGTAAGCAAGCGGGATGTGGTGGGAGGTTGGAATGAGATCCGTGGCAAAGAAAAGGCGCGATTCTCCGGCTGAGATCTCCACCCACTGCTGCCCCGGTGTATGCCCATCGACACGGTGAACGGTGATTCCAGGGTAGATCTCGACATCTCCGTCACACAGAACGAGATCAGCTTCGTGGAGCAGAGAGATGTTATCAGCGAGGTAGCTCGCGCGATCCTTAAGTGATGGATTACGTGCGCGATCCCAATTCGCAATCTGGAGGTGTACCTTGGCTCGTGGGAAGGAGAGCTTTAGTGAGCCATCCGTGTCGCGATAGGAGACGCCGCCTGCATGATCAAAATGAAGATGGGTAAGGATCACATCGGTCACATTCAGGGGATCAAAGCCCCAGTTGAACTGAGGGGTGTTGCGGATTTGGTATATTTGACGCTGCTTATCACCCCACTTTTCGCCTATTCCAACGTCGACGAGGAATTGCTTCTTTCCATCTCTTATCAGAAGAGAACGACAAACGAGAGGAATCCGGTTTTCGTCGTCAGCTGCGATCGACCGTGCCCAGAGATTTTTCGGAACTGAACCGAACATGCATCCTCCGTCGAGAGCAAAAGAGCCGAAGAGTACTTCGGTAATAGTGAAAGAACCTATCTTCATATGCACCTACTTCGACTATCAATTGGTAACGGGTGTTTATGTGGCTTTCCACTTTGCTGTACGCTTTTCTCGAAATGCCGCGATTCCCTCGAGCGCTTCGCTGGACAGACTCACCAGTGAACTCCTATCGGCAAGCTCTCCCATAAAGGTAAGCGACCGGGACTCGGCGAGGTCTGCAAGGGCCTTCTTTGTGGCACGAACTGCATGCGGTCCGTTCGAGGCGATCGTGGTACACAGTTCGCTCACAGCTCGATCCAGATTGGCTTTAGGCATAATTTTCGATACGAGGCCCACGCGGAGCGCTTCAGCCGCAGAGATCCGCTCGCCGGTTAAGGCAAGCGCTGAGACTGCCCTAAATCCTATCGTGCGTAGCAGAGGTGCCATCACGACCATAGGGGCCAATCCGATACCGACCTCAGGAAGTCCGAAGAGAGCGTCGTCTGCGGCTACGACGATGTCAGAAGCAGCAACCAATCCACACCCTCCTGCCAGAGCGAAGCCGTACACTTTCGCAACGACTGGCACGGGGCAGTACGAGATCGTTTCGATGAGTGTTGCAATGGAGCTGAAGAACTCCCGACGAGATTCCGGCGAGGTGCCGGCAGTGAGCTCTGCAAGGTCGGCTCCTGCACAAAACGCTTCAGTGCCCTTCCCAGTCAGAACAACGACACGGGTATCGGCACACGTCGATGCAGTGGAGAAGGCCTCGATCAGGTGTCGTATGGTCTCCCTATTCAAGCTGTTGCGGGAATCGGGACGATTGATCGTGATAGTCGCGATCCGACCGGAACTCTCGAGGAGAACTGGAGCCGAAGACATACTGCTACCTCATGAGAGAGAATAGTTTAAGGGCGTTCTCGGTGGTCTGTTTGGCGACCTCCTCGAGTGACACCCCCTTGAGTGTAGCAAGCTGCCCAGCCGTTTCAATAACGAATGACGGTTCGCACCTCCTGCCACGATGGGGTTCCGGGGCCATGTACGGAGCATCGGTTTCGATCATGATCTGCTCGAGTGGAATAGCCGAGCACACCTGGCGTGCTTCGTCCTGTTTCTTGAAGGTGATGAATCCAGGAAACGACACCAAAAATCCGAGGGCTCTCAACCGCGCAGCAAATTCAGCATTCTCAGAGTAGCAATGAAAGACACCGCCGACGGCATTCGCTCCCTTCGCCTCGAGAATGCGAAGACACTCCTCACCGGCTTGACGGGAGTGGATGACGATCGGTTTATGAACTGCTAGTGCCACATCGATCTGGCGCTCAAAGTAACTGTATTGCCTTTCGACTGGTGCCCACTCGCGAAAGAAGTCAAGACCCGTCTCGCCGACTGCCACTACCCTGGGGTGGCGTGCGAGCGCTTCGAGCTCGGAAAAATCGACATCTGTTCCCGCATCATGCGGGTGCACCCCAGCGGTCGCCCAGATGAACGGATAGCGTTCGGCAAGAGCTATGGCTCTTCGAGCTGAGGCTATGCCCTGGCCCGCACCGATAGTGATCATGCGAGTTACACCTGCGGCGTATGCACGTTCGATGCAAGCCTCTCGATCCTCATCAAAAGCCTCGGCGTCGAGATGCGTGTGAGAATCGGTGATCATATTACCGAGTACTAAACGTTGGAACGCTGCCGTGCTCAGCGAACTCGACATCCAGCCGGAATCGGTCGGCTAGGGGTAAGGAGCGACAGAAGGCCATCTCCCTCGGTTGAAGCAGCCAGCAACATACCGTGGCTCTCCACACCCATCAGTTTGGCGGGCTTGAGGTTTGCAACAATCACGATCTGCTGACCTATAAGTTCCTCGGGTGTGTAGTGCTGCGCGATCCCCGAGACGATCTGCCTTTTACCGAGCTCCCCTACATCGAGTTGAATGCGATACAGCTTCTTGGATTTGGGTACAGCTTCCACTGCTTCTATCGTTGCCGTGCGAAGCTTGATGCGCGCAAAGAGGTCGATGTCTATCTGGTCATCTGGCGCCGACACTACTGCCTCGGCTTGCACAGAAGATACGGTGGAGTCGGAGGCGGCTGTGGTTGTGTTTTGGGGTGTTTCTGGTGATTCCATGGGTATTCCTACAACGGAGCTTGCTTGTAGTCTCGAACAAGGCTCACCAAAAGTCTAGCCCGTAGCTTTCGAAGTGGGAGATTGTGGATTAGGTGCCTGTACGAGGGTCTGGCGGAGCACATATCTCTGGCTTCTAAGCTCCCATACTCTTTCCGGATTCCCGGGTAGCTTGATCCTAAAACGGGCAGTCACGTTCCCGGGATATAGATTGGCCCGGCAGTCGAAGTACCGTTGAACGCGCTCCTCGATTCCGGCGGGCAATTCGCTCGCAAGCATCCTCCAGGTAGCGGGGGTGAAGTCGACACTGTCCGAGAGTCAACACCTATTTGACATAAAGGCATGCGTTGCATGACTCTAGGGAAGCAAGGTCAAAACCCACCCTGCTACGAAAGGAGATGAAGAGATTGGTAGTACGGGAGGCATTAAGAGTGCGTAACAAAAATGCTCCTCTGCTTCGGATGGCTGCAATCGGCAGC
>JBBAUR010000002.1:0-145786 GCA_040398075.1 Bdellovibrionota bacterium | reverse complement strand
AACTCACCAGCATCACCCAACGCATCGAAGAGCTCGCAGTGCAGTCGATGAACGGTACCTTCACGGACACTCAACGCGGGAGTATGCAAAGGGAGGTCACAGCTCTTCAAGCCGAGTGGAACAGAACCGTTGAGTCGACCACCTTCAATGGCTTAAACCTGCTTACTGGCTCCGGGACTGGGATGGTGCTTCAGGGGGGGAAGGGAGTTGAAGGCACCTTGGCGGTGCAGATCGGGTCGGGGAGTATCGGCGGGACTACGAGGGTTAGTACGGATAGTGCGGGGAATCAGGCAACGAATACATCTGGCAATCCAGCTATATCTGCCGACGGCCGGTTTGTGGTGTTTCAATCGAGCGCATCTAATCTTGTTGCTGGAGATACAAACAACCGAATTGATATTTTTGTGAAGGACGTTCTTTCCGGAGCGACAACGAGAGTGAGCACTGATAGTGCCGGTACGCAAGCAAACAATTATTCTAGTGTCGGCGGTATCTCCGCTGACGGTCGATTCGTGTCATTCTCATCTCGCGCTGCCAACCTAGTTAGTGGAGATACCAATGTAGATAGGGATGTATTCCTCAAGGATACTCTGACGGGCGTAACAACCAGACTCAGTACAGATAGCGCGGGTAATCAGGGAGATTCCTACTCATACTTCGGAGCAATATCGGCAGATGGCCGCTTTATAGCTTTTACTTCGAATTCGTCCAACCTTGTTGCCGGAGACTCAAATGGCGTGAGAGATGCATTCATTAAAGATACCGTAACCAATATTACCACTCGGATTTCTACTGACCGTGTAGGGAATGAGGCGAACGGTTATTCCACTGCTAAGGCTATTTCCGCTGATGGGAGATACGTAGTCTTTGTATCAAACGCCTCCAATCTAGTCTCTGGAGATACAAATGGACAAACCGACGTGTTCATCAAAGACCTGTTGACGGGCGTGACCAACAGGGTCAGCACCGACAGCGCTGGTAATCAGGGGGATTCGTTTTCTGGTGTTACGGCAGTAATTTCGGGTGATGGTCGCTTCGTCGCATTCGACTCCGCTTCTTCTAACCTTGTTTCCGGAGACACGAATGCGCAAATGGATGTCTTCATCAAAGACACCGCAACCGGACAAACAACGAGAGCGAGTACAGACAGCGCCGGCACTGAAGCCCCCGCTTTCTCTACGGTAGGAGGAATCTCCGCAGATGGACGTTTTGTGTTATTCAATTCAATCGGATCTAAGTTTGTTGCAAACGATACGAACGGATCTGTGGATTCTTTCTCGAAGGATATGCTCACGGGCATGACAACGAGACTCAGCACCGACAGCCAGATGAATCAGGCGAGTGGTGGTGATTCCTACTCAACAGCTATCTCCGCTGATGCTCGCTTCGCTGTATTCTACTCCTCTGCTTCAAACCTTGTCTCCGATGATACTAACTTTAGTTCCGACATCTTCCTCAAGGACCTCACCAAACTAGGGGTCCAAACCATGGCCGGCATGGTAGTCTCAAACCGTGTGAGTGCCGGAATTACCCTTGGCCTAGTCCAACGCTACCGAAACGAACTCCTCCAGTACCGTTCGAACATAGGTGCAAGCACACAGCGCATTCAGAGCTTCGTGAGCAACCTCGGTATCTCCTCTGAGAACTTCAAGGCGGCAGAGTCACGAGTCGTGGATGCCGATATCGCCGCTGAGGCGGCGGAATCGCTTAGGCTACAGATCCTCCGGCAGTCAGCGACCTCGCTGCTACGTCAGGCTAATCTTGCACCACAGATAGCGCTCGACCTGTTGCGTAATGCGTGAAACCGATACCGGGACCGCGGACTTTTTAGTCCGCTGGCTGCTTAGATCGGAGTGCTGCTGGCAGGCGGAGCCGGAGGCTCCGCGGTCCAGGGTCCGTCACGGCTCTTACGTCGAAGAGCGATCTCACCCTTGACTTGTCCCGTTGAACGGCTCAGCTCCAACCTTGAGAACGTATTTAATGCGATCATCCCTGAGACCTATACCATCCGCCGCTTGCACGTTCGGGATCACAGCGATGTCGAAGATCTCCTGAATGTCGCCAGTTATTCGGATCCAATGTGCGAGCTCGCCGCTCTGGAGGTCTACTATCACTAAGCCACAGTACGCCTCGCGTTTATCGGCAGCAAGTTGCGTGAGCACACGCGCATCCTCTATGGAGCTGTTTTGGCGCGGGACGGAGGAGCCTACCAGGGCATACCTCCCATGAAAGGCCAGGCCGCGCAGATAGCCTGGTATCTTCAGCACCGGACAGAAGGCCTTCTTGGAGAGGTCAGCAAACCCGAGCGCACCACTACCCGAATCGAGTAACCACAGATTTTCATCGTGCCACCGAGGCGAATGCGGCATGGAGAGGTTCTCTACGACAATTTGGTTGGTGGTTATATCCCAGATCACCCCTTGGTTATCCTTGTTCTCTCGCCAGCCGGAGGAGGTATCGGTTCGAGAGAAGGCCGATGCATAGCGCACCTTCCCATCACGCAAGGCAAGTCCGTTCAGATGACATCGATCTTCCGGCTCCAACTTTGATATAAAGGGCGGCTTCCACAGGGGTATGAAGCTCTCTTCGAGGCTCACGGTCGCCAGGCACGAATGCATCGTGTTCACGAACACGACTCTACCCGAGCTCTCGACCGTCAGATCGTGGCAATCAATCTCTCCGGTAGTCCAGGAAACTGTCGGCGTATAGAGCTTGTCGGCACCCTCGTGACGGACTCCAGGTGGTAGTACGTTATTGAACCTATACACCTGGTACAAGCCGCCCACAAACAGGCTATCTGCATATACGCACAACCCCATCGGGCGCTCTAGCACGACCGATTTTACGTGGAGGCCATCAGCGGGTGCTGGGCCGATCAGGAACAGGTTACCGGACTGATAGGTCGATACGGCGATACTTATCTGATGAGAGGTCAGGAAGTCTGAGAGCCCACGACTCGATGTAAAGTCTACCGTGATCTTACTAGAATCGTTGCTGGCGGCGAGCATGCAGAGAGGGTCGACAGCTCTGAATACTCGCTGAAGATAATAATGAGGGAAAATGTGAGACGTGGTTTGACTGACTATCTAGCCGGATCTTAGTGTGTGAAATGGTGCGACGAACGAGCATCAGCATAAGCCCCCAGCCGCTACGGAGAGGTCAACCAGCTCTGCGAGAGGTGCAGCTCGAGCTCTTTGGCGATACGCTCTGCTTCGCTACGGATCTCTCTAACAGCGGTTATCTCCCACAACTGCTCGCGTTGCAGAGGGCCAAGGATCTTGAACCGTTGTTGGCCGAGAGCCGAAAGCGAGCTGTGTGTCGTGTCGATACCCAGCCCGAGCGACCCCGCTTGTATGATGCCGCGCCGAAGTAGATTTTGAATGAGTGGGACGTCAGCATTACGCAGGTCGCTCTCGGGTCCAGCGCAGCAAAGCGCCATGTCAAAGGTACCCTGAACGGCCTCCCCTTGGTGCCGGTATCTGACCTCGAGCCCAGCTGCACTTCTCTGCGCTGACTCCAGACGCCCTGCGACGACCCGCAAGCGCCCGCTTCTCCGTAGAGTGTCGAGAACCTGCGCATGAGCTTCGGGGATCCTGTGCCGGTGCACCTCCCAGAAGGGGCGCAGGTGTCTCAGGAAACGTCTCTTGCTGGAAACAGGCCAGGCGCTCCAGATCTGCTGGATGTGTGAGCGCATGGCATTGATTACCGGTTGCGACGAACCGATCCGCTGAGCTTCTCTCCGGAATCTCCGGACCAACGATGGTAACGGTTCTGCAGCTAGTACGTCGAGGGAAGCAAAGAAGGGGTCCACCTCCAGCCCCTCAAACGAACCCGGCGGTTCATGCGCGAGGGGGATCCGCGCGTGCCGCGAGAGCATCACGTAATCCCCCCGGTACCCACGCCCCTCTGCTTCGAGTATCGAGTCAACGGCCGTCAATCCGGTTCCAACGACGAGGATCCGTTTCTTGCTCGCTACTGCCTGATACGTCTCCTCCCTGTACGGGTCGCTGAAGAGCGCCGAGAGTCTGATTCCGTTGAGAGTAGTGCGGGGTATGTTTCCTAGCGCTAAGATGCAGGCGTCGGAATACAACTCATCACCTCGCGCTCGCTTGACTCGAAAGCGGCTCGTAGCTTCATCGAAGCTCAGATCCAGAGCTTTGTCGGTTACAATTCGTAACGTGTTACCCCCCGAACGCTCCAGCACCTCACTCACCAGAGCTTGTAAGTACTCGCCGTAGCGCCGCCGGGACACGAACTGATCGGCCTCAACGGTGGGCTCTTGCCGACGCAGCCAGGTCAGAAACCCTTGCGGCTCGTGGGCAAACGCCCCCATCGCATGAGCGGGTACGTTCAGTTTGCACCGATCGCTGGGAACTGTGTACGCTAACCCGCGGCCCACCTGATCACGCGCTTCGAGGATCACGACCTCGAGCGGGGTCTGGCCGGTAGCTTTCAGGAGGTTCAGAGCCACTAGCGTCCCACTACAGCCCCCTCCGATGATCACGATCGTAGGAATCATGGATCGAAGTGATAGCACGCCCGCTCACCTGCACAAGCTGCTATCGAGCGATAGTCGGCGAAGAAGGTCTCCTCTTCGTGGAAGACGCGCATCGACTCGAGCGGAGGGGAGTAACAGTGGAGGGTAACGAGGTCTTGTTGCGGTGCAGCAAAATTACCGACCATATGCGCATCCGAATCCGCACTTACCGTGATGTTACCTGCAGTAAGCTCTCGGGACTCGAGCGGAATGAGTGGGCCCATTCCAGAGCGGGAAAAAGCTATCTCGATCGCTTGGCCCCTGATCACGTATACTCCACACGTTGAGCCGGTGTGATCATGGATGGGTGTTCGCTGGGACGGCTTCCAACACAGGAGGAGCAGATCGACAAACGTATTTTTGAAGATTCGATTACGGCGATACGAGGAGTCTTCGAAGTGCTCGAAGCTACTCAACTCGTCATTGTGTTCGGATACAGCTCGCAGGAGCGCTTCGATTTCGTTACGCGAAAGGGGTGCAGAGAGGTTCCCGAGTGATGCGCAAATCTGAGCTATATTCGGGTTGGACATATTGAAGCACCTGTATCTCTCTGGTTACTTTACATAACGTATCAACTTTGTAAACATTTAAATGAAGCTTACCAACCGATCTGAATATGCTTTACTCGCGCTGGTTGCTCTCGCTCGCAACTACCCGAAAGGATTGTTGTCTGGCGAGGAGATTTCTCAAGCCCAAGGTATACCGAAGCGCTTCCTTCAGCAGATATTGTTCGCGCTAAAACGTGGCGGATTCATCAGATCAGTGAAGGGACGGGAGGGTGGTTATGCATTGGCTAGGTCGCCTAAAGAGATCTCCCTTGCAGAGATCGTGCGCTTCTTCGAGGGCCCGCTGGCTCCCACCACCTCCGTCAGTCGAAACTATTATCACCCGAGTCCAATTGAACATGAGATGGGCCTCGTGAAGCTCTTCGCCGAGATACGCAACCGCGTAGCAGCGCTGTTGGAAGAAACGACCCTGCATCAGGTGATGAAAGGCAAGCGGCTCGACTAGGAAAGCGAGCCCAAAACCGCAACCGTAGGTGTTATGAGTGGGGCGTCAGCAGCGCTGCTCAACAAAATCAGGCGTCAGCTTGGTTTTACCGCTGTTTCTTGGCTCTTTACAGATCCAGGCCCGTCATTTCTGATTTCTGCTCATTGAAACATCCCTGAATTTGCATAGATCACGGCACACTTTGCGTTCAAGTTGGAGTATACTTGATAGGTATGAACCACCTCGATACCCCCTTCAGAACAAAACCTGGCCATGAACGTTCCGTTCAAGAGTGTCAAGAGATCTGCACCGAGCGTCTGTCAATACGACCAATTTCCTATGAGGTCGCGGAGGATGTATTCGAGAATTTAAATCTCTCGGTCACCCGTTACATGTTTCCGAAGCCAGCGGATCGGATTGAAGAGACGCAGGCTTTCATCGCACGCTCACAAGCCTCTAAGGAGGTTGGCGCCGAGCTGGTAGTATCGATTCACCTGCTTGAGAGCGGCGATTTTTTGGGCGGCGCAGGACTTCACTGCTCCGACACACCGACAACTCCAGAGCTTGGAATCTGGCTCAAGACAGCGGCACACGGCCAGGGCTTCGGAAGGGAGGCTGTCGTAGGGCTGATGAAGTGGGCCGAGGAGAACCTCGAGGTCGAACACTTTATTTACCCAGTTGATCGGCACAATACACCGAGCCGGAAGATACCGGAGACACTCGGCGGTGAGGTGATACGAGAGCAGAAAAAACAGAACATGCTCGGAAATGAACTCGATACCCTGGTCTTTGCGATTCCACCGCTTGGCGAAGCGGAGCGGTGATGTAACGCCTCTCTGATATCCCTTTCTGAATCCCATACTGCTCCAACATCTGTTTTCTCGGCAGAGGGAAGCCGTTTCGCCTGATGATATCCTTCCCGCCGAAAGAAAGATCCGCTTCAGGAGCGCCCATGTTTACTCAGGTATCTCAGCCAACGCTAAAGCACCTTGAAAATCTCACTAATCCCGGTATCGCAGGACGACTGTTAGAGCTCTTCACCGGCTCGACCCGACGTGATGTCTTACACGCAATTCAGACCAGCGTAGCAGGCCAGTGGGAAGCTATCGAAACGCCAACTCCGCATGTGACGCTCGATCACCCGAACTGCAGAGCATCCTTCGCCTTTGCACCGATGAAAGGGGCGAAGAAGGGCCAATTAGAGGCTCTCTCGCTGAACGTTCAGGGGGAATCACTGGTTCTCCAAGGGACATGCGACATGGCGCAGGCGATTCTAAAGTCTGCGCAGAGACGCCTTGTGGTGCTTACCGGTCAGGAGAAGCAGAAAGCGCTCACCTTATTTCGTGAAGTGCTCGGTGGATCCGGCCTGGAGAAGGGGTGCTCATGTACCTACGAACACCGCACGATCCATGACCATGATTCAGCGCACTCAAACGAGGGCTGGGTAAAGACGGCGCGCTTCAACTCCCCCCACGGCACAATAGAGCTGCACAGGGAGCTCCGAAATTACCAGATTAAGGGGAAGGAGGGGCAAGAGATGCTTGCTCGCTACGTCAGCGCGTACATTGCCCTCGACACTGCGCGCAGCCTGCATCAGGGGCAGGCGAGTTCGAGCTACATGTCGTTGGCGCTACCGGGAGACACCCAATTTGGCGCGTCATCGAGTGTGCCTGTTTATCTGAGCGACCTGACGCTACCGCCGCGGCCCTACGGTGCAGTCGATGTAGCCTCTGCTACCTTTGAGCATGCATCGCTCGAGCCGGCTATTGCCGTCCTGCAGGGCCCAAAAGCCGATGTGCTGGTGCAGCTCAATCGAAAACACATCGAACGAGCGCTCGGGGCCATGAAAGAGTTTGCTACTCTCTCTTCCACCAACGAGCTCTGAGTTCTCATCTGCAGGGCAGCTAGGGAAGTACGTGCTATCTCATGTGATGTCGACCAACCCTTGAGCGGTCGACCAGATAATTGTTGGAGAGTGAGTATGACTACTATGAAGATGATGCAAGACACCGCCAGGTTTATTTCCGATAGGTCTCCGTTTACCCCACCGACCACCTTTCCGTGGCGCGGGGGGACCCAGCTGGCACCCTACGAGGTGACAAGCAAGCCCGGTACGCCAAATCTGAGAGCTGATCTTACCAGCGGCTGGCGCACGCAGCCGTGCGAGTCAGATTTTTCGGCGGGCTTGAGGCTACCAGCCAGACCGTGGATGACAGCAGATGAAAAAGAAGGGATGCCCGACGCCAGAACTGACCTGGTCATCTCTTCACCTACCGGGCCGCTCATCGATGTACCAGGTTTCTCCGGAGACCAAGGGCTCGTCGCCAGCGCGGGTACCGTTGCTGCGATGAAAGGGTAATCGAAAACAGTTGTGATGTGTGCGGCGGCTTTGGTGCTTCGTAGCCGCCGCTATCGTGTGCACGAGCTCTGAGCTCGGGCTCTATAACCCCCACACGCCAGCTAGCTCGCCTGAGCTAGAAGTTATAGCTGGCAGTGATCCAGACACCTATGCCCGGTGCGATAAACGGTTCTAGTCCATACGAGGTGTCGTAGGTGAAATCCTTGTCGAGCAGATTGACCACATTGAGCGCAAGCACAAACGCTTCATCTCCTAAGAATCCGCCACTTTATTGTTAAAAACCACCACGTTCACGTCGCGCTAGTGGTAGACAAACCAGCGACTGACACGTTTTTCTGAAGCCTGTTAAGGAAGTTTAGCGCACATAACCGACTCGTAGCCGCATAATGCATGAGGAGAAAGGGGATGGTGATAACTACACCTTCCGTCATTTCCGGGGAGGTGATCATGCGAAAGGTTTTTTACGCTAGTCGAGCGCGGATTTCAGGTCTTTTTGTTGCGATTGCAATAGCTCCGTTCTTTGCGGTTGCGCATGCACAACCCGTTTACCAAAGCCCCAACCTAGTCATAGGGTATGTTCGTCCGGGCGCACCAGCGAATGTGGCTGGATACTCACGGTGCTTCACCTCGATTGGTAACTACGTGTGGTTGCGTTCCGATAACTCGGACAACATCGAGCCAGTTTTCGAGGTTACGGTAGCCAATAATAGTGTACTTATAAACAAGAACGCCTTTGCCGATGGAATTGGTGCATACGTATGTTTCAACGATGGCCTCAATCGAGCGGAGGTAACAGCCGGTACGGTAGCAAGTGGTACGGTGGTCGGAGCGGGGCTCAGCTGCGTAACAAGTATCGCGAATTTTATAAAGGCGCGTGTTAACGGCGGTACAGTTCCCGGCTCTGTGAGCTGTACCTACGATTCTATAAGCGGGCGCATCACTGCATCTGCTACAGAAGCGGGACAGATTAGTGAATGTAACTACATATGCGCGAAGCCATCAGAAACTAAAACAACACAGTTGACAGCATGGCGTTACCAGCAGATTTTTTCGGGGGCTGAGAACATAGGCGCCAATCTGAATTGTGCTAAGGGAGCCAATTACTTCTACTTCAATTGTAGCAATGCGCTTTCGGTTTCCTCATCTTATGATCCCAGGACCGGCGTAGCGACCAGGGGATTTTCTGACGGATGTGGTCGGCAGTCATACAGCTATCTGTGCGCTGCTACACCAAGAACTCAGTGTGCTGACGGGTTTGATAATGACAGTGATGGGGTTATTGATGCTCAGGATCCGGGATGTTGGTCGAATCCTTCGAGGCCCGAAACATACGACCCCAACAGACTAGATGAGTCAGTCGCCACTACACAGTGCCAGGACGGAATCGACAACGATGGGGATGGTGCCATCGATCTCTTTGATTTCAGCTGTCAGAATACTCGAATAAAAAACGACGAGGCGAGTCCAAGAGCGCAATGTCAGGACGGTATTGATAACGATAGCGACGGTGCGGTAGACCTAGCTGACTTTAGCTGTGGCGGGAACAGGCAAAAGAATGACGAAGTGAATCCCAGAGCACAGTGTCAAGATGGACTTGATAATGATGGTGACGGGGCTGCAGACTTAGCTGACTTCAGTTGCGGGGGAGACAGGCAGCGTAACGAGGAAGCAAATCCTAGGTCTCAGTGTCAAGATGGCATAGATAACGATAACGATGGCGCAACAGATTTAGCTGACTTCAGTTGCGGCGGAGACAGGCAGCGTAACGACGAAACCAATCCAAGGTCTCAGTGTCAGGATAGTATCGATAACGACGGCGACGGTGCGGTCGATCTAGCTGACTTTAGTTGCGTTGGGAATCGACAGAAGAACGATGAAGCTAATCCTCAAGCTCAGTGTCAGGATGGCATCGATAACGACAACGACGGTGCTATAGACCTGGCTGACTTTGGCTGTGGTGGGAATAGACAAAACAACGACGAGGCCGGCAACAGGTCTCAATGTCAGGATGGTATCGATAATGACGGGGACGGTGCAATCGATACGGCTGACTTTAGCTGCGCAGGTCCTCAAGATAATGACGAGACCAATCCGAAGGCACAATGTCAGGACGGCATCGATAACGATGGGGACGGCGCAGTAGACCTAGCTGACTTTAGCTGTGGTGGGAATCGACAGAAGAACGATGAAGCTAACCCTCGAGCTCAATGTCAGGATGGTATCGATAACGACAATGACGGCGCTGTAGACTTAGCTGATTTTAGCTGCAGTGGGAATCGACAGAAGAACGATGAAGCTAACCCTCGAGCTCAATGTCAGGATAGTATCGATAACGACAACGACGGCGCTATAGACCTGGCAGACTTTAGCTGCGGTGGAAATAGGCAAAACAACGACGAGTCTGGTGGTAAGTCTCAATGTCAGGATGGTATCGATAATGATGGAGACGGTGCGATCGATACGGCTGACTTTAGCTGTGCTGGCCCTCAAGACAATGACGAGACCAATCCAAAGGCGCAGTGTCAGGATGGTCTTGATAACGACAACGACGGTGCTGTAGACCTATCTGACTTTAGCTGCAGTGGGAATCGACAGAAAAACGATGAAGCTAATCCTCGAGCTCAGTGTCAGGATCTAATCGATAACGACGGAGATGGTGCTATAGACCTGGCTGACTTTAGCTGCGGTGGAAATAGGCAAAACAACGATGAGTCTGGTGGTAGGTCTCAATGTCAGGATGGCATCGATAATGATGGAGACGGCGCGATCGATACGGCTGATTTCAGTTGTGCTGGCCCTCAAGACAATGACGAGACCAATCCAAAGGCGCAATGTCAGGATGGCATCGATAACGATAGCGATGGAGCGACGGACGTGGCTGATTTCAGTTGTTCGGGTAACCAGGACAATGATGAGGCTAACCCTCGTTCTCAGTGTCAGGATGGTATCGATAACGATCAGGATAGCTTAGTAGATACGAAAGACCCAGGTTGTAGTAATAATCAAGATAATAACGAGGGAGATGAACAGGCGCTCTTAGAGGTCGGCCTAGAGTGTGTATTCGACAATCAGGATGGATCCTTTACCGCCTACTTTGGATACGAGAATCGAACCGCTCGCGACATCCAAGTTGTTTCCGATCCGAGTACGGGCACGGTAAACGAGTTTGGACCAGGGGCACCCGATCGAGGGCAGCCGACAACCTTTAGAATCGGTCGACAAAGAGGTGTGGTTCCGGTTCTTTTCAATGGGCAGTCCGTGACCTGGAGGGTTCGGGCTGCAGGGAGCAAGCTCTCGACCGCCACTGCGGTGAGCAACTCTACCCCCTGTCAGCGGCTAAATCCTATCGTTGATTGTATCAACGGCTCAGCAAATGGATTGGTTGCGACCTTCGGTTACAACAATCCGAATGCCTTCGATGTCGTAATACCGATTGGAGCGTTGAACAATGTTTCACCTGCACCGATTGACCGAGGTCAACCACGAGTTCTTAAGAGCGGTCGTAATGCTGCCACTTTCTCGACGACGTTTACTCAATCGGTTACCTGGAACCTTGATGGTGCGCCAGCAACAATCAACCAGTCAACGCGGGTATGTGAAGGAGGCTGTATTGACCGACCGATAGGCACGATCAAGAATGAGCTCAATAAGACTGCGCTTGACTTAGCTGCACTCACGAAGAGAGCCGCTGAGCTGCTTGCTCAGCGCGCCAATCAGAGCGCCTCGCGCGGGCAAATATTGAGGGCAGTTGCATCGCGTGTTGGTCTGGACGCCAAGAGAGCAGCCAGGAGGGCTGACGTTCTAGCGCGTCGAGCGCAGAGTATCACCCTCGGGTTCCCGGAGGTTATCAAGAGCTGTCCATTTTCCCTTCCGTTCTGTCAAACTGTTGACCGCGGAAGAGAGATCGACCAGTTGCGCGGCTTATACGTCGAACAGCTAGACCAGCTTCGTCGAATCATGGCAAGGCGAAACTTTACTCAGACCGGCTCAACGAGTCGACAAGACCCCCTTGTAACTGAGGCTCGACGGGTCAAATCTGAGGGCGATGCTAAACTCTCTGAGATCCCACGCATCGATACGAAGTGCAGCTAGGGAAGCGAGGTGCATCGCTCAGAAAACCAATCATTATTTCGCAAGTATTTCCGCTGTACAGGGGCTACAAGTTCTTTAGCGCAGTGGGCGCCGTATGTGGTGCCTCTCAGAGAAGCGCAGCGTACGAGTTACCTTGATCAGATTCTTCAAGGAGCTTATACACCGAGCGCGAACAGTGCGGCAGAGATGAAAGATGGAGGATCTTACCGTTCCTCATCCTCCTATGTTGTACCCTCCCTCGATGCCGAAGCTTACTGATGTTTTAGGCTACTAGGCTCCGTAACTACCGTCTCTCTGCTATCTCTGATTCGCGACGGACACGTGTATTCCGACTCGGCTCTGCGGACTCCCTTTTGTTTCAGCGCTTTCTTCATTTGTCGCGACGTGCCTAGCCTGCTAAGGGGCATATCGCGGGTTTCAAAATACGGCTCATCGTGGAATCGAGCGGGTGGCAGCGAGGCCAGGAATAACGTACGTCGTTGTTTTGAACGATAGATCGCACCTTTCCACGTGAACAAGCTCGTGCGCGTAAACGTACCCGAACGAGCATTTATCTCTTTGCTTCCTAAAATAGAGCAATATGCCCGACTATGAAAAACCAGACGTCGATCGAACTGCGCCCCCCCGAGTTCGTCATCACTACGATTGAGATTCGTGATCGTCTGCGGGGAACTTGTTGGTCAGTTCAAGCGCGCATCTTTCTCGATAGTGCTCGACATTGCTGCAGGTGCCGGCAAGTTATACCAGGCAGACAAACAGCGATGTTTCTCAATAGCTCAGAGGACCAGTCATGGAGTGTGGCGCCCTCTTTGATCTGTTAGACGCTCTAAGCTATATCTCCCCCGACGAGTATGGTCCTGGGAAGTAGTTGCTTACAAGGATTAAACGCGATGCCTTCAGCCCGCATCACGCCTGTTTCGGGTACATTCACGTCGGGATATCACCGAGTATCTGGTATTTTTTCCTGTACCGAGGCTGTCATGAGGCAAGTCAAATTAGAGAAATGTATCCTCGCGCTGCCTACAACCGGACTGCGGACTTTCTAAGTCCGCTAGCTGTTGGGGTTACGGTGTTATGAGCATGCGGAGCAAAAGCTCCGCGGTCCGAGGGGAGGGGCTGCCGATACCGTCATCTCTTCGGAGCTGCTCGATAGTGGGCTCGTTGAAGCCCTTCATGTCGAAACCGAACTTCCGGGCTATCGCGTCATACGCCTTGCATGCGTCGTTGTACTTGCCATCGGCGAAGAGTTACCCCGTTTGGTGCCATCATGTCCGTCAACTCCTTATCCCCACACGCCAGCTAGCTCGCCTGAGCTAGAAGTTATAGCTGGCAGTGATCCAGACACCTATGCCCGGTGCGATAAACGGTTCTAGTCCATACGAGGTGTCGTAGGTGAAATCCTTGTCGAGCAGATTGACCACATTGAGCGCGACCCTTCCGCGTCGATCCCTGAAGCGGTAACCCGTAGTGGCGTTGAACAACCAAAAGGACGACACCTCGTCTCCTTCTGGGCCTCCAGCATCGATTCTTTGATCACGGAAGGTCCCATTCACGAATCCAAACCAACCCGATGGATCGAAGTATCTCAAGGCAAGCGCCGAGCGGTAGAGCTGTTCACGGGAAGAGTCCTCGTCACCGTGATCCGAGAAACGGAACAGGTCGTGATCGACCGTTGCCACCCAGCGATCAGAGAGCACCTGATAGGAATATCCGCGCAGGTTGGTGACATCGCTGTGTATGTCGAGATCCTCCGGACCCGCAATGCCACGACTGATCTGCGCTGAGTCGTAGTTTACCTCCAGCGCTGTATCGTATGAAACAAGTGGCGTGTTGAGGTGTCGCTGCGCCCCTTCGACTCCGAAGTACGTGTTCGTGGGGAGCTTCTGGTCAAAACCCACCCCCCAAGTACGCTCGAGCGTTCCCGGCAACGAAGTAAAGATCTGATTTATCCCTCCCACCTGGGTTGGTTCCAGGGTTATCTGATCTTCGCGCGAGGTTTTTCGGAGGTTTTCGTAGAACGCGGCTCGCACGGCTCCATCCCGCCACATCTCCCAACGCGCACCGATCTTGGGAGATACATGAGACAACCTGGAGCTTCCGTCCACGAACGGTGCTGCGTCGGTATCACCGATCTCAATCTCGGTGAAATTCGCTCCGACCGTCAGGTCAAGCGATGGGGTGAGGTGAATAATCGGATACAGGTAGAGATCATAGCCGGCCAGATTATCATAGCCCCTTGAATTGACACTAATCGGAGCGTCAAAGGGTATGTCGAGAGCGCCGCCGGGAATGACACTCGACTCCTCTCGAGCGACCTCGGAATACAGGTACGTCGAGCCGAAAACCAGCGAAGCCGCTTGAGTATCGTAGATCAGCTGCCCTGTACCCTTAGTCTGTGACACACGCTCACGGGTGCGTTCGTCGAAGGGGGCTACCTCGCTCACCTCATCGAGAACAACACCCTGTGAGACCGACGTGATCGCTACGTTGCGCGGCAACCCGTTGGTGATGAAATCCTGTCGCGGGTTCCCATATCGCACGTCGAGAAAACCACGCAGATGCGGCGAGAAGGTGTGCACTAGTGCCGCCTCGAACTCACCCCGATCGAGCGAGAACTCTTCGGGCCCCTCGGTTTGATACTGTGAGAAATAGGTTCCCACACCACCGAGCAAGAACCTGGTATCCCAGCTCGGTTGCCACTGCGCGGAAACCTCGCCTTCGTGAAAACGGCCCCACGAACCGTGCTTCGAGCCCTGAGTCATGTCACTCTTCCAGGAGGCGAGATAGCCGTATTCCTCTCCCTTGCCGATCCCCCAAGCCGATGAGTAAAGCCGGTCGAACTGGCTCTCGTATTCGACATCAATCCCTTGTCGATTCTCCGACCGCTCGAAAAGCGCATTGTAATCGTTGCTTCCGGGTGTAGTCGACGAGCCCACACGCAAGAGGTTGAAGCTCAGCGGCGAGAGCAGTTTGGTTATGGCAGCCTCAGAGCGGCTTGCATCGTCGAGGTAAAAGGGTGATTCGAGATAGCTATCAGCCAATAATCGGTGCGCTGCGTAATTGCCGTAATCCTTACCCACGGAGCCAAGGGCCGCGATGCGCGCCGTATTGGAGAACCCGAGACCGCTGAAGACCAACCCCAGTCCTGCGCTGCGAACGGCTTCGTCGCGGTCCAGCAGGAGGCTCGAGCGGTATACGACTCGATTATCGTTACGCTCTATAGAGGCTTCGACATCAGCCAGGGCCTGCACCGGTTGATTGAGAGCGAGGTAGGTATAGGCTCGATACAGGTAAGCAGTAGGGTCGTTATCGTCGCGCTCGATAGCCAAGCTGAATTCGTGCAGCGCTCTCTGCTCCTCCTCGTCCTCAAAGAGCGCCTTTCCGAGATAACTGCGGTATATCGCTACCTGCGGATCAAGAGCCGCCGCCTGCGCTATGAGGTCACGCGCCGGTTGCAGATCTCCTCTGCGGGCTCTCACCAATCCTAAGCCGAGTCGCGCCCGGGCAGATGGGGCACCCGAGGAAACAACTGCATCAAACGCACTCGTGGCGCGATCGAGTTCGCCGCGGGCAAGAGCTACGAAGCCCAGTACCGAAAGCGCCTCACTGTTTGTCGGCGCCAGCTCTATCGCCCTAGATGCCTCTATCCAAGCTCGATCGAGATCGCCCTGTCCGAGCCGCAGCTCGGCCAACTTAGCCCGTATCCCGACGGTTTCTGGGGCTGTCTGTAAAACCTCTTGCGCCTCCTCCAAGCGTCCGGACGCCTGGAGCACGCTCGCGCGCACCAGCGCTACGTCAGGACTCGTACCCGCGCGAGCAACCGCCGCTGCAGACAGGCTATCAGCACGCTCACGATCTCCGGATACGAGGTAGGCAACCGCTTGCATCGCCTCACTGCTAGAGAGCAGCTGTGGCGAAACCTGGCTTGAGGTCACCGACTCCAAATCTGTCTTCATCGCCGTGATATCGCCAGCTAAACTAAGGGAAAGCGCTGCCCGTAGCACCCGTGCTTCGGGGTTTCCATCGAACGTTCGAGCTGCAAGCAGCTCTGCTGCTGCCACGCCATCGCCCTTGAGATACTGCACCACCGCGCGACCAAAGAGCGCCTCGTCTGAGGCCCCCTCAGAGAGCGCGAGAGCCCGTGCATAATCGCCTCGCGTGGCGGCTGCCAGAGCCTCTTTACCCCTCTCGGAGCGGAATCCTGCCGACAAAGAGCTCACCGGAACCTCAACAGGATAGGAGAGCGCCCACTCGACCAAATCCCGACTGCGCACCATGATCTCCTTGAGCGGCGCACCACCTTTGAGCACCCTGGCCGCCTCACCCGGACCGAGGTTGACGGTCCCAGCCGAATTACTCACCTCAACCGCTCCCTCAATCACTCCAACGGTGGCACTTCGATCCGGCAACGCCTCGATCACCACCTCTGTGCCTCGGATAGAGGCCGTTACTCCCGGTGTGCGAACGATCGGAAGCTCCTTTTCAGCGCGATTGAAAACGAAGAGCTTTCCCGCTTTCAAGAAGATGGACTCCTCACGAGTAGCCTCGGCCCTTACCTCGAGTGTAGTGTTCTGCGCGATCCGCAGGAGTGTCCCCGAAGCAAAGATGATCCCGGCGCGGCTGTTTCGAGCCGTGTGGATGACATCTCCGGCATTGAGCTCTACGCCAGCGCTAGCTTTCGCGAAGGCCAAGTCACTACTGCGTCGATATTCGACCTCTCCCTCGACCGAATCAAGGCGTGCCACTACCTCAGCCGCGGCCGGCCAAGCGCCAAAAAGGGCAAAGGGTACCGCTAGAAGCGCTCTAAGGAATCGCATAGGTAATATTCCTGATAATCCCCTCTCACACCGGGGGTGGATTTCTGTTATAGCTGATAGAGCTACCGCATCCAGTGCGGGTTTGCCCAGAGATAATCGCCCGGTTGGGAACGGTGGGTATCGCAACACCATGAAGAGAACCTTACTCGCTACGCTCGCTGGTATCATCGCAGCGCTCATATACCTGGTAATACTGCTCACCCCGTTTGGAGAGCAACGTGAGGCGCTCTCGCTCGACCTCTGGGCAGCGCTGCGCGGAACCCTGCCTGCGCCGGCAGGGGTAGCGATAGTGGCTATGGACGAGCAGTCCTACAATTTACTCGGTGTGCCGATGAATCAGGCTTGGCCGCGTCAGCTCCACGCCGAGCTGCTCAAACGCCTCAAGGAACTCGGGGCACGCCGAGTAGTGATGGATATCCTCTTCATTGATCCCGGCCCTGACCAGACGGCGGACAAAGCTCTGGCGCAATCGATCTCCCAGATCCCGACCGTCCTCGGTGCCGACGTGGGTGTTCGCGAGCAGAGCTCTGCTGCCGGTCGATACGCGTACGAGGAGCTCAATGAGCCGTATGCACCGTTTCTCGAAGCTTCGGAGAGTACCGCGCTCGTTCGCGTACCGCGCGACGGGGGTTACGTGCGGAGATTCTTCGTCGATGACGAAAACGCCTCAAAATTCATCAAAGAGATACCCACGCTGGCGCTCGCCGGTGCTGGACTCAACCGTAAATCCCCAGCGCTCCCGGGTAGTCGCGACTTCATCAAGTTTTACGGCACTCCAGGAACGGTAGAGACCTTTCCCTACCACCAATTAATGAACCCTAAGAATCCAGTTCCGCGCGAGGCTTTCGCCGACAAAGTCGTCTTTGTCGGTCTCGTCCTCCGTTCTGAGCTCGGTCCGGGAGTTGTAGATAGCTTTCACGTCTCCTCGCTGCACCGCGACGCGATGTTCGGTGTCGAGATCCATGCTACCGCTGCTGCCAATCTTTTGACCAACGATTGGATAACCCGCTCATCACGCGCGCTGGAGACCCTGGCACTGCTGATTGTAGCCTTCGTAACCGTATTTTCGCTGTTCATGCTCAAACCGCTGTGGGCTGCGCTCATCGGGGTGGGGCTGATCGTGCTCTGGAGCATCACGAGCTACCTGAGCTTCCTGAATGGCTTCTTCTTGCCGGGCTTTTCGCTCGTAACAGCGCTCGTGCCGCTCGCGCTGCTGATCAACTTCCTGCTGTACTACGTGCTCACCGTTCGCTCGCAGCAGCAAGTTGAACGAGCCTTCCAGTTCTACCTATCGCCGGAGATGGCCAAAGAGATGAGCCGGAGTACCAAGGCTCTCGAGTTGGGAGGCGAAGGGGTGCACGCCACAGCGCTCTTCACCGATATCGCGGGCTTCACCCAGACCACCGAGGGGATGCTGCCCGCAGAGGTTTCAACCATGCTCAACGCCTACTTCACGGAGGTCATGGATGTAATCTTCGAGCGCAAGGGAACACTCATCAAGTTCATCGGTGACGCAGTTTTCGTGATATGGGGTGCACCGATAAAGGTTCCAGAGCACGCACGCTTGGCAACCCTAACAGCCCTCGAGATCCAGCGTAACGTGGATACCTTCAACCGCTCGAAACGTTTTCCTCCCTTGATGACTCGCATAGGGATCAACACGGGACCGATGGTAGTGGGCAACCTAGGTTCAGCGCGGCGATTCGATTACACCGCTATCGGTGACACGGTGAACCTGGCATCGCGTCTCGAGGGGCTCAACAAGTACTTCGGTTCTGCCGTTATCATCTCAGATGCAACGCGCAGAGAGCTGGGAGAGCTTCCAGGCGTGACGATCCTCCCGTTTGGGTTGATACAAGCTGCAGGTAAGCGCGAGGCGACCGCCATCTACGGACTCTTTGAAGCTGCATTTTCTGAAGAGGTAGCACAGGCATGGCAGAAAGCGCTCACCCACTTTCGCCGTCGTAAGTGGCAGGAGGCTCAAGAGTGCTTCAGCCTCGTCGCCAGCGCGGAGCCCCGGCTCGAAAAGGCAGCCCAGCTCTATCTGCGTCAGATAAGTCACTTTCTGAGCCAAGCACCGGACGAGGAATGGGAGGGGCATCTGGAGTTTGATTCGAAGTGACCTACGTAGAGAAGCAACCTTGGTGGTAGCAGCTTATTGCGCTACACTGAGAGGACGGTCAGAAGATCCCCAGCGTGGGGAGGCGGTGTTAGGCTCCGCCTTGCGTCCCGAGCGAACAGGATAAGTCGGAGGGTTTATGAAGGCGATATGTAGGTACAGGTTGCGCTCACTGTGCGCAGCTCTCGGGGTGGGGCTGTTCTTAGTCTCGTCTAGTCAGGCGCAGTCAAACCTTTATTTTCTGCGCGATGACGGGAACACTCAAAATGTGCTGCGTAGCGCAAGTACAGGACTTAACCAGGTAGTATTAGCTACCTCCTCGGGGTACACAGCCCTCGTCTTAGACCCGATTGTGCCGCAGATCTTCGTAGTACAGGATGGAAGCATCAGCGTCGTAGACTCGAAGGGCCCTAGGCCGCAGCTCGAGAGCGTCAACGCCAACCTTGGTCTCGCCTTCGACCCTCCGAGCCGTACCCTGTTCTATTTAGGCGGTAGCCGTAGTTCGACCATCTTTTCTTGGAACATAGTCCCGAAATCAGACGGGCGCCTTAACAACCCAGTCGAGAACTATCAGATATCTCAAACATCGACGCCCAAGTATCTTGCCTGGGACGGAAGCAAGTATTTGTACTGGAGTGAGACCGAACTCAGTGGCCGCAAACAGCGAAGCTCCATTAAGCGCATCCAACCCTCATCGACTGCTAGCTTTCCGGAGGAGTTCGTCTACGGCCAGGACGACTCATTCGTAGGTGAGACCGCTATCTCTAGCCTCGCTTACAGCCAAGCAACCGGGCTTTTGTACCTCTGTCAGAGGGGAACAAACTTCTCCCGCATACAACGACTGAACCCGGCGCTCTCTGAACCCCAGCCTCTGACTCTGGTGAACTTCGACAAGACCTGCTCAGGGATCGCCGTCGACGACAGAAGCGGCTTGCTCTATGTCTCGTTTGATTCGAGCGGCGATGCCGGAATCGTGGCTGTTAATCAGACGGAGGGAAGCACCGTTACTACGATCGATCCGCAAGCGAAGATGCTTGGCATAGGTGTTGAGCCATTGCGACCGGTCAGTCCACAACTCGCTCCGGCAGCTCCGGTGCTCGAGGTCGTAGATAGGAGCGTAACGATATTGATGGAGAAGTTTATATTTCGCCAACCGGCCAAAGCGCTCCGAAGCACTGCCGCGGTTGTTGCCTCCGCACGTAAGAAGCCGAAGGTAGAGTACGTAATCCGAGTCAGCGGTAACGGCAAGAACCTCGTGCGGCGTTCCAAGACCAACAAGTTCACCCTGCGCGGATTGAAGAGCGGTTCCTACACCACCAAGTACCGGGTTCGATACACTGACGGTAAACGGGAGCGTGCAACCAAGTTCAGCCCCGAGCAGGCGTTTACTATTGTATAGGTGGCGAACCAAAACCGATCACGGGCGAAGGGTAGCTGATAGCTTGCGACTTTGACTCCGAGCAATAACCTCGGAATCGTTTAATATCTCTGTCCCTTTGGCAGTCGCGGGGAGTAGCTTGCCGGATTCAGGCAGCGTGAGGGGAGGGTCGCTCGAGAACGGGCTCTGCTCACATAGAAGCAGCAACGCGGCACAGTAAGAGGATAAGGCTGCAAGAGCACCCGTGAGCTCGCGTTGGCCCCCTTGCTGTGCGTATGCACGTAACGCTCAATGCTCGAGATCCTACCCGGATCCGAGGGAGTAGCCTACAAATGAGTTCATGGCTCATAGAAATCGAATCATGCTTGCTCTTAGCCTATGGTACGCAGTGCTCTACACTCCGTTGGTTACCGGCGCGCCCAGAAGAGAAACGGGAGTTACAACACCCCCACCTATGTCCACCCTCAAGCCCGTGCCCACTCACACCGCGCACGGTGACTATCTCGATCAGCTCGGCAGGTTACAGCGCCTTGCACTCAGACCGACGCTGTTTATCAAGTGTGGAGGCCCAGGCTTCATCGACGACACAGGAGTCGTCTGGCAGAGCGATTTCGGACTCTCCAAGGCCGCTACCTACGGTGATACTACTGGGCACGGATTAACGCTGGTTCCAAAGCTGTACAGTTCTGGCAGGAGCTCGCGAGAAGGACCAATTGAATACCATGTACCCCTGCCCTTGGGGGCGTATACGGTTACGTTTTACTTTATGGAGCTGTATCAACGACTCCCTGGCAGGAGCGTTTTTGATATCGAGATGGAAGGGGGAACAGCGCTCAAGAGCATCGATCTCGTAGGCCTGGCGGGGTGTAATAAACCGTTCAAAGTGTCAAGGGACGTCGAGCTGTATGACGGAGTACTTGACATTACGGTGCGCGCCTGGCGCGGCACGGCGTGCTTGAGTGCATTCTCAATCGGGCCTGCATTTCCGTAGTGAATGCCTATTGCGCTTAAAGCCATCTCGTTACCAGCCCGAAAGTCATCCCTTTTCTGCTTAGGAGTCGGTTTAAGGTTGATTTAGGTCATCAGCACTGCTAACCTCCGAGGCCGTTTCGTCAGGTAGGAGTTTATGGAGTCAGAGTCCTTTCGCGCCCGAGTCTTGGCCCTCATCCAGAAGAGCCGACGCGCGCTGCGACTGTACAATTCAGCCGGTACCGTTTCCAACCTCAAAGCGGAGAGCAGCGCAGAGCTCTCGGCTGCTCAGGTACAGGAATGGCGTGAGGTAAATAGCCTTCTACTGCGCAAACTCTCCGAGGCGGTAGAATCCCCCAACACCAAAAAATTGATCTACGATGTATTCGCTCTCCGTAACGAATTCCAGACGATCTGGAGGTCCAGTGAGAGTGATCTCGTTCAGTCTCAAAGGGAGCTTATCGCTTGCGCCGAGCGCGGAGATTTCATCAGAGCCGCCTCATTATCAGTGAACCTGGTTAGCTTCAAAGCACGTCTCCAGGCCGGTCAAGCTGCCCACCATGAGCTTGACATGTTGATACGCCGCAGCAAGGTGGTGCGACCGGCAACTGAACTCTCGGAGGAGGCTGCTACGGTCGTGTCAACGATTGCCATACTTGACGAAGCAGACGGTGCAGGAGACTCCGATGATTGTAGCCCAGTAACAACACCACGGATGGCTGTGGGAGGAACTGGAAAGGTCATACCCCTCAAGCGACCATAGTTCGCCTCGAGCTATTTATTCGGGATCATCGCTTTTTCGAGTGGATGATAACGAGCACGTTCACGTCGGGATAACACTGAGCCCTACCGACTGGACTCAACGAGGAGCCTTTATTCGAAACCTCAATCAACCACCGGTCAAGCTAGCCGATCTGAGTCAGGACCCGTACCGGCGCACCGGTGAACGCCGAAACCACAGGGACCGGCCCCGGCCCAAAGGTTCGATCAATGAGGGTTGCCCAACACAGCACAGGAATACCGCGCAGGGTCGCCCGCGTGTGAGCTTCTAGACTCGAACGTGCCGTGGTTATCACATCGGTTACCAGGATCGAAGCGCACCCTCGGTACTTCTCCCCGTGACCGTTGGACATCTTGCTCTCGAGGTATTGCTCGAGCGGAATCTCTTTTCCCTTGTTGTACATCTCTGAGTAAACCGCACACAGCCGCTCGGCAAAGAACGAATAGCCGCCCGGCAACTTGAGGAACAGCTCCGGATGTTGTGGTGAGATCACATTCCTTATGCGCTGGGCAACGTACTGAGCGCAGGCATCGAGCTCGCTGTCGCTCAGGTCCTCGACTCTGTAAAAAATCGTACTCTCACACCGTCCGCCGATAGGCACTGGCTCCTCGTACTCCTCGGTAATTTTGGCGAAGATCTCTTCCAGGTCCTCTTGGTCTGTCATAGGTACCTAAACTCCCAATTCACTAGCGCTTACAACACCGTCCCTTGACAGCCTACGAGCAAGCGTTGAATTCTGCGCGACGGCTGCCAATCACAAAATCGTTTTATTTCAATATCTTACAACCCGTATGCTCGCGCTCAACGATACACCGGTGGTCCCCAGCCATCGTTCGCTCAACGAGCCCCGCTCGCCTTTCGGGCCGGGAAGACAACACCGCAAAAGGCTGATATAACTGACAGATCATACAATATTTTTGATAATTCGACAGTGAAAATCGTCCTGTAAGTAACCATGACAAACGGATCAGAGCTTCCAATCGTAGAATCAGCTTCGTCAGCACCTCGAATCACTCGCCGAAAGACCCGTTCGGTGCGGGTAGGGGACCTCATCATCGGCAGTGAGGGGCCCATCTCGGTGCAGTCGATGTGTGCCACGAAGACACAGGACATCGAGGCCACCTGCCGCCAGATAGCCCTTCTCGAGGAGTACGGAGCAGACATCATCCGCATCGCTATCGACAGTCGTCGAGATGTCGAAGCCTTGGCGGCGATCCGCAAACGAACCGGCGCTCGCTTGGTCGTCGACCTTCAGGAAAGCTACAAGCTGGCCAGGAGCGTCGCGCCGTACGTGCAGAAGATTCGCTACAACCCAGGACACCTGTATCATCACGAGAAAGATGTTCCCGTACGTACCAAGGTTGCCTACATCGTCGATGTCGCCCGAGAGCACGACCTAGCGCTCCGTATCGGAGTCAATTTTGGTTCCCTTGATCCAGCACTCGCTCAGAGCGGCGAAGACCCCATCGATGTAGCCATCGGGTCTGCCAAAGAGCATATCGGATACCTCGAAGAACTCGGCTTTACCAACTACGTCGTATCGCTCAAGAGCTCTGATCCCAACGATGTGATCGATATCAACCGTCGCTTCGCAGTACAATGCCCAGAGATTCCGATACACGTCGGCGTGACCGAAGCCGGGATGCTTCCAATGGGAGAGATTAAGACCCGTATCGCCTTTGAGAATCTGTTAGTGCAAGGCATCGGAGATACCTTACGCGTGTCACTTACCCTTCCTCATGCAGAGAAACATCAGGAGGTGCTCCTGGCAAAGAGGATCATAGAAGATGTGTACGCTGGGCGTTTCCGATCGGTGCCGCGATTCGAGCACGACGGCCTCAATATCATCTCGTGCCCCTCCTGCTCGCGAGTAGAGAACGAAGCTTTCGTCGAGCTTGCGCAAAAAGTGCGAGGAATGACTCAGGAGTTCGCCGACCAGAAACTCACGATAGCAGTTATGGGGTGTCGAGTGAACGGTCCAGGCGAGACAGACGATGCCGATCTGGGGTTGTGGTGCGCCCCGACTCACGTCAATCTTAAGCGCAAAGGAGCGCTTGTCGGACAGTTTTCGTATGATGAGATTCTACCCAGGCTCAAGGAAGAGATAGGCTCGCTCTTGGCACTGCGGAGCTAGCTTGGGTTTTCACTTATGCATGGCCCTCTCACATATCACCGCACACCGCAGGGCACTGAGCTCTTACCGCGACAACGACGAGAATAGGGGATAATACTTGTGAGGCTAGTGTCACCCGACGCCCTAAGCGACGCGCAACGACCGGTATTCGAGCTTTATGCGCGCTCTATCCCTGCATCCGGGGTGTGCGTCAATGTGCTCATCGGTGATTCTCCCTGGGATATCAGACCACTGGTGCTCTCCAAGGGTAAGGTGTGGTTGTATCGTTTCTCACCAAGCTTTGACGATAGCACTCGGACCTCGCTGATCCGCGATATCCAAGGCTTCACGGTCATTCCTGGTTGGAGCACAACGGTGCAGAGCGTCGTAGGTCTTGATCGGTTCCTGCTCATACGGCCTTATGTTCAAGCAACCCTCAAGGATCTCCTACTACGCGGAGAGCTCTCGGTGGGTCATGCGCAGCTTCCGCTGGCTCTCAAGGTCATCGAGCAGGTGCGTGCTCTTGCTCAACGAAACTTGGTGCACGGACACATCTCACTCTCCAATATCGCATCGGTCGACGAACAGGTCGTGTTCCTTGACCCGCGAATCGGGCTGCTCAACGATACCAACGACGAATACCGTGCACCGGAGGCGCACCCCGACGACGAACCTCACCATTCAGCAGATCTGTACAGCCTCGCCCGCACGTTGAAAGTTATCCTCGGAGATGCGTTGAACAGCTCGCAACGAGCGCTCGTGGATCAACTGCTCCTACCATCGCCGCGGCAGCGCCCGGCGTTGGAGCTAGTAGAGGAGGCGTTTGTCAACCAAGGTGGCGAACAGTCGACGATCAGGAGAGCACCGGTAGTCGGAAGTGGCAGGGTAGTAGGGGGGCGGACGTCATCAAACCGTGAGGATACGCTGCGTGCTCCTTTGAGCTCGCACACACCTTCCTCGACACAGGTATCAGCGCGCGTTGACTCGAAACCCTCGAGAACTCGCTCCGTGGTAGTGAGCCTGTCAGCAGCAGTCGTACTCCTTGTCTTACTCCGTTATCGAGCTCCCTCAGTGTACTTCAACCTCGCCCGATACCTGCCACTGCCGGTCAGCACCGAAAACCCGGAGTACGAGGCAGACTGGGTCAGTGGAGATAGGGTTCGAATGCGCCGCGTAGCCCGTGCGGCAGTAATCGAGCACGACCCAGCTGCTCAAAATACAGTCATAGAGAACATTTTGGACGGAAAGAATACCCCAGGTATTCCCAGCGGTCTCCTGCGAACCGCTCTGAATCCCGTGTGGAGAGACGAGTTGTCGAGTGCGGATCAGGACACCGTGCTCGCACTTACTCTGGCCCCGCTGTTGCCAGAGGGTACCAAGGACTCGCGACGTTTTGGTGAGCTTGCAGCTCCGATCATCCTGGCCATCTCCTGTCACATGTCACCCACTAACCCCAATACCGAGTTCGATGAGGTCTCGCTAGCTACCATCGAGCAACTGCCAGGTCCAGTGGGACCGGCGTTCCGGTACTTGAGGGAGTCCGGCGTACAGAAGTTGAGCGCTCCAGAGGCTATCGGATTGAGTGCGATCGCTTGTGGGCAGGTCACTGCTACCGCGCTGGATGCCTACTTCGGCAAGGATTCCGATACCAATACCGTACTGGCTAGAATGGCAAACGCATTTCCCCTGCTCGGTTCGAGTGAGGAATCAGCCCGGCAGATGCTGGCATCGCTGCGCGACAAGGGGGGAGATATCGGGACCGTTTTGAGCTGGTTCGACATCGACGATCTCGCGCAGTGGTCGACTATTCCAAGCTTCGAAAAGCTGGCGCTCATACTGAATCAGTTTCCAGTTCGTCCGCTGACCTTGAGTCAGTACTCCGATCTGCTGACCTTCCCCCTAGCAGGAGTACGCAAGCAAGCGGCTGAGATTCTTGTTAGCCGATTTTTCAAGCCCTCTGACAAAAATCTCTTCACGCTCCTCTCCGGCGAGCGAGGTGGATTGACTCGCGAACAAACCCTGGCTCTCGTCGCAGCGCTCAGCTTACCGACCGAGAAGCGGGTGCCCTTCATAGCAGCCTGGTTCGAAACAAAGCCCGCTCCGGACGCCGTTGTGTTGCTCCTCCTGGCCCGCGCGCAGACCGATAGCTCCGACCTCTTTAACCTCGAGGCTGCTCGCTACGTGCGAAAAGGCGATTGGAAGAGCTCTCTCGATATCCTCCAACTGATGGCCCGACATCCGGAACCCCTGGCGAGGTCGATGGCATATTCGAAGCTCAATCCACAAACTGCAAGTGAGCGTGCGGTTCTACAGGAGAGCCTGGCGCGCGAGCAGGATGCAGCGCTCAAGCGTGCAATCCAGCTTCGACTGGGGATGCCTGTCGATGGTGCGGAAAAAGTGGGAGCTAGTCCTGCAGCTCAGAGCACGCCCTCTGGTATTCTCTGAAAGATGTGCAAAGAATCGAGACCTCGATAGGGGGACCGGCGTCTCAAAAGGTAGCCTGAACAGGCCGCAGAAAACGGTCCTCTGCTACGAAGCAATTTTTCAGTCGCTTGTAGAAAGACGGCGCTTCAAAAGATCGTGTGTCGTGGCGCTTGAGCGGCGTTATCCAAAAACGAAGGAGGACACAAAGAGAACGGGAGCCCAGCGAGGATGAGAAGCATAAACCGAGCTTCATTTATTTTTCAAAAAAATGAGTCTCTTCAGTAATCGCCAAAAAAAGAAAGCGCCGCCGGGTTTCCCCGAGCGGCGCTTCCACGACGACCGCGACCGTATCCGGTGCGATCTTTCGTACTTACTGGCGGATACCAGCGTCGTTGAAGAAGGTCGATATGAGAGAGCGTAAAATGAACGCTCCGACTGCGACCACCATCAAGCTCAACGCTGCTTTGTACTGACCGAACGCAGCACTCAAGATGGCTCCAATACCAGCTGCTGCCATCACCAACGCTCCAAACGATCCTTCAAGGTAGGTCATGATTGCATTCACGGCGTTTGCAATCTTCGAATCGTTGTAGGTCGTTCCGAGCTTTGTTGGCTGAGCGATTACTTCGTACGACATGCCCATCGAGAGGATCGCTACTCCTAAAATAAAGAGTGCGATGCGCGCCTGCTTCTCGGTCGGTGCGATGCTCATTGCACCAACACGCTGACAGAGGCTTAGCTGAGCGCTCTTAAACTTTGCTACGATACCTTTCTGCTTATTCATAACTATCTCCAAATGGAATCAGTTGTATATTCGAGGACTCTCTTTTATTCAACGCGCCATGCGCGTCCCAGTTTCATAGATGGTTATAATAGATTGTTTTCGAAATGTTGCATAATTGAGTTCAGCATCGAGTTTTAGCATACGCGAACCTTTTTTCTGTCGTCCTTTCGATAGGTTATACTGATGCTGTGGGGGCCGCTCTCGAGGCTAGTTTCAGTGTACTCTCAGCACAGCGGAAAAACCCGACCGTCTCGAGGCGTCTATCCTTCTGCCTCTGAGGCCAATCCCGGTAGGAAGTGCTCTGGGTCACGAGGTTGCCCGCCAACGCGGATCTCGAAATGTAGGTGCGGACCGGTTGATATCCCCGTATTACCGACAGTGGCTATCATCTGTCCCGGTTTGACTCGTTGACCGATCGAGACCTTAATCGCACGGCAGTGACCGTAGTGGCTCGTCATCCCATCATCGTGACGGACCACTACCAGGTTTCCATAGCCCGCGTATGGGTCAGCGTAGATCACCTGACCACCACCTATAGCTCGTATCGGACTCTGTTCCGGAGCTGCTAGGTCAACTCCATGATGATGGCGAACGGATTTGAACTTCGGATGCTTGCGCTTGCCGAAATCGCTCGAAAGCCGTGGTCCCATAACCGGATATACGAACGCTGGTCGCGATACGACCCGCGTCAATGCGGATGGCACAGCATGCACTTCTCGGGTGAGGAGCGCGGCAGCAACGACACACAGGCTACCCGCTAGCAACGCCCTCAGGCGAAAAGGGATCGCTGCTTCACTTACCCGGCCGGTGAACACGACGGAACGCCTCCTCCTCTGCACTCGCCGTAAACCCTCTGACTCGCACCGAGCTACCATCGTTGAGGGTAGATGCACCCTCTCCAAAACTAACCAGGGATGCTGCTATCCAGGCTCGGTCCCCATTCGGCGCAAACACACGGTACCACTCCCCCTGCCGCGCCTCTACCATTAACCTTGATCCCCGTCGAAGTGACATGAGAGCTGAGTGATTCTTACCGGGTCCGAGCCGAAGATCGGCTTTGTCTACCGCCACTGTAGCTACCTGTAGATCTGCATCTGCAGCTGGTGGTCGCTCGTCAACAACCGGTTGAGCAACGCGCGCTGTAGTAGCTCGGGTATTCTGGTGCGCAGGCACCGGCTTCGCTGGAGCCACAGCGGACACCGGAAAATTGTATTTGCCCATACTCGCGCGCGTCTTTGAATCCAAGATACCGGAGAGGCGGTTCACCTCGGTCTCTGCAATCGCCAACTGACTGCGAGACTCGATTAGCTGTTGCTCCAAGACAGCGATGCGATCTCGAGCGCTCTGAAGGTCATTCTTCAGTTTCGAGTTGCTATGCTCCAGCGAGCGTGCCTTCTCTACGAGCTCTGTGTCAGGTGCTTTTGCCTCGATGATCTGCTTGGCAGAAGGAGCTTTCACACCCCTGCCTGCTCGCGCAGCCGTGGTCTCGCCAGGCGACTTCGCGCTCGTTGAGGAGTGTGCGAGAGTCCCTGCGTCCCCCTTTGTGCGCTCTTTGGGGGCTGCGGATTCCTGCTTCACCTGGGGCTGGGAAGCATCACGGGTCTCTAACGAATGTGCGGCGAGCGAATGAAGAAGATCACGCTCTGCCTCCATCAGGCCACGATCGTTCGACAAGCTGTTCGAGCGAGTAACGAAATTGACCTTGGAAGCCTCAGCTTGAGCTTGGGCTGTGCCGAGGAGTGCCCCTACCGCCAACGCAGCTGCGATCAGGTGAGGGGTTGTTCTTTTGTTCTTACTGACTTTACTCACCAGCTTCATAACCGCTTCATACCTACCGCTGTAAACCTAAGCACCCAGGAGATAGGCGCTTCTCCCATCTCCTCTTCAGCGCTCCCTTTGCTTCAGCTCTCCTCAGCCCCGAATCTCGACCCTTGCGAGATTCTCGTAGCCTAGACTCATTCAAGCCCCAAAGATCTCTTTACGTCCGAGAGCCCCCTGTCGTTCTTGGACGGTGCAGGAGCCGGCGCGTCATTACTCGCCTCGTCCTTCCAGCCATCGGGTAGCAGGCCCTCACTGAACGGGTCTGCCAAACTGGGTAGTGATCCTGTGTTACCCTTCTGCACCTGTGTGGCCGGCTGTTGGCTCGCTAGGAAGCCCTTTATCTCATCGTTCAGCTTGAGGTTCTCTCGGTTTGCAGGCGGCTCACTACTTCCGATGACCCGTACTACCGCCACGATCAGCGCTAACACGAGAAGGGCACCCATCTGATACTTATTGCGCAGCGGCGCGAGAAAATTTCTGACGTTGATGAGACTCATACCATGCCTACCTTACTGTTGCGGCCGACGATAGTACTGCCACCGACCCTGCCGGATCTCTACCACCTCTTGATGCCCTGGACGATAGTAGTGTCCCTCCGGGTCGAGGCCCGGGGGAACGTCTACCACGTCTACCATAGGCTCTTCCCATGCGTACTCCACTACACCTGGTACATTTCTGACCTGATACTCGATGACTGGAGGCCCCTCGGGGACCTTCGTGCGACTGCACGCACTGAAGCCAACGACCATCAGGAGCGCCACACCTAGACTGCTCATTCTTCCAATAGTAGCCATACACCGTACTCCTACAACGACGAATCCCTAAAGCCAGACTGCATCATATCGTTGACCGCTCCCGTAACGCCAACACCACCTGTTTCCTCCCGATTCATTCCACCCATCAAGCGCTCGTGCAGATCCTTGGCTCCGTAAGGCGCCACCGCGACCACCTCTTCGAGTGCCTTGCTGAAGTCGTTGTTGTGCCGAGTCAGCGCATCGGTGAAGAGTTGATTGTCGTCTCCGTTGTTGGTGCTCACCCAGTAAAACGCCGGCTCTACTGGTAGGACCAAGGCGCCCTCTCCGATATCCGAGACGAGGTAGAACTGCGACTCTACTCCCTTCACAGTGCGTAGCCGCATGATAACATCCGACTGCTGTGGGTTGAGATTGAATGCCTGCGCCGTCAGGTGGAACTTGTTCGGATCCTGCCGCAAGAAGATCTTGTGAGCACTGTTCTGGACGATCGCTTGACCACCCTGTCCGACGTAGAAATCTTCTCCCGATTGAGAGGCTGCAATCACGATACCCTTGCGCTTGCGGTACAGCCGGAACGCAGTTTCGATCGTGTTCACCTGAGTCTTTCCGATCAGCTCGTGGGCCTCATCGAACACAAGAACCTTGCGGGTATCGAGCTCACGTGGATCGTTCATGACCGTATCCGCCCATACCATCGCGATCTTCAGGAACACGCGCTGAAGGTCCGGGTTTCTGCTCAACGCCTTGAGATCGAATACGATGAAACGCTCCTTTAGCTTTAGAGACCCCGGACGGTCGAAGAATCGCGCATACGTTCCCTCTCCGTAGTAGTCGGCGATTAAGAGCGCGATGCGTTGTCGGCGTCGTGCTGCATCCTCGGTCTCGTCCACACGGCGTGGGGCACGCAAGACCGACACCACATCGCTCAGGATGAATTCTCGTCGCATAGGCCCACTTCGGTAGATGCGATGCGCTTCGGAGAGCGATTCTGCGACGCTACCACGCTCGAGACGGTCGGGATTGTTGTTACCATCGGTGGCCATGTCACAGATGACGTCGGCGCACATGTCGATGAGATCTTTGTAATCGTCGTTCCTCGAATCCGGGGTCAGCTCGCCAAGCCGCGCCAGGAAGTTCATCGCTGGAGCACGGGACGGAGTTGCTTCGTAGACCCGACCGCCGAAGAGTTTCGCGATCTTCTCGAAACCGCACGGTTGCCCCACCATTCCCTTGTCAAATACGAAGGTGATCGGGTTTCTCTCGACGACTCGACCGTCGGAGAGAGTTGCAAAATGGCCGCGGTTCAACATCGTTATTAGGAAGCACATCAGGTAACTCTTACCTGCTCCCGATACTCCGCTAATCAATACGTTCGGCGCGATATTTGAATCGTAGAGGTCAAAGCCCACCAACTCACGGTTCCAGAGGCTCGGAAGAAGGATCTGCGACCCGTCACTTCCCTTCCAGTTACCCCACAGCGGAAAGAGCCGCGTAGCACGGGAGGATTGCATGACCGTAGTCCATCCAGCGCCGTCCGTGGATGGATCGTAGCATCCAGGAAGAGAGTTAATGAGCACAGCCATGTCCGATATCTCGTGCACCATACCGCGGGCGCCGTTGAGTTGTGGAAAGGTGGCTACTGCCTCGGAGGTAGCACGTACAGCTTCGTCCTCCGTCTGACAGATGAAGGTCTGGTGTACACCGACTCTGACGATCTGCTCCTTGGAGTTATAGAGCTCCTGTCGTGCCGATCGTATAGCTGAGATCTGATGGAGTATCTTCTGGTTCGAGCGACCTCCCCAGGCACGCTCCCGCATACCGAGAGTTCCATCCAGGCGATCCAACCGCTCGAGCTGCTTCTCCTTCGGATCTTTCGAGAAGGTAACACTCACGATGTTCTCGTACGGAGCCGACTGAAGTGGTGCAATCATCAGCGGTAGACACTGCTTGGGCGGCTTGACCATCGATACGGAGCGAAAAACACGCCCATCTTTGCGTATGATGCCATCACGCGGATGCTCCACATGAGTCTCAGAGAGCTGGTTGGCGAGCAGATCATCGCTATCATAGACGGGTACCGGGATGGCGGTGGTGCGACCGCGCCGGTACTTACCTGGCTTGACACTTCTACGGTTGAGGATTGGGAAGAGAAGATTGATGAGGTCCTGGCCATCCATTCGCCGCGGATAGAATCCGAGGTCAGCCAACTTGGCTGCCGCTCCATCAGTGAGCCCCTTGAACTTGTTGACGTAGCCGAGATACTCACTGTGCCGCTGCTCACGGCCGATACCGACCGCACCGTACATCAACATTTTCAAACTGCGTGCCACCTGCTGCATGAGGCCCTTGCCCTGCCACGGTGGATCGAAGCGGAAACATGCAAACAAACGGAGCCGACGCGGCCTACGGTGAAGCGATCTGCTCTGGCTTGCCAATCGGATTGACCGAACCCAGCGACGCGTCATCCAGCCAGCCGGACCCGACATCGGATAGCGCGAAAGACAATCCCGCAGCAGATCCTCTACGTCGAAGGTGGTGACCCAACAAAACTGAGCCGACAAGGTGTGCTCCATTGAATCCAACATCTCTTGCACGCGTTCCGTGAGCTGGAACGCCTCAGCGTCAGAAACCTTGGTTATCCATTTCGGCTGCAGCTCCCAGAGCGACCAGAGCGAGGCATCGGTGTGCAGGAAGACCTCCAATTCCTCCTCATACTTGGCGAAGGGGAGCAGTTTATTGAAAAGCTGCTCGTCTTGAAACAACCTATTACGAGTTAACCTATTGATACTCATGAGCTTTACTCACTAAATAATCGTGGCGTTTCCGCTGCAGGTGCTAAAAAGCGCACCTCCTGGTTGTCATGGTCGATAACTACCTGAATTCCCGCCTTCACTCCTATAGTCCGCCCGAGCTCGTCGATCGTTCCTAGATTTTCGATAGAAAATGCATTTTGTGCGATCGAAGGGTCCGTGTAACTCGAGTACCTGGCCATGGCTGCAAGCACCCTAGCGGTTTCCTCCAGACTGGCCTTTTTGAGAGTTAGTTGAAAAACAGGCCTCAACGCAGGGCCTGTATCCGGTCCCCCCTCACGTTTTTCGTCGCCCGGCATCTCGCGTTGCGGGAGCACCTCGGGAAGGTGCACCCAACGGGTCCGTGCATAGACCGGCTCGGGAGCTGCCGCTCGGAAGCTCGGCATAAAGAGCGTTCGATCGGTAGTTGAGTAGGGTTCGTAATCCTTTGGGCCCGCGGCACATCCGGCGAGCCCGACTACCAAACCTAGTAGGCACCTGTTGCCAGCGCGGATCATCGGATGTCCTCCGGATTGACGTATCCGACCGCAGAACCACCGCCGCTAGCCCCTCCACTGAGCTGCGACTCGAGCTCGAATGCGTCGGTGACAGCCCACTCGTCCTTCTTTACCTTGAGGTAGTAGTAGTGAGCCGGCACAAGGTCACCGTGCGAATTGAGGTGGTCAGGGACCCACATCAATCGAACAACAGCGGGCATTATGACCGGATTGTTCGGCTGCGGAGCGAGCGCACGCTGGTAGGTGTTGAATGCCTCGAGCGCCTCCCGGGCACGAGCACCTTTTCCTCCACCCGAATCGTTGAGGGCACGGTCGTTCTTCTCCCCGAAATAAGCTACCTCAGTTGGACTGTCGTAGAACGGGTTGAGGACCCGTCCCAGTGATGAGCAGCCCGTGCAGAGCAGGGCGAATACCGGGATAACTGCGAACTTGAGAGATCTCATACTAACAACCTCCAAACACTTAATCGAGAGACGTGTACACTACTGACGAATCCTCCTCATCCAGCTGCTCGAGCAGATCCGGAATGGCGAGCGACTGCGAAAAGACCGCCGTCGCCTCACGATTCGACAATACCTGCACGACCGGAACCAGCTGCGCCAGACGCTCGCGGATTATCGAATTCCACTCCCGCGCTGCAGAGGCGAGGGCCGTACCAGCGGCAAACTCAGCCATCTGACCATCCTTTACGAAACTCGTATCCACGGCGTTGTTACCAACTCCGAAGCGGTTTACGGTATTGGCAGCGGCTAGACCCTGACCAAGACCACCTAATCCACCAGCCATAGCTGCGCCCGCTATCGCCTTTCCGATCGGGTCGATGAGCACGCCCTCCATACCTCGGATGCCATCTTCTCCAACCACCCAACCATCGACACCGAACTCCTTGCGCCGCCCGTTCGGCAACCGAATGCTGAGCCTAGTCAGCCGGAAGAGAACTCGCGAATCGGTGAGCGATCCCTGAGCGGCAGCAATTACTCGCGCCTCTCCGAGCGGCACACTGTTGCCATCGGGGCCAATTACATCTCCGACGAGCTTGAGCACGACAGGGTAGGGGGTTCCATCGGTCGGTGCGTTCACACCGGCCAAGAGCTTCACACGCACGGAATCTCCGGGCATAATCGCTGCGATACGCGGCTTTTCAGGGCGCTCCGGCGGTCCATCTGCAACCGGGACCTCTCCATTTATCGGTTCCATCACCGGGTCTATCACAGGGTCAGGCGACAGCGGCGGCGGCACAAAACCCTGTGGACCGGGGTCATTCGGTACTGGTTGATTCACGGTCTGAACCTCCGCCAAGCGCTCGATGATCTTCTTGAAGATCTCTGCAGTCGTTTGTTCGTAATCCTGCATCGCCTTCCTGTTGGCATCAACCTCTTCTCGCAGAGCATTGGTCTGCACGGTCAACTGATTGAGGTGCCCGTTGAAGCGCTGGATCAGGTCGTCGGTGCGTTCCGTGGGGTCATTCTGACCTACGTCTACAGGCGCCTGCTGACGCATGCGGCGTCGGGGCGAGTTGTCTCCGAGGATCATCCAGAGGAGACACAGCACCACCAACCCCGAGATAACCTGGGTTTTTCGGTCACTCCTGAGCCTTAGCCCGAGGTCCTTGATGAACTGCGACATGACTAACTCCTTCCCTTACCGAGCCCGTGACACGATGTAGACCTTGGTATTGTGCTTGCCGGATACCTGCTCCTCCACGTTCATCGGACGAGCCGCCAGTTCCCAGTTGGATGCCGATATGGCTCGCGTTCCATCGATTCTGAACGACGCTGGATTGAGCTTCTGCGACTGGTCCAACATATTGGTGGTATCGAGAACATAACCCCAGAGGTTAGGTCCGATGAAGATCTTGTCGATCTTCGCGAGCACCGCACCATCGTTCACTACCGTTTGCCCTCTGTACTTCTCACTGACCTGATAACCTGCTATCGAACGCTTGCCGAACTCGGCGACCAGCACCATTTCACGCATCAGACCGGATACCTTGCTCGGCGGAGCCTTATCGAAACCACGCTCTTTGTAGACCGGCATCTCCTCCTCGTCTGCTCCGATCGGCCCTTTGCCATCACCGATAGATACCAATGCGTCACGCGGATTATCCGCCGTTGCACGCCGTATCCGTACCGGATACGACCGCCCATCCTCGAGCTTGACGAGGATCGCCTCTCCGTTATCGTTGATATTTTCCTTGCCAAAAACGACCAAGGAGTTCGCCTTGCGCTCGACCGATATTCCGGCCGTGGAACTCTTGAACCCCTCTTTGATCTTACCTGGAAACTCGATATCGGTGGGCTCAGCAGGATTCACGAAGACCTCGATATCACCCTCTCCCTCGCGATACTCGACATCTCGAGCATGCGCTGAGGAGCTGAACCCGATCAGCGCCCCCGTTACTACGGCAATTACAGTTATTAGTTGTCGATTCATACGTACTACTCTCATAAATCGGCTCCCATTGACGGGTCCTCTTGCTCAGAACTCTTCTCCCCTCTGATGTTGGGCTTGAAATTCACGCTCGTTATCACGATACCGTATTGATTGAGTGGATTACGCGGATTGGTCGTCAAGGTGACCCGGAATCTGCTGGTGACCGTTGGGAGCTCGGCTCCCGCTATGACCTTCCAACGCTCGCCTACTACCGTGACCGTTACGTTGTTACCGTCGCGGACCACCTTGGTCTTGAGCGGGTCCACAAAGAATACTTGGGTTCTCGAAGTGGTCTCTATGGCACTTAGCTCCGACCCGATCATCTCAGTGTTGAACTTCGTGAGTAGAGGCTCTTTGAGCATTGCGCGAGCAGCCTCGAATTGCTTACGCGCTGTGGCCGGTTGGTAGGTTGCTATGAGGCTGATATAGTCGTTTGCAATATTGATGAATTCAGTGTCGGGGATATCTTGGGCCGCGTACATACCGGGCATCGGCTTGGACGGAACCTGGAGGGTAATCTCCCGCGTCGCCCACATCACTATCGCAAAGACAAGCGCCATGAACGTCGCTGGAATCTGAAGCAGGGTCAATGTGCGCCACATAAGCGCCTGATCCTTGTAATTCTCCCATAGGCGAATCGTGTCGTTCTTGGTGCGACCTGCCGAGAGCTGAGTGTCACCAACTCTCTCCTTGACGACCTCGGTTGCCTGCTTAATCTTACTCATGATTACGACCTCGCTTCACTAAACCGCACACTAACCGCGCCTCTCTTGGTCCCGAGGCTTGTTGACAACCTGATCCAACTCCAGTGCCATGTAGTGACATATGGGGCTCAAGCGCCTCAGCGGAGCACCGCTCCACCTCGGCTGTAACTTGGCAGGTGCTGGAATCCCTGGGGGCTCAAATCCACATGCTGCCATGCACATATTTCTTACTCCACGCTCTTCATCTGGAAATCTCTTACGCGTCATCGCAAGCACAAGCGTTGTCCCGATCCAGATCAACACCAACAGCGGCATGTAGTGCGCAGGTTTCTCGAATGCGCTGCTCAAAAGAAACGACGTCGTAAGACCGGCTAACCATTCAAATAGCTTGCACCCTCCGAAGGTCCAATCTTCATTCAAACATGGGATTACATCGCCGCTGTCCATGTCTCCTCCTGCTCTAATCTGTAATCAGCTGTTTTTCCGCACCTGCTTCAGACAAAATGCCCTTCCTCATAACCCACACGAGACCGATTACTTACGTGCGTCAGGCATGAGCCGAGGGTCGGGGGAGAACCTGATCCCGCCCTTGGTGGCCCGCGGCTGCGGGTCGAGCACCCGCTCGAGGTCCTCTGCCCGGTCAATCAAGGTGTTGCGCCACTTTACAGGATCGATGAGCTCATCGGGTCGCGCGACCTTACGAGCTTGGTCGAACTCGCTGAGCGCCGCTATCAACAAGGCCCGCGAGCGGGCGTAGTGAGCAACTGCCTCTGCTGCTTGCTCTTGGCTCGCCTGGCCGATACTTACCCTCTGCACATCGGCTACGCTTGCTCTGGTACTCAGAGCGGACATCACTGCTATCAGTGCGATATACCGTACCTTCATCGCATACCCCTCAAAAATCGCCCTTCAATCTCCCTTCCAGTGCTCGAGCCTCCGGCACATGCACTCCATACTGGTCTGGATATGCCGACTGCCCGCTACAGGAAATGTTCGGTTCACCCACCTAGTTCTTGCTAAGCCCTTCATTACAGGAAGGCACAACCAAACGTTCACCAATGATATGAAACGAACTCACCGAAACGTGTCCTAACTACCGCGCGAGGCACCCGGATTTGAGACCATACACCCGGGCGCCTCGCGCAAAAGGCCTGATTAAGCATCCTGCAGGAGGCCTGCGAGCATATTCTTCAAGTAGGCTACTATTAGAGGATTTAAGGGATTCTCGTATGGCTAACGCCGCGACCACAGACACATCTGGATAGAGCGCTTCGGCGACAAACGGAGCTTCCGATCAGCTTGATACCGGACAAACCCACTGCCTCCGGAAAGCGACCGGGATCGCTGAACCGATCCGCCTAATGGCCAGTTTTCCGAGAGGAACCCAGGTGCAGATTAGCGACACCCAGTCTGTAAAGCTCGATTACTACAAGGATAAAACCGGCAATAGCCAAGTGCTGTAAAATCTTGTATAGATAATTGAATTTACGACCTTTCATACTTGTTTCGTACAGCCTTCGGATAAATTCCTTCGTAGCGATAAATGCGGGGGTTTAGTGCTGGCCGAAGATCGGATTTCGCAGCAGAAGAACATTCCGCAGCTTTTTAAGCGCATCGGGGCGCACGAAAAGAGCTATTTCAGTAACATACAAGCTCCAGAGTGCCGACATATTGTATTGTATCGGGGGGGTGTCCAGCCAACCTACCGGGCACACGGGGATGGCGCAAAGTACGGCTGGGACAAAAAGCAGTAGACTCTCCCAGAGGCTAGAGGAATTCGGAGCTCGAGGTTTGTGACCTTGATCTTGATCTGTTTGAAACCTAGTCTTGTGAGGTACGTTCAAGCGTACACAGTAGGTTGTGTGTCCAGGTTACCAGAGGGAACGTGGCGGTAGAGGGACTCCCGAATCCAAAAGATAAAGATCTCGATTTCCTGCGATCCTCAGGACGCCGGAACTATGCTCGCGTCGCGCTGAGGCTAATTGGCGGGTTGACCGCACTTGTTGCGTTCGGTCTTTTCGTGCTGTACACCCTTCACCTCTACAGTGGCGCGGATCTCGACACGGCTTCGATTCATCGACAGCTCCTCACCCTGAAGGCCCCGTGGGCTGAACAGTTCTCCGACAGCCTTCAGGCACAGCGGGAGTGGCTCGGAAACCACGGTACATACACCGAAGCCAAAATCTTCGACGACATCAGCGCGGTTCTAGCGCAGAGCGCTATTTCAGTAGCCTCAGAGGCCGAAGGGGAGATGTCATTCTTCTCGGCAAGCTACGTAGCGCTGCATACCGGCGCTGTGCGCGTGTTGTTCCTGGTTCTGGCGTCCCTGCGGGTGTGGATCGTTGCAATCTTAATCGCCGTATGCCTGGGCATCAATCGCTTCAAACCATACGCAGGCGAGGACGTGCTCGGACAGATGGGAAACGGTCGTCTGTTTTACTCGGGCGTGCGCGCCGATCTCGATCGGATAACCGAGGGAGGAGCTCCCGATCTGCAGGTGAGGGGGCTTGCATGCCCGCAGCTCGCTTCGCCGACCGAGGCGCGAGCCTCAGAGCTCTGGCGCATACTCACCGAGTTCGGTGCGGCTAACACCACCAACGAGACCCTCGTAGCTGTCATACTCGCCAACAGCGACACAGCGCCGTACGTGACATACCCTGAGGAGGATCAGCTTCTGCAGAAAGCCTTCGATGGAGACCCCTTGCGTGACAACGCCAAGCACCTTCTCTCGTCGGTCCTGTCTCTGCATGCACTCTACGCTGCGGGAGAGATCAGGGGCGCGGTGCCGGAACGTGCGACGGGTGATCACGCTGCATCATCATTTGAGTACGCCGAACGAGTGCGGCACACTATGCATCGCATCCTGATCCCAGAGATGCGGCAGTTAATCGGTTCGATACCTTCAAGCGAGATAGCAACGACGCTCCTGGCGCTCGAAGCCGGAAAGGTCCTGGCTCACTCATTTGAGGGAGGCCGCTGGATCAAGCGTTCAAACTTTCCTCAGTTGAGCGCCCGGGCCGTACTTCATTCTGTGGTTGGCTATCCGGTCGACTACGATTTCTCGTCCCGACAACGTATCCGCCGAGCCCTCATCTACGGGTCGCGTAGCAGCTCCTTCGCCCCGGTGCGCATGCCGATCGACCTATCCGAAGATATCTGGGTGCTTCGCCAATGGAGTGAGATACTCCTTGCCTGCCCACACGAACTCGAAGCCGTCGGAGACGAGGTAGAGCTCGTAGGACTCGTCCGACATGCTCATCGCAAATGGTCGCGCGAGTTCTCCGATAGCTCGGTTGCTATCTCTCCGGAGATGTCACGCAGTTCCTATGCAACACCGGCGAACCTACTCTTTCTCCCGTTGGCTCGGGTGCTAGCGCTCCTGCGCAAAGTACTCGAACCCGGTGAGATTCGTCGCATAGAGCAGCTAGGGGCCGTTGTGAGCGTACGACAGAAGATCACTCAACTTGCGCGCGACTCAGGCGATGACCATGCCTTGGAGCACCCCTCGTACGAGAGGGTATTTCCCCCGCTAGGCGAGGAGGAGATCGCCACCTTGGCTCGTATTCATCAACTGAATCCCAACGACGTCAAGGATTGGTCCGCTCTACGCATCGTGCTCAGCTCGTACGGCTGGCTCGCGCGACGTGTCGGCGATTACACCGTTCCGGACAGCTCGATAATCTTCGCTGTATTCCAGGCTGATGCCTCGCACGACGGGGTAAATTCACTGGGACTCTTGGGTAAACAGGGCATGGTTCCGTTTCGTGGTTCCAAGCTGCACGAGCGTTGGGGCAGAAACTGGGCGAGCCGATTCCTGTTCGTGAATAGCGCAACGATGGCGGAAACAACCGAGGACTTCGAGAAACTCCTAAAGGGCATCAAAGAAACCCTGCCCGAGGATCCAGCTATCGCAGGTGCACCGTTGACCGCATGATGATGAGATAGAGAGTTTATGGCTCGTACCTATAAGAGGATCGATTATCAAGCGCAGCGGGCAGAGGAGCTCAATCGTGCGTTGGCGCGCAGCGGTATGGCGTCTCTGGGTGCCCTCGGCGCGGCGTTTCTGCCGTTGCTTGCCAACGCCGATCCGACGCTCCTCTTCGGGCTGGGCCTGGTTCCAGCGGCTGCTTTGGGCTCGACGGCGCTCACCATGGCGCGACAACAGTGGCTCGAATTCGAGCGCCAACGGGAGAGCGACCTGCGCGGAGGAAGAGAAGTCCTGGGGATGCCACCCGATCGCGCCTGTTTCCATAGAGCGATCGAGGACGCGCGTGACAAGAACAAGAAGATGATCGATCGGTACCTGGTAGGCTTTGAGCTGGACTCGGGAGCACCCTTATGGGTCGATGACGACGAGATCTGCACTCACGGCGCGGTATTTGCCAAGACCGGCGTAGGTAAGACACTGTGGCTCGAATCGCTCATCTTTCAACAGATGGCACGTGGACGCGCGAGTGGTTGCACATTCATCGATGCCAAGCGTGATTCGGCTACCCTGGCACACATCATCCTCATGGCGATGGTCACGGGACGCATAGAGGATCTGATCGTAGTCGATCCCTTCGACAGTGTGCACGCATACAACTTCGTCATGACCAATCAGCGCGCGGATGTAAAAGCGCGTAAGGTCTTACGAGCTGGCCTTCCTCCAACCTCGGATCAGAGCACCACCAAACACTATGACCGACTCGCTGCAGATTCTATCTATCGAATGGTTCGTGCCATGGAGAGCTTCGGGTTGGCGTGGTCCATTCACGACATCGCTGTTGCGCTCTCGGCATTTCAGCTCGCCTATCCGCACCTGCGGAACATGCTCTATAAAATCGGAGCGCGACAAGCGATGGTAGAGCTTGGGCACCTCGCTTCCAGCTACCGAAGCGTAAAGGGAGTCTTGGATACTGCGCGTATTACCGACAATCTGCGAGGCATAGCCTCCGAACTTCACGCCATCGCCGGGAGTGAGACCGGGGAGATCTTCTGCACCAAATACACCGACCTCGTTCTCACGGACGCTATTTTACGGGGCAAAATCATCTACTTCATGCTGCCGCGTCTCGAAGAAGCCGAGAGCGCTGCACGCATGGTGAAGGTGTTCCGCGAGGATCTGGAGGTGTCGATAGGCGAGATCACCTCCTCACGCATACACAACCTCGAGGACCCGCACCTCGTCATCATCGACGAGGGCTCCTCGACGTTCGGCCCCACCTGGGCCAACCTCTTCGAGCTCGCTCGTCGTGGGCGTTTTGCTCTTCTATTCGGTGCGCAATCGACGGGGGGACTCACAGATTCTGCGATGGGCCTGAGCGAATCCTTCTATGAGCGCGTCATGGCAAACGTTAACCTCAAGGTCATGATGCGTATCGGTGACAATCGGACCGCAGCGGACATGACCGAATGGTTCGGAAAGATCGTTTCTACCAAGAAGGCTGTAGGTGCCGGTATAACCACAGGCTTGACGAGTACCTTGCTCAAAGGCTCTCTGGATCTCGATGCACGTCGCTCGGGGGGAGAGTCACAGACGGTGAGCTACGTCGAGGATGAGGAAGATCTCGTAAGCGCTGAGGAGCTCAAACACGAGATGTCTGCCGAGAAGGGGCTTGCGTGGTTCGACCTCGGAAATGGAAAGATAGTGAAAGGGCGTTCCTTCTGGTTCAACGCGGTCACTCCTGAAACTTGGGAAGGACGGGAGTTTCTCGTTCAACCGGAGCGCTTGGAGATGGACGAGATCGGTCTCGCTGATTGGGTTGATGAACAGATCTTATCGCAGGAGCAACAGGAGACCTCCACAAAGTTCGCTCCGAAGTCAAAGCCATCAGCCCCAGAACCAGCGCTGCCCGAACGGAGGAGTGCGTCCCCATCGACCTCCTCTCAATCGGCGAAAGCCGGGTCGGGTCCTGGAGAACCAACGGAGGCGCCATCCGGCTCGTTCAAGATATCACTCACTCCACGCGGCCCTAAGCCGCGCGGGAGTGTTATCTCCCTGCCCAAGAGTACTCCGCCGCCAGAACCGCCCGCCCCGCCTCCCACGGCGAAGCCCAAGGGGGAAGCGGGCCACAGCTCGGAAGGCGCACGTAAGGGGGGTCAATCGTCAGCAGAGGCTGCACCCCAGAAGCCTCCGACACCCAAGGGGGGCGTGAAGGTTGGTCCCTTCAAAGCGCGCAAATAGTATGCCTGCTTCCTATGTATTTTCAGAGGTTTAGTACGAGTTCTCAGGAGCTCCCGCGCACAATTCCCGATATCATCGGGGCGACAGAGCTTTGAGTTGCTAGCTTGCTTTTAACGCTGCCTCTCGCTATCGTAACCGGCTGAGGCTGCTATCGGTTCGGCCTCCTGTGGGGTTCGGTTGGCGAGATGGGTTGTTGCCGCTAGAGGGCAGTAGCTGTAGTGCACTCGCTTTTTTTGAAGCACACAGGTGGATCATGGCGATTATTGTAGGGACTCGCCCAAACCGAGGGTGAGATCTGTGCTCGAGCGCTTGTAGCGGATTGTTCAGAGACGCGGGGCCGGTCAGAGGTTTCGCGCGCACAGTTGGCTGTGCTTCGCTCACGGGTTGTGAATATAAGGTAGAGGTTATGTACCGCGGCGGTATTACGTTTTCCATCAATAAATCCTTCGGTCGGCTCCAACTAATCCCGGAGCCTCACGGTCTCCGGCTTTTCTACACTCCGATAATAGACGGGGCAGAGGCGCCCGGCTCTCCGGGGAGCCTCGACATGATGCTCCCGATCGACGCTATCGGTGGGCTATGGGCGACCACTCGAGCATTCCTCTACGGCGTAGAGTCACTGGACGAGAACGTAATCTTGCAGAGTGGTGAAAGTGAGAGTGACTCTGACACGTTGGTGAAGCTCTACCGTGATAAGCCTCGCGGCCAGCAGGGCCGATTGAGCGGAGAGGAGACGTGCTGGCTCAGGATCGTCACAGGTCGCACCGAAGAGGAGCGGCGCCGAATCAAACTCGGACCCCGCGATCTTCTGTGTCTAGAGCTCTCGTGTAATTCGGTCATGGTACTCGCAGGGGAAGCGGGCACTCATCGCCCAGCGCTCATCGAACCCCTAGCGTAGCCGGTACCTGTATGCATCGTACAACATTGCTCCTCTCGTTCGCGCTGTCATGCGTGTCTGCTCTGACGTTCATCGCTCGTGCTGAAGCACAGGATTGCGATGAGTGTGCCGTGGCTGCGTATCTCCAGAGCGGCTGCACACCCGAAGCCGACCAACATGCCGCATTTCAGTTCAACTACCGCTACAGGCACGAGGCCTACACGGGAAACTCCAAGCAGAGTGGGGCACCTGACGAGAAGGTCGCTGACTCGAACTTCAATCTTTTCTACTCAGCGCGAGTACTCGAACCGCTCTTTATCGATGTCAACGTGCCCTTCACGTCCAAGGCTTATACCGAACGCCCAAACAACACGTACGACAGCGATCGCGAAACCGCTCTTGGCGACATGAGTCTCTTGATGACGCTTCAACCGTACGCCGAGGCGGATCAGTACGGTTCCATTGACTGGCGTATCAGAGCAGGCGTAAAGCTTCCCACCGGCGATGCCGACCGACTGAACTCCTTCTCCCTATCACAAACCACCAACAATGGTGGCAGTAACATCTATTCGTATGACCGTGCCGTTGGCTCGGGGTCGTTCGACTGGATCGTTGGGTCAAGCATATTCGTCCGTGATGACCGCTTCGTCGGTATCGCCGATGCTCAATACATCGGTCGCACCAGCGGGGAGAACGAATTTCGCTTCGGCGACAAAATATCAACACACGTTGCGCCTGGATTTGTTTTCTTTCAGCGCGGAAGGGATACCTTCGTGTTTCTCGTGGACTCGTCGTATACGTTCGCTGGAGAGGCAGACCTCTCTGGATCGACGGTACCAAATACAGGGGAGAGCTCCTTCTACATGGGGCCCCGTATACTCGCCACATTCAACGATGTGTTTTCAACGTATGTTGGAGTGTCGTTGCCACTGTATCACGACATGACAGGCACTCAGTTAGCTGCCGACTACCAAATTATCGCCAGCGTGATGGGTGCTTTCTGATGGGTGCTGCCAAGTAGAGATGTTCCTCTTCGTACACTGCTTTATTCGCAGACAGAGATTATTGCTCGTATCCCCGTAGGCGCGGCTGTTTTTCGCCCACCCACCTCCGTAGCTACCAAGAAAACTGGCCGGAAAGATTCCAGAGAACCCTTCTGGCCATCGATCAGATCGCCTCAGCAGTGGTTCAATCCAACAACGTGTTGAGCGTCATACCCGGCTTACTCGATTTACCATCGAACAGAGTTCCAACCGTCTTAGCTGCAAAGCGGTTCTTCACCTTGGCGGTCGTATCACTCGGGAGCGCTATGTATCCAACCTCGGATGCCAACTGTTGCGCCTTATCGAGATAGAACGAAACGAACTTAGCGACCTCGGGTCGCTGAAGCGCCTCAGTCCTAACGTAAATGAAAAGGGGCCGCGCCAGCGGACTATACGTCGCCTTGACTACATTCTCTGCGGTCGGCAGTTGTGGTCCAGCTCCGTTTGTTGGATTTTCGTCATCGATCGGTAACACCTTGAGGCGCTCCTTGTTCCCTTCGTAGAACGCGACTCCGAAGAACCCGAGGGCGCCATCGTTACCAGCAACCCCCGTCACAAGTACGTTGTCGTCTTCACTGCTGGTGTAGTCTGCACGACACGCATCCTCTTTACCATTTACCGCTTCGGTGAAGTAGTCGAAGGTACCGGAATCAGTACCGGGGCCGAAAAGTTGCAGAGGCTTGTCAGGGAATCCGGGGCGTACATCGCTCCACTTCTTGACCACCCCTTGTGCCTCCGGAGCCCAGATTTTCTTGAGCTCTGCAACTGTCAGTGAGTCTACCCAATCGGCTTTCTTGTTTACGACTACCGAGAGCGCATCGTAGGCGATCGGAAGCTCGACAAAGGAGATGTTGCTCATCTGAGCGAATTCGAGCTCTGACGCCTTTATGGGTCGCGATGCATCCACGATATCGATCTCACCAGCCAGGAATTTCTTGAAACCGCCACCTGTACCGGAGACTCCAACCGTAACCGGAATGCCCGGCTCGACGGCGCGGAATTCCTCAGCGACAGCTTCGGTGATCGGGAAAACCGTGCTCGAACCATCGATCCGCAGCGTTCCGGCAGAGTTGGGCGCTGCTTGGCACTCTGATATTACAAACATTGCAGCAAAGGCCCCCAGCGCTACTAGACCAACAGGAGCTCTCTGTGATGACGTAGTTCTCGTTTTCATTACTTGTTTCCGATAAAAGGTAGCTTTCCTATCCGGTGCGAAACTTCTCTAATCACCCGATATCCGGGAGTCGGTATAGCACCGATCGGAAACAAAGGCTGCACTGCGCTCGGTTAGAAATCTGTGAGCGTGGGCCGTGATGTTGTGACCACTGGTTTCAAACGTTTATCCGATATATCGAACTCTAAAACATCGATACCAAAATAAAAGTCTCATGCTGTTAGTCCGTGATACAGTTAAGGTTAGTTTATCGCTAGCACAACGGTCCGATACAGCTCACTCTATCGATATCTGCAGCCGCCAAAAGTCTGTTGTCCCGTGCTCTGCTCTGGAAATAGTGACTTCAATCCAGACACATGCTCAGGATATATACAATGCGTGAGCGCACGCAAATCAAATATCTCTGCGCTAATCCTAGCCCTTTGTAAGCACAAGCTCATTTGACTGACGGGTGCACCTCGTCGAACTAATGAGCTCGTCTACGTCATAGTCAGGAGGAGAGCTATGAGAACACGATTGTACCTTGCTGTATGCGTTGCAGCGTTGTGCGCAAGCACACAGCAAGGAAGTGCGCAAACGACCGATCTGTACGTTGATACCAAGACCAAGCAGATCTTTGCAGAACCAGGCCCAGGGCGGACCCGCTTGGGAACCGCTGTCATCACATCCGATGGGGCTACGTCGCTACCTGGAAAGAGGTCGATCTCGCATTCCCCAGCGGCTGCTCCAGTTCCAAACGCTTCGGACCTCAACTGGGCGGACAAGTTCTCCATTCGAGGGTACACGCAACTTCGCTACACAGATCTCTGGGGCCACAAAGGGGCAGACTTCTTTCATCCAGCTGATAGGACCGTAGCTCCGGATCAATCGTTCATGATTCGCCGAGGTCGACTCATCCTGAGTGGAGATGCAAGTGAGCATCTGTACCTGTATGCACAGGGTGAACTAAACGGCAGCCCCGCTGATGGTGACTTTGCGATGCAGCTTCGGGATCTGTACGGGGATATCGCCTTCGACGAGAAGAAAGAGTTCAGACTCCGAGTAGGACAGTCGAAGATACCGTTCGGATTCGTCAATCTACAATCGAGCCAAAACCGTGGTCCGATGGAGCGTGCAGACGCAATAAACAGCGCAGCAGAGAGTGAGCGCGATGTCGGAACGTTCTTTTACTGGGCCCCCAAGGATATCCGAGACCGCTACGCCAACCTGGTGCGATCCGGACTCAAAGGGTCAGGGGACTACGGTGTTTTGGGGGTAGGGGCGTACAGCGGACAGGGACCTAACCGCAGCGACTCCAACAACTCGCTCCACACCATCATCCGCGCTGCATACCCGTTCAAGCTCGATAACGGACAGTTCTTCGAGACCGGTATTCAGGCATACACCGGCAAGTTCGTCCCGCGAACCAAGGGTTACAAACTCGAGGGTGCAGACACCGAGACCGTACCGACATTTGACTCTGAGGGTGTGACCGATCAGCGAATTGGCTTTACAACTGTAGTTTACCCGCAACCGATAGGCTTCGAGGCGGAATGGAACATCGGACGGAGCCCGACGCTGAGCGACGATTACACAACGATCGATGACGAGTACATGCAGGGAGGTTACCTGCAGGTGAACGCAAAGATTGACCGGTCGATCGGAACGTTCTTTCCGTTCGTACGCTGGCAATACTTCGATGGAGCTCGAAAGTTCGGCCGCAATGCACCCGCCGTGCTCATAGATGAGTGGGACTTCGGAGTCGAATTCAGCCCCTGGAAGGAGGTGGAGTTCACCGCGATGTACACGTACACACTCGACCGAACGAACAGCAACACCTTTCCATACGACAACCTCACTGACGGCTCGCGCCTAGCACTGCAGGTGCAGATTAACTACTAATGGCAGAGACTGGGGCGGGAGGCCGCCCCAGTCGTCCTTTTTTATTTGACTGATAAGTAACGTTATCGGTCATATAAATCAGGTAAGCTATTAATAATGTTCAATTAATGCTTGACCTGCCTTGCTTGCAAACTATGCTCGTGGTCTCGACACACGTCGCGTTCCCTGCGGCATGCCGACCCGTACAGAGAAGCGTCTCTGTGTTCTCATTCCTCGTTTATCTACCACCGTGAGAGTTACTCGGTACCGGCCGCGCCGCGCAAATGTTTTCGACACCAGTGGTCCCGAAGCCCGAGTGCCATCGCTGAAACGCCAGGAGAATTCAATTGGATCGCCGTCCGGATCACGGGATGCGCGCGCATCGAATCTGACTTTAGCCGGTAGCCTCTTTCGCACCTGCGGCTGCTTGAACGACACCAATGGGGCCTGGTTACCATAGACCGCTGTGAACACCTGTGGCTCGCTCCCCACCACGAACATACGCTCACGAGTCGTCTTTCCATCGCTCCATCGTTCAAAAGGTCGTCCGAGGTGTTCGGCCGCAGCCACGATGGTCTGATGAGAGTTCACCACCGGCTTAGCGAGATATGGCGCAAGGACGTCGCGGCTCTCGTCTACGTAGGTTATCGTTGCGCCTACCGGTGAACTTGCAAAGGTGTAATCTATCGAGCGAGGCTCCACGAGTATGCATTTCTGGTCAGTGACGTCAGCCTCGTCTCGAGCCAGAAGGCAGACCTCGTAGGACGTAGCATCAGAGTGCTCTTCTGTCTGAAAAGCTCCCACTGGACCGGCGATCTCGGTGACTAGGTGTTCGTGTTGATTGTGTCGTTGAAGAACAGACCACGTGAGAGTGATGTTGCCCCTCCCTTCTGCTCGCCCTGACAGGTTGATAATGTCACCAATAGCGTACTGCGAATCAGGTGCCGGCGAGTCGATGAAGAGCTTCGGTGGGGTCACACCTGTTCGTATCGTCAGCTTCGCCACAGAAGCGTTGGAAGGTTGCTCGACTTCCGCTACAGTGAGCCGAACGTTGAAGATTCCAGCCTGCGTGTAGAGGTGCTGCGGATTTGGCTCTGTGGATGATTCACCGTCACCGAAATCCCATTGGTACGTCAGGGGCTTACCATCCGGATCGTACGTACCGTCACTTCGGAAAGAGACCACCAGGGGCACATCGCCGACGCGTGGTGATGCCGTGGCGAGCACCACTGGAGGCGCGTCCGTCCCGGTGCCTGATCTAAAGCGCCGTATCTGACTAGTCTTGGTTTTGAGATCGAGGTAGACAGCGTAGATGTTCGTGTCTGGGCCGGGCACAAGCTGCACCACCCCCAGCATAGAGCCGAGTTCCGTTGCGAAATCCTTGACCGAAGGCTTTCCTCGGTCATCAAAGGTGACATAGCGGATCCAGCGCTGTGCATAATCTCCGATGAACAGCGCTCCGTGATATTGAGCGGGATAGTTAGTGCCGGAATAAAACGCAACGCCCGTAATCGATGCACCGAGGTCCTTCTTGTTCGCGTCGTACTTGTGTCGGTACGTAAACACGGGAGGAACTACGAAACCCTGTCCTCTATCATACATCTGCTGGCAAAACGGCTGCGTGCGTGGCTCCCTTCGATAACCGACCTGCTCCAAACTGGTGGTGTCACCCCCCTCTTGCGCACTTCGCTCCCGCAAGCCCCCTTCGTAGCACGGCCAGCCGAAGTTAGCCCCTTTACCGACGTTGACCTCCTCGAAGTAGGATGTTCCTACGTCACCAATATATGCTTGACCGGTACTCGGATTAAGGGTCATGCGAAACGGATTTCTGAATCCGTATGACCACAGTCGCGAGCGATTGGAGGACGGTCTTGCCCGGTCATAAAATGGATTATCAGGAAGTCCCAGGCCGCTCTCCGCGTTGACTCGTACGACGCGACCAGACATAGAATCCAGATTCTGCGCCCTCAATCCGATCCGACTCGGGCCGTCATAGCTTGCCCCATCGCCAAAGGCGGCATACAAAGCGCCATCTGAGCCGAACTGGAGCTCGCACACCGAGTGCGAGAGGCCGTCGACCGGGATACAGTCTTCAATCGGCGCCCCCGCCATGGTGAGCCCTGTCATGCACGAGGCTGCCTCCGGATCGTTGGGCGCCCCCTCCAGCACCAGAGGAGCCATATTCTCGGCTGTGCTGTTCTTACCGAGAATAACCTCCATACTACCGGGTAGCGCCCGATTGTAATCCAGCGCAGCATCTGCCGTGAAGCGCACGACACGGGCTACTCGCGGCTCCTGTAGGTCCTTGTTCGAGCCGGTAGGATCGTACACAAATGCGGCATAGACGAATGGCTTGACCGGGAATTGTGGGTGAACTGCGACTGCAAGCAGGCCGCGGTCCGTCGACTTATTGACGATCTCCGAGATGTCAACAAAGGGCTCCTGCAGCAACCTTCCCGAGACCGCTATGCGGATAGAGCCCTCCTTAATAGCTAAAAAAAGGCGCTCTCCCGGGGCGAACGCCACGCCGGCGGTCACCGGTAGTCGATCGTAAACGACATCCTCGATGAAGTTCACGCCTGGTGCAAAAGCCGATTGTGCAAGCGCCGGCTGGGATTCGAACAAAGGGTTGCCCGCGAACAATTGACTGCTACAAAACGCTACTATACACGTACGCAGTATTCGGAAGACTCCAGTCTTGTACATCGGTAATTTCCCAAAAGACGCAAGCGAGCGCTTGCACTAGGATTTTAATCTCGCCAAAAGAGAGCGCGATTAGAAACGCGCTCTATCGACGCGTCTGAGAGTGACACGACTCGAGCGGGCACAGGTATGACACGGCTCACGGGATTTTAGGCCGCCAAGCTTGGGGGCAATCCCCTCTCCGCTCTTCATAAATCGTGAATGTGTCGCTTCAAATCGCGTCGTGCCGCACATTCTCCACATGCGCGACCACACGTGCGCCCAGCGAGAACAGAAAAAACACCACCATCACCCCAAGGGCACACCAGTTGAATATCTCAGCGCACTGTCGGATGAAATCAGAAAAGCCGATATCACGAACCTCCATCAAGCGCATGAACCACCCTCGCCCGAGCTCAGCATCTCCCGTCACCTCGTAAGCGATAAAGGTGGCGATCGCAAAACACACGTTAAAGCCCGCCACCAAGAGAATTCCCGTACCTGTATCTCTGAGAACCTCGGCAATCGGAAGAAACAGAACCCTAATCTTCTGCATAATTTTCCGTGGTCACATACCGAAGGGAAATTCCTTGTAATCGATGACCCCACTGGCTCGCACGTTGGCGAGCGCCTTGCCGTATTCGAGGAGGATTGCGAGGCCGTGATTGAGCCGTTTGCGAGCTTCCTTGTCCCGGTCATTTGACGGCTCTTCACCCTGGAGACACTCACCGACATTTCGAATGATGACGTGCTCAGGGATGTAAACGAGGCGGTTGTTTTTGTACGACGACACCCGCAGCTCTGCAACTGGGTAACTCCCCCCAACCCCTGCCGATACGGAAACTATCAGTGCAGGCTTGTGCCCCACTTCGCGGGTCGCACACAACAGAAAGAAGTTTTTGAGAGCCGGTGGCACCATCCCCGCCCACTCCGGTACAACGACGATCAGAGCATCTGACTCTCGTAACGTGTTCGAAATCGGCCCCCAAAGCGCCTTCCACTTTTCGTCTCCACTCCAGACCGATTCGTCCCAGAGAGGCAACGGGTTGCCAGCAAGGGAGATTAGGCGACCCTCCGCGCCCAGGGCTGGCAGCTGCTGCTCTATAAAACGCGCCACGCGCTCCGACTCCGAATTGTGCCGATGACTACCTGCAACTAACGCTATCTTCATGCGCGCATGATGCGTCATCTGAGACCAAAGGAAAAGGGTGTGGCACTCCTGCTGCTCACGACATCTCTGATCGCAGCCACATGGCCCCTAACCTCAACACACACGGTGTGCATACCGATTGAATAGCCCCAAAAGAATCGACTAGTTAGACTCTGGGCTCGTGTGCGAAAGCGTGCTAGCTTTCGGTAGGTGCACGTACCTTCTCATTTGGAACAACTAGAGGCAGAAAGCATCTTCATCATGCGCGAGGTGGCCGCTCAGTTCGAGCGACCGGTGCTGATGTACTCAGTTGGAAAAGACTCCTCGGTACTTCTCAGGTTGGCCCAAAAGGCTTTCTTTCCGGGCAGAATCCCGTTTACCGCCCTGCACATCGATACGTCCTACAAATTCCCCGAGATGTACGAATTCCGTGACCAGATGGCCAGGGAGGTTGGTCTAAACCTGATTGTTCACCGAAACGAGAAGGCGCTGAAAGAGGATACGAACCCGTATAGCCTGGGAACACAGCGCTGTTGCGCCCTCCTCAAGACCGGCGCTCTCCTCGAAGCGCTCGAACTTCACAAATTCGATGCGGCCATCGGAGGGGCTCGCCGTGAAGAGGAGCGCAGTCGGGCCAAAGAGCGCGTATTCTCCTTCAGGGACAAGCACGGACAGTGGGACCCTCGTAACCAGAGGCCAGAGCTGTGGAACCTGTTCAACGGTCATCTCTCCCCCGGTGAGAGCATGCGCGTCTTTCCGCTCTCGAACTGGACTGAGCAGGATATCTGGAATTATATCCTCGTTGAGCGGATTCCGATCGTGCCGCTGTACTTCGCACAGAAGCGCCGTGTGATTGAGCGGGGTAGTAACTTAATCCCAGTTCTCGATCACGATACGCGAACCTCTCTCAGTGGAGAGGTCAAGGAGGTTGTGTGTCGATTTCGCAGCCTCGGGTGCTACCATTGCACCGGAGCGGTTCGATCGGATGCGGACACCTTGGAAAAGATCGTAGAGGAGATGCAGGGTGTGAAAACCTCGGAGCGTGCAACGCGCATAATAGATTTTGACACTGACGGTTCGATGGAACTAAAAAAGCGGGAGGGCTACTTCTGATGTCACTCGCCGACCAGCGCATCGCTCAGCGGGAATCTCACACCTCTATCCTGCGATTCTCCACGGCGGGTAGTGTCGATGATGGTAAGTCTACCCTGATCGGTCGACTCCTCTACGATTCAGGTAACGTATACGAGGATCATTTAGCTGCGCTCCAGGCGAATGCAGAGAGCAGTAAAACGGCACGCATCTCCTTGGCGCTCCTTACCGATGGATTGAAGGCAGAGCGCGAGCAGGGGATCACGATCGATGTAGCATATCGCTACTTTTCAACGCCACGGCGACGCTTCATCCTGGCTGACTCTCCGGGACACGTTCAGTACACCCGTAACATGGCGACCGGCGCATCGACCGTAGACCTGACGATTATCCTGGTTGATGCCCGTGCAGGTATACTCGAGCAGACCAAACGTCACGCCTTCATCACAGCCCTCTTGGGAGTCCCGCGCGTTGTCATAGCCGTAAACAAGATGGACCTAGTCGAGTATGCTCAAGACCGTTTCGAAGCGCTCGTGTCGCAGTTCACTGAATTCTCCGCTAAATTGGGTATTCGAGAGGTAAAGTTTATCCCGATCTCGGCCCTCGAGGGTGATAACGTAGTGACCCGCAGCTCCAAGATGCCGTGGTACGGGGGCGAAACGGTGCTCGAACACCTCGAGAGCGTCTACATCGCGGGCGACCAGAACTTAGTCGACTTCCGCTTCGCCGTTCAACGCGTAGTAAACCCAGACCAAAATTTTCGGGGTTATTCGGGCACCATCAGCTCAGGCGTCATCAGGAAGGGAGAAGAGGTGCTTGCCCTCCCGGCTATGACACGTTCGCGGATCAAGGCGATAATTCGTGCAGGCCGAGGGCTCACTCACGAAAAGTTGACCGAGGCCTCATGCCGCGAAGCCGTAGTGATTCAACTCGAGGATCAGCTCGACCTCTCTCGTGGTGACATGTTAGTGCGCTCGAAGAACGTGCCCCGAATCACGACGGTCTTCGAAGCGATGGTAGTGTGGCTCGATGATCTGCCGATGGAGCAAACCACCCGCTACATCATTCGGCACACGACCCGTGAAGTAAAGGGGGTCATATCTGATATTGAATACAAGATCGACATTCACACCCTTGGCAGAACACCCCCCGCACCGCTGTCGATGAATGAAATAGGGAGGTTGATATTCACGACAACGGGCCCGCTCTTTATCGATCCGTATGAGAAGAACAGAGCAACCGGAAATTTCATCGTCATAGATCCTGTCAACTTCCGTACCGTGGCGGCCGGCATGGTGATTGAACGCGGTCGTCACGAGACGGAGCCTGAGGGAGAAGACCTAACCAAGGTATCGCACCTCCACCAAGAGGATGCTCTCGTTACTCCGAGCGAGCGCGAGGCGCGTGCTGGCCGACGAGCCATAACGATCTGGATGACTGGACTATCCGGTTCGGGTAAATCCACCATCGCTAAGCATGTCGAACGAGCGCTCTTCAATCTCCACTGTCAGGTGTTTTACCTTGATGGGGACAATCTAAGACACGGACTGAATCGGGGACTCGGCTTCTCGCGCCAGGATCGCTCGGAGAACCTACGCCGAGCTGCCGAGGTAGCAGCGCTGTTTAACCAGGCGGGGGTTTCCGTACTGTGTGCCTTCATCTCTCCCCACGAGGAGGACCGACGCAGAGCGCGAGAGATTATCGGTGAGGATCGCTTCGTGGAGGTGCATGTCGCTGCCCCACTCGAGGTATGCGAAGCACGCGATCCCCACGGTTTGTATCAGAAGGCTCGTAGCGGCAAGCTCTCTCAGTTTACCGGTGTTTCGGACCCGTACGAAGTGCCCCTGTCACCAGCGCTGACGTTGGACACCAGCGCCCTATCGCTCCAGGAATGTGTCAGCGCGGTGCTCAACCTGGTCCTATCACCCAGTTCTGACCGGACCTAAACCCCCATTGCACGCATCCTAAAGTCTGGATGGAGGTCAGAGCCGGACTGTAAACCGCTTTTGAATCAATATATTAGCGTTTCTTCCGGTGTGGTCGGGCACTGCGAATGGGTATCTACGTCCACCACCAGCGAGGTCTATGCACATGACGAAATATCCCCCTCCCCTCGCCTTGGGAGCGCTCTTCGATGCCGATTTCTACCTCTCTCAGTGCCCCAACGATCCCGAGGCGCTCAAAGACCCACTCGAACACTTCACCAAAACTGGTTGGTTGTTAGGGCTTGATCCGCACCCGCTCTTCTCGGTGCGCTACTACCTTTATCAGAAACAGGAACTCCTGAAGGCTGGCGTCAATCCACTCCTGCATTACATGGCGCATCCCACCGCTGAGGATATCGACCCACATCCGCTCTTCGATACGAAGTATTATAAAGCACGGACCCCGACCACCGAAGAGATCCCGCTCCTACACTACCTGCAGGTAGGTTACAAAACGCTCTCACCGCACCCCCTCTTCGATCGAGATTTCTACCGTGATCAGGTCACCAACACCCACGACACAGGCCTTGATGACGAAATGCCACCGCTGGTTCACTATCTCCTGGAGGGAGTCAAGTATAGCCTCAGCCCGCATCCCCTCTTTAACGCTCTTTTCTACGGCTTTCAGCGCCCTGATGTTGTCGGGAAAGCGATGAACCCGCTGATACACTACGTTCAATTCGGATGCCTCGAGAACGCCAAGCCGCATCCGCTGTTCGATACCTCGTACTTTGCGCGCCAGTCAGGAATTGAACTCGCCAAATTTTCCAACCCGCTGCTGGCCTTCCTGACGCTAGGCGCCTACGACAGCTCTCCTCACAAGCTCTTTGACCTTCCATACTACCGGACTCAACTGAAGGCGCGTGGGATACCCGAACTCAACGAACATCCCTTGGTTCATTATCTGCGTGACGGTCATACCCAAGGGCTCCGTCCGCACCCACTCTTTGACTCCCTCTTCTACTCGACCAACAATCCGTATCTTTTAAAATACCACATGGAGCCCCTGACTCACTATGTCGCATGGGGTGTAGAAGAAGGTAGAAACCCTCATCCTTTTTTTGATACCAATTGGTATCGCCTCAAGTATCCCGAGCTACAGCGACCAGGTATTACCCCGCTCGAAGCGTACCTCGAGGACTGGGAATCTGGCGGTGATTCGGATCCGTGTTGGGCCTTGAGCACTACATACTACCTCAAGCAAAGGCCAGCCTGCAGAACAGCGAACGTCGTGCCGCCGTTTCACTACTACTCGTACTCTAGACTGCCACTGGTAGTAGACAAAGAAAGCCTCCCTTTCCCGAGCACCGACTTCGCCGAGCTCTATGCACAATTGAACTCTGACGTCGGTGTCAAGCGTACCGTTGCCCCGGTGCGGGTCATCGTCACGTCGCACGACGCAAGTCGCACCGGAGCACCACTCATCGCTCTCAACATCACACGCGAACTGAAGAACAAGTATGGCGTAGAATGTATCGTCATCCTCGCTCGGGGGGGACCCCTCGAAGCGGACTTTGCTGAGGTTGCAACTGTCATCAATTTCGAGCGGCTCACGGCGCAGCACGGCATAGGCAATTTTGCCCCGCACATCATGGCGATACTAAAACCCTCTCGCACCGTAGCGATCGTAAATTCGCTCGAATGCGCAGACATTCTGCGTCTGCTGGTCAGCATGGACGTGCCGTCCTACTCCCTCATACACGAGTTCACCGAGCGCTACAACGAGTACAACCTCAAGAGCGTCTTCGACAACTCGCGCCTGGTAGCCTTTCCGAGTGAGCTCGTAAAACGCGATGCAGTTGTACATCACAGCAGATTGAGCAGTAAGGCGAGTGATGCTCGGGTCATCCCGCAAGGTCTCAACGACCCCGCGTTTCTGCGAGGGTCGCGAGAGCAGGACCGGGCTGACGTGTGCAAAGAGCTCGGCATTCCCGAGGATACTACGGTCATCCTGGGGGTTGGTTCAATTCAGTGCAGAAAGGGTTGCGATCTCTTCGTTGTCGCGGCCCAGCAATTCATCCGTAAGAATCCGGATCGACCTATTGCGTTCGTGTGGATCGGAGACTCAGACCGATCGAACGTGTTTTACGAGGACTGGGTGCACAGCGATGTGTACCGTGCAGGGTTGACCGATAAGGTGTTTTTCGTCGGCCCGCGTGAGGACACTCGCCGCTACTTTTACGCAGCTGATATCTTTCTGCATCTGGCGCGCCTTGATCCCTTCCCCTGTGTCGTACTAGAGGCGATGGCAGCCAGACTACCCGTGATTCTATTCGATGAGACCATCGGCTCAACAGAGGTAGTCCGTGACGACGCTGGGATCGTCGTACCGTTTCTCGACATGTTCGGAGTCAACGACGCTCTCAGTGCCTTGGTAAACGATGTCGAGAAAAGAGAGATGATGGGACGGTGTGGTCGTGAACGCATCGAACAATCGTTCTCCTTCTCTCAGTACGTCGACACTATTCTCCAGCATGTCTGCACCGAACGCAGTTGGCGCCAAATAGGGAGTTTTCGACCCGCTTCTGGTAACGGAGCGAGCACACAACAGACCAAACTACCTGTCTACTTCGGTGCCTCGTCGTGGAACATAAGTGGAACCAATATCTTGTGGAAGCATGTCATTGACGGTCTTCGCAGCCTAGGCTGGGATGCCCGTGTGCTCTTCACGGACCGATTGGTTATTGGAGAGCAATATCACGAGCCCCAGATCGCACACTCCAGTGTCGCCTCTGCGCTGAAGAACCATACCCAGGAGCGCTGGTGTGCCCTTCAAAACTTTCTGATGCAAACAGATCGGTGCATCTTTTTTGCGGGCGACGATACTATCACAAACAGTATCATTCCTGCGCTTCCCTCGAATGTTGGCGTGGTTGGAACTCTGCTGGGGGGGCGCGGTGCCGATTACGAGCAGAGCTACCGACTCGGGCTGTACTGCAATCGAATTATCAGTCTTAGTGATGAGCTGACAAGGAGTATGTGCACGTACAATCCTGGTCTCCTCGACCGTATACGTACCATACCTGCGCATGTTGTTGACTGCTCGGGTCAAGCCAGGTGCCGTCCGGCTAAGCAACCCAACAGCCCCGTGCAGATCCTGTTCGCTGGGAACTCTACTTCGAGCGAAAGTTATTTGGCCGACTGCACAGGATTGTTGAATGAGTTGGATATCGCAGACTTCCCCTATCGGCTCTCGCTCCTTATCTCTGAATCAGCGCGTAGCGTCCTCGAAAAGCTGGGACCTCCCTTCGAGGACAGAATACGGCGTGGGATCATCCGCGTCGTTTCTTACCCTGAGCCCACTCTGCTTACGAAGTTACTGCAGGAGCACGATACGATCGTTCTAACACCCGATTTTGGTGCTCTGGCTCCCACGCTTGCCGCAAGCCTTGCACACGGATGTGTCCCCTTGGTCGTCCAACCTCACATGGATCTCTCCATGATTCTATCCCCAGGAACGAATGCGCTGGTCTTTCAAGGGTGTGATTGGAGAGAGGTGACGAAAGCTCTCTATGACCTCTACAGCAACACGCAGCTGGCAACTCAACTGCAACAGGGAGGACTGAATACACAACACCACGGCTACACCATCTCCCAGATGGTTGCTGCATACGACAAGGTGCTCACCGAGGTCGCCCTTGAAGTGAGCTTAAGCTCCTGGATACGTCCTCAGCCCTTTGTGTGGAGCCCTCACTTCGGAGATGCGTTGCCCCCGCAAAACGTCGTGTACCCGCACGAAGCGTTGTAGAGGAGCACGTTCGAAAAAGCTCCTCCGCACAGACTGTTTAGTAGTCCAGTAACCGCCCAGCATCCTGCGAATGTTGGAACGTTAGCGTCAGCGCCAACTTCGCTAATCCAAACCCCCTCTAGTCGGAGTGCGTGAAGACGCCAGGAAATGCGACGTATACGACGCGATGAGCGTCGGTACCAGTTGATTTCTACCTTCCCTCCGAATCGAGATGCCGAACGAGCAGATGTTCGTCAAAATATCTTCCGTTTACTTTAATCGCTCGAGGTTGCTTGCCTACCACTTCAAATCCCATTTTCCGATACAACCCAAACGCAACCGTATTTTCAGTCACCACCTCGATGTCGAGCTGAACCAAGCCCGGCGAATTGGACGCACGTGCAATGATACCCTCGAACAGCTTTGTCGCAATTCCTTGTCCGCGGGTCGATGAATCAACATATACCCCCCAGACATGACCGCGGTGCCGCATCTTTTCGAACTCGGGACGTCTGACAGCAACCATCCCCAAGATTCCACCTTCCGCGTTAAAAGCAGCAAGAGCAAATCCTCCGGTGCTTTGCCATCCCATGATTTTGTGTCGGATCTCTTCGATAGTCTGCTGCCGAGCCTCCTCAACCGATTGTCCGAATGCTTCCGGATGTTCAGAAAGAGCTTTGATGCGGAGCGCTTTGTAAGCTTCCGCGTCATCTGGTTCGAGTTCTCGGACCGATGGGTTAATCTTCACCTCTTCTCCGCGTCTACTTGGCTAAAATGTTGTCATAAGCTTTCGTAAGACAATGCTTAAGGTTGAGCCTAAGATAGTTTCGTACTGCTACTAGCACGGTGGCGAGATCCCTTCACTACCATCAGCAGTTCAACCGATGTTGAGGGTAACCCGCTCGAACCTACTTAGCTTGCACCCTGTAGCAACCGTATCAAAATACTACGGAATTTGGACCTAAGCATCTTTCTTTTTAGCGCTTCAGGAAATCGAGTGGGTAGTGTGGCCCGGCGCTTGGGTAGGGGTATGCAAACAAGAAGGGGGGGGGGACACAAAGAGAGCGGGAGCGCAGAGAGGGTGAGGGGTATAGGAAAATTCGGTATGATACCCCGTTGCTGACCTCTTTGTTCACTTAAGGTGCTCGAGCTAGCGCCAACTCGTCGCTCAACAGCCAAGATGACATCTGCAGCAAGGTCAGCTAAACCAAACCCCACGGTGGATAGCCACTGTCGCCAACTGGTCCGGTGCCTTCATGATACCAGTGGTAGGGAGGAGAATGATAAGAGGAGTGACTACCTCCATAACTCCCACCGTAACCACTACCTGAGTAACCCGAGCCGCTTGACGTTATGATACTGCGTCCGGCTTTGCCTCGTAACATACTCAGAAATCAGGGGAAGATTTATGACGCTACTCGGTCCCCATAAAGCTCATCGGAGTCCAGATGCACTGCCGTCTGTGTTTAGTCTTTAGACAAGCCATAGCTGTGGCAAGAAGCTCAAGGAGGCTGCAGTGTGAAATCTCTATCCGCTGCGCGCGATCAAGAAAGCGAACTCCTAACCGCCTCTCTTATTCAAATCGCTGCGAAAAACGGCTTCGTGGCAACAAAGTCTAGGTTTTGGTGCTGGCCGAAAGACCGGATTCCGAAGCAGAAGAGCATTTTTCCGCAGCCTGTTAAAGGCCGTTGACCGGGATTGCTACAGCAGAAGGGCCTCAAGCTCCGTGGTAGTCACCAGAGTCTGCACGGCACTTCCAGCATCTCCGTTCAACCCAGCGAGAGCTGATCCGCTGGCAAGTACAGTACCCCCATTACCGCCAGACGAGACGAGGCTTCCCCCTGCTCCACCGGACCCGTAAAGCGTTGCACCACTCAGCGTACCGGCACTGCCACCATCTCCACCTGCAACAGAGAGAGCACCGGTGACATTGATCGCCGGAGCGAGCAGATGAATGAGCCCCCCCGCTCCACCGCCGCTCGCAGGCACTGAAGAGGTTGCTGAACCACCCCTCCCGCCAAATGCGCCGATAGTACCAGCAACTGAAATAGCTGTGTTTGAGGCTAGTACAACGATCCCTCCCGCGCCTCCACCACCACTGCGGCCTTGGTTACTGCCAAAGCCATTAGCGAGGATCAGCCCGGGTACGGATACCCCGGTTTTACAGAAAACAGAGACGGCGCCACCACCTTCAGCACCCTCTGCTCCGAGCGCTCCCCCTCCCGCACCACCCCCATCCCCGGGTCGCACGCGAAGGAGATTTCTGAGAGTATCGGGTCGAGAGATCAGGCTATGGCGCGCGCCGAGAATAGTGTTAAGCCCAATACGAACAGCCCCATTCGGCGCCGAAATTCCCGAACTGCCCGGACTTGCTGACCGTGACACGGGGAAGATGAGTTGTGTGTCCGATGTTGATTCGATTGCGCCCCCGAGACCCGTTGGGTCAACGATCAGCGTTCCAGAAACCGTGAGCGTTCCGGTGCAGCGAATGACGCTTCCAGACAGGACGTAGACCGTTCTACCAGCCAGGATGTTTATATCGGTGTACTGCCCCTTGGGATCGAGAGTCGCCCCGTCCGCTGGGGTCAACGCTCCCGAGGAACCATTACCCCAAACTCTAAGAGCGCCATCCGCTCCAGCAGAGCCATTGGCACCATTAACACCGTTAGCCCCTGTAGCCCCGTTAGCACCTGTGGCTCCCGTGGGGCCTGTAGCGCCTTGAGGACCGGTGAGAGTGGCGGAATCCACGATTTCAGTGAAACCACGCGGACAGTTTACTGCGGATCCGACAACGCGCCTGGAGAGCACCGCTCGTCCCGAGCGAAGCTGCGTTTTGAGGCAGACTTTATCCGCCTGAGCCTCACTCACTAAAAGAAAAAGGCTCCCTACGGAACCGAGACACCTCAACCACCGGATTGATACCATGCTATCTCTATATCGTTGTTCAACTCTTAGGGGCAGCTTTTTTAAAGATCATAAGAGAAGATTCATGTGCTGGGAAGTGTGGTTCTTCATGAAATCGAGTAAGTAGGGCTCAGTGTTATCTCACCGTGCACGAGCACGTACACGTGGGAAGGCGGGATTTATCAGTGCAAACAATGACTTACGCTATCCCTGACCTCGCTACCACCCACTTGATTCCACGCTGAGCCGAAAGTGTAAAAATGGCTCGCAATTATAAGATAGCGGTGAAGTTCGCAGTTTGTCCGACGTAGCTTTGGCGTAGACGGACAGGCACCGCCTCCGATTCCAAAATTCATCGATACCGTACTTGTCTCGCCGTAGCGCGAAGCGCGAAGGAGGAGAGGCTTTCGATGAACTCCCGTCGTACGACTCGTCCTCGGCCGCACACGACAAAGCCGCGTAAACTACCAGCCTCCCTCCCTTCCCTCTTTCGTCCGTTGCTTACCTCTTCTGAAATCGTGCCCTACGACTATCAACACCACCTCTAACTGCCTGGCTCGCTGCTGTAACTGGAAATGAGCTGATTTTTTCACCCAGTACCCATTCACCCATTCGGCAGCCTCTCGCATGTCTTGAGAGTTAATCATTCGCACCGAATGGGATTGGCATCAGATACAGCTTCAATTGCAGCCTGTATCCGCGAACTGCTGGGCGGAAAGAGATTCAACGTGTCTACGGAAGATGTAGTGAGATAGGTGGCGAGCGATTCAAATGGAACTCCTCACTTCGGCGAGCTCAGTCGAGCCGTGGGGAAGGTCTTGGATAACTTCGCCGTGAAGGTGCTTCGGACTTCGCCAAAGCTACGTCGGACAAGCTGCGAACTTCACCGCTCCCTTGGCTCCACAGCGGGGGCATATTCCTCAGCGTCGGCGATGTTGGAGCTTTTTCTTCTGGCTCTCCCATGTGTATCGCCTGAGCATACACAGACGGCGGTCTTGACCTTATCGCTTACTTTTCAAAAAGTGGCCCGGATAGAGGGGAAATTAGGGGAAAACAGCAACCTTACCACCATAGAGCATGACTCCTAAACAAACTCCTGTAGAAAGCTCCGAGCTGCGCACACCTCTATCTCACCGCGGTGAATACTGGATGGAATATCATCCCGGACAACCTGTACTGCTCGAGCACGTGGAAATCTCTCTTTTAAGTAGCGCAGTGCCGGTATGGGAGCGCCATTCGCCAGCCTGAACTCCACAAGCATGATCGGCTGACGCCTTTCTACGAGGATAAAGTCAACCTCGCGCCCGGCTACATCTCAAAAGTATCGCAGCTCAAGCTCTCGACCCTCGGTGTCGAAAAGATAGTCGACCCATTTAAGGAGATGGCTCGCAATCATATTCTCAAACCGCGTGCTCTTTTCGGGAACCAAGGCCCAGTTATAATGATAGTGCTTCCGCTTCTTCTTCACTGCCCTAATCTTTGGCGCACCAAAAGGCATCAGTCGGAAGATCCCATCGACTCGCTCGAGGATATCGAGCCATCGGCTCACTGTTTGGTGGGTAATTTGCAGACCCTCTCGACGGGCATTGATAAAGAGCGGACTTCCCACCCGTTCCGGTAAGTTTATGGCGAGCAGCTCCATCATTCCTACGTCTCGTACACTTTCAAGCGATACGATGTCCTCCTGGATTAGTCGACTCCGGTACTCCACTGCCCATCGTCGTGCTCGTACCAGCGATCCTCCAAGAAATGGTTCGGGAACTCCCGGAGCGTAACCCTGCGCCAATATTCTTCACCAGTATTCTTCTCGTGAGCTGACTCTCCCGGTATGAGCTCGGCGCTCTTTCTGCATGCCTCCCGCTCATGGGGCTGTCCGCTTGACGAAAGCATAGACATCTTGATGGTTATCCCATCCGTTTTCCTTGAACAAAACCTCACTCCAGTCACCAACCTCTTTTGCCATCTCCAGAATACGTTGATGCGATACTATGGAAATTCCGTAACCTGTTTGATCCGGGTAATCCGCATATCCGTAACCCGTCGCTTCGTAGCCATACACCACCCTTTGTTGGGCATCCTCCGTCAGATGGTATGTGAGCGTCTTATCCTGAATGAATCGCACTGACCGGCGACCGTGGGTTGTAAAAACACACACCCCATCATCCGATAACTGCCGATAAAAAAAACGAAGAAGATCCGCGGCAACTCGCTCCTCAACATGCGTAATCAAGGAACCGCACCAAATCAGATCACTTCGATGCGAAAGGGCTAGTTCGTAAGATGTGCTCGTAGAGAGTAGAAGTGGTCTCATAAATACCTAATCGTACAAAAGTAAAAGTAGGCGTCAGGGTGCACGAGCAGGTGCACGGAAAACGTAGAGGTCGACGTTTGTACGTATTCGTATCCTTCTAGGGAACTGGTCTCGAGAGTTTTTAAGAGCACTGTTTTGTGAAGCAAACACCCCGACGCTCGACTGCTTTCAATCGATGGCCCCCTATCCCCCGAACAAAACATATACCGACGAAATGATGGCAAGGAGCCGGCGTTTGCGCAAAGGTGGATTAGGGCTCGCCCCAAGACCTACGATAACGAGCGCATCGCATCAAGAAAAGATAAGCAAACCCTAACTAGTTCTCTCAGCGGCCAGAGCTACTTCGCCAGAAACACAATTGATGCTCTTGAATCAATTCCAGGTGCCGCATCTCGGCTACAAGTGCAGCTACTGGACCGCCTGTGAGGGTTTTATCGACGACCGGCACATGCCGCGCACGTCGTGTTAAGGGTCCCTGCTAAAGCAACCCTGGACCAGCGGAACCAGAGAAATACCGCGGGGTTCTTCGCAGCCGTCGACCTACATAAGCCAGCTCTTTGACTAGGCGATGGGAGCACGATAAAGTGTCAAGCGTTCGATTCCATATTTTCCGGAGTCTACAATCAGATGTCCGCCACGCGGCTTGCCGACTTAATCCGAATTCAACGCGATCACTTGAGGGAGAAGGAAGCAGCCAATGAAGGTTTCGACCCCACCCCGCTCGTAATGCCGAAAGTCGATCTCGTTATGGGAGTTGGATATCCGGAGCGTGTCGAAATTGCCAAGCGGGCAATCGAACAGATTTTAGTGGAGGCTCAGAATCCCGAGTACGGCGCCAGTATCAGAAATGTTGTTCTGGTGAATTTCGGGTTGGACACCTCCACGATAGGTGACTTCGAGAGGCGCCTTGCTCAGTGGTATAGCCGTGGTCTCATTGGTGGGTATGCCGTACGGACTACAGAGCGTCACAGTCCCGCCCGATCCTTCAACGTTGGGGTTAATTACCTTGCTCGCGAGCACGGTACGGCCGACTTCACCGCAAAGCTCGACGACGACAGCCGGTTTGCTCCGAATGCTTTCGGCAGGCTCGTCAAGACGGCGAATGAGCGCGGGCTATCGATCGTGTCGCCTCGATTCGTGCGTCGAGAAGGCTCCGAGGACTTCGCAAATGATGCGGAGTTCGCCGCGTTGTGTGCCCAATATCCAGGGAGCGACGAAGTGTTGCCGATCCCGAAGTTCACCACTGCCGACGGTTGCTTTGATTTCTCTCGCCTGATGATGGGACTCTGCTGCTCCGACGCCACCGCGCCCACACCGGCAACTCCAAATGAGAACGGTATGGTGTTCTCCCGTCGTCTAGTCGAAGATCTCGTTCATTCCCCAATTGGTGGGGTCTTCACCGAGGCCAACGGAAGTTCCGAAGGGCTCCGCCTTTTTGCGGCGCTCGCCGGTACTCACCACGCCGCGCGCATCGGCGTACTGAAGCAGCCGGTGTTCGATCGCGGAACATCCGATCCGATGATACCCCTCAATTGGGGCCTGTCGGATGCAGAAATGTGTGCCGCCCTATTGGAGCTGGACCTTCTGCCGAAGGGAATCAGCTTCGCAGGAATGGACAGCCAAGGAGGAATTTACGGTGGTCACGTGGATGCCGATCGTCCTCGCATGATTCGTGATATCGAGCACCTCAATTGGTACAGTGCGAAACTCGCAAAGGCCGAAGACAATGGCCTACTGGAGAAAATCCCGGACAAGTTCAAAGACTTCATTCCTGCGCTTGCCTATGAACTGGCGCAAACGGTTGCAGAGCTGGAAGCGAATAAGAGCTCTCTGACGAGGGAGTATTACGGGAAGCTTTCGTCGGACAGCATGTTTGTAGGCCTTACTGAATCTAGGTTGATCGGAGGAACGCTTCACATGCTCGGCTCGTTCGTCCGCTCGCGTGAAATGGGGGTCCCACTGTCAACTTTCCACAACTGGTAGCCCGTGTGTTGATGGAACCTCCTGTGGATGCTGCCTTTTGACATACATCGAGGTGCCTCTTATTTATTGGGCGGGCGCCCTTCGAGCGGTACTCCAAGCGCTCTCCATGCTTGTAGTAATTGCGGCGATGTGGATTTTGATATTGAGCGGAGGGGAGCGATGCTGGAGGACGATCACGTCGTCCCACTACTACTCAGCGCTTGTGGGACGCGCCGCCCTAAAAAAGCGGTGTAATTTGATCTCAAGAAGATGAGGCTCTATAGATATATACACAACTCAACGCCCTTGATACGTGCTTCACGCCCCTGCCAGGTTGAGCAAGTCCAACAGCTCTGGGAAGGAAGTGTAGCCAAAGTCAGCATTTAAGTGCCCGCCACGTGGAATCATGCGGCTCTTGACGCCAAGGTTGGAGGCCAGCTGCTCCCCTTGCAGAGCAGGAACATACGGGTCCCCTTCGCCGGAGAGACACACCACTCTTCCTGCATTCCTACGTATCGTGACCCAGTCGTAGGACGTTTCGATGAAACTCCGATTAAGTTGATCGTATTCGGCAATCCCGATTTTATCGAGAAGCCCTGCCACGAAGATCGATTGGGCTACAGGAACCGTTTGACGCTCCAGAATACGTAACAGGAAGGTGGCGCCTAAACTGTGCCCGATGAGGGTTGTACCTTCGTCGATTACGCCAACCTGTCGCGAGAATTCCGATACCCAATTCAAGAGGTTCTGACCGTCTGGGGTCGGCATTCTTGGAGTCACGACCTGGGCGTGCTGATGCCGAAGGGACTCCGCAAGCCACGGAAACCAATTACCCTCCGGAGAGCCTTTGGTGCCATGGATTATTACGATTTTCTTCATGCCCAAACAAAGATAATGTTTAGGGTTGAGCAGCGGATGATGGCGTAGTTCCATTCGGGGCGGAGACGATTTCTGCCCACCACCAGCGGTTCAACCTGCGTTGTGCCGACCCGCGCCGCCAACGCGGTGCGAGTTCTCGACTGTTGTTTTTACCGTAGTTGGGGATTGGACGATAGTCTCTCCCCGCTTGGGCCCCAAGTGGCTGAACTAAAGGGCTCCTGCTTCGCCTCTCACCCACAGCCATTCCAGGGCTGTCGCCATCGGCAAGCCGGCTCTTCCTGAGCCATTCAGGGCATGCGCCACATCTCGCTATGCGTCAAAACCCGCCACCGAGCAATTTACCGGGGTGCATCACCTCCGATTCGAGGGCATGAAGGAGGGGCCCGCCCTGAAATGTGGTTCAGCTACCTCTCGCTGCTCGGCTCACTTCCTGACCACTTCTCTACCACGATCTTCCGGGTGCCCGTGAGAAAATTTTCTCGGCAACCCCACTGCCGCGCTCGGCGCGGGTTAGTTCAACGTTCTGAGCAGCAGCCGACCGAAGCGTCAGCGTAGGTCGGTCCCGCTGCCTTGCTTTGTTGTCGCTTTCAGCTTCCGAATACATCCGAGGCGAGCTTCGGAAGCTTAATGAAAGGGAACTCCTCACACTTAATTTTGCGGAAACACTCGTCGTGGATGCCGATCACTCCGGTGCATCCCTTCTTCCGGTAAATGTATATCGCTAGTTTCGACGCCGATGCGGTAACAGATTCCTCAATGTGCTTTCCACAAACAGCGCAGGCCTGCTGGTCCTCGATACCCTTTACGAGAAGATCTCTAACGCAATGGTTCTCTCGGTACGGTTATTGGTTGGTTCCAAAAGCTCTGGTTGATCGATGAAGTGCCAGAGGCAGTTCCAATACCGATTCGCCCCAACTATTTCTCTCTGGAGCCTGACTGAAAAGTCCTGCCTAGCCGGCTGAAAGGTTAGACACAGAGCGATGCTTATTTGGTAAGAAGAGAGACATGAAGATATTTCGCACTGGGGACAACCTTCGATTTATGTTCTTAGCTCGCAATGAGCGCCCCGATTTTCGGACAATCAACGACTTTCGAAAGAACAACGCAGAAGAACTGGCAGGCACCCTCAGGCGAAAAGCCAAAAACGTTATCGGTGACTGACTTAGAATGCCGAATGATGAAGGGAAAAGGCATTAATCCGAGCTAAAAATGCACAGGCTGCCTGTCGTTGCATGTCACCCACTTAAAAACCCGGAAGCGCCGAAAAGCAGTAGTTCAGCTATCGGAGGAGAAAGAGGTGGCGCCACATCACGAATACCGAAAGAAACAGGAAGAGTACCGCGGGAAGTGTCTGTAAGAGAGTATCTTTGATGCGGATCCGGACTGCTACTCCGCATACCATTAGCAAGGAGAGGCCACTAGCAGCCAGGAATCCGACCCACGGTATCAACAGCCCCACCACGAGCCCCAAAGATCCAAGGACCTCTAAGATTCCGGTGAGATACCGCAGGTGCGGGACCCCCCATCGCGTAAACTCACGAGCCATCGCTTCCGAAAATAGGCAACGGCTTCCATAAAAAAAGAATGAAACAGCAAGCACGAGAGCGGGTAGATTGATGGGGAACATGCTTAGTGTCCTTAGCAGATGGACTCTCAACGGACATGACGTGCCGGTATCGAGACCGGCGCCTGATATGCGCAGACCATTACTGAGCACAAGGCTAAGATAGCTTCTTGTCACCCACAAGAGAGAGGTTTACGCTTTCCCTGGATACACTCTTCTAACCCGATAAGGCCCGCAACTGTCGAGACTCCACATGAATACTATACTTTTGGCGTTAAAGATTCTGGTAGCGACCTCGATCTTCTTTGTGTGGGTTGTACGCTACAAAAATATCGTTAAAGAGTTCGAGGAGTACGCTATCCCAGCATGGTTGCGAGATCTCACTGGAATCCTCAAGTTAACCTTTGCTGCAATGTTACTCGCGGGGCAGCAGGATAAAGACCTCACCGTAGTTGGGTCTGTCGGAATCGTCGCTCTCATGGCGTGCGCTCAGGTCGTTCATGCGAGAGCCGGCACTTCCGCAGCACGTCGGCTGCCGTCGTTGGTGCTTATGGTACTGGCGGGGACAATCGCATATTGCAGCCTGTGAGGCGCTCGTTGATCGGACTTCCTGATTACTTCTTCGGCAGCGCCACTCGCTCCCATACCACCTTAAAGAATTCTCGCAGTAGGTAGGAGATTGCTGCTGAATGAACCAGGATAGCGTACGACTCCTTCTCGCTGAGGGAGATGTGCAGAACGGTACTGCCTCCGATGAGCATGGAGGTGTTCTCCGCAAATGCTTGCGGGACGTATCGAACCTCTCTCAGAGCATTCTTGGTAAGTAGTGGAGATCGAGCATGAGGCACTCTGTCGGGCATCATGAGGAAGATATGGGCCTTGAGCTCCTCTCGACGTTGTACCGACCGAGAGAAGACTCTCGGGTATCTCTTGATAAGATCAGGATGCGAGAGGGAATATATCTGCTTGATCTTCTCCTTTTCAACGTGATCGTAAAATGAGTCGAACGCAGTAGCAAAACCCTTGCGACCTGTGTGCACCTTGGTGGTTGGATGAGCAGGATGCTTGAAAAGGAGTTCTTCGAACATCGGTATCGCTTCGGTCAAAGCCTGTTCCCGCGATCGTGCCTCGTGCAGGAGTGTGCGGGGATGCTCGGCAGCATAGACCGTTCTCCGGTTGCGCTTCTCTTCCGACACGAGACCTCGTGATATCAAGCTATCGAGAGATCGATATGCCGATGTCCGCGGAATATTCGAGATCCGAGAGACCTCCAGGGCAGATAGCGCACCGCTCCTGAGAAGTGCGAAATAGCAGTCGATCTCCTCTTTCGAGAGCCCCTGGTATGCGAGAACCGAACGCAGGTGAGCAAAAGTGTCCATACTATGGACACATATATATCATATCAAACGACATATATTCAATTGGTTGTTGATATATTGCGCAGTTCTGACCACTTTGCGTTGCACATAAACGGGCGCAGTTTATCCTCGGGTGAACGTAATTAACTCATTGTGGAGGATGTATGCCGAGCAACGATCAACACACCAGACGACACAGCGATGCAAAGGGCGGCCATCTCCCGTGGTTACTGGCCGCAGGGGCTGGGCTTGCGGGCGCCTCCTTTTCATGCAATTCCGCAGAGTATGAAAAGCTTGTAGAGCCTCCGACTCTCGAGGAAGCGATTCAGTTTCCCAAGAACGTCAAGCCGGGAATCGCGCTGATTCAGGTAGACCACGATGCGCTGGACGATCCAGGACGGATAGTGCAGGAGTTCCAACGAGCACATCCTGATCTTGCGGTGCTGGGTGCCGAATCATTCGTCGAACGGATACCGGAGTGGGGTAAGCGGTGTTACGTAAAGGTCGTGTATGAGTTGGGCCCCAACTCCGAGCACGACGCAGAGGCGCGCGAGGGAGAATGATTCTGGACGATGAGATGCGGGTTGGCGGGCAGGAGAAGCTTTGGATGTCTGCGAAAATCGAGCGAGAGAAATAGTTCGGCTTTCACTCCATTCTGACAAAAATCTGCGTTGCCAGTCATAGAATACTGTCGGATGTAACTTCAGCTCGTCGTAGATCGTAGACACCTCCGCTCGCTCTCTAAGGTATCGCTTTACGACCGATACCTTTGCTCGCCGGTATAGTACTGCCTCTTCTTTCTTCCCTTGCTCATCTCATTCCTCCTGTCTTTTTGACCCAAGGATAGTAGCTTATTTCAGGTCGTCAAATGTTCGGTTTCCGGTGAAGCAGTACATTTTTTTATTTATTGTTTGACGAAGAAGGCTATCGCGCTACTCGTTCCATCTCTTGAGGGTAAGGTTATTGAATTCGGGGGATTTCGGGGGCTTGTCTCGTAATTCCAGCGTAAGAAACGCCCGCCGGAGAAACCTTTCGCCACAAACGTAAGTGACGCACCGAGCCGCACCCGAAAATGACAGCGCGTATACCTAGGAGAGTTCGGATTGCTGACTATACAAATCTGCCTTCCATCACTTGACTGAATATATCCGGGGCCGAGGAGCGAAATCTTCACCAAGGTAGAGCCTGCGCCAGAAGACGGTGGTGCTGTCGTCTGAGCGGTTGCTGTGTGATGAGTGACCAAGCCTAGCAATAGAACTGCAATAGTAGCTGTATGGCTCCCGGTAACCATACTGATTTTCGCGAAGATATTGGCCCAAAAATCACGGTGACCGAAAGCCGACTGTTCCCTTACTCCTGCCATAACCTTCCCCCCTCTAATCTTGTGTGCACACCAATAACAGTCCCACAACTTACTGAAAGAACTACTGAGGATATGGGCTGGTATAGCTGCGATGTGCGATAATGCTTTTTAAGTATGGGATGCTTGCGGTGACGTAGAAATTGACCTTTGACAGCCGTCCAACATCTCCACCATCGTCATCGCATGCGATACCTCGGGAATGATTGCCAACTAGCCTCATAGAGCAGCCGCTCTCGACTTGCAAGTAATCGAAGTGATTGGAGTCAATAATTACTGTGAGAGAATTGGAATATGAACACAACCAGTTACGATGGTGCGCCCCCTCCCTGGTACACCCCAACCACCTAACCGCCCCAAATCGATAGGAGAAAACATGTTGGCGAGTTGGGATGCACCAGAGAGCAAGGGGCTCATGATTTCAGTTCTCAGACTGAGTTTTGCGGCGTTCCGCTTGAGTCTTCTGGCTTTCGTTTCCCAAATCCCCATTTATCCTAAAACAGCAGTTAAGGAGAATGAAAATAGCGCAGATACGCTAAAGCACGCAGAATTTTGAAATTTTTGGCGCGCAACTCAGGACCCTTTGGCCTGAGCTCAGGCCGAGGGTAAAACTCAAGCAGAACGCCTCAAACCTCAAAATGAGTGCTTATAACATGGGCCTCGCACAAAAGTTATAAGTCTTCACATGCGCGGAAGTATTGCAGGGCCTAAAATATGGGCAGTGCTTTACTCACAAGCAGCTTTTCCTTCCTGAGACACGCGCGAGAGTTGGCCTACACGCCTGTCCGTCAAGCGAAACGCGCGAATGTTAACGAGTAAGAGGATCAGCGGCAGGGCAATCCACTCCCGCTGAATAGTAACGATAAGGGATATCGGAATAGCTAAGAGGCCGAGGACAGCGAGCCCGTACATGGCTCCTCGTTCCGTTACGCACTCTCGGTAGCTGCGAACGGCCATGAGGAAGGCAGGAAGAAGCGTCACGGCGGTGTGACTCCAACCATACGGTGCTGAAAGCGACGAGATCGGGAGGAGGAGACAAAAAATGGTTCGCAGTGAGTAGTTGTAGCGCATAAGAGTCATGACACACGCTACTGTACCAAGAAGGGGAGCGATGACCTGGAAACCTGCCCAGTCAGTTTCACATACGAGAGTTTGTGCGAGTGTTGCACCGCAGATACGGGAGGCCTGTGCGATGACCTGTGTGCCGTGAGTAAAATACCAACTAAACGCGTTTGGATTGATGAGGTAGGTTGCGAAGCCCTGAGCGCAGATTCCAAGGACAAGTCCGCCGATCAGCGCGACTCTCCGATGAATTAATTCCCACGTTGTCAAGGCGAGTAAAAGAGCCAGTACCGCGTGCGGCTTACAAAGAGTCAAGCTCAGCCAAAAGCCGGCTGCTATAGCAGCTTTTCTCTGAAAGAAGTGGCCGAATAGAAACAGCCCCAAGAGGGGTATGGCATTTATCTGCCCCCAAAAAAAATTACTGATGACTGGAGGGAACACTAGTGTCCCAATAATGGCCAGTTGAGTTGAGAGTGCGCGCCCACCCATAAGCTTTCGATTGAGAGCAATACCGCACAAGACGCACGCGATCAGTGATCCAACGTTCCACAGGTGCAGCGCTATCTGAAAGGGCATCATCGCCATGAGCCAATACATCCAGAGCGAAATGGGTGGATTAGGGAGACCCGTTGCTGCTTCATCCGCGGGCCAGCCAATCAGCCGGAGCTGTTGCTCAAGTTGGTTGATGTCATATGGATTGCCACCGTTTCGCAGTAAGCGACCACTTGCCCAGTAATAGAAAAAGTCATAACCCAGTAGGAATGGTCGCATAGCGAGAAGATGAAATTAATTTAGGATAGAGAACACAACCTCTCAATCGCCTCCAGTCTACCAAAAACCTGTGCTTTGGGAACGGGTGTCAGCTGGAGATGCACACAAAAGCAGACACGTTTGTAGGCTTGTAGGCGAAGCTCTGTAGCCTTTCAAATTCCCACGGAGACTGCTGGATCGAATCAGCGGCCTACCTGTCAATTCCCCTTTTTTTTGAACACTTCCTATTCAATCAGCAGTAGTGGCTGTTCCTCCAGCTGGAAGAGCCGGGAGGGGGTGTGGGCTCACTATTACCCACATCCATCCGTCATGCTTTCGTAAAGTTCTGACATTGAGGCGAGACGCTGCCATCCGCGCCAAAGTACGGTAGCTCCGGGGGGCGGACATTCTTCCTATTGAGGTATCCTCCTAAGCAAGCAACGGCAACAATAGCTTGCCTGATGGTGAGAGTTGCTTCTCATGGCAGTTTATCGCGAAAACGTTTGAGTGAAGGCAAGGATCCTATTTCGACCCAAATAAGAATGACCTCTGCTGGAGCGTTTGGATCGGCGCGATTGATGTGTACCATCCAAAATGGAATCTATCCCTTCCGGTCGCAGGCCAGCCTTTCCGCTATGGATGCCCGCACCCGCTCCGATACCGAGGCAACGACCCATGCACAGTTGTCTCGCCGCACGTTTGACATCCCCCTCCCTGGTACCTCCCCTCCCTGGTACACCCCAACCACCTAACCGCCCCAAATCGATAGGAGAAAACATGTTGGCGAGTTTGGATGTACCAGAGAGCAAGCACCAGAGAGCAAGGGTTTGAGATGTGTATTCACCGGGCGAAGCACCAGGCGGAGCTCGCCGTCCTGGACTAAGACGAGGGCCACCAGAGAGCAAGGGCCGAACGGCTACTTTTGGAACGGATAGTTAGGGAGCCTCTGGATAAATCTCTCCGTTAAATGCTCGCAGGTGTTGCCAATTCGAACCGCTAGCGGAGCTAGAAGCTCCGCGGTCCGGGAGGCGAGAGTTCCTTCGCAAAGCTAGCAGAGGCGGCTGTCGGAGCGCGGAGCTTCTAGCTCGGATCTGTGCATGAGCTCCTTGAAAAATCTGATAAAGGCAACGCGCACACTTCGCTTCTCTGAGAGGCACCACATGCGGCGTCCGCTGCGTTTTGGACGATAAGTAGTGTCTAGGACCTGATTGACGAGATTCTCGCGTCCGATGATTCTTTTATTGTTAGCAACTCTGATTCTCGCAGCCCGTTGTTCTAAGAGCCTAATTCGTTCGATGAGCCTCCTGTTGATGCGCTGTTGTTCTTCGGGAGAGCGATAACCGAACGCCTCCATCCAAGCATTTGGCTCAAGGGTAAATGTTTGGCTCTCCTTTGATTCTGTGAGGAGTGTATATGCTAGCTTGGTGTACCCTCGGAGATTGTGCGCATCTCGTGGAATGAATGAGAACTGAGGTCGGCGCAAGCGCTTGCAGTAACTAGTTGTCTCTCCAGACTGAAACATCTTCCACGATGATAGTCCGGGATACTTCTCGATAGAGGCTTGAAGGTTGTCCTTTGCCGGATTGGCATAGAGGTAAGCGATAGCTAGCAGTGCTCTAACAGGGGTAAGCACAACGGGACTATCGTATCCTTCGCACCAAAGGGTTCGTTTCCCTCGACCCAAGAGGCGGTTAATCATGTGAGCTGATTCAGTCTTGAAGCAGCGGATGAAGGCGTGAACGTCGTCGGGGTTCATCACCACAAGAACGATATGAACGTGGGTGGCCTCAACGATAAAGTGGCAGATCCTGACAGGATGAAGCGTCTGTGCTCGAGCCAGACAGCTCTTTACAATCGCCTTGCACAGAGGATTAGCGAGAAGCAAAAGCCCCTCTTCTAGACTAAACGTGCAGAACAATACGCTCCCGTGTGGGTGATATTTCATCGCCTTTGCCATGAACATTATTATCGGTGAAGAGCGATAGAAGTTGTGTGCTAGCTCGGAACTAGTAGCCCCGGTACAGGTAAAGGAACTAGTAGCCCCGGTACAGGTAAAGGAAAGGAACTCACACCTGTATCGGCTTGCCATCCATCTCTGCTGGAACCTCGAGACCGAAGCTCCGCAGGATACTGGGGGCCATGTCCCATATTGCGGGATTTCCGCGATTCCACTCAGTTTTGTTGGAAAGGATGATGCCCGGCACCAGTCCGGGATCAAAGCAGTGGTCAGCCGACCACTTATTGGTGCGATCCCCAACTATCTCTCGAGGGAACTTGCCAAGCACCGCTTCATCCGAAACCCGATACCCTGAGTGATAGCCCACCAAAATATCCGGAGCCAAGAACAGATGCGGTCCGGAGTAGATCTTACGTGAATCATAAGCGGCTCTCACGATCGGTTTGTTGCGGAGCGGGTCTACCGTGAGCACCAATCGCGCTATTAGCTCCTCCTTGATACGCTGCGCTTCCTGGGGCTCGACGATACCGTGCGGCTCGCGTTCCCGAAGATTGATGTACACACCGTTGATGCCGAGGGCATAGGCCCTCGTCTTAGACCAATCGACACGGTCGTACATATCGCCAGGTTCGTGCCCGTCTGGATCTTTTAGCACTGTGTATCCCTGCTCAACCAACCAGCGACTGATGTGAAACTCCCGCTCAAAGGTACCGAACCCGTGATCGGAGATGACGAAGAGACTCGTTGACTCGTCCACCTTGCTCAGTACGAGCTTCAAGGCATCATCCATGCGCTGGTACAATCTGCGGACAGAACTCTTCAGCTCGAGACTCGCATCCGGTCGATAGAGCGGATGATTCGGATCGCACAGACGCCACAACATGTGACAATTCTGGTCGATACACGAGAAATAGTAGAAGAAGAACCCGTCGTCGTACCGTGAGAGCTGGTAGTCGAGGATCTTGAAGTTTTCATCGATGACGATGTTCGCCTGCTGAAAATACTCGTCATCCGAGATGGCTCCCAGCGCGACAGCTTTCTGATCAGCTGGGAACCCCTGCGTATAAAAGCGCCCCACTGCCTGCGCGATCTCTCTCGAATATCCACTCGGAGAACCGATTGGGAGAGTCGGCTCCATTGGATCGATGTTGATCGGTGAGACATACACCTTGAGTGTTGGGTGCACCTGCTTCACGAAGAGCCGAACCATTCCACCCACGGTAGCAAACAATGGGATAAACTCGAACGACAGAGGAACCCACTCGGACCACTCCCCCTGCTTGAGTACGAGCTTCTCACCACCGATATCGACCTTCACCATCGGATCCCACGGGTCTCGAGATATCGAAACCGGAACGGAAGCAGCCGAACCATCCCGTCTGAACGAGTTGGACGGCCCCTCTAATACCGCGCTGTAGACGTTGTTGACCGGATGCACCCGCACCACGCGACCACCGCTCCAATCCTTTGCATCGGGCACGTCGACCTCTGAAAAGAGCGTGAACGTCCCGTATGTTCCCAGAAGATCCGGGGTGCCCATACCCGAGAGCGCTCGAACAGATCCCTCTTCAATGACCGGAAAGTTTGCCGGCAGCGCAAAGATAGTCGAGGGGATCCCGTGCTCCTCGAGCAACGACCAAAAGGGCCGCCCTTTACGCATCAGATCAACCCGCCCGGAGCCAAGAGGGAGGCACCACTCACCGACCGACAGTTTCGAGTCCGAAGAGTACGAGCGCGTGGTCGAGAGATACGGCAAGAGGGCTGCCGGGTCGCGGTGCACAAAATCAAAGATCCCGTGTCCCCCCGGATTCGTTCCTGTGATGAAGCTCGACCATGCCACCGGACTTTGAGGAGGCATGGTAGTTCCAAGCTCTCCGAATCGCGCACGTTCGATAAAAGCCTTGAAGGTCGGCATGTATCCTTGGTCGACAAATCGCCCGAGGAGCTTCGGGTCCATGCCGTCGATGCCGAGAACGATCGTCTTGGAACCCACACGCTTGTTCTTTAGATAGGGCGCTTTACCACTCGCGAGGATCTCCCGCATCGAGACCCCCACCGCACTCGCTGCGGCGCCCTTCAGAAAACCTCGTCTACTGAGCTGAGCCCCCATCGTCACTTGATCCGACCCTCTACAAAGAAGACCTCGAAGCACTTCTCGTGCATAATCGGACCGTGGCCAAAGTATCCGTCTTCTCCGAACAGCTCGCCGTGGTCGGACATAACCATTATGTGAGTATTTCGCGGCACTACCTCGTAGAGCTTCTCAAAGAGACGGTCGAGGTACTCTACGTTGTTACGCTGCTTCTCGTGCAGCATCTTCATCTGATGCATGTCGAAAAAGCGCTCTTCCTTCGGAGCCAAGGAGGGATCTCCTGCTTGGAGCACGAGGTCATCCATATGCTTGAAGACACCGTGAACCCCCGAAATACGCGGGAGATCATCAGCTGATTCTCCTGGGATGATGTAGGGATAGTGCGTCTCTCCAACGTTGAGAAGGTAAAAAGACGGCCTATCTGACTCGAAGATTAGATTGTCGATGATCGCGTTGAAGTCGTGGTGACACTTCATGAGCTGATAGCGGTCGAAATGCGTATTGAGGATCGTAGTCTGATTCAAAACAGGCATACTGACGAGCGCGTTGGTCTTGTAGCCTTGCTCTTTCAGAAAAGCTGGCAGCGAGAGCCGTGGAACGAACCCTTTGAAGGAGATATCCGGGATGTTCAACCGCTCTCCCCAGTTGACAAAATCCTTCTTGTAAACCTCCGAAGCGAACACTCCTTTGGGGCTTTTGTGCGGGCTACACCCCAAGAGGTACACGGTGTGCGAAGGGACTGTCCAACTCGCGTACGAGTAGCGCCGCTCCACCGCTCCCAGCTTGCTGATGAAAGGGGTCTTGGCCTCCACGAAGGAATCGAAGCGACAACTATCGAAAACGATCATGAGGAGGTTGTTTTTCATGGCACTACCCTACCGTAATTCCGCTACTACACAGATATTCCAAAAAACCGACTTCCAACCAAGCCAGCAAGGATGGAGACGACGAGAAAAACCGAAACCCAGGAGAATTCTAAACCGCCAAAGGTGTAGTACCGGTCGGGGTACGAGAGCTCAATCCGCTCAATCGGCCCCGGAGGTAGGGAGAACCCCCCTCCCGCATTCGGAAACAGAAGCGGGGTCAGAACCTCGTGACGAGAAAGGTAGACCCCTAGCGGTCGAGAAGATTCGATCCCACTCTCAACAACCTGTCGGAACACCTGACCCTGGCCATCAACAGAGAGCCTCAGTGAGTGTTGCCCCTCGAGGCTTGGACGCACCCGCCAGTAGACTGAGCGGGTTTTGGGGACCCGCACGGGCCCGACCGCTTCGAGCCCGGAGTCTGTTTGAAGCGCTACTGCGCGGAGGTCTGTACCCTTGGCCACGCTAACTGCAAGGACGCTCGCTTCGGTAGACTTGAGCGGGCGCACCCCGAAGCGCAGATTGAAGTGTCCTAATATCAGTGCAAACGGCACCGCCAGGATCAGTACCGGCCCCAGGGCAAGAAAAAAATATCGACACCCTGCCAGCAGCAGAGCGCCCTGAGCTTTAAGAGCCTGAAGCATGTCGGCTCGGAAGAGGAACACCTCCATGAGAGATGCCGAGATATCGGTCTTGACACGATTGATAGCCTCTTGATTCGAAACCTTTCCGAAGATCACCACCATCACCAGGCCAAACACCACCGATACGATCAGTAGCTGGATACTTGGGGTTGCCCATGACAGCGTGGACCACGCCACCTCTACGACCCACCCTAGGGTCTGATGAAGGTAAGCGATTGCACTACTCAAGGTACCCGAGCCCTTTGAGCTGATTTGCGATCTCCTCGACCTCAGCGGCGGAGGGCTCCTTATTGGAGGTTGATGCCATCACTTTTTCAGCCTCGCTCTCCAGAGCTCGCTCGATAAATTCGTCCACTGAGCACCCGAGAATACCTGCTGCCACCTTGACCTTCTGAAGAACAGATTCGCTAACCTTGATCTTGTTACCGCCACCACCGAACATACAGAACTCCTCAGAGGTACCTCGCTCCTGAGACCCACGGCTCAAAAGGGGCTTAGACGCCCCGAAGTATATACCTATCTCTAGCTTTCCAGAAGGGTTGCACTTCATTTTGCAGCCCCGCAGGCATCCGTTTTGGGGGCACTGGAGCGCAGCCTGCCGCAAGTCAAAAGCACGCGCTATCAGCGCTTTACGCCCCTTGAAGCTCTAGCCTCCAGCGCGCTTACTACGAATCCCACGCTTAGAAAGCTCCCCTATCACCGTGTCACAGTGATCGCCTTGAATTTCCAAGACCCCATCCTTCTCCGTGCCCCCGGAACCACACACCCTCTTGAGGTCCTTCAACATTACACCGAGCTCTGCTTTCGTCAGGGCTAATCCAGAGATCGTCGTGACCGTCTTGCCACCACGGCCCTTCGTCTCTCGACGCACCTTGACGTTACCGTCACCTGTTACAATGCGCCGCCGCTCTTCCTCGCACGAGCAAGACTTGCGTGGCTTTGCACATTCGGGACAGAACTGGCCCTGGTCGGTCGAATACACCACTCGAAACTCAGAATCCTTACCTCGTGTCATCGTAGCTCCTTACAGGCTCACACTCACCTCCGAACCCCTGTGAGGTTCACGCCCACCAGCTGCGAATCAAATAGCCGTTGATCTACTCGACGGAGCGTGCGCTCTTGCCCCGCTGCCATAATATCGTAGTGTCGAATCTCGCCGAGCCGCTCCACCAGGCGATCACCCACCGAATCGTCGCACTCCCAATCGAGCTGCCGAGGGTCGGGCAAGCGCAGCGGGCGCGAGAAGCTGCGCAGGGACTTCTCCCCTTTCATGTTGAAATAGAACTCAAAGTACGACAAGACGAGCTCCCTTACACTTCGAAATATCGGCTCTCGCAAGCGGAGTCCTGGAAAGTTCGACTTGGCAACGGCTCCCCACCGTCCTCGGTATTGGTACGCGCAAATCATGTGGTCGTCGTCTCTAACTGCACACAAGTCAACCAGAAAAGGCGTACTGCCGCATCGTCGCAAGGCGGCGGCCGCAAGCAGCGAACCGTCGAAACAGTGCGCCCGGCCGTCTCGCAGCGCTGCCCGCGCAGAGAGATGTCCGTCTTCACAGCGATACGGTAGTTTGTCCAGATAATCCTGGATTGTAGCTGGGGTTCGCATCTTTGCTAATAGACTGAGCTCTCTCTTGGTCCACGCTGTCTTGGATGATTTCATAGATCTGTTCCTGACCTCTCGTGGAATGTCACACCAAATCCGGCTGTCGAGCAATCGAAAATACTATGTTCACCACCTCTCAGGGTGATTACACTCGGGGTGTGAGACCTCTATTTCTCGTCTTGTTCCTGTGCGTGACCTCCCACCAAGCGGCACGGGCGAATCCTGTGAGCTTCAAGGGGGGTTACGGAGTCATGCCCGCATATAACGACGACTGGTCAGACTTGCAGGTCAACTATTCCGTCACGAATCGCTATTCACTTGGAATGTCGAGTTTTTATCGTGAGGGCAGAGACAGTTCGGCGACCTTCGGCATGGGGCAGTTCAACTATCTCCTGCAGCGCTGGAATGAATTAAATTCTCAGGCCAACGTCAATCTATCTCTAGGGCTCGGCGGTAGACACGATTCACATGACAACGGGGCATTGGCTGGTTACGCTGCCCTCGAGGCGGACTATGAAACACGACGGATATACGCGCAGCTGTCGGCCGAGACGCTCCAATCGAAGAGCTCCGTGCAGTTCGACCGTTTCAGGGGGCGTATCGGATTCACCCCGTACGTTGCTCCCTTCGATGCTCTGCAAACGTGGGTGGTTCTACAGGTCGACGAAATGCCCCAGATGCACGAGCGCTCTCGCATCACACCGCTCTTACGATTCTTTTACGACAACTTCGTACTCGAAGTGGGCGCAAGTATCGAAGGAACCCCTTTTTTAGCTGGAGCTGCTCATTTCTAGAGTTCATTGTATGAAAAAAACCTTCGTTTTCTCTATCACTCTGCTCTCCGTGCTCGTTCTCTGTTCATCAGCACAGGCGGAGCGCATATCGATATCTGTTAAGGGAATGGTGTGCTCCTTCTGTGCACAGGGAATCAAAAAAACCTTCGGACGCAAGGAAAGCGTTCAGGATGTGGCGGTCGATCTCGATACGAAGATCGTGACCATAACTACCAAGGATGGCGCCTCTCTTCCTGATAGTGAGATCCGAGAAAGCATCGTCGATGCAGGCTACGAGATCCTCTCGATCGAGCGCGCTCACGAACATGCGAAGGCAGCTAGCCAATGATGCTTCTGTGCGCGGCTCTAGGAGCTCCTGAGTCCTCTTCACCGGCCCACAGAGCATCGCAAGACTGGGCAACCCGGTTGAAGCGCCTGCTACCTTTTACATCCCTGTTTTTCTCCCTAAGCACCCTCGTATGCTGCGCGCTTCCCGCACTCTTCGTAGCTCTGGGTGCCGGCGCAACCTTTGTCTCAATCCTCGGCGTTTGTCCGCAATTGATCTGGCTCTCGGAGAACAAAGGGATCGTGTTCTCCGTGGCAGCTACGCTGCTTACACTCAATATCCTACAGCGACGTCTGGCCCCTCGCGAATGCCCGACCGATCCTCAGTTAGCGCTCCAGTGTACACGAGCACGTCGGATGTCGGGATTTATCTCCGGTCTCTCGTTGTTGTGTCTGCTCGTGGGTGCTTTTTTCGCATTCGTTGCTCCCTATTTGTTCTGAGCAACTCGGATACGCGCAACACCCGCTATCGAACGACCCAGTGAGGAGCGCGGCTATTGCGTGTGAACCTTCGGTAGAAAAAGCTTGAACGAGGTGCCAGCACCCTTCCTCGATTCGATCTGCAACCATCCGCCGTGAGCTTGGGTTACCCCGTGGGCAACGGCGAGCGCAAGACCCAAGGCGTGCGTATCACCATCTGTAAGCTCTGCTGGGCGGTGCGCCTGGCGGATCTCTTGATCGGCCATCTCACGCCCACTGCCGTGAATATCAATCACCACGAATGAGTCCGGTACCGCCCTGGGGTTTTGTAGGTTGGAGGCGTTGATGTATTCGCTCTCCGCGTCCATCGTCACGGTCCCCTGACCGTCTATCAGTCGCTGCGCATAGAGAAGAACCCCTATGACAGCGTTTCGCAGAGCCTCCTCGTCGACAAAGACAGCAATATCGTCGCGAATCGAGTGAAGATCGAAGGAGACCCCTGGTTTCTTGAGTTTGGAGATCCCATCCATAGCGCGCGCCATAATATCGCAGATCCGCTCCACCCCGAGCTCCCGAGGTCCCTGCTGCGATGCCCACAGGAGCTTCTGCACGAACAGCTTCTGCTCGTAGCATCCTTCCAACGCGAGCTTTACGTAGCGCTGCTCCAACGCTTGAAGGGTACCGCAGTGCGCCAGCCAGTCGAGATAACCCATAACCCCGGCAAGCGAGTTGTTGATGTGATGGGCGATGCTGCCGATAACTCCACCGAGTTCCTCCATCCCGGTCGCCGCCGGAGGTACGTGCTGCGATGGGCGGCGCTCCTGCTCGGCCTCACTGCCGACGCCTAGTCGAGTCAGCATCGACGAGTACGCATCCAACTCTTCCCGGAGATCCTCTTCGACCTGATGCTGTGCCATCCCGAATTCAATCGCGAGCTCGAGCTCCTGATCATTGATCGGTTTGACCAAGTATGCCAGAGGATGGGAGCGTCGTGCCTGGCTGATGGTGTCGTCATCGGCGAAGGCTGTGAGAAAGATGGAGGGGATCTTGAAGGTTCTTTGCAAGACATCTGCTACTCTCGTCCCAGGTACACTCCCCGAGAGCTTGATATCCATGAGCACGAGGTCAGGTTCGAGGTTCTTTGCCATCGCGACCGCCTCTCCGCCCGAGCCCGCAGTTCCTACCACGCGATGACCCATGCGCTCCAAGCGCTCCTTCAACTCCAGGGCAAAAAGCCTCTCATCCTCACATACTAGTATCTTCAAGGGGTCCATAGCCCCATCATACTATCGCTTGGGTGGAGTTCAAAGTATGATCTCGCCTTGGCTCCGACCTCTCGAACGGGAATTCCAATCTAAACACCGCCCCACGATCATTTTCGAAGCTGAGTTTTGCGTTCAACTGCTTACACAACGTTGCTACCACCCGCAATCCGAGGGTCGTAGGCTGAACGACATCGATCTCTGCGGGAATACCCGAGCCACGATCAGAGACAACGAGCTCTACTACCTTGGCTTTCTTACGAAGTATCACGCATAGTGACAACACTCCGTCTGCTCCGAGTCCATACTCAATAGCGTTGGCTATTAGTTCATTGAGTATCAGCCCACTCGGCACGGCCTTGTCGATCGAGAGCTCCATCTGGTCGAGGTGCAGCTCCAGATGGATTTTTGCCGGATCCACAATGTGGGAGCGCACCAACTGTTTGGTCAGCTCCGAGACATATCCGCTGAAACTGATGCGAGAGAGGCTTTCTGAGCGATAGAGCTTCTCATGAACCAACGCCATACACTTGACGCGCTCCTCACTACTCCTGAACATCGCCCGAGCAGGCCCCTCCGGCACATAGCCAGACTGGAGCCGTAACAGACTACAGATTATCTGTAAATTGTTCTTTACCCGGTGATGGACCTCTTTGAGCAACAGCTCCTTATCGGCAAGAGATTGCGTGAGCCGCTCTTGAGCTTGCCTCTTTTCGCTCATATCACGGGCGATGATCGATACGCTCAGCTTGCCATCGGAGCTCTCGGTCACTGGCGATATGAATAGCCACACCGGAACCTCATTACCGTTTTTGTGAGTACACTTTACCTCCAGCTGAGCACACGCATGCGGTGCAGAAATGGCCCGTGAGACCCCGTCCAGCACGTCGGAGCCGTCACCGGGGAACAACGCAGCAATAGTACGGCCGAGCACCTCACCCTCCGAAAAACCGAAGAGTCTCTCGGCTGAGGGATTCCATTCCCATATCTCCCCACTCGCCTCGATACCGATGATGGCATCCTGAGAGTTATCTACGATGGATGCCAACCTGGCCACCTTGGCGCGCGCCTCCGAGATCTCCGAAGCGTGTCGAGTGAGCGCCTCCTCGAACAATGCTCGGCTCTTACTGACCTCTTCATCGGACAACCGTCGCTTTTCGATCTCCTCTTGGAGTAGGCGCTTGGAGGGCAAGGCAACCAAAGTCCGGACGAGCCCCCAAGCTAGATACACAGCTGTTATCGATCCCACTGCTGTAACCAGGCCTAACCAACCAACCTGACTGTACGACCCTTGCCACATAGACCACACCTCCACGAGATGCGAGCTGCCGGTCACCATGAGAGCCACTGCCGTGGCCGGTATACGCCAATCTCGACGTAGTTCGAGGCGTCGCCGTGCCAGAATCAACAACCCCATCGCTATAGCAAAAAAAGCGCCGGTCGTGAGAACATCGCCTACGAGCGAAAACACCACCAAGGTTGGATGTACCGGTGAGTAGATACCGATCAATGCTACATTCTCAGTAACCATGGATGCATCTGGTTCGATCATAGCAGAGATATCTGAGCTAATGGATCAATGCGCTGCAGGTTCATCCAAACGGAGGGATCATGCAACGTCTCACGAGCGGAGTATAACCGAGCCTTGGCACAGCTCATACCCCAAAGACGAGCGAAACGCCCAACTAAGCGCATCTTTTCAGTCAACGAGTGACAAGGATCATACCCTTAGAAGCGCGCAAGGACTCTCGCTGCTGCCAGGCTGCCCCTCTGTGCCCTCTGCGGTTTTAACCCAAAAGCCGTAACCCGCGATAGAGTTAGAACAGGGGAGCTATCCGGACGTGAACGTGCTCGTTACTACCCACCCGAAAGTCGGAAGCGCCACTTTTATAGCGCTCTGGCGATCTCTCCTCGAATAAGGAGCTTGGCTCCCTCTCGAACTCCGGCCTTTCTTATCGTTCCGCCCGCAAATTCCAGCACATATGTACTAGGGACATCCACATAACGCGAATCCTCTGTAAGAGGCGGCACGTTCTCGAGAATTCCTACAACCCTCATCTCCTTGGAGACAAAAACCATGTCGAGCGGAATCACCGTATTCTTCATCCAGAAAGATTGCACTTTTTCTTCTGGGAAAACGAAGAGCATTCCGTTTCGTTCCCCGAGTTCGCGCCGAAACATCAGGCCTCGCGCACGCGTAGAGGGCGTAGAAACCACCTCCACCTCAAATGGCCGTATGCTCTTCCCTTCGGGTCCTAAAAATTCTATTTCAACAGTCGGGTGCTCCGATGCCTGGTTACATCCCGATAAAATACTCGCAGCCGCTACAGTGCACAGCAGCATACCCAGCGCGAGTCGCCAGATGCGCACGGCGCGCACTGCGTGAGCTTTCAACTTCACGACCCTGCCCTGGCACCCTTGCATGCGTCGATCAATTCCGGCACGGCCTGAAACAGATCTGCCACCAATCCGTAGTCTGCGACCTCGAAGATCGGTGCATCAGGATCCTTGTTTATTGCCACTATCACCTTCGAATCCTTCATACCAGCGAGGTGCTGAATAGCCCCCGAGATGCCAACGGCGATGTACAGCTTGGGAGCCACAACCTTACCGGTCTGACCGACCTGCCAATCGTTGGGAGCATAACCTGAATCAACGGCAGCTCGAGACGCACCAACCGCTGCCCCCAGGGCATCCGCCAGGGGAAACACGACCTTCTGAAAACTCTCTGCCGAGCCCAAAGCACGCCCACCACTGACCACGATCTCGGCATCAGAGAGTTCGGGTCGATCAGCCTTGGACTGTTCGTAGCCGATCACTTCGCCGAAGCGCGGCTGCTCCTTGAGCTCAGGGTCTCCCGACAGTGCCTGCTCGGTGACCTGCCCCGGGGATCCTTCCTTAGTTGCTGGCGAGAAGGCCGTTCCGCGAACCGTTACGACACGATTGGTCGAGAGGAGCTCTACATCCGCGATGATGTTACCCGCATACATAGGTCGCTTTAGGGATCCGTCACTATTTACCGCTATGACATCAGACGCCTGACCCGCATCGAGTAGCACCGCCACGCGCGGAAGCAAATCCTTACCGGAGCTGCTTGCCAGACCGACCACCGCGTCGCAGCCCAACTCCTTGGCTGTCAGGGCCACCACTCGTGCATACGGCTCCGCACGAAACTTCTCGAAGAGAGCATCTTCCGAGAAACGCACACTCTCGACGCCGTACTGCGCTGCTTCCTGTGCTGCGCGAGCTGCACCCGGTCCGACTATAACCGCGCACACCCCATCTTTCTGCCAACACTGCCGCAGCTCCTTGGCCGCAGTCAGCGCGCACAGGGAGCCCTTCGCTATCTTTCCACCCTCGTGCTGTACGAATACGAGAACCTTGCTCATACGCTTGAACTCCTACAAAACTTTGGCTTCTTGCTGTAAAGCTGACACCAATTCCGCAACGCTTGCGACCTTCTTGCCTGCCTTCCGACCCGCAGGTAGCGACATCCCCCGAATACGGAGCTTCACATCTGCGCTGACCCCGAGCGACTCTAGCGCGAGCTCTTCGAACGGTTTTTTCTTCGCCTTCATCAGGTTAGGTAACGCCGCGTACCGGGGCTCATTGAGCCGTAGATCGGTCGAGACGACACAAGGAAGGGGTACTTTGAGCGTTTCCAGGCCTCCGTCTATCTCGCGGGTAACAACCGCCGCACCACCCTCCACTACCACCTTGGAGGCGAAACACGCCTGCGGGAGGTTCAGGCGCCCTGCCAAGAGCTGCGCTGTCTGATTGGAATCCGAGTCGATAGCCTGCTTACCCATCAAGACCATCGAGTACTCCCCGCGTTTGAACACCTCTGCGATGACCCGCGATGCGAGGTCCGAATCAACCGGGCCCTCATATTTGACGAGTATGGCGGAGTCAGCACCCATCGCTAGCGCGTATTCGAGCCTGGCGCGCACATCCGCGGCTCCGATGCTCACCAACACGATCTCCGATGCGACCCCCTTCTCCTTCAATCGAATCGCCTCTTCTACAGCGATCTCGTCGAACGTATTGAGGATCCACTTGATACCGTCAGTCTGAATCCCAGACCCGTCCGGGAGCACTTTCAGCTTAATCTGCCAATCAGGAACTTTCTTTACTGGTACTAATATCTTCATGAGATAAATAGTAACCCAAGCGGCAGAGACTCTGCCAGGGCAATCTTCCTACCCAAACGCCGGGCTGAGAAACACTCACGACGGCAGACAGACGCAGTTTGAAAGGCCCCGGTCAGTCCAAGGGAACCAACGACTCAGAAAATGGCGGCCTGAGTAAGCGACTCCTCCCTACCTTGGCTGACTGCGCCAAGAGCGGGTGGGTCTTCTCCAGGCGGATCAGTTGATTGAGGTGATCGGCCGTCTGACTCACGAGCCGAGCCACATCTCCATCTGCAACACCGGAGAGCCTCAATAATCCCGAGAACTCTGCCCAGGTCTCTGAATCCATCCATGTAATAACCGTGAGGGCTGCATCCGGAAGAACCTCCACTTCAGCCTTCCCGGGGCCGTTGTAGGAGTCTTTGATGCGCTGAACCACCTCACGCATGGCATCGAAGAGTACCGGCTTGATCGGATTCTGCTTCAGCTTGAAATACGGGCGGTGCGGATCACCAGCGATACTTGCGACGAGTCCAACCAACTCAAAAAGCGCACAATCATCAAACAGCTTCGAGTCGATGCACTCACCAAGCTCGAGTACCAAGCTCGTGCAGAGCTCAGCAGCCCATGAACCCTTCTCTGTAAGCCCCCCACCTTCGACGTATCCGAGCGTCCTCAATCCTGCTAACGAGAGGTGTAAGGCAGTCTCTTGCTTCTTGTCTAATTCATCGGCCTCTTTGAGAGTACGACGCACCCTCTTCTCAGCCTTCTTCAGTTTTTCTCCCTTCAGCGAGGTATCGGACTCGATACGCTGCTGCTCCTCTATAGCCTGTTCGCGGAGACCGCTCGCGTTCTTCCGATCGAGAAACGCAGCCAAGCTGCGCTCGACTGTGTATTCGAGGTCGTCGACGTTGCGGTACTTGAGCAGATTCAATACGGTCGAGGGCGCTGCAAAGTATGCCGAGCGGAGCGGCTCAGGGGGCCTTTTTGACACCTCTAATAAAACGCGCGCGTCAGAGAACTTACTGGGTGTGATGACACACACCCCGACAGCGTCTTTTCCACGTCTACCGGCGCGCCCCGCCATCTGCTGAAACTCGGCTGGCGAGAGAACGCTGAACCCCTCCGAACCTCGCTTGCTGTGCGCGGTGATCACCACGGTACGGGCCGGGAAATCGACACCTGCTGCCACGGTACCCGTCGCAATCATCATGCGCAACATGCCCCGAGACATGAGCTCCTCCAGGAGCAACCTCCAGATCAGGAGTTGTCCCGCATGGTGCGCGCCCACGCCTGTCGAGATCAGGGCTTGATACTGAGGATACGTCGTAATGAACTCAGGCTCAAACTTGTACTTGTCGATGATCGCCTGAATCTCTCCTTCGAGGCGCCGCTGTTGCCCCGTGGAGAGTATTGCGTTCTTGTTGCGTGCCACACTCTCTACGTCCGCATCACACTGTTTACGTGCGGTACGGAAGAGGATCGCTGGCAGAAGCTCGTCACGCTCGAGCTCGCGGAGGATCACGGAAACGGGGAACTCCACCTGCATGTTAACGCCTCCCCCGACCACCGCCAGTCCGAGAGCGTCGGCCTCCACTGGACCTTCTACCACCCTCCCGACGCTCGCCCCGCTCCTCGCGTCCTGCACGGTAGTGCTTGACCCTTGTGCCGGATTCATCGAGGGACATCGTTCCGTAGTAGTGCGCAACTTCCGGGGAGAGGTGCCCCTTCTCGTCGCTCAGGGGAATGACACCGTAGCGAGGATGCATGAAGCCGAAACGAAGCTCCACCGGGCGCTCTGTCTTCATCACTACGCGGCACTCCTTGTTGCGAACCTCCTCTATCCACGCAGCTATCTCTTGTGCATTGGAGATCGATGCCGATAACATCAGCAGCGTCGAGGAACTGGGCGTCAAGATGATACTCTCCTCCCACACAGCTCCGCGTTGAGGATCAGCGATGTAGTGAACTTCGTCGAGAATAACGAGGGAGTAGCGCCCCGAACCCCGGTAGAGCTCGTTCCGGTAGATCTCTGTCGTAGCTATCACGACGTCGGAATCCCCTTCGATCTTTCGGTCTCCAGTGAGCAAACCCACCGAGTGCTTCGGGCCAAAGGTGTGTTGAAACTCAGTATACTTTGTGTTCGAGAGCGCTTTGAGGGGCGTAGTGTATACAGAGTGATGCCCGTTCTCGAGTAAATTACGTATCGCCTGCACGGCGATATAGGTTTTGCCCGATCCAGTCGGTGCTACCACCAGAGTATCGATACCCGCTTTGAGGTTGGCGATCGCTTCCTGCTGGAAATCATCGGCTACGAACTCAGTCTTCTCTGGAACTCCCAGTCCCGAGAGGAACTTCTCACGTGAATCGTGAATCGCTTTGAATTTCATCATATCTGTTTCACCTCTACACCGGCACGTTGGAACTCGACGTGTCGGGGTTCATCTCGTATCGGCAGGCAAGGAAACTTCGAACAAACGCCGGAGAACCGTGCAGTAGTTGGTCTACCGTTCCGTCGAACGCCATAACTCCATCGAAAAGGGCCAACACTCGCGTTACCACCGGTATGAGGCGCCTCAGGTCGTGACTCACCATGACGGTGGTAGGTTTGTACTCCTCGTGTAGCTCGACGATTAATTCCATGATTACACTACTTGCCACCGGGTCGAGACCACTGGTCGGATCGTCTAGTAAAAGGATCCGAGGCCTACCCACGAGCGCGCGGGCGAGCGAGACGCGTCGGCGCATACCGCCACTGAGCTGCCCCGGCATCTTGAAAGCTGCTTTTGAGAGCCCAACACGAGCCAAAATATCACTTACTTTATCGCACACTTCATGTCGTTGTGCGCGGGGCAGCGATGTGGTTGGAACTTTGCCGCCAACGAGGGGAAAAGCGACGTTCTCATACACCGACATCGAATCGAAGAGCGCTCCCTCTTGAAACATCAAACCTACATCACGATGCGAACACCCACCCCCGAAAGAGATCTCCCCCGACTCCTCCTTACAGGTATGCGCGATGAGTTTGAGCAGAACACTCTTGCCTCCACCACTGGGACCGATGAGCCCGTTGATCGAAGCTGGAACAAGCGAGAAGTTGACCCCACGCAGAACGTGCTTGTCTCCAAAGTGTCTGTGTAAATTTCTGACCGTCAGCACTCGTTCCCCTGTAGGTAGTGTTCCAAGGACCTGTCACAGGCTCCCTTGGGGGAGACTGCATTCCGTTCATTATACCGACGAAAATGAATTGCACGAGAGCTCGTCGGGTGAAATATCCTCGGCGTTAGGCTCTAAGCGCGTGACGAGCGGCGGCGACCACTCGCCGGCACGTACCCGCTCGAGTAAATGTACCTGTTCCTGCAAAGAGTTGATAGTCAGGATCGCCTTGCGCCACAATGCCCCTCGACACATCTGCGAGGCGAGCTGCTTGACCTTGCCGGCGCAGGTCGAATCCGAGAAATCCTCCCTCAGGAGCTCTGCATATCGAAGCAGAAGCTTTACCATCAACCCCGGGTTGTCACGCAACTTTGAGGGCTCACCACTCATGATCTCCGAGAAGACGTAGGGATTCCACATACTCGCCCGGCCGATGAAGAGCCCAGCAACTTTCCCACGCAGACGTTGCTCTGCTGAGCGTCTATCGACGACATCTCCGCTACCCAGCACCGGTATCGAGAGCCTGTCGGCGACCTGCTCCACCACATCCCAATCGGCCTCTCCGCGATACAATTGAGCCCTGGTGCGTCCGTGGATGGTAAGTGCTTCGACCCCCTCCCCCTGCGCCATGAGCGCAACCTCCATGGCATTCCGAGAACCATCGTCCCAGCCACTGCGAACCTTGATAGTCAGCGGAATATCAACCGCCCGACGAATCTCTCGAATGATCCGTTTGAGGTGTTCAGGCTGGCGCATGAGTTCGCACCCACCACCACGTTTGACCACCTTGGGAGCCGGGCAGCCGCAGTTGATATCGACGATATCTGCCCCGATGTCCTGCACCATGAGCGCCGCATCGCGCATCCGGTCGATATCATACCCGAAGATCTGCACACAGTATGGGCGCTCATCGGCCGAATACCGCATCATCTCCATGGTGCGTCGCGATCCACGCGTCATACCTTCAACGGATACGAATTCGCTGACGACCAGACCGACTCCGTTGGGGTTCGATTCCTTGATTAAGCGTCGAAAAGCCCGGGTGGTTACACCGCTCATCGGGGAGAGCACCAATCCTGGATTTATGACGATATCACGGAGCTTGTACTGCTTAATCACGGAAACATCCTCGCACCTTTCTGGAGAGCACCTCTATCGAGAAAGGCTTCTGAATGAAGTCTCGCCCTCCGTTTGCCAGTATCCGAGTTACCACCAGCTCCGAACTAAATCCACTGACGATCAGCACTCGCAGGTCCGGACGTAGCCGTCTGAGTCGGTTAAAGACCTCTTCTCCCGAAAGTCCTGGCATCAAGAGGTCCAGGATCACCAGATCAAAGTGCCCCTCTGCTTCAGCGAATTTATCGAGCGCATCCAGCCCAGAGGTAGCGGTCTCGACCTGATATCCCAGGTGCGTCAGGCTCAACCCGAGAACATTTCTGACCGCATACTCGTCATCGACAACCAAAATTTTCTCGCCCTGGCCAGCTACAGGCCCTTGTTCGAACTCGACCTCGGGCGCATCCCCTCCGGTCGCCTCTTCGACGACCGGAAGTACCACTCGAAATTCAGTTCCTACCCCCTTCTGTGAGGCGACCTCGATGGCCCCTCCCAAACTCTTCACAATCGAGTACACAGTTGTGAGCCCAAGCCCGGTCCCACCCTGTTTCTTGGTCGTGAAGTAGGGCTCGAACAAACGAGCCTTCACTTCATCGTCCATCCCCTCTCCGGAGTCACGCACGACGAGCGCCCCGTATGCGGCCGCGGCTGGCTCGGTGCCGAAGAGGCGTGAAACCTCCTCGGAGGAGCAGGCACGCTCAATCTCGACCTCGATCGTTCCACCATGCTTCATCGCATCTCGGGCGTTGACGATCAGGTTAATTATGACCTGAGAGATGTATGCTTCCGACGCCAGCACCGACACTGGGCGCGCTGGAGGGGAGAAACGTAAGGCGATCTCAGAGGGAATCGTTCCTTTGACCAACAAACATACCCTCGACACCATCTCTCCGATATCGACGCGCGTCGACGGCTCACTCTGCTCCAACCTCGAGAACTTGAGGATCTGCTGCGTAATGCTAGAGCCCCGCAGAGCCCCCTCCTCGATAGCTGAGAGGGACTCGAGGTGCGGACCATTTGCGGGAAGAATGTTTTGAAGATATGCCAGGTGTCCCAAGATGCCGGTCAGGATGTTATTAAAGTCGTGCGCCACCCCTCCGGCCAACAAGCCAAGGGTTTCCATCCGCTGCGCATGAAACACCTTGGTCGTCTGGTCCTGCGAGAAGCTCGCGAGCACTCGCACCAGCAGCGCGTCCCCCGCAAACACTGCGAGCTTAACCACCAGCGGGTCTCCGTGAGCACTACGTAGCTCTGCTGGGCATTCACGCGTCTCCCAGCGTTGTCGCTCTACGTCTGGCCAAAAACGCGTTGCTGTTCCCCCTACAAGCGAGTCCACCTGCGCACCTACGAGACGGGCGAAGGCCGAGTTAAGGGCGACACACCGGTAGTCCCGGGACAACACACAGTGAGGCTCGGGCAAGCTTTCCAGAATGGTAGTCGCCAGATGGGCTGGTTTCATGAGTACCTACAGAGAAGAACTACATCTTTATAGGCGCCCCGTCCCTCAAACCAGCGATAGACACGATCGGACACACGGAAACGCCTATTGCGGGCCTCGAGGCCCGTCTCCCGAAACTATACCTGCTAGATCAGCAACTTATCAATGTACTGTCTTTATCCTGATAAACCGGTACGTTCCGCTGACTACCTTGCGATTACTGGCTCGATAGCAGCGCATGCGTACGCTTCGAAAAATGTGGATCCCTTGACCCCCTCCCTGAATCTCAACTCCTTAGGAACGAGATGAAGTGACCTCGTATCCAGTCTTGTAACGTAGAGTAGATGTGGTAGGTTTTATTTACCGTGAGTGTTTTTAACGGGGAGTCCGTAGTTATGTCAGAGTCTGATTCCAGTACACTGAAGGGAGTCGTAAAGTGGTTCAATGATGCCAAGGGATTCGGCTTCATAGAGCACTCCAGTGGACGAGACGTTTTCGTTCATTACTCCGTGATCGCTGCCGATGGGTTCAAGACCCTCAAGGACGGCGAAACTGTCGAGTACGAACTCAAGGAAGGACCCAAGGGCCTTCAAGCAGCAAAGGTAACTCGCACCAAGAAGGATGACGAGAGCTCAGACGCAGATGCGTCAGAGGAATTGTCGTCTGCCGATAGCTCTTCCTCGGAAGAGAGCTCGGAGATAAGCGAGTAACATTTCGATCTCCGCTTCCTCGAACCTCGCAGAGAAAGGATTCTCACCGAGGTTCGGGGCGAGCACCTTTTTCCCGTCGCCCCGCGCGCGCGCAGGCCTCCCCCTCTCAAAAGCCTTTTTTGGTGACTCCAAGCGCCCGCACGGGCACCGCGATTGTACGAGCGATGCCGCTTTGCGCTGAGGCTCAACCCCTGTCCTGTCTCAATACCTCATCGAACTGCCGTGCAACCGCACAGCTCATCCACTCCAGAAACACCTCGATAGACGATGCTTCTTCCATAGCCACGCAACAGCTGGCTAACTCTTTGAAGGAAGCTTCGGTCAACTTTCGCGCCGCTGTGGAGTGCGGCGGTATACACCGTCCTTCCGAAAACAAACGCGCGCGCTCCAACAAGGGGAACCGCACGAGATCCCACCCAGCAGGCAATTGGCGGGTAGCCTCAAAATACCGCGACATCCGAGCTATCAACAAGCCGCGCGGCATGAACACTCCCTTGTCTCCCAAACCGAGTTCAAGCGCTGCGTTGACCTTCGCCGCATCGCGCAGGTATGCCAGATAATCCTTCACGAAACTGAGTACGCTGATCGAGAAAAGGCTATCGGCATCAAAGTGGTGTCGCGCCTCGAGTGGCATCTCGTCGTAGCGCCCCACGAAGGGATAATCGTGCGTCTCGATCACTCGCAGGAAGAGCTCGGGGTCCTTGATCTCGTAGGCCCCCTCGAGGCGGGAGCTATCAACGAGCTTCTCGAGCCCTGTGTCTGCGATCCCGAACAACAGAGCCCCTGCGTATCGTCGGGAGAGTTGTGCATGGGCGATGCGGGTATCACCTGCCTCCCAATGCGCACCATCGCGCGTCAGATACTCGGCGCCCTCGAGTTCTCGACATCTTCCCAGGATCGCGTATCCGCGATCGTGCACCAAAGCGGCTGTCGTGAGCCACTCTGGCAGCAGGTCTCTCCGCCCCGCGGCCACACGCTCCTTATTCTCTCCCTCGACTATCCGCGCCATAGCGCACGTCACGTACACGTCATGACAGCTCCGCCACCAGTCCCTTCGGTCGTAAGAGATCTCACTCTGCCGGTCGAAGAGCGCCCGGTCGGATTGAGTGAGGCTGGCGCGAAAGCGCTCTCGAACGCGCTGCTCCTGAAATGAACCGATCGAAGCGATTGCCGACGAGACCTCTGCCGCCACGGAAGGTATCAGGGCACACGAGAGAGCAAGCGAATGAGGCACAGGAGTACTCGACACAGTTCATCTCTCTATCTGAATTTACCAGCGAGCCGACAGTGTACCACACACCAGCCTCGATTGAGCGCATAACGTTTTCTGGGACCGCACATGCGGGTCGTTCATGCTGTTAAGGTGTTGCAGCTGTGTCGTTTCGTTACTCCTCAAAGTTACCCCAAGGCCCTTACACTGACCATACCACCGGTAACTGCTACGAAGATCTCGTAGGTTCTGCGCGCGGATTTCTCCTGGGAAGCACCGAGGCCGCCTCTTTCCGCACCCGTCAGTTTGTCGTTTACAAAGCCGCCCGCGGCGCACTGCACATCGAGAGTAGTGATGCCGCACCACGCTCCTTCGAGGAGATGTACGCCCTACGGACCGACCCCGTTAATCGAGCTGAGACGTCCGGGCAGCTCCTTAAGGCGCTGGGGTCTTCCTCCGGCCTAGCCTTGAGTAATATAGGCGTTTCCGTAGCCCTAGAAATCAAGACGCAGCAGCGCCGATTTGCAACGCTCGTCCAGAGTACCCTTGGCTCTCCCTATAAGCTGCTCTCTGGATACTGCGATATCGGAGGAGCCGCGGGACCGAGCGACTGCGCTGAACAGGAGCTCCTCGCCACTGCATGCCGAGAGCTTACCGAAGAGCTCATTGTGTGTCGCCCTTCAAGCCCCCACATAACCGTCATCCCCATGCATGTGCGCACCGGCGCTACCTCCGACCAGGCGATCCCCTTGCGAACCACAATACCGCTCCATTACAGCCAAACCCTCACAGTCGAAACCGATCATCCACCGCTTGAAGTTACACCCAGCATACGCCCTGCATACCTGGCCGGGGCATTCGAACAGTCACAGGTGATTATAGACGGTCACGCGGTGCAGGCCTCTTTCTACCTCGACCGTCGGTACCGCTCGGGTCAGATCGTATTCTCCTTCACTCTCGACCTCTCTGATTGTGCGTACACCCTCTTCCACGCCGAAGATAGCTACTGCTCTCAGAGCGGCCTGCTCGAAAGCGTTCTTTACCCGCATGGATTGATCTTGGCTGAATTGACACCTCGAGGGAGGTTACTCGGCGAGTTCTTCTGGCTACGCGAGGGTGAGCTCGTACCGAAATTACGAAGTACGAAGATGAAGCTCTCCGAGGTATTCACAACCTGCTCTGGCCGCCCCGGTATAATCGAACGCGGAGCGGTCTCTGTCTCCGAATATCTGCTCAACCAACGCGGGCTTTAGGTCTCCCAGCAAGCACATCCTCTGTGCCCACATGGCAGCGCGCCGCACACGGCAGGTATTCGTGTCGTCACAACAGGTCAAACCAGGTGCAGCACAGACCTTCGCCGCCTCAGTTCGCGAGCTAGAAACGCTGCCGCTTTGGCGTGACAAACGAAGAGATCCGGATTGCCGAGAAGTACCGCATTCATCTCAATCTGAAGCTGGCCCAGCAGTGATTCAATAGCTACCGGTGACACCGCGGTATTAGCAGCGACAAATTTCGAGAGGAATACCTCACTCACGACCGCACCCGCCTCGATATCGACTCGGATCGCTTCCACGATATCGTGTTCAGACAACTGGTCGCCTCGAATGCCGCGTTCCTGCAGAGCTGCCAACGCAGAGGGCACCTGACGGGGGGTAACTAAGGTGTGTGATACTGCCATAAAAACCTCTATCGACGAATATTTGTGATGAGCTAAGACATGCACCGTATTCTCCTCAGTTATGCATCGATCAAGGTGGCTTGACGCCTGATATTTCGCTAACCGACTGATTCGAACTGATCCGATAACCTGCGCCCTGACTCGGCTCGACCGCTACGACTTCGAATCTGAAGCCTTGGTACCTTTTCACGAGATCGGTATAGTATGCTGCGGCGACCACTTTGCCATCCAAGGGGAGCACACATCGATATGTCACCCAATAACATCAGCGAGGAGGCAAGCTCTCCAAATCCCGAGCGAGGGCGGCGCACGCCCCCAAAAAATAACCAGTTCGACCAGCTACGCACAAGGTGGCAAGGCAACTTCGAGGCTATCCTTCCGCCACTGCCTCCGACTAACGACACGCAATCGACACCCGCCGCAGACGAGCCCTGCATGCTGGAAACAGTTAACTTCACGCAGCTGTCGCCCGACCAGCGCAAGCGAATACTGGACCTACTCGACAGGCGAGCACACCTTGAGGAGCTGGCATCGACTCAAGCACAACGTACAGCATTCTCGGAGTGGCTGATCAAAGAGGCTCAGCAAAGACCGGGTCAGACTGTCTCTGGCCGTATCGGAGATCCCCAAGTCCTTCCGAGCTCCGTTCCAGTTTCCGTGGTCAGGAGCACCCCCCTGTACGAGTTCGATACCCCGCGAGGGAAAGCGTTACGACCGGGCGACTCAATTCAGCTTGTCATCCAAGAAAACACTCACCTTGCATTGGTACACTCGATCAGGGAAAACCGTGTTACTTTTGCGTTGGCAGACCTCACTGTCAGCTCGATTTCCGGCGCCGTGATCGCGCAAGAGAACCCCATAAAACTTGGCGAGGGCACGCAAGTAACCAATCGATTCCGATACAAGCTCGAAATGCTCGGCCCAATCACCTTTGCGCCGGGTACGATCGTAGATTTTCAGAGCGGTAGCTCGCGCATTCGAGGACAGGTGGTGGATGGTCGAGGTAAGACGGTGGCAGTCGAAACGCACCAGGAGATCGCACAGCCTAGCGTACCAGGGACCCTACTCGAGGTTCGCTACTGGGAGGACTACTACTGTCGAATCCGCCAGCTTCAATACACCACGTTCGGAGGTAAATTTTCTCACACCACAATCGCTGAGCTGTGGGACGCCTACCCCGATTCAAAGACAGCCAAGTTCATGCGCGCAGTCTGCCGACCGAAGGACTACGCTTTTCCACAGCTGAATGCACACGGAAAACTACCGGCGTTTTTCAACCGTTCTTTCTTTGACGAATGTTCGTTACTTCCCTACATCGTCAGCCCAGAGTTACTTCCGAGCAAGTTGTTGAGCGACATCAAACTGATCGTGTGGCCGCAGCAACGCCTGAATGCGCAACGTGTTCTGGAGATGAAGGCGGATCCAGCCGTAATCGAGGGATTCAAGATGATATTCGAAGCGGCGCGCTGGCTGCGCCTCGGACAGCGCCGGATGCTCGTCATCAAGCCCCCCGTCGAGCAAACGCGCCAAAAGTACCGACAGGCTCGAGACATGGACCCATCGATCATCGGCTCTATCCTTTACCTGAGAGAGAAGGTCCCAGGTGGATTACCGCAGGGCAGGAAAACCGAGTTCGAGCCTGCGCCCATCACCATTCAGTTTTTCCCTACCGCCTACGAAGCTTATCGGCGTAATCCACATGCCAACCATCGATACGACGAGGAGCTCGCGCAGCAGGTCGAGTTTCGAATCAAGGCACAGGACATAAATCAGCGGATATCTCTGTACTGGTCGGACGGTGAGACAATCAAAAAATCCCTGACCGAGGAGCTCACTGGCTTCGTAGCCCACTGGTCTGGCAAGTTTGAGCATTCGGAGCATCGCCTGAAAAAGGAGCTGCTCACCTTTCTGAACGGTATCATCGAACGCTTGCCTAATATGGGACAGAGACTCGCACCTATACAGGCTAAGTTAGTTGCCTCGGGGAATCGCGCGCTTCGCCGTAACGAGGAGCTCCCCAACATAACGCGTACTATGACAACTGATCAGCAGCTGCTCAAACAGTTGATTCGACACGCAGAGGAGCAGATCGCCCTCATGCATACTTCCGTAGGAAAGGCGGTTACACTCTTTGAGGATTGCGGGTCACAGCTTTTCTCCCCTGATACAACAGCTCGCGGCCGACATGATGCAGCTCTCTCCTTCATGGCCACCGCACGGCTCAACCTCGCTGGCCTCAATGACATCCGATGTCGTCCCTTCACGGTGTTTGCCGATAAAATCCGCTCTCTCGGGCGCGCTTTTCATGAGGCTCTCACCGAGAGCACAGAGGACTCTGCAAGAGACTATCTTGCTAAACTTTCGGTAGTTACCAAGCTTGCCCACACTAACTCGGTGTTCGAGGAGCTCAAATTTCGAGTATCCTTTGACACGCACGTGACATTTGCTAACTTGGAAAAGTGCTTAGTTGATCTGAGGTTTCTCATCGCTTCACCAAAGACTGTCCACACCCGCATCGGTAAATCGTATCAGAGGGCCTATGATCGAACAAACAGAGAGCTAGTTGAATTGGATGATAACGTAACCCAGTTCCTGTCGGGTGACCTGGCACCGGAAGCTCGGCCGATACAGTTGCAAGCGATCAGGACATTACTCAATGCTATAAACATCGAGGAGCGCATTCGAGACCTCCCCTAACAGAGGCTTTGTATACACAATCCGTATCAGGTAGTTTGCCGATCCCTGAACTCACAGGTAGTACCGGTTTATCGCAGTAAAGGGATACTCGTAGCTCAGCTCACGTACCTGCCGGGGGACAAAAAGCTCGCAGAAGACAATCACCATTGAACGACACCGCACCTGTAAACGGACTCCAGCGCGACAAGAAGCTCCGCCGCGACAGGTCACCTTTGAAGCCCGGAACAACTTCGCGTGCCAAGCGAAGCAGTGCGTCTACCTCCTGGGGCGAGAAATGCTCCGCTCGCTGGAGGCGCTGCATCCACTCCGGATGTTGCGCTGGATCCTGCATATTGAGCAGCCAGGCGTTAACTATCCCAACCGTATTCTCCTGTTCGACCATCCCAGCCATAGACAAGATCAAACGTGTCGTTGGAGTTACTACCACAAGCGACCTTTTCATCATCTCTACGGATTGAAGGGCTGCGTCGATGTCAAGCTCCTCGAGGTCACAGAGACCGATGCTGCTTGCCTTCCCTCGATCCGAACCCTCTTGCATCCGCACATGGTGCAGGATCCACTCACTGAATACGAATTCGGGATCAAGTTCTCGAGGCCGCAACTCGCTGCCGAATTCCGATGTTGCTTCTGATTCGCGTAGTAGCTCCTCTGCTGAGTCCTGACCGTGACGAGCTTTCTCGAGTGCTTCGTTCTCGGCCTTCTCGACATAACTCCGACGTCTGCGAAGCAAAAGCAACCCCGCCGCAGTAGCACTGCCGATTGCGAGGGCCTCTGGAAACCCGAGACCTCTCATCCACCCCTCGTCGGCCTCGGAGTTGGCAGATGGCAAAACGCCCTCTCCGGTAGCATCATATCTGCGGGGAACCACCCGCTTCGCCGTACTCGAGAGGAAAACCAGATTAGTGGCATGGGCACCCCGGGTCGTATAGGTAATTCCATCATCCTTGGGCATGTATCCCCTAGCGATGCAGCTCGGTATTCCGGCGTGCTTGAGCGCCTCGTCGAAAACGACCGAGAATTGACCACAAATACCCTTACCGTTCGCCAGGATGGTACGAAAATAGTCCTCGAAGGTGCCATGAAAATTATCGTACTCAGGCGTCTCCTCGTAGGAGAGCAGGGTGGAAACGAAACCTCGTAGGTGTTCCGCCGCATCCACCGCTTTCATCGTCCGAGCGACCTCAATCGCATCGGCGAGTCTTGGGCTTGCTTCGCGTACCGTTGAGAACTGAAGTCGCGGATTCGATAGTGCTTCGAGGGCCCATCCGTGTCGCTGCACAATCTCCGCTGCGTTGAGCGTTACGTCCACCTCCGGCTCCCGAGGAATAAAGACATGAAAGACAAGTTCATTCACGTCGCGCTTGGCCCTAGCTCTGAACTCTTCGAATTCGAGCGCGCGAAATTCATCCACGATGCGAGCACCGATCGGTAACGGTATCTCATCGTCACGATGTACTCCAGAGAGCCTGAACTCAACATAATCTGCTGACAGGTAGCTACCGTCGCTACCACGGAGACTCACCCAATCGCTCACCTCCTTAACGACCAGCATCGGCTGAGTGGCGCTTGCCGGCTCGACCCCTACAAGGCCGCTCACGAGGAAGCTATCTCGTGAGTCCTTGAAGGGTCTCGCGAGCCTCGCCAATACTCTATCGTTCTTCGGAATACTTCCGTTTGTCGCGAGATCCCCGCCGAGACCATGCCGAAGGGACCCTCCAACCATAGTCCAAGCAGCAACACTGAGATCTCGCACGGCGAGCCCTGCTCCACACAAGAGCGCTGAGCCCAGCAGTATCTTGGCCAGTACATCCAAGAGATATCGCCGCTCCGCTGGAATCTTGAGAAGCTGCATGAAAGACAGTGGCCGTTTGAGCGACAGTTCAGACTCCACGGCCGTCCGACACAACGAAACCAGTGCCTCGAACTCCTCTCTCGAGCGCCGCGCAGTGTGAACAACTGACCCTGGATTCGTAGCTTCGTTCAAAACCAGAAACCGGGTACGCCCGATGCGTTGCAACAAAGACAGCGCCGGGAAATCAACCAGTGGGCGGCTACGCTGCTTGAGTCCGAATCGTCGTACGTACGTCTCTGTGGCTGCCAGCACCGGTATATCTTTCTCCTCATATCTGAGGAATCCCCTCCGCGCCAATCTGCGGCGAAGTCGCTCGACGTCTTCGCCGCTTCTCCGGGCCTTCTGAAATATCGTTATTACACTCAACAATTTTTGCGTAGGGACGGATCGCGGGTCAACACGAAGAGCCTCTTTCACCTCTAGTCGAAGATCCTTCAGGGTCCTCCTGGTCTGTCCATATTCTTCCAGCAGAGCAGATACTGAGGTAAACAATCCACGATCGAGTGCATAATCGGAAAAGGCTCCATTCATCCATCGATTGACCTGCTCGAGTACCTTTTTACACTCAGTACTGAGTTGCGTCGATTCCCGTGGCGAAAGCTTCAAGGAACACATATTCGTGCGCAGGCCGGTCGAGAGGGGTGATTCCTCGAGCTCCTGCATGAGAACACCCTCATAGAGCAGAGATATGAGGATACTCTTGTGATGCGGCTGAAGTTTCGTGTTTGTAGCCGGATCCGATACAATGCTCTGTACCAGAGCACTACGCCACTGCACGAATTGAGGTTCCGTTATCCGTATCTTACTCAACGCGCACAGGAAGCGCGCGATATGATCATCGTTGCTCGGAACCGACGGCTCTGATGGTTGCAAGACCAGCAGGGCTATTTCAGCATCGGGTATTCCACCCCATCTCCTACAACCCTTCACGACTTCATACATCGAGACACCAAGTGGCTCTGCGCGGGGGATTAGAGAACGAAAGAGCGCTACGTCATGTCCGGATGGCAGGATATCCCACGCCTCGAGAACATCCCCCCACACATGACCAAGGGAGGATCTGTGGAGCAGCTTCGCAAGCTCATCATGCGGCGCCTGAGTAGAGATCACTCGAATCACAACTCGGTAGGCGGCGTCCGGGGGGTTCTGACTAAACAATGCGACCGCCGAAGGGAGCTCTCTGAGCTTGTCAGAACCTAGCTGCGCACATTTGATGGCGAATTCACACCCTGACTGGCCAAGCGGAGTCGCATCTCCACCGGCCAACCAAGTCTCACCTGCCGCGATGCAACGCTCAAGCTGCTGATCTCCGTAACTCTCGAGCGCGACGGTGAGGTCCCGGATATCCTGATTCCGAAAGTCCGAGTCCGCTCTCAGGATACGGGTGACCAAAGTCTGCGCGCGTTCGAGCATCTGAGCGCGTTGTTCGCGTATATCCGACAACACTTCGAGAGCGTTCTTCTCCGGCTGAATCTGGTGGGTTCGGAACTCCTCGAACTCGAGCAGCTCTTCCTGAATCGTTCTCACGAGAAACTCAGCATCACCCTCGCGCCTAGTCGGCTCTCCGCTCCGATGAGCGTTCACCCATTCCTTGAGTGGACTCCCTTCCCCCCGAGCGGTCAGAGCTCTCCGAATTTCGTCGACGAGCTTCGAGACCAGAGGCTCCCCGAAGCTACCGCGCGATCTCCTCAATTGACGCAACATCGGTAAGAGCCCAGGACTATCGAGAAGGGTGTTCGGCAACCCGGCTATCGCTTCGAGAAGCATTTCGGCTTGCTCTTTCGTGGGAGCTTCCCGGGCAGCCAAGGCCTTCTCGACGACGAAGGCGGGAAGTTCCAGGAGCTCTGCGTAGGGAAGGCTCTGTAAATACCGGTCGAGAAAATCCGGGCCCTTGACTATTCGATGCTGCCCCGGAGCAAGCGCGGTCAAGAGGCTGGGCACCAGCTGGCACGCCCCTATCAATCCCTCCGCAACTTCTTTCCAGATACCCCTCTGAGCCGGCGATCGAAAAACTTGCCAACTCAAAAAACGCACCTCTGCGAGCGTAGCGGCTGGATGGTAGATGAAGCTCAAAGCTGTTACCGATACCAAATAGCCAGAGGAGCGCGCTCCCGATTGCAAAAGATTCGAGATGCACTCCCGCACCAACTGTGGAGTAAAGAGCTCCCTCAAAACCGTCGCAGCGTCCGGATTTTTTGGGGGCCCTGCCTTGGCGATCCTTTCTGTTATGGACCAACTGATGTCGCACAGCTCGCTCGATAGCGGCGTCGGGCGAGTGTCGCCCTCTGCGACTGTCAGGAATTGAACCAAGAACCCGCTGGGGTCGAGCTCGAGCAACTCTGGCGAGGCACCGAGCTGCGAGAGCTGTCGAAGATGCTCCGGATGAGGGACAAAAACCTGTGTGTCGAAAGACACACCCTCTCCCTCATCGAGGCCTGACGTGATGCCGAGTTCTTCTTGCTGGACTCTCTGCATGACGCTCGTCTCATTAACGGCACACAGCAGTTGGACTGACCGCATGCATCAGAATGAGTGCATGACCGTCCTCGTTCAATTAGCGAACAGCCGCATCACGCGCTACCGACAGCACGAACGAGGATACACTGGGATTGAACATATTCGTGTAGAGCGTCTCGTCTCCCACGCTACAGATCACCTCCAGCGGAACATTCGGGGCGCTCTGCGATACCACACCGGCGATCGCGAGCTGATCCCCCTGCTGTACGAACAGAGCACCACCGGAATCTCCCCGGCACGGATGGCTCTCGTCGTCGGTAAACGAGATGAAGATATGGTTACCAGTGACATCTCGTATTAACGCGCGTCCAGCTCGCAGACTGCCGTCCAAAGGAGCATCACCACTCACCTGACCGTAACCTGCAACTGCTGCCTCCTCTCCATTCTCGGCCTCTCTACTCAGGAGTATCGGCGTTGGAGGGGCCGGGAGCGCCTTACTCACGAGGATCACCGCCACATCGTTGAAGTAGAAACCGTCAGCTGAATTCTGGAAATCAGGGTGGATCCTGTAGCTTTGCGCATAGGCCCTCTGCCGAGCGCCCCTGACAGTAGTTACCACCTCGACCAATACCGGATTGACCTCGAAACAGTGCGCTGCCGTCAGAACCGCGGTCGGTGATACGACCGTACCAGTGCAGGTGTACTGGATTCCAGCCGCATCGGTTATGCGAACCTCGACGATTGACGAGGTGTCGGATGAGCTGTCTGCCGAGCAGACCTCACCGTTGGCTACTTTGAGGCTCTTCTGGAATCCGACAACGGAACATGCCGAGTTCCCGAAAACCATGGTGGGACTACCCCCATCGCCCGAGCTGTCTCCACCACTACCTCCGCACGCAGATAGCTGCAGTGCTGCTGAGGTGAATGCGTAGGCACAGAGTAACCACAGAGATCGATGAAGCAAGAGGGATCGGTGATTCATACACGAGGCTCGCTGAAAATGGAGACGCTGACTAACGTACCCCGAGAAGTGCTTCAAAGGAAGGGTAGAATAGCTCAGAATATCCCTTAAACCCCTTGGAACATTCCTGCACGAGCAGAGAATTTTCAGCGTGCCGCAGTCTCCATGGAGATCTCCGCTACATCTTCGGCCAATACGAACCCGCCCCTTCCACGTTTCGAACGTAGCCGTACCCACCGCCCTAGTTTAGCCTCGACGAAAACCCGATCGCCTGGATCTAATCTCCCTACCACCTCCGCCGCATACGAAGGGTTAGCCAGAACGCTGGTGCGTACCAAGACCCGGTAAACCCCTCCTGGATCGAAGACATCGGGGTTCCGGTTCTCCATGACGGGTGGCGACACACGCGCTTGAGGACCCTGAAAGAGCGGGTCAGGCGCGGAGTCACGCTGAGCACGCGTCTCTCGCCTGCGTAGGCGATCCTTTAACTCCGGTCCTTCAATCGGAGAGCGAGTGTTGACGCGCTCTTTACGGTTGCGCGCGACGGAAGCGCGATCTTTCTGAGGAGGTTGCGGTGCAGAGGTGGTCGGGGCGTTACTTTGATCAATTGCGGCCCGGTCATTTTTGGAAGCGCTGCCGCCTGGAACTGCGTCCGCTCCTCCGTTCTCCGCTGTGTCCACCGAATCTTGTGGGTGCTCAATCGAATAGAAAAGTGCACTCAGACTTCCCACCGCGCCTCGACGTTCGAGAGCGGGGATGATCTGCTCCACACTGATCGGCTCCGAAACAAAGCTCTCCTCCGTAATGACGGTCGGGACGCTCAACACACTCCCTAACCAGAACCATGCACCGACTCCAAGAACGAGGAGCATGGCCAGGCCGCCCACCGATCTCACCGAAAGATGCTTGAAAGGGGACTGCGCCAACCTCTGCTTCGGAACATACGAGGCCTGCTCCGGGGCAATCACGACTTCTGCGGGAGGCATCGAATGCACCTCTTCTCGCCGAGGATCGGTAGCTCGAGGTCCCCGTGAATCGCTACGCGCATCGAGCACTCCTGCATCGAAGAGAGAGTCCCGTAAGCTTTCGACCTGATCACGAGCACCAATCTCGGTAAGGCGAGCAAGCGCCAAAGCCCCGGTTTCTCGAAGTACGGGTCGTAGCTGCTCCGCGAGTTGCTGGTCTCTTGCGCGCCGACACACCGCTTCGAGTGGCCCTGCAAGAAAGGAAACTGGCATCGAGAAGGCTCCCAGGTGTCCCCTGACCCACCACAACCGAAACTCCGGCTCGTCAGCAAGGGCGAGCTTACTCTCAGCCAGCTTCACGAGCCCCGCCCAATCGTTCTTTCGTGACAACTCCTCGAATTCGGAAGGGGGTCGTGGGGGCGCCTGCTCCTGGACCATCTCGCCTTCCACCTTTACCAGGGTGGCCTCGCTTGCAGCCGGGGGCTCTACCTCGGCACTATCCCCCGACAGCAATGCCGAGAGGCCCAGGTCAAGCGTGTGAGCATGCTCCTGGGAATTCTTCTTTTTTGACCTCTTTGACGACATGTATCCGTTACCACCAAGCCGTGTCGTGGCCGATCCCACTACCGATTAGGACGCCGCTCATATACTATCGGAACTTAAGTAGTCCGCACGTATATACTGCTCCAACAAACTATCTTGTATTGTGATTATGAGATCTCCTTGGTTGCATGTAGCCCGAATTCTGGGGTCCCTGTCAGCTCTCGTGCTAAACGGCTGTTTTTCCTTTCGATTACCCCCACTTGAGCACCCTCCGGAGGTCATACGACTGCTGAGTATTCCAGACGCTCCCATGAACCTTCAACTGCACGTGGGAGAATCTACCAACGCCGTAGGATATCAATTCGTCTGCGGTTTCCTACCTGTAACCCGTGTGTATGTTCCTCACATTGAGCGCGATGTAGCAACCCACCTGGCGATTGAAGCAGCAATGCGGCGCTACAAGCTCCAACAGCACGGCAACAGTTCGGACGTAACGTGCCCCCGTCTCACCGTAACGGTGAGCGATCTAAGCATTTCGGGGTATGATGCAATATTTGTTCGTAGACCCTCCGCCTCTATTTCACTGACCGGAGTACTAGAGCTCCCCAATCGTCCTCAGCGACGGTGCGAAGCTCTCGCCGAGAGCGTTACGACTACCAGGTTCGCATTCAGCGCCGAGCTGAATAAGGTACTTCAAGAGGCCCTGCAAACGAGCGCACGCACACTATTCGATTGTTTGGGCCTGTAGGACGCGCACATGTCGACCGCCTATCACATCCTGACTGCCGCCCTCGTTACCGAAGGACTTCTCGTGCTCATCTCATTTATCTTCGCGGGTCTTTTCGAGGTATCTGTGGGCTGGCACAGCTCCTGGTTACTCCTGGTGATCGGAGTGGTCGCCGCTTTTCCACTCCTGTTCCTGAACAACCTCGTGTGGCGCTGGAGTCAGTCCCGCCCTAATTCCGTATTCGCCAGATTCAGTCGCACCGTCATCGTCCCGCTCTGCAAGCAGGTCAATCCCGCCCTGGCGCTGGCTTTAGCTGCATTGTCGGGATTTGGTGAGGAGCTTTTTTTCCGAGGCGTTCTGAACGCTATTGCAATCAATCACCTTGGTCTAGCGGCCGCAGCAGTGATGACCAGCATCACCTTCGCCTACGTGCACTTCGTAGGCTTGGTCAGAACCTTTGGAGGAATGCTCCCGATCTACACCGCTGTAGGTTTTTATTTTTGGATACTTCACTTTTGGACGCAGTCGCTCTTTGCGGTCACCGTAACGCACGCTACATATAATTTCTGTGCAATACTGTGGGTGCGTTTGACCGAACGCGAAACAGCCAAAGTATCCCTTGCACGCCTCAACTGAACAAACGCCGGGCCTCCCGAACAGCCTCCGCTACGCGTTTGAGATCCGCCTCGCAGGAGTACACTCCGAAGCTGATGCGGGCGGTTGCTGCAACTCCGAGTTTCCTCAGAGTTGGCATGGCGCAATGGTTGCCGGCCCGTACCTGAATATTGTGCGAATCGGCTATGGTTGCAAAATCGTGTGGATGAACTCTATCAATAGAGAACGAGACCACCGCGGTTTGAGCGCCGCCAGCGATGCCCGGTCCGTAGAGGGTAACTCCTGCTTCGGCACTGAGTAACTCCAGCGCATACCGAACCAACTCCTGCTCGTGCCGCGTAATATCTGCACGGGAAAAACGACTCATGAAATCGACCGCACTTCCGAGAGCAATAGCTTCCGGAAACGCTGGAGTGCCTGCCTCGAAGCGCTGGGGGACTTCGGCCCATCCCGAGCCCTCGACACTGACATACGAAATCATATCTCCGCCACCCTGAAACGGCTGAAGGGTAGCAAGTCTCTCGGGACGTCCGTAGAGCACACCGATACCGGTTGGTCCGTACATCTTATGCCCCGAAAAAACGTAGTAATCGCACCCCAACTGCTCTACGTTTACTCCGAGGTGCGTCACCCCTTGAGCGCCATCCACGAGTACGATCGCTCCTGTGCTCTTAGCGAGAGCGACGATCTCCTCAATCGGAGTTACCGTGCCCAGAGAGTTCGCGAGCTGTGTAGCCGCTACTAAGCGCGGCTTGAGCGAGGTGAGCTTTTCGCGGAAATCGCGCATGTCTAGTCGGCCGTCTGGGGTGATGTCGACAAAAGCGATCTTGAGACCACGACGCTTCGCGAGCAATTGCCACGGAACGATGTTACTGTGGTGCTCCAACAACGTGAGAAGGATCACATCACCGGGCTGAAACAGATGCTCTGACGAATATGCGACTAGATTGATCGCCTCGGTTGCCCCACGCGTGAAAACGATGGATCGCTCGGAATCTGCTCCGATGAAGCGACTGACTTTACGCCGCGCATCATCGTAGAGCTCGGTAGCGTGAGCACTCAAATGATACGCTCCCCGATGCACATTGGCGTTCCAATTTACCAACACATCCATCAACGTAGCGAGAACCTGTCGAGGTTTTTGGCTCGTGGCTGCGGAATCAAGATAGCAACCATCGGGACCCTCGGTGAAAAAAGGGAACTCGCGGCGAGCCTGCTCCCCGGGAGTTAATTCTCTCGCATTAGTTGTACTGGTCTCCGACACATCTTCTCCGTTAGCTGGCGGGAGGCTACCCAAGAACTCTCTCTCTCTCTCTCTCTTCGGCGGCTTCGAAAGTAGTGTTTTTGTGAAAGTTCCTGGGGTGCTGCCAAGGCTTCTCTATAACATCCGAATAATACATGATTATTCGATTCACCTCAAATAGGCTGCGACCGCCTACTCGAGCTAGCTGGGGCCCTAACACCGAGTCCTACCCCCTCGCCTGACCGAAACGCTGCTGCGCTAGCGCCCGTTAAAACCTTCAAATACGCTCTCATACGGACAGCTGTGCGGGCGCCGCAACTAATTGGTGGCGAGTGAAAATAGTTCTTGACCAGTCGGCACCGGTCGAACTATTCTCCCTTCTCCGGTTTTTTGAAATACGAGTTTTTTTAAGGATGTCGTTCTCTAAAGAGGAATTCCCTATCGCTCTCTCAGTGTGAGATTGCCGAGATGTCCTTTTAAAGGGCATGCTCGCGGCGGTGGGGTGACTGAGCGCAGTTCTATCCTCGAGCTAAATCTCCGCATAACGTTGACACTGTACGTTGCGGCTTCACTTCGTCGAAAGAGGAAGGGAGCTTGGGCATGTGTGTCTCTCGTGGCCGGGGATATAGCAAAGGTAGGAGAGCTAACTTTCCTCTCGGGACGGGCGTCGAAACTAGAGAAGATATTAGCGATACTCGTCATGATCGGGCGGTCCCTATCCTTCACGTGTTCCTAGAAGTATAACGCAGGAACTCGGCAGGATAAGTGACCATGGTCATGGAAGAAGGTGCTGTTAGGTTGTTTTGATTCGTCGTAGTCGCTGACGGCGATTAGTGTTCGAGCGTAAGGCCGTTCAACGCGCTCTTGTGAACTGGTTCTTTGAGGACACGAAAGTGGGCCTCGAGAACGGTCCGGCGCATGAGTGGAAGAATGCTCGAATGGGATTAAACTTTTTGATGGGACGATCACGTCATGAAATTCTGGTCCAATTCTGATGTTCCAACCCCCGGTGCTACGATCCCCGAACTGCGATTGCTTGCAGCAGTTCTTCAGAGGGCGATCCATGACTTCATCGGAGGAGACGGCGATGTTCGCGAGGGTGCTCGGTCATGGCTCATGGATGACGAGCCAACGGATGCTCCACTCTCCTTCCGTTTCATCTGTGAAGCGCTCGACCTGGACGGCGATAGCTTGAGAAAAGCTATACAGCGTCAGGCCGATGCGCAGGTCCGTGAGTTCACTGCTTCGGACGCCTCGCTCGCTTAAAGCATCCTGGCTGTGGCATCGACATGCGCCGTTTCAGTGCGTCGCATGTCGCATGGATTGGCTCGTTTTGATGCCGGGCTAGCTGGCATTAAGGAGTGCATGGCCGCCCGGCACCTTGGCTAGGCGGCACGGCCCGTGTCGTGCCGTTTCATGTAACCCTACTCTCATATACGCGACCACTCCGAGGTTCTCCGAGCCCCAGGGAAACCAAAGCTGCTACAAACGATCGTCGGCGCCTCAGGAAATCCAGCGGGCAGCGTGGCAGGGCTATCCAAAAGAGAAAAAAGAGGGGGGACACAAAGAGAACGGGAGTGCAACGAGGGTAAGAAGCATAGAAAAGCCAGTACCATACCCCCCTTGTTTACCGCCGATTTGTTCACTTGGACGCTTAAGCAATTGGTTGCTTTCCGCTTAAAGGCCCAAGCAGTAGCCCTCCTGGTGAAAAACCCCACCTGCTACCCACTTAAAAACTCGGAAATTCCGCAACAGGTATCCGCTCCTGCCCATTATGAGGAGTAGTTTTGCTACTGGAAGAGGTGGTGGATTAGCCGATCGCCAACGAAACCCCCCGAAATAAGAAGAGAAAACGGCCGCGAGAGATAGTTGAGCCTTCTCATATGGAACACTTCAGTTTTTGTTACTTTCGGGGACCAATTCTGCCGATGTATACTAAGAGTAAGGGTTGGCTTGCAAAATACGCCTGAGGCGTAGTTTGTGAACATAACTCGCTGATGTGTGGGTTTTACATCCAACCAGGCAGTACTCTATGAGTAGTGAACTTCGGTATTTTGTACGAGCAGTTTTTCGAGACGGCTCGTGAGACTATTCCCCGCCTTTTTAAGGGGAATCAAGGCTGGATGATCGCAGAGCATGGTGAGCTATGAGTAACGGTGGTGCTAAGGGAAACAATCCGGAACTCTGGGAAAAGCTTCTCGCGGACCTCGATGAGAAACTTCAGCTCGGATTACTCGACAAACTACGGCGCATTCAAGGTTATCATTTCGAGGGTGATGTGCTCTTCCTCGAGGCGGGCTCAGATGAGGATTCGGCATACCTCTCCAAGCCTGCAACATTTCAACATCTGGAAGTTTTAGCCCAGGATGCCACCGGGGTTCGCGAATTGCGTATCAAAAAACGCTCCTAATCCCCCTCATCTTCACTGCTGCTCTCAACGACGATTCATTCTTGTCGTTAGTTGAGAATGCTTGAGTTGTTCTTCATCTCTGCTACCCTCCGTGGATGATGCAAAGGAACGACGATGATAATAAGTCTGTTGAAAGCCGCCGGTGTAAGGTGTGTGGGAAAAGCTTAGCGGTCGATGCAGAGTTGACCGCACCGCCTTTCTGCTCCGAGCGTTGCAAGCTCAACGATCTGTCGAAGTGGTTTGGCGAGCAGTACCGCATCGCTTCAAGCACTGGCCCCAGCTCAACCACAGCCACAGAAGAGGAGCTCGACGTAGACTAGCTCGGGGCTGCCTCGTTACTGAGCTCCCATCAGGCCGCGCGATCAAGCGAGAAACATCGCTCGCACAGGTGCACCGCTCTTTCGGCAAACCTTCTTCTCCACGGTTCTTTTTCGAGACCTCCCTGCTTGCAAAGGACATCGAACTTCACGAGGGCCGAGACCGAATTAAGTAGTACCAGCGTTTCTACCTGACGCTCGTATGCAGTTCTATAGTCATCTCGAGAAAGGCCGTATCCCCTCAGGACCGCGCACAGATCACGTTCAATCGCCTCCGCGCATGCACCATCTCTGGTGAGAACATACACCATCGATGCTATTTCGTACTGCACTGCTGCTCCAGCCCCGGCGAACTCCCAGTCGACGACTCCCCGCACATTTCCTTCGTCGTCAACCAAGAAGTTGCCCCAATTTCCTAGCAGGTCGCGATGAAACAAAAGTGGCTCAGGGCTTAGTAACAGAAGCTCCTCTGCTCGTTGGATGAGCCACTTTTTCATACTCATTGCCAGGTCCAAGTCCTCAATCGAAGATATCTTGATGCGCACGCAATCCTCGAATGATGAGTGCCGAAACGCTTTCGTTGATTCTTCGAAATCAGTACCGTAACCGGACAGCTTAACTCCGTGAATCCTGCGAAGGATCCCCCCTAACTGCTCGAGGCAGCGCTGCCTATCGAGCCTGTGTGCCACCTCACGAGCTGCCAGAAACGGAAGCCTCCCCTGCAGCGAGTATGCAAACTCCACCGTTCCTCGCCCTGGCACGAGAAGCGAGACCACGCCCGTCCCATCCGGTATAGCCGGAGGAATGAACTCGTGCCCACGCAGTCGCTCCACTATGAACTGTTCCTTCTCGTAGTGCGGCAAACTCTTACTCGTGGATTCGGCGCTCTTCCCCTGCCCCTTGCGTGGAGACAATCGCAAGATATATCCGTGCTCGGAGTCGTGCGAGTCCACACGCAAGGTCAAATTGGACCACCCCTGTCCACTGACGGCCGTGATTGAAGGTGAACTCTGGAAAAGCTTCGGAAATACCTGGGTGAATACTGGGGAGAGCAGATGGGCCAACACGCGAGCTTTATTAGACTGATGAGTAGCCCGCAGGAAGTTCTCTTGTACGAATTCGCTCTCCGCGCTCATCGGCGCACCCTACTCCATAGCAGACCTCCTTGTTATGGGTGCTAAACGGTCCGATGTGCCGGAGTGATACCGTGACTCTGCACAACCCCCTGAAAATCCATGGGGTAAGCCTCTGCAGCTCGGGAAACCTCAGAGCTTCTTGAGCCGTTGGCGCCAACCCTTGGTAACGCTTGAATCATCTCGGATGACGGCCCCGATGATCGGTTTCAAGGGATTGTCGAGGCCAAATGCGACCTGATGACGGAGCCAGGTGTAAAAGGTACGGAGATCATGCACGACTTCCGCAACGTTCGATTGAGTGATGTCCTTCGATTGCGCGAGGAATCCTACAATTGTCGGCGTGGTTGCCAGCGCTACGGCGATAGTCAACGCGGTATCGATGGAGTGCTGGACCATAACCGAACCGGACTGAACTAAGCTTTTCCACTCACTCCACTCTCGAAACAATTCGATCTCTCCCAGATTCGTGGGGTCTTTGCGTTGAAGATAACGCGCAAACATTTCGAGGGTCGATACACCTTGCAGGTTCAGAGGTGGTACAGCCTGAAGCAGCTCTAACTCTCGGCTGAATTTGTTCTGAAATTCAGACTCTGTCTCGAACGACGTCCTGCGCATAAGGGTACGCCCGTAGCGATAGCAGAGCACCACCGGCAGGTGATCGAGCTTTCGGCTCACTGCCAAGCTGGCAAAGCCCTGCGAGGGCTCCTCTCCCGCTTTGGCAGAGTTCGGCACCGTAGTTGGTGCACTCGACTCAATTGACTGATTCATACGGACCGCCTTCTGTTCACCCGAGTGTTTGGTCGATGGAGCCCCTCGCTCTCTTTGTTTCGATGTCCTCTCAACGCGATGAGGCAGAGTGCCAGCAATTCTGCCTTCGAGCAACTGAGCAAAGCCATACTGTTTAGCGTCCTCTACGATCGGCCGTCGACCACGAGCTGCCACTCAGGCTGGATATGGACCGGTCGCTCTAACACGCGCGACAGTACGGTGATCAACGTTCGCTTGGAGACGCATTTTGTACCCGCTGCACTGCGAGTAAAGTAGTTCACGAGTATCAAACGCCCACGTGCATTCTCACCGACCTCGCACACACAACACTCAACGCCACCTCGGAGTAGTTTGAGCACTCGATTTCCCTCACTGAAAAGGAAGCCTGAAAGAGGGTATCCATCACCATACTCCCCGACATGAGCCAAAAGCTCCTTGCGGAGTCGAAGCCGTTCCCGCTTCGATACCTCTACTACACTGAAGTCGTCAGGCTGTGAGGCAGCTCGGCCCCACGTACGCGGTCCAACATACCGAGTAAGGAGCTCCTCGAATCTGCGTAGTTGCTGGGGGGAAAGGCCCTGCAGGGAAGCCTTGAAGCGATCCTCCGCGTAACGTTCGAACTTCCGGAGAACCCCTAGCCCTGGGGAGGTCAAGCGCAGAAGCCGTAACCTACGGTCATGTGGGCTCTGGGCCGAATCGAGCCAACCTCGGCGTACCATGGTATTCAACCTCTCCGTAAGGGTGCTGTGCGGAGTCTTGAGTAGCTTGCAGAGCGATGCCACATCCATATCGTCGCGATAGATCTCCGAGAGTAGTACGAACTGGAGCACCGTCAGCCCACTCCCGAGGTAATCTCCGGACACGACGCCGTGCGCGCAAGCCAGGCGCCGGATGGCAACCATGAGATCCGACTCGCCGTCGACACGAACTATCGGAATAGCGTCAGCAGAGCCCGCGAATACGCCACAGAAATCGATCAACTCCCGCTTCTCCTCAGAGGTCAAACTAGTGGCATGCAGGTCGTAGTACGATCTATTGCGAGAACGAATCTGCGCAACGAATCGGTCGCCCTTTGATGTTGTCGCATATATCTTACGACGAGAGTCCTTTCCTGACCTCCGCTCTGTCATGAGGCCACTCTTGACCAGAGCTGCCAGATTCCTGGAAACAGAGCTCTTGTGAACACCCAATATCGGCACCAGATCCTCGATCCGAGGGTTATCGCGTCTGACGTACTCGTCGATCAAGCGCGCCTGCACGATGGAAACCGAAGTGCCATATGCGAACTCAGTGAACTGTAACTTTATCGCGTAATTTCGGAGTGAATCGAGAATTTTTAGGTACAGCGAGCGCACAACTCGGCGCGTGCGCAGATGGGTCAGTCGTAATGGGACTCTTTTCTTAGACATGCGGCACCTAAAATGCACGACCTGCGAGCGTTGGACAACAGCTTGTGTCTCACGAGGCGAAAAATTAGGTATTTTCTACTTTTTGGAGAACAATTCTTTTTGGGCCGACCAACTATCGACCAATGACGCCTTTCCAAAAAATCCGCATGGCTGAGCGCAAAACGCGGGGGCGCTCTGCGACAAGCGCTGACGGAGGATGGAGCCTGCGCAGGGGGATGGCGACCTGGGCGCCCTCCCCCAGCTCGGCGTGACCGCGCCTTAGGCCTTTCGACGCGACTTCCCTACCTCGGCCAAGAGAGAATTCGACGCATTCACCAGTCCGTATCGTAAGTAATCGGGGTGAATCCCCAATGCCTCGCATACGTTGTCGAATGAAAAAACGTACTCCTTGCTTCGATTCATCACCCATCGATGAGCCTCGACATAGGAGCTGCGCTCCTTGAACGTTTTCGCTAATGCATAGGCTATGAAGGATTGAATACCATCGAAGAGCAGAGCCGAGAGAAGCGCCCTCTCCGGCCCAACGGCATATCCTTTGTCCTGATCGACCAGCTCGTCGACTACAACCGTAGAAAAACCGCCCCAAGAACCTGTTCTGATATCTAAATCAGCCGTAGACATACATCCTCCGTGTGTACAGTTGGGACTCTGTTATTCGGATGCCGCACCCCTGGCCGGAGGTGCTCGCGAGCTCTATGCGTCGGGCTATTCTCGAAAATCGCGTTGATTTTTCAAATAGTTGAGGTCAACGTGAGGAGTGATCCACGCTCGATTCTAACGTGTAAGCGACCGGATTACAGGCACAGGACCGTTATCAATGCACCAAAAACAGCAAGCGGGACAAGAGCACTAAGGAGCCCGCCAAATATCGCCACCAGACACACAACTGTGGCTGCAGCTAGCACCACGCGACGTTGAGTGGTGCGCTGACTCCCTGCTCTCAAGTCAGACAGCATCGCCGGGAGCCCGCGCAAAGAGGCCGTAAGTACTACAAGAGTAGCCTTGGGAAGCTCGAATCTCTCGCCACTGAACCGAGCAACTTCGAGCGTGTGCGCGCGCCCCAGAACATCGGATTCTCTCCCCCTGACAAGCAGCGTTTGTGGGGTAAGCTCTCCCTGTGTGCCACTCGATACAACGGTCGTAATTCCCTCTGGCCACAGGTTCACAGGCGACTCCCCCAGTAGCTCTTCCTGACCGTAGCGTAGCCAGAAGCGTGCGATAACGTCATTGTCGATCGCTACCAGCAAAACACCCTCACTCGGTGAGGTCGCGACGATATCGGAGGGCTGAAGCATTATACCCCGCTCTACGATGAAGTCCTCACTCCCTATGGATATCTCGACGCCCTTCACCGAGCCGCAGACTCCCCGCCCCTCGTACTCACGCAGGTCAAGAACTCTCTCAGCGGTTGTATGTTCCAGAAGCCTTTGACAGTAATCCCCCGCCACCGCAAGCGCCATATCATCGGCGCGACCAAGCAGGGATGCCACACAGGCGCACAAAGCATTCTTTCCGATTCGATCATCGAGGATCTCTAATTCACGCACCTCACAGTGCGAAGTGAGATCTACTCGAGATGTATCGACTACTACCTTGGAGACGGCATCAAGTTGAGCGAGCGTCGAAGGAAGGGTCGACACGAACCCCTGACGAACCCACCCCCGAATAAGCAGGCATGTTGCGTTGTGTATGACATCCACCAGATACCCTACGGCACCGAGGAAGAGGGTAAGGCCACCGGCTAGCAGAACATCCGTTGCAAAGCCGCTTCGCTTGTCCCAGGAGATAGCTGCCGCGACCGCCAGAAAGGCCACTCCAAGGGCAAAATTACGGACCCAGCCCTCATACTCGGCCATGCTGGTACGCTCACTCTCCTGAACATACGGAGTAACCAGAGCTTCGCCCTTTGCGAGCACTGAATCAGCACTACCAGACAGCGCGACAGCCTGCGCAGTCCCGGACGAAATGACCGAACCGGCCAGTATGACTTCCCCCTCGTCCTTTATGCGGAAGCGCTCGAGTGGTGAGAGGTAGCGCTCCAAAACCGCGCAACTCCCAGACTCGATACGCAGGTCTGCGGGAACCACCATACCCTCAGAAATGGAGAGAGATTGCCCGACCTCGACTATAGGCAAGGACCGCTGAGATACCGGAAAGAGCAGCGGAGCACTCCGACCAACTCGCATCGACGACCTCGAAGCGAGTCCGCAGAGCAGCAGTAGCATCCCGCATAAGAGGGGGGCTTGCGCTACCAGCCAGGCAGAGATCACCTCACCCTGGCTAAGCACGGCAGCCCCGAACGCGAGGGATGTGAGAACAACACCAGCAACTGGGAAGAGCGAAAGGCTCGATGAGAGCTGCGGTCGACTTTTGACGAGAAGTAAGCCCTCGATGCCTGCAGCGATCGTCGATACAATCGCAAGCACACTACCCAGCCCGACAAGCGTTGCTTCGCTACCTATCCAGATTCCCAGCGGAACTGACCCTGCACCGATGCTGAGCAACGCCACGCCGGAAACCACCTGCACCCTCCAACTTGAAGGTGCCTGCTGCTCATCAGCGGGTTTCGTCTGTGAGGACTTTGGTTCGCGCTCTGAGGGCCCTACGTCGGCTGGGGCTGAGGTCTCAGGACCTATACCCTGTGCAGCCTGTCCCTGGTTACTAGGTAGGCTAGTAGCGGCCGAAACGCTCTCCGGAACACTCATTGACCACCCTTCTAAAAGGAGTTAGCCCGTACTTACTTACTTGGTCGTCTCTTGTGTTGCGGCAGCAGCCTGATACTTTTTCTTCAGCTTCGAGAGCTTCTTGTCCTCAAACAGGACGTGTTTGCGCGCAACCGGATCGTACTTACGAACCTTGAGCTTGTTCTCGCCCTTGCCCTTCTTTTTGTTCTTGCGGTTTGTATAGAAGAACCCTGTTCCCTCAGCAGAAACGAGGAAGAAGGTCTCCTTAGCGGCTTTAGCCATATGAAATCCTCACTACTACCACCCGCTCCATACCGAGCTGGCGCAAGTCCCCTTGGCAAGGTTAACACACCCTGCGGACCTGTGTTTCGTACGAAGCTAGCGTTTTAGCCCAAATCCGCAAACCTTTCAACCACATTGGCGTTCGAGCTAAGATATTGAAGCAACACCACTAACCAAAAAAGGCTGCGGCTTTCTCAGCCCGGCCGTGCCACCACCACACTTATGGAGTTGCCGCCGAATCCCGCTGTATTGACCAGCACTGCTCCACACCTCCCAGAACTCACCATAGAACCATTGGATTTATAGGGTAACCCCTTCCACTGTCCCCCTTCGAGGAGATACCGGGCAAGCTCCAGGCTAATAAAGCCCGAGGCTCCGTAGGTGTGACCTGTAAGGTGCTTCGTGGTGCACAGTGGTATGTCACCGAATATCCGTGAAACTGCAGCTAGCTCCGCTGCGTCTCCGCGCAGCGACCCCGGAGCGTGTAGCACAACTGCATCAACTCTGACCCCGTTTGGCAGCGCGCGGCAGGCCATACGCATCGATGTCTCAAACGCGCGCCCATCTGCCGACACCCCAGTGGCAGATGGGCTCTCCTCGAGAGCCCATCCTACTGCGAGCAATTCGAGATCTCCGGTGCAGGGCGCCCCTTCGAGATAGGTGAGCACAGCTGTGCCTACACCCTCGCCCAGTATCACTGTATTCTCTAAAGGGCTCCCGCCTGCGCATGGACGACACGGCCATGCGTTGTCTCCTCTACCGTAGATCCGCAAGGCATGCAGTTGGGATACTGTGTACGGCGTGAGGCAAGCTTCAGCTCCGCCTACCAAGCATGCAAGAGAGAGTCCGCCCCTCAATAAACCGAGCGAGACCAACAGCGAATGGAACCCGGAGGTACAGGTCATCGAGGTTCCGAGCGACACAATCGGATGCGAGCGCCGCTCTGCTCCTAATCGAGTGACGAGATCCTGCGCTATCCAGGCCGAGATGTTCCCGGCGGTTGTAGTCGGCGACGTATCGACCGGAACCTCACGACCAGCGTCAGCAGCGAACCGAGCTATGGTGCGCTCGAGCGCGGCCGTCGGCCCCCGAGAGGAGCCGATTGACACACTACCGATGTCGGCGAGCGGCCCATCGAACGCCGACAGGGTGCGACGCGCTGATGCAAGCGCGAGGAGCGCAACTCGGTCGAGCTTAGAATATCGATCTTCTCCCCGAACCTCTTCGACCAACGCCGTACTCGACGAAGAGAGCGGGAATACCGCGGCAGGCTCACGTCCCTCGAGTAGCACCGTCTGTGCGCACGGCGAGTGAAGCGAGGCTCTGATCTCGTCGCTTGTTGAACCGAGAGCCGAGAGGGTTCTCAGCCCCCTGAGGATTATACGGCGCTCGCCCACAGCCCCCCCCGCGACCCCAACTGCTGTGCAACGAACGACATCATATCGCTCAATTGCGGCACCCGGTTGAATGAGTGCAAGCAGACCCGCAGGCGCTCGAGACCAGCAGGAACGGTGGGCGAACGGATTGCTCGCACAAAGAAGCCCAACTCGCGTAGGCGCTCTTCGAGCGCCAGTGCAGCTCGGTTTCCAGGCACGATCACCCCTTGAATCGGACTCTCTGATTGCATGAACGAGATCTGCGGATATCCGGCCGCAAGCTCCTTCCACGTCGCCACGAGCTGGCGCAGAGTAGCGCGTTCAGCTCGCGCCGCTGCCATGAGTTCGTATGCCGTGCGAATACACTGCAGTGAAAAGAGATCGGGGGCTGTAGAGTACACGAACGAACGGGCGAAATTGACGAGAAAATCCCGCAGCTCGCGCGAGCCCACGACACACGCACCGCGGAATCCTACCGCCTTTCCAAACGTATGAATACGCGCAAAGACCGCATCAGTGAGCCCTGTAGCGTGCACGACACCCTCACCATGGTCGCCGTAGATCCCAGTGGCATGTGCTTCGTCGACGATGAGATAGGCACCGGTCTCCTGACACAGCTCACACAATTCGTGGAGCGGTGCGCAATCACCATCCATGGAATAGACCGACTCTACAGCGACGAAACAGTCACCTTTGGCGAGCAGCATCTTGCGCTTGAGATCCTGGAGATCGTTGTGACGAAACGAGTACGAGCGGGCGATGCTCAGCCGTACTCCATCTCGCATCGAAGCGTGCACACTCTCGTCGTAGAGGATCGTGTCATTACGCCCTCCGATACCTCCCAACACACCGATGTTGGCTTCAAATCCCGAGCCGAAGAGCAGTGCCGACTCAGCACCGTGAAAATACGCCAGGAATTCCTCGAGCTCCTCGTGAGCAACAGTTGACCCGCTCACCAGACGCGAACCTGTGGATCCTAATGAAACCAAGCCCTCCGGAGGGGTACAGCACACCTCTCCCAAGCGACGAGCCAGCCCTAAGTAATCGTTGGAGCAGAGATCAATCCCTAGGCGCGCAGCCTCCAAGCGGCGCAAGCTACCGTCTTCCGCTCGCTCACGGAGGGCATTGGTAACCGATGGTGGGATTCGACGGGACATGCAGTGCTGACTCTCGTGCTACGACGTCCAGTGACATCGTATCAGAGCGTCGGCTAGACGCAACGCCGATACGAGACCTCCGGCACAAAAGGGGGGCGGGAAGCCCCGCTATCCCCGCAAGCCCCTCGCAACACCCTCAACCCGCAGGGGAGTTTCGAACAAGCTCCGACCCAAACGAACCGAATCTGGCTTTTTCCCCTCTCTTTCCCTATACTTCTACAGGTTATGAATCTACGTGATGAACTCACCTGGCGTGGTCTGCTGCAAGACACCTCGGACCCTGAACTCTTCTCAAAAATCCGCCCCGGAGACTCGTTCTACATCGGCTTTGACCCTACCGCGCCATCGTTGCAGGTCGGTAATCTGGTGCCACTAATCGTTTCGATCCACCTTACCAGAGCTGGATACGGCCCCATACTATTGTTCGGTGGTGCAACGGGAATGATCGGCGACCCTGGCGGAAAGAGCGCTGAGCGCAATCTGCTTCCGCTCGAGCAGGTCGCCAAGAACGTACAGCTTCAGGAAGCTCAAGCCGTTAAGCTCTGGGAAAGCGCTGGGCTTTCGTACACTCCGAAGGTCGTCAACAACCTCGAATGGACCAAGGACGTAGGTGTTCTCGCCTTCCTGCGCGATGTCGGGAAGCATTTCACCGTCAACTACATGCTCGCCAAGGATTCGGTAAAGAGCCGCCTGAGCGGCGATGGTATCTCCTACACCGAATTCAGCTACATGCTGCTGCAAGCCTTCGACTTCCTCCATCTGTATCAGCATCACAACTGTCGTCTCCAGATCGGAGGTTCCGACCAGTGGGGAAACATAACCGCCGGCCTCGAACTGATCCGGCGCAAGATACAGGGGGACGCGTACGCCCTCTCCTTCCCCTTGATAACGAACTCACAGGGAAAGAAGTTCGGGAAGAGTGAGGGGAATGCGGTGTGGCTCGATGCCGCTCTGACCAGCCCCTACAAATTCCACCAGTTTTGGCTCAACGTGCCCGACTCTGACGTCGTAAAGCTGCTCAAGATCTTCACACTCGAAACCCGTGAAACGATCGAGCAGGTCGAAGCCTCGCTGGCACATCACCCCGAGCAACGCGAGGCACAGAAGCTACTCGCAGATTCACTCTGTACCCTGGTGCACGGGGCAGAGGCGACCACTGATGCCAAAAGGTGTGCACAGGCGCTCTTCGGTGGCTCGCTCGAGGGCCTATCATCAGCTCAGATGTTAGAGCTCTTCGAAGACGCTCCGTCGTCGCAGCTCACTCGCACACAGGTTTCCGAAATGGACCTTGTGACCCTTCTCGGTTGCACCCTAGCCAAATCAAAGGGCGAGGCACGTCGTCTAATCCAGGGAGGTGGTATCTACGTTGACAACGAACGGGTGAGCGACGAGACCCTTAAGATAACCCACACCCGCATCCTAGAACGCGGGATACTCGTGCTACGAAGCGGCAAGAAGAATTATCATCTCGTCAAGCTGACCTAATGCTCGGGTAAGCTGAGGCGTTAAGCGCTGCGCGAGTGCTTCGTTGATTTCAAAGGTGCGATTCTCGAGCTTCTTTGCCAACATCAAACAGTACCGTGTGAGAGTTAGAGTCTCTCATGGTATTTAAAATTTCACACGCTCGGCAGATAGGAGTTCATTGTCTTCTACGGCGCAACTTGGCCTCTGATGATCTTCGTGGGCGCCAGGATTGCTCTGGCCAGGCTATTCCCGTTCATTTTTTCAAAAATGAACGTCGCTGGATTTATTCCTCACTCCTTCCTGAGGCCAGCGCTACTCTTTTGCCATGATAATAAGGACGAGGTAGCTTAATGCGACCAAACAGAACAGCAGCACGAACAGTTTGAAGAAGAGTACCATTGCGATACCCACACCGAATCCGACCAACAAAGCTATCTCCCCGTTCTCCCGCACGAACGTTCGCACCCCCTCTAGGCGGCTGCGAAAGAGGTCGTTCCACTCTGCTTGAGTACGGGATCCAGCTACATTGATTAGGGGTTGTAATATGTTCCGCATTACAGGTGATATACACCGATCCTCGATAGTATTACTAGCGGACATACACTGCGTACTTTTCAATTTCGATGACCTGAGCTTATACTCGTACTCGCTTGAAGTTTTGTCATATACACCGGGCGTTATTCGGAAACACTTAGGATGATTACCATGAGATTCAGCTACCTCGGACTTTGCCTCTCTGTCGTGGGACTTCTTACTACTGCTGCGCACGCAGTGGATATGGAGAAGGGTAAGACCCTTTACTCGCAACGCTGCGCTACGTGTCACGGAGAGAAGGGGGCCGGCGATGGACCGATAGGTGCGTCCCTTCCACCGGAGCAGAAGCCGCGCAACTTCCAACAGGGCGGGTACAAGTACGCCACAGACGATGACAAGTTCAAGGAGCTCATCAAGAAGGGGGGTGCTGCCGTGGGTTTGAGCATGCTCATGCCGGCACAAGCCGATCTCAGCGACGACGACATCGAGAGCGTATTGCTCTATGTGCATTCGCTCAAGACCAAGTAGGCGCTACTAGGACCTGACCGGCCGTACGTGCTCGAACGCCCCCGAGTGGTTCCACCTGGAACATCGAGGGGTGTTTGTCGAGCGCACACCCATCCTCGGAGGTCCGCCAAACGGGATAGGTAAACCTTTCCCCGAACTGCGACCAATTTAGGATTGCGGCCATGGTGGAAAGCTCGGTACCCTTGGGTGCCGTCACCTTCTCAGCCGGGGGAGTGGCGACCTGGCTCGAGAATTAGAATCTTCCGTGAGCTGCTGTGCGATTTCATGCGTAACGACGACCACAACGTGAATTACGACAACGTGCATTACGACAACGTAGTTCAGGCGCATTCGATAGCAGAAGCGTTCTGGGCTCGCTGTTCGCAGAATCCTGATGCACAGCTATACAAGTATGCGGTAGCGCCGAGCGCCACAGGAACGAGGGTGTGGCACAATGAGAGCTACTCCTCTGTAGCATCACCGATCGCTCGCATTGCAGCGTATCTGTCCTCTATCGGTGTCGGCGTTGGGACTCGCGTGGCGATCGTCTCGCATACGCGGCCCGAGTGGGCCCTGGTCGATATCGCAATTCAATCCTTGGGAGCTGTCACCGTCAGCATCTACCAAAGCCTGCCGTGGCACGAGGTGGGCTACATCCTCTACGACTCCCAGGCCACGATCGTGGTGTTGGAGAACGAGGAGCAGGCTCAGAAGATCCAACAGCTCCGAACGAACACCTGCCCCATTCCCGAGAGGGAGGGGTTGGTTGCCTTTCAGGAGTCGATACAGGTTACGCACGTAATCTCCTTCGAGAGGCTCGATACGGACGTAGGAGCGGTGCTTCTTGACCAGCTCATTCAGGACGAGCAGCTGTCGAGTGCTCCACCACCCCTACCCAAGGTCGACCGTGAGAGTGTGACCTCTATCGTATACACCTCTGGCACCACCGGCCCGCCCAAGGGTGTTCCCCAGACCAATGGCAACCACCTCACCAATGTAAGGCAAGCGGCAGAGAGCGGGGTGTTCATTCTCGATGGAAGCCTCTTTCTCTACCTACCGCTGGCTCACTCCTTTGCGCGCTTGGCGTACTACGTTGGATTCCTTACGAGCGCGACGCTCGTATTTCCGGCTGTCATAGATCACAAGAGCTCGAAGGTAGACCTTTCGTCTGTGGCACGAGACATCCGCGAAGGGGCTGCTTCAGTTATTCCATCGGTACCCCGACTCTTCGAAAAGATGGCGGCAGCGCTTCAGGCACGCGCGGCAGGACGCGGTCTCCAGCAGCGGATACTGGCGCTCTGCATCCGTAATGCTCAGGCTGTCTACGCCGCCCGCCAGAACAAACAAGCGCCGGGAATGCTCCAGCGTATCGTCTACGAGGGGCTCGCACCGGTGCGTGAAAAGGTCAAAGCGCAGCTATTCGGTGCTGAATTCAGCCACGGTATCTCTGGCGGAGCCAAGCTCGATCCGACTGTGAACAGGTTTTTCGATGCTCTCGGCATCCTTGTGTGTGAGGGGTACGGTCTCACTGAAACGTGTGTTGCTACACATGTCAACCTACCTACACTCAGGAAGATCGGTACAGTTGGGCCCGCCCTGAGGGATGTCGAGGTGCGTATAGCGCCTGAAGATGGAGAGATACTCTTACGCGGTCCCAACGTCACTCGCGGCTACCTGAATCGACCTCAAGCCACGGCTGAGTCGTGGAATGCCGACGGCTGGTTCCGGACTGGAGATATCGGTACCCTCGACGCACAGGGCTTCCTCTCCATAACCGATCGCAAAAAGGAGCTCATCGTCACCGCCGGCGGCAAGAAGATCGCTCCGCAGGGGGTCGAAGCGCTCTTCAAACGATATCCTTTCATCTCCCAGGCATTCCTCTTCGGAGAGGGGAAGCCCTACTGCGTCATGCTCTTCACCATCAACGACCTCGAAACCAGAGCGATGCTCACCGAGCAGGGCATAGACCTTACCCCGGACACCAAACTTTCTCAGGTTGATACCCTACGCCGATTGGTCGGACAGGCCGTTGATAAAGCAAATAGTGAACTCTCGAGCTACGAAACGATAAAGCGCTACACGATTCTCGATGAAGACTTCACTATTGAGAACGGGCTCCTCACCCCAACCCTCAAGATGAAACGCAAGAACATCCGGGCGCACCACCTCGCGCTCCTCGAATCTCTCTACCTCTGATCTAAAGAGCCTTTTCATCGCTCGGTAGTACGCATCGAGTCGCGCCTATCTTTCGAGTCTGCATACGTCTGCATCAGATGGTTTTGAATTCCGATTTCTGGGCCTCCGATGCTTACGCTGTTTCTTGTGATAGAGTAGCTCAGTTGTCGGTGATACGGGTCACCGAAAGGTTTTTTTTCTCTAAAAGGAAAGGGGCAAAGATGCTCAAGAAACGAAACTTGACCATCATCCTCCTGTCGTTGGGCCTCGTAGGCCTATCCGGCTTTGTGGCCTACGACAAGCTCCTGAGAGCAGGCCCGCAGCCGGCCCAGGAGTCTGCCCAGGCGCAGTATCAGCGCCAGTTGGGGGAGCTGAGGGAGACGCTTGAAAAAGCGTCGAAAGTCTTGGCAGACCTCGATGAGGCTCACAAGAAGTCCCTCGAGGAGAAGTTGGTTGTATCCGACGCCCGAATCGAAGAGATCGTAGACAAGAAATTGTCTGCGAAGAAAGATTCGGAAGACGCGGGAAAATAATAGTAGGCAGACTCAAACCACCTGGTGAATTCGCTTCATACGAACGGTTCGCCAGGTGGATTTGAGGTGCCGAATCAGGTTCTAATACAGATCCGTATCACCAACACCCGTCCTTTCGCGCCTGCTCTCGCCGACATTCAATGCGCCTGAAGCGAACGAATTAGCCCGGACCTGAGGCTTTGAGTTTTAAGCCCAGTAATAGACAAGATCGAGCCGACGTAATGCTCTCCCTCTGCTCGCTCGAAACTAGTCGTCCTGTAGAGCAAAGTCGAGAAAACGCCTAAAAACCCCTTTGCGCCCGTTAGACCCGCGAGGAGGTCGAGATTGTATCACGATCCGCTGGTTTGTTTTGATACGCTCCTCGAGCTCCTCCAGCGACATCTGAGAAACGCAGCGAGCATTCTCGGGAGCGGATGGCTGCTGCCACGTATCCTTGGGTGTGATCCACACCTTTACGGCGCTCCAGTTTACTGAAGGAGTTAGGCTGGCGCTCGACAGCGCCTCGAGAGCGCTCGCTCCCAGAACCTTAGCTTGCTTCTCAACGGCTGGCAGAATACACACGAGTCGCGCCACAGTGCCTGCATTACTCACGCCTTTGACGAACATGTCGCACAAAGCAGCTCGCTCCTTATCGGTTGTTGCTGCTGTCAGATCCACTACATGCGCTACCTGCAACTTAGTCTGGGAGTTTTGGTTAAAACTCAGAGGACCCTCGGGGTGCAGCCACCAATCCAAAATCACCTTCAGATCGCCATCCTTGTCTCTCAGGTCATCAAAGATGTGGCTCTGTTCGACTAGAACGATAGTCTGCGCAGTGAGATCGGCTAAAGCATTCCCGTGTAGGTTATCTATGAGCGTGTGAATCGCCTGTTGTTCAGCTCTGATTTTATTATCTTTGCCTAAATCCCCAGTGGGCGGTACGGACGGGAACACGAGCCTCACCGTGTCCGGGGAGTTGTTGAGCTTTTTGAGGATTATCGGCAGCTGCGCGTATGACGTAACCTCCACGACCTCAATCGGTCTGGATGGCCCCGGCACCCACCTGTTTTTACTCGAATCCTCGAAACCGAGGAGAACATCCTTGGCAGCTTGCTGTTTTTGAGACGTGCTGGGAAAGTTTGGCTCAACCCGGCTCGAACTCGGCGTCAGGTCTACAGTTGGGGCTACTACACCTGGCATATCGATAACTCTCCACTTAAGGTCGCTCAGCTATCCTCTACAAGTACCGTGAAGTAGCTCGACTATTTCTGTAATAAACTCTCTTTAGACAGCGGAGTATAGCGCCCCCAAGCGCTCTATTCAAAAGGTTTGTCCGCGAGGTGTCGGATGGGAATTCAGATCAATACGCTAAGATACCTACCAGTACTTCTCCACACTCAGGTTACCGGGTGCCTTCTTGGAATGCGGCGTATAGCCCATCCCGCCCAAGAGTCGCTCCAGGTCGTCAATCATGCCCGGATTACCGCACAGGAAGACGTGGTCACGGGCCCAGTCTAGCCTCAGGGTCCCATCCTCAAAGAGCCGCTGAACCCGTCCTTTTCGCCCCTGCCAGCTCGCGGGAGCCCGGCTCGAGATCGGGAGATATTCGAAGTTGGCGTTTGCGGCGCTGATAGACGCGAGCTCGTCAACGTAGGCGAAATCCTCCGGATACCGCACCCCGTGCACGATCGTAATCTTTCGTCCTCCCGCCCACGTTCCCTCGGTACGCACCATCGACATAAAGGGAGCAAGACCGGTCCCAGTCGATACCAGAACCAGATTCCGTTCCTCCGGAACACCATCGAGCGTAAAGGTCCCCGTCACCTTTGGTTGTGTAAACACCCGGTCTCCTGGGCTCACCATCGCCAATCGCGAGGTTAGCGAGCCCGAAGGCACCACAGCGATGTAGAACTCCAGAAACTCGCGCTGGTTCGGAGACGAGCTTATGGAGTACGCTCGCTTGATTAACTTATCAGGCGCTGGGGCCTCGGGCTCAACTTCGGCGCCTGCAAAGCGCGGAGCCGCGCCCGGCAACCCCAAAGCGACGTACTGGCCCGGAATGAAGTTGGGGACACCAGCGTCAGGCTTCACCTGTAGGATCATGAGTTCGGGGGTCAGATCAATTCGACCCGTAACGGTTGAATTTAACATGGGGTGAATATACCCTGCCTCATCGAAAAATAGAACGTGTGCCATGGATATCGTTCTCGTAGAACCACAAATACCTCAAAACACCGGCTCAATCGCCCGCACATGCGCTGCCACCGATACCCCCTTGCACCTCGTTGGGCGCTTAGGGTTTGACCTATCGGAAAAAGCCGTTCGCCGTGCGGGGCTCGACTATTGGCCGCACGTGCAGCTCTCCCGCCACGGGTCGTGGGAGAGCTACCTGGAATCCCGCGCACCCCGCAAGGTCTGGCTTTTTTCGAAGTTTGGCGAGCGGGTCTATCACTCCGCAGATTTCGCTGCCGAAGATGCTCTGGTGTTCGGCAGTGAGACCAAGGGGCTCGGCCAGGAGTTTCTCTCGCGCTATCCAGACGAGCAGATCCTGAAGATTCCGATCGTGACCGATTACGTCCGAAGCTTGAACCTCAGCAACGCCGTGTCGATAGCTCTCTACGAGGCGCGCAGGCAGCTAGGGCTCGATGGTTGAGCTACGGGGCGAAATCGGAGCTAAAATTCAGAAATCGCCCGGGAGCACAGCTTTTTTCTTCGTTAGCAGCTGCGCGTGGTGTACCATTTGAGAAGTATTGTGAGAGGTTCTTCCCTCCCACGATACTCCCAAGCGGGAAACTTATGAATAGTGTGAACAAGCCCGAGCTTACCATCCGTCCAGCTATCAGTGCGTGTCATTACGCCATGTTGGTCACCTCGGCCGGGCGCCGACCATCCGCGACTGGCCGTCATGCCCGTGTGGCGGCACAACGGCGCTCCTCTCACACGTTCATAAGGGTAGAAGATAGATAGACCGAAGCATCATTCGCCGAGGTCGCAGCCTCTGTAGTTTTCACATCGAGATCGTTCTCCTCTCCAGACCGAGTGGCTCGTGAAGCACATCTGCTTCAGAACCGTTCGAGCACCTCTCCTCTGTGCCCGCTCCCCTAAACCCAGAGCAACCGCGACGTCAACGGGTGAGGTACCCGTAGGTTTTGGCGGTTTAGTGGCTGTTTATGGGAATTGGAGGATGAAGATGAGACACCTTTGCTTGAATATGAATCGTTGGCTCCTGTTGTGTGCTCGCTCGAGCGGCTTCGTAGTAGCTGCCGGTGCTCCAACGATCACCGAGCTGTGGCAGTCGCGTGGTATGACCAAGGGGCAGTTTTACCTCCTCGAGATCTTCTTCGCGGTTGCGCTGCTGGTACTGGAGATCATCACTGGGCGATTTGCCGATCGGTACGGCAAGGTGCTGACGCTTGTACTGGGATACGGAGCACAAGCAGCCGGTAGCCTCATTTACGCATATGCAACCTCGTTCAACGACTTCCTGGTCGGAGAGGCGGTGTTTGCATTGGGCCTGGCACTCGCATCTGGAACCGATGAGGCGTTCCTGTTCCAGTCAAACAAGGCGCTGGGTCGCACGCAGGAGCACCAGAGGTGGTGGACGGCATCGATCGGACTCGGGTTCCTCGTGATGAGCGTATGCTCCATCCTGGGAGCTTGGCTCGCGACCAAGGACCTCACGTTACCGTACCTGTTCGCCTCGGCGTTTGGGCTGTTTGCCATGCTCCTGTGTCTGCTGATGGTTGAGCCTCCGATGGAAGACACCGAGGGTAGCTCTCCTCAGAGAGGGACGCTCATGGACGCCGTAACTGCCGTGTGGTTCTCATCGAGCGCGCTGCGTTGGATGATACTTGCACCGGGATTCCTCGTAAGTCTCAATCAGACATATCTCTGGATGTATCCGGAGTATCTGCGGGATTGCGACATTACGGTCAGTGAGCGCGGTTACGTGTTTGCAATCTTCAATCTCGTGGCCGGCGCTTCAGCGTTGTGCATACGCACGATTGACGATGACTCGATCAGTATGAAGCTCGTCTTCGCCATGCTTATCGGCTTGGCAGCGTCTACCTGTGGACTACTGACGGTTGTTGGCTCGTTAGCATGGGTGATTATCCTTCCACAACAGGTCGTACGATCCGTATCAGGGATCCTGTTTAGTCAAACGATTAATCAGGCCATCCCGGATCCGGTGCGGGTAACCGCGCTGTCTATCCGGAACGCGCTGCGGGTAACGGTCTACATCGCAGTCCTGACACCCTGGTGGTTGGGGATCGATACCGTAGGGCGAAACGGAATGTTCCTCGTGAATCTGTTTATGCTCGCAGCTGCTGCGGTGGTTTTTTGGCTTACGTACCCACAGAGTGATAGCGCTTAGATAGTTTCTGTCCGCCAGGAGCGAATGTCGCTGGTAAATATTGAATCATTTCGACAGGCGAAAAAGGTCTTGTTTTCTCTGGTTTCTGTCCTGGCGGACAGAAATTAGATAAGTGAGGCAAATCCTGCTAGGAGCGAAAAGGTTGGGTTGTCGCTACGTGACGCGCCCCGCTTCCCGAGCTTTATTGGCACCACGTCCGTGTTTTGGCGGATAGCTGTGACAGGCTATCCGCATTTTTTCGTCATGTTATTTAATTCACTCGGTGAAAGACCGGTCGTGCTACTACACTTTCACCGCTCGATACGCTACCGTCTTCATACTACTATAGCTTAAGTAATCCAGTTATGAAGCAAGCCGAGAGCACGGCCGCCTCTGCCAGACATTTCGTCCTCTCATACCCTCCAGATCTGCCGATCTCGGCCAAAAAGGACGAGATAGTAGCTGCCATACGCACGCATCAGGTGGTCATCGTTGCCGGTGAAACAGGCTCAGGAAAGACTACCCAACTCCCCAAGATGTGTTTCGAGGCAGGCCTCGGACTACAAGGTACGATCGGGTGCACGCAACCACGTCGTATCGCAGCACTCTCCGTTTCCCGCCGCATCGCAGAGGAGCTCGGCGTCACGTGGGGCAACGAGGTGGGATGCAAGATCCGCTTCTCTGATCAAACGCGCAAGGATACTACGATCAAAGTTATGACGGACGGCATCCTGCTTGCAGAAACGCGGGGCGATCCGCTCTTACGGGCTTACGAGGCGATCATCATCGATGAGGCTCACGAGCGTTCACTCAATATCGATTTTCTGCTTGGCTATCTCAAGAGGCTGCTCGGACGCCGGGCCGATCTGAAGATTATCATCACGAGTGCGACGATCGATACCGAGCTCTTCTCGCGCGCTTTCAATGACGCCCCTGTATTCGAGGTATCCGGTCGCCTCTTTCCAGTCGAGGTCCGCTACGATGCGCTGGAGTGCGATGACGACGTAGGCGAGCTCTCGTACGTCCAGGGGGCGGTCCGCGCAGTAGAGCGCGTGTTGAGTGAATCCCTCGATGGGGATATCCTCGTCTTCATGCCTTCTGAGCGCGATATCCGCGACGTGCGGGAGCGCCTCATGGAGCGGGAAGGAAACGTCCTCGAGATCCTTCCCCTGATGGGAAGCCTCTCCGCAGGCGAACAGGAGCGCGTATTTCGCCCCTCGAATCACCGCAAGGTAATCGTAGCCACCAACATAGCAGAGACATCGCTCACGATCCCAAAGATACGCTACGTAATCGACAGCGGATTGGCTCGCATGAGTCGCTATAATCCACGCACCCGAACCAAACGGCTGCCGATCGAGGAGATCGCCAAGAGTAGCGCACGCCAACGAGCCGGACGTGCCGGACGAGTACAGGAGGGTGTGTGTGTAAGGCTCTTTTCCGAAGAAGACTTCGAGTCTCGATCGGAATTCACCGATCCTGAGATACTCCGAGCAAACCTGGCGGAGGTGATTCTGCGCATGAAGGCGCTCGATCTCGGAGAGGTCTCGGATTTCCCGTTTCTCAATCCACCTGATCCCCGAGCAGTTCGCAGTGGCTACGCATTGCTTCAAGAGCTGGGAGCTCTCGATGCAAACAACACCCTGACTCATATCGGCCGCGAACTCTCCAAGCTTCCGGTCGATCCCACTATCGGACGGATGCTTCTGCAATCGCGTCGTGAAGGTGCTCTGCCCGAGGTTCTCGTCATCGCCGCCGGCTTGAGCATCCAAGACCCTCGTGAGCGCCCAGCAGAGAAGCGTGAGAAGGCGGAGCAGCTTCACCGCTCCTTCTGGCATCCTGATTCAGACTTCCTCACCCTTCTCAATATGTGGGGCGCATTCCGAAAAACACAACGTGAGTCCAAAGGACAAGGGCCGCTCAGACGATTTTGCAAGGAACACTTTCTCTCGTACATGCGCATGCGCGAGTGGAGCGATGTCTACGGCGAGCTCGCGGAAGCTCTGCAGGTCAAGGGCGTTTGCGACCCTGATGATGCTACCGCCATCAAACGCTTCGACGGTCGTTATCGAGCCATCCATCGCTCTGTACTGGCCGGATTGCTCGGACAGCTGGCATTCCGCATCGAAAAAAATCTGTACCGGGCAGGCGCCGGACGACAGCTCCTGATTGCCCCAGGATCGAGCCTGAGAGAGACGACTCGACAGCGTGACACATCTGCGCGGGCGGTGAGCTCAAGAAAGCAAGATCCCTCGAGGGAACAATGGATCGTTACAGCAGAGGTAGTAGAGACCTCGCACCTCTTTGCGCGCAGTGTGGCTCGAATCGTACCGAGTTGGGCCGAGGAACTAGGTAAGCATCTCCTCAAGCAAACGGTGGAAAACCCCTTCTTCAGTGCAGAGAAAGGCTGCGTAATGGCGCAGCAGCGCGCCACAATCCAGGGACTCGTTCTCGCATATCGGAGGCTTCCGTTCTCCCGTATTGACCCGCAAGGGGCCCAAGAGCTCTTCGTACGCACCTTGTGCGTCACGGAGGATTCGCCACTCGAATACCCCTTCATTCGCGATAATCGTAAGCTGTGCGACAAGGTGGCTGCCCGCCTTGCGCACCGTGGCAAACTCAATCGCCATGAGCTGGAAGAAAGCCTCGTCCAATTTTACCTCTCACGGCTCCCGCCGATATCGTCGGTACGAGAGCTCGATCAGTTCGTGCGGGAGCAGTTATTGGGGGATCCGGCGCGCCTCAACCTTGCTCCACATGACCTATGGGGTGGCGCCGAAGCTGCGCTCGATGACGCGCAATTCCCCGATGAGTTGGAGATTGGGGGTGCTACCATACAGGTACAGTACCGATACGCACCGGGAAGCGCGCGTGACGGGGTGACCCTGGCAGTTCCCCTCGCACTGGCTACGCGAATTCCATCCAAGGTGCTCGAGGGAGCGATTCCGGGACTACGAGAGCAGCAGGTGCTCTCGATCATCCGGGAACTTCCGAAACAATACCGGCTTCAACTCGATAATTTTGCCGAGGCCGCACGCATCATCGCAAGCGATGTGGCGTTGCAGCAGCTTCCGCTTCTCGAGGGGGTTGCGCACGTGTTGAGCGCGCGATTCGGGGTATTCGTTCCAGCAGCGGTATTCGAATCTATCGAGCTGCCGCATCACCTCAAGCCGCGCATCGAAATAACCGAGGAATCAAGCACCGCCGCAGGCTATCGCCCATCCGAGCAAAGGCAAGAGCAGTCGGCTGCACAGCAGGCGAACGAATTCCTCCCCGCATGGGAAGTCGCACGAGCCTCGTGGGAGCGCGACGAACTGACTACATGGGACTTCGGAGATCTCCCCGCACAGATCGAAGTGGCGCGGGTATCAGGCGTTCCGCTCTATCTCTTTCCGGCCATCGTACCCGAAGAGCAGAAGGTAGCACTGCGGCTGCTTGACGATGAACACTCCGCTCGGGCGACATCGAAACGCGGCGTAGACGTTTTGATCCGGAGGGTTCTCTCGAAGGAGCTTAATGATCTGGCCAGGCAGGCGAGAGCTGTGGCGCGATTCAAATCGCTCGTCACCCTGTACACGACGATTGACAAGCTCGAGAAGCTTACATTCGAGGCGGCAGTCACACAGATACTTGCACGCGAGCCAACATACCCCCTCACAAAACGTGACTTCGAGGAAGCTCTCCAACGCGCCCGATCGCGCATACCGAACCTGGTACCCTCGCTCCTAACGTGGCTCGACAGCTGCCTTCAGCTGCGGCGCCAAATCATAGACTCGAAGCGGCCTTATCCGGGTATGCGGGACGATCTGGAGGAGCTTCTCCCGCCGGACTTTCTCACTGTGGTTCCCTTCGAACAGGTGAAGCACCTACCCCGCTACCTCAAAGCGATGCTGGTGCGCGCACAACGGGCAGACAACAACCCAGCTCGCGACAAACAGTGCGCCAAGCAGCTCGACCCCTATCTGGTACTCGTCAGGGGTAATAAGCCGGGATTGCCAGCGGACTTTCGATGGATGGTCGAGGAGTTTCGTGTCTCTCTGTTTGCGCAGGAACTGGGTACTGCTTATCCGATCTCGGCCGCGCGCCTGGACAAGGCTTGTGCACACCTGTGCGCTGGGGACAGTTAATCTTCTGCACTCGAAACCAGTCTCCCAGAGCCTGGCGAATGCCCGCTGAATGCGTACGGAATTGGCCTCGGGATATCAGGACGCCAAAGGTCATAACAGGCTGTATTGGCTACATTTGCCCCCTCATTTTTGCGAAGCTTCAGCTCTGGTTTGAGGGTGCCGATGACTACTGTGTCGTAGAAGTACCGTTTTTGAGACAGCGCAATGACCCCTCTCTCCTCTTCCAAAGACCGAATAGCTGAAGCTCGAATGCATGAATTCTTGAACTCCTCGTCAGAGCGTTGCTTCGATGATTTTGCTGCGCTTGCTGCTCAGCTGTCCGCAGCTCCCTATGCAGTCATATCTTTCGTGGATGAACGGCACGAATGGGTCAAGGGTAGCTTTGGGGCGACGCTCGGTCGATTTTGCTTCGAGCCGCACTTCTCACTCAAAACGATCCACGGAAGTGCGCTCTTCGAAGCGCTCGATGCCGACTCGAACCCTCACACGAGCTCGCATCCTTTCATCACCACTGACTCCTCGATCAGATACTATGCCGGCGTTCCTCTGATCACACCGAGTGGAGACGCTATCGGCGTACTGGCGATACTCGACAGATGCTCTCGCGAACTCCTACCGCAGCAGAGGGAAGCACTCCTACTTTTATCGAAGAACGTGGTCACGCAGTTCGAGCTGCTTCACAGGAGCCATTTCTTCAAGCAGCGTATGGATGTCCTCACCGAAAGCGAGCGGCGATTCCGAAGTATCGCTGACGCCTCGCCCATGCTGCTTTGGATCTCTGACGACGCTGGCAATCGAACATTCTTCAATAAAGCGTGGTGTGAGTTCACTGGCCTGTCACGAGAAGATAGCATAGCTGATGGTTGGCACGATGTAGTGCATCCCGATGATCGCGAGATTTACCATAGGAAATGGAAGGAAGCAGCCTACTATAGAAGTCGCTTTCAGTTGGAATTCCGCCTCAAACACTCTACAGGCACTTACCGGTGGGTAATGGAGCAGGCAGTGCCCCTCGTATCCGCCACTGGCCGAGTCGAAGCCTACGTATCATCGTGTGTCGATCTGAGTAGCCGCAACGCTGACGAACTTCAGGACCAGAACAGCGAAGCGCGCTTTAGAGCGGTAAGTGAAGCTGCGCCGTTGGGAATATTCGTAACTGACTCCGACGGAAATATCATCTATACCAATCACCGATTCCAAGAGATCACCGGTCAAAAGAGCGAGGAGAGCTTGGGCTCCGGTTGGCTCAAGGCGGTGCCAACGGAAGACCGTGAGCGGATTCACACGAACTGGTACGCATCGACCAAGACCGCTACATCCTTCGAAGAGCTTCACCGCTACAGGAAGCCCAACGGAGCTCTCGTGTGGTGCAACGTGAAAGCAGCAGCTATAAACTCCACCGACACGGTGAGTGGTTGGGTGGGAACGGTCGAGGACATCACAGCACGTCTTCAGACCGAAGCCGAACTACGTGCGGCCAAGCAGGCAGCCGAAGCCGCCATGCACAGTAAGAGCCAGTTCCTGGCCAATATGAGCCACGAGATCCGGACACCACTGACCGCAATCTTGGGTTTCGCCGAAGCTCTGCGCTACGAAGACAACCGCTCACCCGACGAACAGTTTTGTCTCGATGCGATCCTCAACAACGGAAACCATCTTCTGGAGGTACTCAACGACATCCTGGACCTCTCGAAAATAGATGCTGGCGCGTTGACGATAGAGAAATCGAGCTGCCAGATCCTCGAACTGATGGAAGATGTGCGTACGATGTTCGCCCCACGCATCGCCGAGAAAGCGCTCTCCTTCACGGTCGCCTATGAGTGGCCACTCCCACGCAGTGTGACGACCGATCCTCTGCGGCTCAAGCAGGTGCTGATAAATCTCTTGAGCAATGCCATCAAATTCACCGAAAATGGCTGGATCGATATGCGCGTCCGATTCGAGCCTACCTCCGCGCAGCTCCATTTCACCGTATCTGATTCCGGAATCGGGATGACTGACGAGCAAATGCAGAGGCTCTTCCGTCCCTTTTCGCAGGCCAATGAATCAATTAACCGAAAATACGGCGGGACCGGCTTGGGACTCACCATCTCTCAGACCCTCGTACATGCTCTGGGCGGAGAGATCAAAGCCTGCTCACGTGTCGGTCAGGGTTCGCAATTCTCTTTTTTCGTGACCCCCGAGCTTGCCGAATCTGTGGAAATGCTCACCTCTATGCCTGTGTCCAAAGAGCGCGCTAGACCTGGCTTGGGAGGTCTACCAAAGCTCGGCGGTCGAGTGCTTTTTGCAGATGATGCATTCGACAATCGAAGGCTCGTTCAGTTTCTGCTCAGAAAGGTCGGTATCGAACCCGTCTTGGTCGAGGACGGCCGACAGGCTATCGATGCCGCGCTCGAGCGTTCCTTTGATCTGATCATCCTCGACGTACAGATGCCGAATATGGACGGGTTGAGCGCAGCTCGAATTTTGAGGTCGAGCGGCATCCGAACTCCGATAGTAGCACTCTCGGCAGGAACCATGAGCAGCGACGTATTCAAGGCGATCGAAGCCGGATGCTCCATGCATCTGGCAAAACCCTTTACGAGTGAGGCGTTTTTTAACATGGTGACCCGTTTCTTGAAGAGTGAGTCTACCGCTAGCGTCGAAACCAACCTGATCATCAGTGACAGGATCGACTTTGACCCCGAGATGATCCCCTTGGTAATCGATTTTACGGGACGCCTCCCCATACGCCTCGAGGAATTGAGCGGCAGCCTCGAGACGGGCAACACCCAATCGCTAGAAACCCTAGCTCACAAATTGAAGGGGAGCGCCGGCCTTTATGGATACCCTCAGGTATCCGAGATAGCAGCGCGACTTGAATTGGCCGCGATGGAGAGCAACCTCAACGCCGCCAAAGAGGCCATTACCTCGCTCACAAAGATGATTGAAGGGGTGATGGCGGGAAGGGAGCGGATTATGAAGGATGCTGGCTTAAAGAGTTAAGCCCACGCTGCGCGTTACACCACCTGCGGGGAAGCTGACGCAGCACCGATCGCGATACCAGTGGCATCAATACCTTACAGATCTTGGATCATCCATAGGTTAGGGGTTGTCTGTGAAATGGGACACACAGAGGACCCCCGCGTTAGGTTAAGTATCTGTACTATTTAAGGTAAATAGGTATTTACGGTGCGTATAATTGACCCGAACGTCACGATTGACTGCTCCCTAACTACCTCATAAGTATTGATAGCTCCAGGATACAACCACAGTAGACGATTCAGAATTTTAAAAAAGCATTTTGAATCGCAGAGAGGGACTGTATATACTTGAGGTTACATGTCGAGAGTGTGCTCTCGGCTTCGCAAGCTATCCACGCGCTGGGTGTCTTACGAAGCAAAACGATCCACAAGAAAAAGGTGTGGATGGTTTTTGGCAAGGTTAGCGGAGGTCGTTTGATCGACGCGGGTTTTGAGTGTTTGGACTAGTTTCCTGAGAGTCTAGCCTCTGAGGGTCTCAGTAAACTAGTTCAACATTCCAGGATTTTTTTTTACAGCTGTTTTTTTTTAATGGTTTTTTCCTTGTAGATCGTTTGCTTCATCCCATTTATCCTCCATTCCATCGCTACTATCTCTTCCCCGTGTATCGGAATTTCGAATAATCCCACTTAATTGTAGCTAGCGCCTCAATCGCGAGGAGATCCGTACGCTCCGCTCATCACAAAATCGAAAATTGAGAGCGAAGTTCAAAAGTACCGCTGTGCTTCGCTTTCTCAAATGAGCACCATGCGCTCGGGGTTCTACCACAACGACACAATCACAATAGTAGCCACAACGAGCCTATAGTAGGCAAAGGGCCTCAGCGTCCACCGGCTGACGAGACCGATGAACCACTTGACTGAGACGAGTGCTGTGAAGAAAGAGACGACGAATCCGATCGCTATTAATTCTAAATCATGATTGGTCATCGTATGGATTGACCCGAGAAACTCCGCCGCAGATGCCGCAGCTAGAGCCGGCACGGCAGCGATAAAGGAGAACTCGGCCGCAGCCTTGCGGTTGAACCCTATCAACATTCCACCGATAATCGCCGAGGCGGAGCGCGACATCCCGGGCCACAACGCCATGCACTGTATGAGACCTATCAAGAGCGCTTGTTGCCACGTAAGCGCATCCGCATCGAAACCCTCGTGGGCCTGATTGCGCCGCTCGATGAGCAGGATAATCACAGCTCCCACCGCGAAGGCGAGAGCAACTGGGAACGGGTACAGAAGCTTGGCTTTGATGAAGTCTTTGAATAGAAATCCGATAGCTAGGATCGGAAAGGTCACCATCGCAAGCTTGAGCATCCCAGCGGCCCCTTTAAGCCCAGGCCTCCACATATCCTCCAGATACCGACGATCTGTGATCCCTGAGAACAGACCCTTGAAACGCTCGCGGTACAGAACAAGAACACTCGAGATCGCACCAACTTGGATAACCACGTTGAAAATCTTGGCTTTCTCCTCGGCGAACTCGAGCATATTGCCGGTCAACACCAAGTGCCCGGTGCTCGAGATAGGTAAGAATTCGGTGAGACCTTCGACGATGCCCAAAATAAGTGCGATCAGGTACTCCGACACGGTCAGCGCTCCTCAAGTAGTGATAACTGAATGCAACCACAGGAGCGTACTCATGCGAGGTGTACCGCGCAAGGTGAGGAGTATCTGCAAGATGATGGCGCCGTCTTCCTTGCCAACTGCGCTGGATTTGAGGACCTCGTGTCGAGGTTCGCGCGCCGCGGACGCCGCCTCCTCCTCCACCCGGAGTTCACACAAGCTCGATCTGGATAGGCACATCAACTCGTGTGTGATAGCGTCTCTCTTTGGGAGCGCACCAGGAGTATGAGTAGCTTAATTACATGGTCAGAGTTCGAGCGCATAGAGCTGCGAGTCGGCACAATCGTGCGCGCCGAGCCATTCCCGGAGGCACGTAGACCCGCCTACAAGCTGTGGGTCGATCTGGGTGAGTTGGGGGTGAAACAGAGCAGTGCTCAGATAACGGCCCTCTATACTCCAGAACAACTGATAGGCTCGCAGATTGTTGCGGTTACCAATTTTCCTCCGAAGCAGATCGGTCCGTTCGTATCGGAGATTCTCGTCACCGGTTTTATACAGGATGATGGTTCAGTAATTTTAGCGCGCCCCGACAAGCCCGCGCGTAACGGCTCGAAGCTCGCGTAGGGAGCGACCGAGAGCGCCAGCTAGTCGGAGTGCATGTCCAGAGCTCCGTTGAGCAGATGATGCAACGTTGTTTCGATGTCCTGGTTATAGGAGGCGGGTTAGCGGGCGCTGGCTGCGTATTCGCACTCGCTCGTCGCGGCCTTTCAACGGTCATATGTGAAGCCAAATCAAAGCTCTGTGACAAAGCATCCGGAAATCGATATGGGCTGCTCATGCCCTATATCGCAACAAGCTCCTCGATGCCGCACACCCTCTACTCTTACGGCTTCCAGTACTCGTATGATCTCCTGGTTACGACCCTCGGAACACAACAGCTCTTCACAACGTCGGGCGGCATACAGCTCCCGAGTACTCCCCGGCTGCGCAAGATCCTCGAAAGCCGCGAACCTATCCTCGCACCGGCTGACATCTCACGCCTCACGCCGAGCGAAGGATCTGAGCAGTGTGGTATTCACCTCTCGACACCAGCGTTCTTTGTGCCCCGAGGTGGTTACGTCAGCCCACGACGACTCGTTGATTACCTTTTAGGGAAGACTCACCCCCGCGCGGTCATTCGCACCAATGATCGCGTGCGCGCCTTGTGGCGAAGTGGGCCGGATTGGCAGGCGGAACTCGTGGGTAGTGCGCGTATTACTGCGCGAAATATCGTAGTGTGCGGTGCACACGAGGCAGCTCAGTTAGAATGCGCCTCGTGGCTTCCAGTCGAACCGATCCGCGGACAAACTACCATCATACGCGAAACCTCCTCATCCCGAGCGCTTCGGACCGTGGTGTGCTTTGATGGCTACCTGACGCCGAACGAGTCAGGCGAGCACCTCCTCGGCGCGCACTATCGACACCATGACCTGCGTGAAACAGCTTCGATCGATGACACTCACGAGATCATCAGGCGCTGTCATCAGTGGCTTCCAAACTTAGGTTTTTCGGCACCCGATCCCTCTGCAGCTCGTGTATGCTTCCGCACATCCACCGTCGATCGACTCCCTTACATAGGACCAGTTCCCGATTTTGCTCAGATGCAACAGGAGGGAGCAACCTACCGATCAGGCACTGACCTGCGCCACAAGGTAGCTCTTCGGAGCTACCCAGGACTCTTCGTGAGCGTGGGTCACGGAAGTCGAGGACTCCTGTCGTGCCCAATGGGAGGCGAGATCATTGCGCGACAGCTTACAGGGGAATCGTTACAAGACCTCACCACACCAGCTGAGATCTGTGCGCCTTCTCGGGCGGCGTATCGGCTACTACTCGCCAAGAGTTAAGCAGACTAGGCGTTGTAAATGGATACTCACTATACATCGTACCCCGACTCTTCTAGGGAAACGATACCCCGAGTACGCTGTATTAGTCGGGACGGGAAACTCTACTATGGTGTTGCAAGTACTCTACCAGCTGCCTGTTGCCACTTGCTCCGCTCTCAAATGAGGAGCTAACATCTGCATCTGTTTTAAGGCCCCTTTCATGAACAAGATCTACTTCTCACTTCTTTGCCTTACCGTTTGCCTGTTCGCCCGCGCCGCGACGCTGCAGCACCCTGACCTCAGTGATCCAACCGAAGCTCGTTACGCTTATATCGCGCAGGAGATGTTACTCTCTGGCGATTGGATCGTTCCTAAGTTGCCCTGGAAAGGCGAAGTCGAGCCTTACCTGGGCAAGCCCCCACTTCACTTCTGGTTGACGGCAGTCAGTTTCGAGCTCCTCGGAATGGACGAATGGACGGCACGACTTCCGAGTTTTTTTGCACTCCTGCTCATGTGCGCCTCCCTGTTGTACTTACGGCGTTCTCCGGCGATCCAAGACTCGGCCGTATCCGCAACTGTAATCCTAGCTTCATCAGGCTTGATGTTCTTCATGGCTGGAGCCTCGATAGTTGACGTTACCCTATCGGGCTTCATCGCACTTGCCTGCGTCGCCGGCTATACCTGCATCAACGAACCCAAGGAGCGCTACCTCTCCGGGACTATCTTCGCCCTTGCCCTCGCTCTTGCTTTTCTCACCAAGGGTCCGATTGCGCTCGCACTCGTTGGGATCCCTGTATTCGGTTGGCTCCTCGTCACACAACAGCTTTCATACCTATCGCGTCCCCCCTGGCTGCTCTGCATCGGCATCTTTCTGCTGACAACTGCTCCCTGGTTCATGGCGGCCCAAGCTCAGAACTCAGATTTCTTGAGGTATTTCTTCATCAATGAGAACCTCAATCGATACCTCCTCTCAGATTACGGCGACCGTTACGGAAGTGGGCATCACTACCCTTACGGCATGATCTGGCTGCTAGCGCTGGCGGGATTCCTCCCATGGAGCCTCGTTATGCTTGGCGCTCTCTGGACTATACGGCGCAGCATTGTGCTTCGCAGTTTTTGGAGAGAGCACCCCGGACTGATATTTTTCGGACTCTGGGGCATCTCCCCACTCATCATCTTTACCCTCGCCAAACAGATTCATCCGGGATACATACTCCCCGGTATTCCAGGGCTGGCAGTGTGCACTGCATTATTCCTGCGCGAAACTCCAGTCTCACGGCTTAGGCCTCTATACGGTTTCCTCTCGGTGATTGTGGCGCTTGCTCCGCCGATTATCGGAATAAGCGGAAGCTATTTTGGTACAAACACCCCCTCGCCTCTCCTCTTCCTCCCCTCGCTATTTGGAATCGCATGGGTTGCCTATCGCATGCACCATGGCAAGCTCGATGAGATGCTGCTCGGTGTTGCCACAGCGGCAGCCTTCGCATCAACAACCTGGCTATTGGCTGATGATATAAGCGAAAGGGTATCAACAAAGCCGATCCTGCGATGCATGAACACTTATTCGCAGAGCGCGCAACCGACCATCGGAGTACTCGATGCCAACACCTATTCGTTATATTTCTACAGCCGCGCGTTGTCCGACGCTACTAAACGGCCGCTCGTTATACACTACCTCACCAGAGACAATCTTCCCGAGAGGCTGCCTGAAGATATCCTCCTGCGCACGAAAGACCTCGACGAAGTGAGCACACTACTACCCTCGTCGTATCATCAGCAGAGCTCTATGGGTCGTTGGACGTGGGTGAGTCGCTCGCAGGTAGCAATTCCCCTTGCATGCCCTTAGAAAAGCGAGGTAAACCAGGCTGACGCTTGATTTTGTTGAGCTGCGGTGCCTCAACGTGTCGAATTTATGGTAAACGTGTGGGGCGGCGAGCTGCGTATTAAGCAGGCCTCTCAACCCAACATCTCAAGCAACTTCTCCGCTCATATCATGGATAGCTCATGCAGCACCGGTAAACATTCCAAATTACCCCGCCCTCAAAGCCTTTGCCACTGCTCTGGCAACAAGGCTGTGTCCGTGAGGAGTCCAGTGCGCGTCATGCTTGAAAACTATCGGCGTTTTCGCGTCATCGACCAGCCCCTGCGACAGAGCCTCGGTAAGATCAACGACCCGTACATCGAGCTCTGAGACACACGATCTAATTGAAGCGTACTCAGACTTCTCGTCGATAACTCGGGTGTCCGACCGGATATCTGGTATCACTGCAAAGACCACACGTGCACCGGAGTTCTTGATCTCCAACGCAAGCCTCGACGCCAGCGTACACGTGGCTTCGACAGCGGTATAATTAGAGACGATCTCGGCTGGCTCACTGTCGCGCACGAGCGTGTTGACCCCATCTGCGAAGAGTTTACTCACCTTTGTTTCTCCAAGTTGTCGCCCGAACAACCACACCAAAAACGCCGAACGCTTCTTGAGGCCGTTCGCGACAGAATAACCCGAAGAACTTTTGACCACCGGAACGTTCTTGAATGTGAGCTCTCCGCTATCTGACCAAGCTACGGGCTTGTGGAATCCATACTGGCGAGACGAGATATTGTTATTGATATCTGAGCGGAGATGCAGCGCAACAATGACGGTATCGGCTGAATATCTCCTCCCTTCAGAGCGAAAAAAAAGTAACTCCTGGTCGGTGCCGTAACCGGAGCACCCGGCATTGATGACGGTGCTCCCAACGAGCTCCTCGCGCAACTTCTCTGTAAAGCGTTGGTCCGCGTTTACGCCGTAGCCCCATACGAAAGAATCTCCCAAGACTAGGATGCGTCGCTCGAACGGCTTCTTTTCATAAGAGACCTCCGGTGCTCGGAGACCGTGTGAGTTCAGTTGCACCCAAGAAGAAAAATCGAGCGTTCGAAATGTGCCCGATGCGTTGGGCTTGCCTCTCCAGCCTAGTTCGGCATCGTATTGGTAAAAGCGCGCACGTTCCTCGCTCCACTCCAGAGGGAGTAGACGACTCAATCCCTCGAGCATAAGACACGGAATCGTTATCCCTACGCTCAGGAGCACGAGTCGAACCATGAGCACCTTGAAAGCCTTTCTGAGCCAACCTGACATGCAGAAACGATAACACGATCGACGTGTTCGGCGTAGAGGCTGTCCTCTTGAAATTCATAAGGTGCCAAGCAGCCGATCGTTTCTCCTTTTTTGAACTTTCTATGTGCTACCCAGCCGACTAATTCCCGAGATCATACCTACCAGTGCGCAAATTCAACTCTTTAAGAGCCGATGGACGCTGAGGACTTGGCTTGCTCTGTACGCCTCGGATTTAAAGATATTGCCGATTTTTTGAGCTAGCCCATCAGCCAACCGCTCATGATTCCGAGCATCCAGGTGAATGCCATCTATTGGACTCGCCTGAGCAACAGAAGCCGCATCGAAAAAATGACGAAGCGAACGGTGCACGATGGTTATGGTAGGCCTGATCCTCCTTCCCCATGACGAAGTTATTGATACGCAGCAAGACCTTCACACCATCTAAAGTCTTCGCATACGGCTGTCCCTCGACACACGGAAGAACGAGCTGCTCAAGTAAAGTCGTATCCCCCATGTGCACAAGCGAATTGAAGGAGAATCCATTCGGTCTAAGGTCTCCTCAGGCCTCCACTGTTTCCAGTCCGACAAGAAAACCTTGATGTTCGAACGCACTGCCTCGTGAGCGTCGAGAAGAGGACTCCCTCTTAGCCATACACCGCTCCTCTCCGAGCCGTGCAACAACAACTCTCCACTCGCCGAAATGAGATTTTCGGAGATGTCTCGAGGGTGTGTGAAGGCGCGCCCTGGGCCACTAAGCTTACTCAAGTCTCCCGTGGGCTCACTACTAGTTTGGTTTAGTTCATTAGAGTTGTTTAGCATCACCATCTCCTCTCGCACTGCTCACGGCAAACTAGCTGAGCAGGACTCCTGGTCCTCAACACCCTTCCATACCATTTCAAGGATTACAAGCGAGATACCCACCTACCCTTGATTGTAAGCTTTTTCGGGACGAGTTAGCTCTCGAACTTTTGCTACTGAATTACTTTGAGACACCACCGGGGGAGAACATGGCAGGAGATACGCGTACAGTAGCAGGAACCTTCAAGGCCTCATCCGGACATACCGATCTCCGGAGTGTGATCCTTGGAGTTAGTCCTGCGGGGATACAAGATTAGAGTGCCGCGCTCACTCGACCTGTAATGAGCGCGGCACGCGAGTCCGTGCCACTAAAGCAAGTGATACGACCCGAGTCGATTTCAAACTCGCGGAGAAGCGGCCCACACCACAGGACTTTGCACGCTGGTCTGAAGCCCACGTACATGTTCACACGGGCTGATCCAAGGCGCAGAAACGGGGGTGGTCCTCAGAAAGGTAGTACATCGAACTACCCCTGCTTCTGCAAATATCTATCGAATCCAGTGTGTATGCAGCCCCTTAACGATACGTCGCTCTCCATGGATTCCATCGCTTCCTTAGCGTGTGCCATTTGATACCCTTGTAGAGCGATTGGAGCACGTTATGTACGAAAGAGTAGATTCCAAAGGGAATAGGTCTATCCTATTAGGTCAACCCGCTGACTGGCAACATTCCCTGCCCTCGAATCACAGACCCTTACCATGGCGCGACTGTTTACTACTCGATTGCTCTGTCGATACGATCGTGCTCCCACCCACTACAGAGCGTCTGTTCAATGCTGCAAGTATTGAACCCTTAGAGCAGATGATTGTGCTCTTAGGGCTCCCGCACGATGGGGCGTTCTATTCGATGGCCCATCTTGATATCACCTCCAAGAGCACATCTTTTTCAGTTACGGAAGGGTCAGTTGCGGATGATTATGCCATTCATTTGCAAACTGACCTCGACCTTATCAAGGCCTTGGTTCCAGAGATCCGAAGTGTACTAGCTCATACTCATCCCTTCGTTGACGAAGGGAAGTTGCGGCGACGAATTGACAACTCTCCCGCGATAGAGAGCCTACTCGACGTCATTACTCACGCCTACGACATGGGCGAGTTTCCCGAGTTTAAGCACTTGAGGTACGAAGTCGGTCGCGCAGCCGCAATAAACTGCGTGACTGCCTCGCAGTTGTCGCCTGATGACATGCGCTTTCCCGGGCCGGAAAGCTTCCAATTGCTCGTAAGTGAAAACCCGATTTCGCAAAGGGCTACATATTCCTTCTTTCACGTCGCCAACGACACAGCGATGCCGCTGAAGCCTGTTCAATTCAGCGCTGATGTCCCAGCCCCTGTCGCGATATATCGAAAGCTATTGGAGCGAGCACACGAGCTGCAGTGCCTTGTATCGGATTCTCTTTGCCAGAGATTCGAGGCTCAGTACGAAGGCTGGACTAGCAAATTTCGGCCATCGAACCTAACTCCAATGCTCAACGTACCGCCTCTACTCTCTAGAATCATAAGGCAGGAGCTATTCGATCATATCGTCAGATGTGCGCGGGGAGAGGTTTCAGAAGAGAGCCTAGAACAAAAGTGCTCCAACATCGATTTTTCGCCGTACATCGAGGGTATGCACACATGAGCAGCTACCGCTGGTAGCGAGCTATCCGTGCAGCGCCGCAGGTGCGCTACTTTGTTTTGCTACACTCTGCCCGAAGGTCCGGTTCATAATCAGTCTCTAAGTATTCAACGAATGAACTTTCATAAGCGTCCAAGGGAGCGGACCAGAATCTCAACGACAGCAGAAATACGAGTAGACACAGCAGCGCCCATCCGCATGCCGGTGATTGACTTACGGTACATTTGATATATTCCGAGGGCGATCAGCACGACGATGTAAAAAGCCGCTGAAAGCAGATAAAGCACGTATCGATGGCTCGCACTCTGCAACAAGAGACTCTGATTGTGACCTGGCGGGATATGGCAATGTATTCCTCGAGCGTCACAGGCAAAGAGATAGCGCTGATCAGCCAGGTCTCGAGCACACAAATAATTTGGGAAAATGGCATCCAATACATAGCCACACCCGATGGGGACAACGAAAAGGATTACCGGCAGTGCCGCACTGATAATCAGGGCCCATTCATGACCGCTACGAATTATCGGAAACTTGGCGGGGGCAGTAAATGACATAAACGGACAGGCTAGCTGACGCTACACTAGTGGTTATAGCGCGATTAGCCTTGGATGTGCTGTCTTGGGCTATCTCCTTACTTCGCGCCCCTCAGGAACTCAATGAACTAAGCGCACACCATCGGCACGGCGCTTCATACCAACAAGAGAGCGTATAGTTCTACCATCGCAGGGACGCCAGATGGACCACAGCGAGCTGATGAAAGTGATAGTGCACCATCTGTTCTGTAAATTCCGGAGTTAGTAGGGAGCCGCGCTTCGC
>JBBAUR010000001.1:0-213783 GCA_040398075.1 Bdellovibrionota bacterium | reverse complement strand
CTGCCGATTGCAGCCATCCGAAGCAGAGGAGCATTTTTGTTACGCACTCTTAGTACGAAGATTGAGATTGAGCTGCGCTATTCACGGAATACCGCCTGAGTCTTTTTTCGACCCTAATTTCCACCGAGCCCCTTACTAATCGCCGAAAAGGATTCATTCACCACCTTTGGGACGTCAGCTATGCCCTTGAGGTCCGTTGGTGGATCCTGAGCCTCTTTGTCTTTCCCACTCCTGACCTCAAGTGTCGTCTTCTTGGCTACTCCGCCCACGGAGCTTCCAGGCTCTTTAGTCTCTGAACTTTTAGCTGTCAGAGCCTGCTTGAGAGAATCAAAAAATCCCTTTTGCTCCTCTTTTCCGCCTGCAGACACCGAATCTAAATAGGTATCGTAGTCTGCCGTTGTGATCTCTTTGATAGATTTGTCATTCAATGCAGCTTGGCGCTGAGAAACAGGAACCTTTTCGAGGGTGTCGGTGTAAACGGTTTGGCCTTTATCGTCCTTGTAGCGGAAGAGCCGTGCCTGCTCCTTCTGTGTCCCGTGTCGCATCTGAACCCAGACGAACCCGGCCACTGACAGAAGGACGATGAAGGCGATGAGCTTGAGCTCCATCGACCCGCGTATCCCTCTCCATGCCGGGGTTTCAGCGCACCTACTGCAGTCGTTGCCAACCCCCAAGCGATTTCGTGTACCTGTCATTCCCTGATCCTAATCGGAAATTCAAATTTAACCTCAACGTAGCATGAGTCGGAAGATCCCCTGCACCCACTTGAGCCTTTCGACAATAGATACACCGTATTGAGATTCCGGATAAGGGAGTATTACTGACAAGCTCCCGAAACCAAAGTTACCAGCCAGCAAAACCCGCTAGTTACCAAACTAGATTCGAAAAACAGTCTTATTGAGGCGCCGCTGCATCTTAACCTTCTGGAATAGATCTGTGTTAACAGGCTGAAGCGTTTCTAAGACCGTGAAGATATTACTTTTTAACCAAGATTGGTTCGCCGACGAGCTGCGTGAAATGGGTCACGAAGTCGTTGTGTGCAGCATGGGTGGTCACGAGGGGGGGGTGAACCTCGGCCCCTCAATTCACCACATCGATAACGTACTCAGTGAGACTCTCAATGGCTTTACGCCCGACGTGATCGTGTGGTTGGACAACAGTGCGCCGCTTTTGATCATCGGCTTAGAGAATTGCCCGATCCCAATTATCTTTTATTCCGTGGATACGCACCACCACCACGAGCTTCATTCGTGTCTCGCGTACGCCTTCGATTACATATTGATAGCTCAACGCGATTACATGTTGCACTTCACGGAAACAGGCACTCCCATGGAGTGGTTTCCACTTTGGACACCACGTTACGTAGAGGCCTCCAAGGAGAAGAAATTCAACTTATCGTTCGTCGGAAATCTGGATGCGAAACTAAACCCTGCGCGGGTGAAGTTCTTCGACGAACTAAAGAACCTCGCACCTATTCACCTGCACCACGGAGCATGGTGGGAGATATTTCCCCACTCCGAGATAGTGGTCAATCAAACCGTCAAAGGCGACCTCAATTTCCGCATATTTGAGGCGATGATGTGTGGGCCACTGCTGTTGACCGAGCGGACATCGAACGGCCTATTTGACCTCTTTACTGACGGCGAACACCTTGTGACGTACGAACGAGGCAATGCCCAGTCAGCAGCTGACATCGCAAACAGTCTACTATCCGATCCCGCACGGATGCACCGAATCGCCGAGGCAGGACGGGCGGAGATCGTCGCCAAACACACCGCCCAACACCGTGCTCTCGAACTGGAAAAGATCCTAAAAAATGTCAGCAAGAGGCCGCCAACACCGCGCCGCCATTACGCTATGATGATCAATCACAACCTCGTCTCCACATCTGTAGAGGCCAAGGCGCGAGGAGTCAGCATTAAAGGGGTTATTGCTGCCCTCCGCTCCGCTCAACTCGCACTCGAGGAGGGGGTTGCGCCAACTGATGTCGAGACCGCTCACCTCATCAGGGCATGTTTACGCTACGACAGACTCGTTGGAACCGGAACGGGCTCGGAGATGTTACGAGCGTACTCTGAGACATTCCCAGCAAACTATCTTCTAAATCTTGCCGAGGTCCGTTCGCGTTTGAACCAAGGTAAAAGGGTGGAAGCTACAGAGCTCGCTGAACGTCTCTCGCCCGGTTCTACCTCACAGGTTTTCGAGCTGGCAGAGAACGCTATATCGATGCTTTTGAGTTGAGAGCTAGCGCTTCTTATCGGCGTTCACAACATCGTACAGCAACTTATTGAGCAGCAGGTTACCCACAACCAATTTTCCATCTTCATTGAGAAGATAGATAGCAAACGGACGCTGATCCCCATCCTCTGTCGTGAAGGAGCGAAACAGCACCAGTCCCTTGTGACCATCTGCATCACTGGTGGGCAGCGTCTCCACCGCATCATTGAGCGCCTCAAAATCCGAGAAGAAAGGGATGAACCGTTGCTCAATAATCGTATCGATCGATCCGCTACCCATAGTAGCCTTGGTTCGTTTCACCAAACTCGGGCTGAGCAGATTCCGGAAACGATCTGCATCTGCTTTGACCAAGGCATCCACCGCTTCATTGACCAAAACACTGTACTTGTCGGGCCGCGCTCGATAATCGTCCTCAGCTGCCGGCGTGGGGTCTTCAGCGAACACCGACGAAGCGAAAGCATACGCCGTCAGGAGACCGGGGAGTACAATCAACATGAACCATCGAGCGCGAATGAGAGAGCACCTTTGCATGGGAATTACCTCTGAGTACGAAAAGGTCTGCTGGCTACAACACTCAGATTCCGGCCAGTCGACAGAAGGCTATCTTAGCATTTCAGGGGCCTATGACGCTCGGGGAAATCGTCTGATAGCTACATCAGTTGACGAAGTCACCACTCCTTAGACGAGCACGCTCGAGAACTCGCGCCTCCTCGTATGAAACGGTCGTGCCTTGCCAGCCGACTGCCTTCAGAAGCTTAAACGGGACATGCACTTGGGCAGACATACGCACCCTTGCATTGTTGTCGATCAAGTCACCGGAGACCTGCAGGCAGTAGGGATCCCCCTCTGCACACGATTGACTGTATTTTGCGGCGGGAAACGCCGCCCTTACCGTTTCAACAGTACGTCCGATCGCGTGTTTAAAGGCGATCTGCATCGAGTCTGAGCTTCCGTTGCGTCCTGAAGAAGCCTGCGCGTACCGACAATCATTATTGGCCTCCCGACAACACGCTTCGACTACCGCACTAGCAACTTTAGCTCCGCACGCAACCTCTTTCTTAATCTCGGTATCTCCCACAAATATGCAATCTTGGGCCGGTTTGACCTCGGTTATGAAATCCGGCGCAGGCTTCCTATTCGTGTGCACTGGGGCACCGATTGGGATCGCGTGCTTAGCTCGGTAGCGCTCGACCTCGGCGGTGTAATCCGGGTCAGCACATGAGTTCTTCATGAACGGTCCAACCGTCTCTTCAGGTATGCTGACGACCTGAATGGGGCACGCAGGGTAGCTCTTCGTGAGCAGCTCCCTGCCAGCATCTTTACGGTGGGGGATAGCGCACTCAGGTATCTCCGGACCACTACACTCACCAGACCGCATATCTTTGTCCTTCAGCGCATACCTTTTGTACTTCTCGCGAAGATTTGCATCCTTTGGTAGCGAATCCGGCAAGCTGCACTCCTGCAACAACTCGTCTCTCGACCACGTTTGCACCTCGCACCCTTCCAAAGCCTCTTTTCTGGAGGAGTTTGGACACGGATACGTGGTGCTCAGATCCGTGCAGGCAGTCGCATTCGAAGCGGGTCCCCAAAACCTCAGCTTGGGTGGTACGAGATCTTGGGTAATAAAACTCGAGACCTGTCCTAGAACTGCACTTGGGTCCTCCTCGAAGGGGGTGGGCTGTTCTGTCTTACAGGTGTTTTCCGTCAGTGGACTCAGCTGAGGTGATAAGCTCGTGTTGACCTCTTTGTACGAAAGGATCACGCCCTTTGTTTGATCGCTACACTTAGCAGGATTAGGATCAGCGTGGAATCCGCACTCGAATCTCTCCCTTACTAATTCAAATGTCGGGAAGAATAGTCGTAATTTGCCTCCCTGCCAGGCAACCGTTTTACCGCCGCGACTGCTCAGGAAGAACGACAAGGTCACATGTGCATCAATCGGGATAGGCCCGAGCGTGTGGTAGCTGTTGATTTCCCTCTGGTATCCTGCCTTCTCGTGCGCATTTCGTGACCGCCTGGTTAAATCCTCCCAAGAAGCACCGCGCACCACGAGCGATCCAAAGCCTCCTTCCGAGATGAGTCGACCGCCCAACCGAACTGAGCCCTTGCCCTGCGTAGGACTCGACCATGTCAACAACATAACGAGTTTACCAGGGGCTCCTTCGAGTGCGTTAGTTCCCGAGATACCACCGGATACGTGAAACATGAGCGGCACCTTGAGGGTACTGCCATCAAAAATCTCGCTCGCATCCGAAGACCTATACGCACACGGCTCAGGGTCACCCGCCGCCGCCCACCGCACAACGGAACTTCCACCACGTGTGCTGATGGGGCTCTGATAGCACTTGAGGGCTGTATTGTACTTAGCCATCAGCTGCAGAGCAGAGCTCAAGCTCTCGTTTCCTTCCCACGCACCTTTGAGGGTAAAGGAAACTTGCCCAATGTCGAATTCACTCTTGTAATAAGCATCATCTGGAATCACTCCGTTAATCGATTCCGGCTCTAAGTTCGTGCTTTTTTGAATTCCTACCAAATCGATCGTGGCGACCGGGGCTACGGGGTTACGACTTCTACGATCCAAAAAGACCGGATCGCGCGGATCTTCTCCATCAACTCTCGGTAACCCTCGCGTCTGTACGATGTACACGGCATGCGCATCGACCGGATATAAAACCTCCTGCTGGACATACGACCTCTGCGGTTGGTCCACCGTAACGCTCTCGACCACCGTCTCCTCGCGTTGCACATTCCATCTCTGTTCGGTGTTCCACTGTGATGACACCGAGAAGAACTCCTGCTGAATTGAATACGCAGGAGAGCGTTGATTAACCCACACATCAAACAGGATCGGCGCTGGGAGATTTGGCGTATACGCTCCACACGAGCCGTCGAGCGGATAGACACACCGCAATCCCTCTTGAACCGCTGCTTGTACGGCGCTGCGCGCTTGGAAGATGCGGGCGATGTCGGTCGCCCCCACGATGAAGAACGCCAACCCCAAAGAAGCGAAGGCCAATTCGATGATCGCGCCACCACCCTGCCGTCTCAGTCCCATACCTGTGAATCTCCTTTCAAGAGGGGGAGTCCATAGTCTGGTAGCTGTTGTACCGCGACCACGAAACAATCCAAGCACTAAATTTTCAGTCCGCACACATTATCGCCGATCGGGACACTGCTCTTGCTCCGAAATAGCCCGAAGGGATATCGTCTCCCCATGGCACCAATTATCTTCTCAATGCATCGCGTAAACCGGGTCTACCCCCCGGGCAAACAAGTTCTAAAAGACATCTCGCTCTCGTTCTTTGAAGGGGCGAAGATCGGTATCGTTGGTTTGAACGGCTCTGGAAAATCGAGCTTCCTGAAGATCATGGGAGGCTTCGACAAGGAGTATAGCGGCGACGTAAGTCCCCGTCACAACCTGACAATTGGGTATTTGGAGCAGGAACCTCGCCTTGATTCCACTAAGACCGTCAAAGAGAACATCATGGAAGGGTGTAAGGAGGCCGCAGATCTCCTCGCCGAATTCGAAGCAGTGAGCGCCAAGCTCGGCGAAGATATTACGCCTGAGGAGATGGAGAAGCTGATCGACAAACAGGCGGCCCTGCAGGACAAAATCGATGCCGTAAATGCCTGGGATCTCGACCGAACTCTCGATATCGCCATGGATGCGCTGCGCTGCCCCGCAGGCGACCTCCCCGTCACTAACCTATCCGGAGGAGAGAAGCGGCGCGTTGCTCTGTGCAAACTCCTGCTCCAGAAGCCAGAGCTGCTCCTGCTCGATGAGCCCACCAACCACCTCGATGCCGATTCGGTCGCGTGGCTCGAGCGGCACCTACAGGAGTATTCGGGGGCGGTGGTGTGCGTGACCCATGACCGCTACTTCCTCGACAACATCGCTGGCTGGATCCTCGAACTCGACCGCGGACACGGAGTCCCCTGGGAGGGGAACTATTCGAGCTGGCTCGAGCAGAAGAAGGCGCGTCTCGAACTCGAAGAGAAGAGTGAATCGAAGCGACAGAAGACCCTTGCACGCGAATTGGAGTGGATCCGGCAATCTCCCCGGGCACGACAAGCCAAATCAAAGGCCCGTATCGCAGCCTACGAAGACCTCTTGAAGGTCGAGCAGGACAAAAAGATCGAAGAGCTCGAGATCTTCATTCCACCCGGACCACGCCTTGGAGACGTTGTAATCGAAGCGCAAGGGGTGTCGAAAGCCTACGGGGACAAGCTCCTCTTTGAAAACTTGAACTTCAGCCTGCCACGCGGAGGTATCGTCGGAGTAATCGGACCAAACGGTGCTGGTAAGACCACTCTCTTTCGCCTCATCACCGGACAGGAGCAGCCCGACAGCGGGAGTTTCAAGGTCGGCGATACCGTTTCACTGTCCTATGTTGACCAGAGCCGCGACGCACTCGATGACAAGAAGACCGTATTCGACGAGATATCTGGAGGAGATGACCTCATCAAACTAGGAACTCGGGAGGTCAACGCTCGAGCGTACGTTGCCAAGTTCAACTTTGCCGGGCCAGACCAACAGAAGTTGGTAGGCGCGCTATCGGGCGGAGAGCGTAACCGCGTACACCTCTCGAAGATGCTTCGTTCGGGTGGCAACGTAATCCTGCTCGACGAGCCAACCAACGACCTCGACGTGAACACTCTGCGGGCACTCGAGGAAGCGCTGCTGGACTTTGGAGGATGTGCGGTAGTAATAAGCCATGACAGATGGTTCCTCGATCGTATCGCGACCCATATCCTGGCTTTCGAGGGAGATAGCCAGGTCGTCTACTTCGAGGGTAACTATCAAGATTACGAAGCAGACAGGCGTAAACGCTTAGGTGCCGACGCGGACACCCCGCACCGCATCAAGTACAAGAAGCTCACGCACTAATCTCGGCGGTGTCGCCATGCACCAGCAACCAGCGCGATCGTCACCTGCAGATGATGTCCTAGCATTTGAACGTATGTTGATGATTCGAAGCACGGGCGGCCAGACCTGCCGCCGTGCGCCCCGACTGACGACATCCACCATATTCGGCTCAGCAAATCCCCCTGAAATAAGCCATACGGAACCACCCATCACTAGAACGAGCGCTTTTTCAAAGTTATCCCACCTGACACTGCTACTGCTCGCATTCCTCTTGACCTCGCGCATCACCCACGCGCAGCGCTCCGATATCGAAAGCTGGACACAACTCATCACGACGATCTCGTTGAACAAGGAGTGGTTTACTTCCCTCGAGGTACAACCACGCCTGGGTAACAACATCTCGAACCTCGAGCGCCTCTTTATTCGCCCCAGCCTCGGATACAACATCAACGACAAACTGGCGGCCACACTCGGGTATGCCTGGACACCGGGGTTCGTCAACGCCTCGTATGACGAGGACTTTCGTAATGAGAACCGGGTCTGGCAGGCCCTCACCTATCGTCACCCCCTTTGGGGACTCGATTGGCAGCATCGCCTGCGGCAGGAACAACGCTTCATCCAACACTCCCCCGGAACCTCACATCGTAGTCAGTATGTCCTACGAGCAAGCTATGCCTTCCCTGAAACACCCGATCGAGGACTGACCGGTTACGGCCAACTGCTCGTCAACCAAAACTCAGTGGCCCGCGGCCCTCAGGGAGGCTTCGACCGCACCCGTCTCTTTTTTGGCCCCTTCTTCGTCCACGGACCAGTCCGGTACGAGGTAGGATACTTAGGCGAGTACGCGCACCGCTTCGGAGACGACTCGCGCGTAGTTCACGCTCTTATGGTTTCGGTGAACCTCGGCTTATAGAGAGCCCACCTTCCTTTCTGAAGCTACTCAGCTGACCCAACAAAAAACGTCACAATATCAAACGGTTACCAAGTGCCTGTGCTCCCAGTAGCAAGGTTGACTCTTGCGGTAATAAGGCTACAATCCACCAGCTTGTTTTTTCAGGCACTTAGGAACAGAAATTAAATTTTTGAGTCATTACCATGAATGAAGTGACCTTATTCTTTTTCAAATGGGCCACACCGCTATGCGGTCTCATCGGCCTAGCTCTCGCATATCAGATGTACGCCAGCATCAAGACTATGCCGGCCGGCAACGAGCGCATGCAGGAGATCGGTGGTGCTATCCGTGAGGGAGCCTTGGCATACCTCAGGAAGCAAGCGCAGTACCTCGCTGTGTTCATCATCTGTGCCTTCCTTGCTATTTGGGCATCATCGCTCGGCTTCCAGACAGCTATCTCGTTTGTGTGCGGCGCTGGAGCCTCGCTCCTCGCGGGTTTCCTCGGGATGAGATCGGCAACGATCTCCAACGTGAGAACTGCGCAAGCAGCATCCGACAAAGATCCCGGCAAGGCGCTCATGATCGCCTTCAACGGTGGAGCCGTCATGGGCCTCTCCGTTGCGGCGCTGGGACTTCTCGGACTTGGCGTATTGTTTCTCATCTTTGGAACACCTGAGCACCACGAGCCGATAATCGGTTTCGCGATGGGCGCATCCTCAGTTGCACTCTTCGCACGCGTAGGCGGTGGCATCTACACCAAAGCCGCGGACGTAGGCTCTGACCTCGTAGGCAAGGTCGAAGCTGGTATCCCGGAGGATGATCCTCGAAATCCTGGTGTTATTGCTGACAACGTCGGTGACAACGTAGGCGACGTCGCTGGAATGGGCGCGGACATCTTCGAGTCTTACGTAACCTGCTTGATCGGTTGTCTCGCTTTGGCAGCAACGATGAGCTCGTTTGGACTCTCCTCACTCACGAACCTGATACCTGCTGGAACAGCAGCCACACCAGAGGCGCTCTCCTCAGCGCGCATCTGGTTGATGATTACCCCGCTCATCTTGGGCCTACTCGGAGCGGTTGCCTCCTTCGTAGCAATCAAGTGGATGGGTTTTCTCAAGGAAGGGGACCCTGCACGTGCGTTGCGTATGACCGTACTCTTGGCCTCCGTCGGCTTCATTGTGCTCTCGTTTGGCTTCTTGGTGATTGCGCCACTGAAGCTCTTCGCGCTCTGGATGCCGATCGTCTTCGGAACCTTGTGCGGTATCGGTATCGGTCTTGCTACCGAGTACTACACATCCTCGAAGCCCGTCTTCGAGATCGTTGACGCCGCCAAGACCGGACCAGCAACCTGCATCATCAACGGTATCGCTGTTGGTTTCCGTAGCGTATCGCTTCCAATCCTCCTTATCGTCATGGCAGTGTTCGTTTCGAACTACTTCGGTGATGTTTACGGAGTGGCGATTGCGGGAGTTGCAATGCTCGCGACCACCGGCATCATCATGACCGTCGATGCATACGGACCTATCGCCGATAACGCTGGCGGTATCTCTGAGATGAGCCATCTCGGAACAGAGACCCGTGCCATCACCGATAAGCTCGATGCTCTCGGGAACACCACTGCTGCAATCGGCAAAGGCTTTGCAATTGGGTCTGCCGGCCTCACCGCCTTGGCAGTTTTCGGTGCGTACACGCAGAGCTTCCAGACGGAGGTAAACGGACAGATCGTAACGAATCTCAACCTCAACATCACCAACGCTCGCCTCGTCATGGGTGTGTTCCTCGGTGCGATGTTGCCAGGTCTGATCGTAGCGTTCACGATGCAGTCGGTAGGAAAGGCTGCTTCGCTGATCGTCACTGAGATCCGCCGTCAGTTCCGTGAGATCCCCGGTCTTCTGGAAGGACGGGAGGGAGCCAAGCCAGACGTTTCACGATGTGTCGAGATCTCGACCAAGGCTGCGCTCTCGGAGATGAGGGCTCCAGGCCTAGTCGCCTTCGTCACCCCGATCGTCGTCGGACTCGTGCTAGGGGCAGAGGCTCTTGCAGGACTCGTTCTCGGCACGACCGTGGTAGGTGTTGTACTCGGAATCTTCATGGCGAACACAGGCGGTGCCTGGGACAACGCCAAGAAGTTCATCGAGCAGGGTCTCGTAGAGGGAGAGAAGAAGGGATCCGACGCGCACAAAGCTGCAGTCGTTGGTGACACCGTAGGCGATCCGTTCAAGGATACCTCCGGACCTTCGCTCAACATTCTCATCAAGATGGTATCGATCTTGGCACTCTTGATCGCTCCACTCTTGAAGTAGTTTCAACGGGAAACCGTGTGAAACTCCAAAGGGCTGCCGCAAGGCGGCCCTTTTTTTTACCCCTGAATGAGCGCTGTAGAATAAACGAAAGGCTACGAGAGGATGTGTGTTGTAACGTGACGACCGAACAGCCGTCACGTTACAACAGAGGATGGATTTACTTCGTCAAAGCTGCAGCCGCATTCGCCGCATCGACAGCTGCCTTGGCATCAGAAACGCCCTTCTTGGCCTCTGCAGCGCCTTTGAGCCCGAGACTATCGGCAAGCTTCACCTTCTCATCGGCCTTGGCGATCGCCTCATCGGCAGACTTCTTGGCACCACTCGTAGCTGCATCAGCCTTCTTTAAAGCTTCTGCCTCGTGGTCATGCACGTGAGCCTTAGCCATATCCTCGGCTGGCGAGGCAACAGCGACAGAAACCGAGAGAGCACAACACGAAACTGCACATACGAGGGCACAAACAAATGAACTTCGAATCATAAGAACTCCTCCATAAAGAGAGTAAAGCCGGCAAAATGTACCACGCACGCCGCACTCGTCCAAGGACAATTGACGCCAGCGTAAGTCAATAAAACCAGGGGCTCACTCGCTGAGTAGCCTTTACCTCGATTTATAGAGACGCTGCACCTTTAGTATCTCGCGGCGACCCACCACGGACCGCGGAGTTTTTGCTCCGCCAGCTATCGCTTGGCTGTTTTGTGCGAGCGAAGCGAGCATCAAAACGAGCCGATTGTTCTCTCTCCGATAGCCTCGGCTGCCTATCTGAAGCAACTTATGCGGTAGTTGACCGATACTATGTATATGTATTTTAACAAAGAGGGGAGCGAGAGCGGAGAGGGGGAAAAACCCTCTTACCCAACAGGTCATCGGTTATGCAATTCGAGGTACATCGAACCCTGGGACCCGGATTACTCGAGTCAACTTACGAGAAATGCCTCGCCCATGAACTGAAAACATACCGGACTCCCTTTTATCAATCAGGCGGCGATGCCGATTGATTACAAAGGTATCGCACTGGATTGTGGTTATCGATTGAACTTTCTGATCGACGATTACCTCGTCGTTGAACTAAAGGCAGTGGAGCAACTACTACCAATTCTCCAAGCTCAAGTTATCACCTACATGAAACTCGCCGAGGCTCCGGTCGGACTTCTAGCCAACTTTAACGTAAAGTTGCTCAAAGATGGTATCAGACGCCTATTTCCGTCCCCCTCTCCGTCCGCGCTGCTCTCTCTGTAAAATTAGCCTCCGAGAGAGAACAGCAGCACAACCCAAACAAGAGCGGGCTAAAAAGTCCGCGTTCCAACGACTCTGCGTTGCGTAACAGTCTCACTTCTCTAGCACAGACCACTTCCTTGACGGCAGACGGCAAAAGCTCCTCCAGTACCATCACCCGTATGGACTAAATCCTTTATCTGAGAAGCTCGCGCACAAGCTTTACCGGAGACACATATTCCGTGTAGCTAAAGATACTCTCTGCAATCCGCAACTCGCCGCTGGACAGCGTAAATATTCCCGCGCGAGCATCCCCAGCCACGAGTTACAATGTGAACGCGACTTCATTCATCGAGCCGAGCACCCTGCGACTCTGGATCTTACGCATCTCTATACCCTCCACCTCCCTCAGCGAAAACATCGAGAGCGGAAATCTACACATCGATCTGCGGCAGGATGCCCGTAAGAAGAGCACGCTCTTTCGTACAGATCGCGAACTCGCCTTGACGCTTCAGGTCACGTTCGCATACCAATCGCTGAGCGCCCTCGTGGTATCCCTGGAACGAACAAACCGACCCCCGCCTCACCCTCACGAGCGATAGTGCGCCTGGTAGCTATCCGGTTAGTTCCTAATTGCGTTGGCACCGAACGAAACCACACACCCGTTAGTGCACGCAACAGCGTACCCCGTGCCTGATACTCCTCTGTTATTGGAGAGATTTTTGTATACAACTGCAGCGTCACAGTCGCTCGTAACCGGTTTGGTAAACTCGAGGCGCCGACCTCGATCCCGTGATTGACCCGAAAATCCGCCATCATGGCTCGTTGCCAAAGAAGCAGCCCCACCGTTTTGGCTCAGTATATGGCGGAACAGGAAGCTCTGGATGTTGGCTCTCCCACAATTATCGCTGACCTTGACATACCGCCCTGCCCAGCGACCCGAGAAGTTGGGGCCTCCTCCGCGACGAATAAACACTCCTTGAGTACCGAAACGCCCAGAAGCTCTCATAAGCTCAACCCTGAGCGCGCGCTTGGCTTCCTTCATAGCGATCCCTGTATCCGCCATCGCCGAGCTGCCAAGGGGCGAAAAAAACATGCAAGCGCTCAAGCATACGGAGAAAATAGCCATACGCGCGCCCGGAAATCCCTCCACGAGTGTAGTTCCGTATCTCTTCCTCATATAACAAGCCTCCGAAGAAAAATTCGTGTATCTCTAGACTATCCAGCACGTGCACGTCGGAACACACGTAGGATAGGCTGATTGACCCGCACCTTATATTTCACGTTTAGTCGAAATCAAGGACAATCCGAGAGCCACGGCCCGAAGAGAATTCAGATTCTCCTGCAATCGACTAAATCACGCTCACCGGGGTCGGAAGATACGTAGAGATGCAGCAACTCTTCGCCCCGACTCCAATCGATAGTCTCGATTAACGCGCGCGGATACTATTTTTGGCGCTTCGGGAAATCGAGTGGGTAGTGTCGCCCTACCCCCAGGCGGATTATGCAAACAAGAAGGGAAAAAATACAAAGAGAGCGGGAGCACAGCGAGGGTGAGTGGCATAAGAAAATGGGTATGATACCCCCTCGTTAACCTCTTCTGTCCTCTTTGTTCACTTAGATGCTTGAGCCAACCCTAACTCCCCCCTTAAAGCCCCAAGCACCGGGCTCTTTGTGAAATACACCGCATGTTACCCACTCGAAAGTCGGAAGCGCCAAAAATAGTTAGGGTGATGTTAAGGGGAAGAGGCTCGCCTCCCATGCTCTTCCTCACACAAGACCGGCAAGCCATGGCAGCGCGGACCTTACCTCAAGACCCTCGGGTGTGACGAACTCTTTTTTGCCCCGCAGAGTTAGTTGTACGCATCGGCATTGGGGAAACTTCGAATGAAAGTATCGTAGTGCAGGCGAGACCTGAGTGTCGCTAAGCTTACACTCGATGGCGAGAAAGGGTTTGCCTTTGTCGCAAAGTATAAAATCGACCTCTCGCGGCGTAGTGTCTCGATAATAGCGAAGCTCGTAATCAAAGCCCTCCGAGTCCTGCATAAAGTGAACGTACTTCAGCAAGTGTACCGCCACCATATTTTCGAACCTCACGCCTTCGTCCTCTACTACCGACCAATCGTATACATACGCTTTTTGTTCCTTCTTTACCGCGCGAAGGCGAGGTGCGCCGAATGGCGCTATGCGGAAAAAGGCGTACATCCGCTCCAGAATGTCTAACCATTTGGCTGCTGTCGCAAAGCTGACTTGAAGTTGTTCACGAAGGCTGTTGACGGATAGTGGACTACCGACCGTTGCCGGTATGAATCCAAGCAGAAGCTCAAGGGAGCCGAGGTCTTTAACCTGCTCGATCGAGCTGACATCGTCACGTACTATCCGAGCTCGATATTCGCGCGACCAGCGCCGCGCTTCTCTCGCGGATCCTCGAAAAAAAGGCTCAGGGAATCCACCCAAGGTAAATAGAGCCTCCAGATCCTTTTGGCTCCTCAATCCAAGTTCCTTGACCGAAAGGGGGTGCAGTCGCCAATAATGGTAGCGGCCCTGTAACGAGTCTCCCCCGTAGCGGTACAGATCGAGTCGAGCACTGCCAGTGACCAGGATATGAAGCGATGTATCCTTAGTGTCGTAGATCCCCTTGAGGTATCGTCGCCATTGACGATATTTGTGCAACTCATCAAATACCACTAACCCTGAGTCGGGTATCTCGCGATCAAGGATCTTACCTCTTCCGGTATCGTCGTCCCAATTCAGGTAGTTTTTCTTTGAAGCTATTAGCGTCCGAGCAAGGGTTGTCTTTCCGACCTGGCGAGGTCCTCCCAAGAAGACCATCTTGTGCTCCAAGTCATCGCGAATGAGTTTGGTGACGTAACGCTCCATATCTGTGTATTTTATACCCTAATCTAAAATACACAAGTGTAATTTCGTATAGGGGTAAATATACACAAAAGCGGATAATGCGCAGGGGGAGGGCGCCCGTGTCGGTCGCCGTGCGCCCGAGCCCACGACCCCTCTTTTTGGGCTGATCGCCGCAGCAAATCCTCCTCCTAATCGTGCTACAAACTACTTCCCGGGGGTCTGTATCAATCAGTGATCAGCCTCCCCCAACTTCGCGTATGACATCCTCCAGCGGCATCAGCTCATAGTCCTCCCCGCGCTGACGCAATCTGCCACGGTGAACGAGTATTCTGCGCGGTGCTTCCAAAGCGACACCGAGCGTCCGCAGATTCGAGCACCCCCCTTCGGGAAACCCGCCGCATCGCCACAAATCATCGAACTTCTCGTAGGGTATCTCCGGCAGACTGAACGGCCCGAGCTCGACGACAGCGGCTCGACCAGCCAACGACTCAGAAACCTCTCTCATCAGAGATGGCGCTATCGAGCCCAGCAGATAGTCTCCAATCATACGGCTCGTCCAGGAAGTCGAAAGAACCAGTGAGCAAAGCGTTGGGGGTTGCTCCGGGCTAGTCGATTCAGGAGCTGCTGTGCCCGTGTCCAGGTTACTGCGTACTTGGTAAGCAACCATATCCATCACGGCAACGGAGGATCCTGTGGACAAAGGCCCAAAAAAAGCGGTATTATTTGGGTCGTGTACCAAAGATTGCTTACCATACTAAAATCACAGTCTTTTTTCCTCTTCGGCCCACGCGGAACCGGCAAATCAACGTTCCTTGATGGCTTCCTTAGAGACGAAGAGAGGGTCACGTTCGACCTCCTCGATCCTGAGCTTGCAGATGAGCTGATCAGTTATCCCAATAATCTACTCTCGCGCTTAGCCCCGTATGAGGGTTTGCGAGAGTGGGTAGTAATTGATGAGGTGCAAAAGGCGCCGCAACTACTCGACATCGTCCATAGGTTGATTAAGGAGAAGCGATTCAAATTCGCGTTGACCGGGTCGAGCGCTCGCAAATTAAAAAGGGGGGCAGCAAACCTTCTAGCCGGCAGAGCCCTTGTCTACAGCATGTTCCCCTTAACATGCGAAGAGCTGGGTAAAGACGCCCAGCTGATGGACATACTTCAGTTCGGCTCCTTACCGGAGATCTTCAGTTTGGAGAGTCCGGTTGCTAAAGCCAAGTTTCTCAAATCATACGCGCAGACATACCTCAAAGAAGAGATCATCAGTGAGCAGATCGTTCGAAACCTCCCCCCGTTTCGGCGCTTCCTTGACGTTGCTGCTCAAAGCGACACCGAAATAATCAATTATAGTAATATCGCCAAGGATATTCATTCGGATCCAAAGACGGTCTCCGGCTACTACGACATCCTTGAGGATACGCTCTTAGGATTTCGACTACCTGCCTACAGTAAATCGATAAGAAGAAAGCAAAAGAAAGCGCCGAAATTTTACCTATTTGATACCGGAGTTGCGAGGGCGCTCGCCGAACGAGTTGATTATGAGCTCGTTCCAAAAACCTTTGAGTGCGGCCAACTATTCGAGAGCTTCATCGTCAATGAAATCAGACGGCGACTGACCTACCTCGATAAGCAGTTCTCGCTCTCTTACATGCGAGTGAGCGATGACACAGAGATCGACCTCATCATCGAGCAATCCTCTAAGGCTCGCTGGATTATCGAGATTAAATCCACTACTAGCGTTGACGAGCGTCACGTACGTGCCCTAGCGACCCTACGAGAGGACTTCAAGGACGCCAAGGCGCTGGTGATCTCAAACGATCCTGCGGCGAAAAAATTCTCTGGCATTGATGCCCTACACTGGACCCAGGCTCTTGAGCAGATCGTGAAGCGTTTTTGATCCTGCTCAACCGACGAAACATTCACCTTCGGACCTCTATGCCATGTTCGCAGGCAGCAACCGTTCGTGCTCCTCTGCCGATGGGTAGCTGATAAGAACTGCTCGGTATTTATCTTTGAAGACAAAGAGGCTTCCTGCGGCTGCTCCGATAATTCCAAAGTTCGAAAAACGATCCCGGACGTGACCCAACGTACCTGCATACCCGAGCACGAACCGATTACTCACTCCGAGCCGCGTCCGTGCCGCCTCCCGCTCAGCAAGATCCGAACAGCTCCACTCACCTCGATTAACACCATTCGTTACCACGCTTACTTTTTCGTCTGGCACCCCGCGACCGATCAGGTTCTCCCGAAAACTCTCGGTTAGCACCACCACAGCTGTGTAGCCGAGCGATACAACCGAAGCTCAAGCTTTTCGATTAGCGATACGCTTGTACTCAAAAGAGAGCAGCCTCTGCCTTGTGACCAGAGCCATCGGCAACGGAAAGATTACCTTCGCACTAGCCCTGCAGCCGACCTTTTCTTATTCTATCTAATAAAAAAACGCGACTTGCGGGCCTGGAGGGATTTAATATAGGATATTATTATTCGAACGAATAATTTTTATCCCCCAAAAGGGCTCCGCTTATAATTGAAGACCACTTTTATGCGAACGACTAAACAAGCTCCTGCACTCCTCGGTGCGCGTATTCGTAAGGAGCGAAAGCTCTTAGGGATCACGCAGGCGGAACTAGCGAGCCTTGCGGGGTGTGGGCCGATCTTCGTTCATCAATTAGAGATGGGAAAGCCGTCCGTGCGACTCGATAAGGTGCTCGGGGTTTTGCACGTGCTTGGGTTATCCCTTACCATCGCAAACGGTAAGCCCGTGCTGCGAGTCGTTGACTGATCATGGATATCGATCGACTGAAAGGGATCGAGCGCGCCCTCGTCGTAAAGAACGGGGTCAAAGTCGGAACGCTCGAACGGACGACTCACGGTGCCGTGTTTCGATACGATCCGAAGTGGTCCGGCGATGGGATCGCGTATTCGATGCCTCCGACCCGCAGCGAGTATGCTGTACGGGGTGAAAATCTTCATCCATTCTTTGCAAATCTCTTGCCCGAGGGACGACGACTTACCGCCCTCGTGAAGGCGGTAAAGACCTCGGCCGACGATCTCTTCTCTCTCTTCATCGCGGCCGGAAGCGACACCATCGGCGATGTATCCGTACAGATCGAGGGCGCCCCAAAGCCTCGAGATCTATCGGTGCCGCACGACCTGTCACAGGTCAATTTTCTGGAGCTGTTCGAGCGCAGCATCTCAGCATCCACAGTTGAGGAGAGAGCTCGCGACGTATCGACCTCGGGAGTTCAACCGAAGGTCTCGGCAGCAATGATCTCGTTTCCCGTAAGCCTCTGGAAGCGCGGGTCATCACTCCTAAAGCTCGATCCACCCGAGTATCCGGGACTCGTGAGGAATGAGCACTTCTTCCTCACCGCTGCAAAACTTTCAGGCCTCAATACGCCCGACCACGCCATCGTACACGACCGGGATGGAAAGGAAGGGCTGCTCGTAAAGCGATTCGACCGTATCCTGAAACGCGGGGCGAGCATCGGTTCCATTCATCAAGAAGATGGATGCCAATTGCTCGATCGTTACCCCAGCGAAAAATACCGGATCTCGACATCCACCTTGGTTGAAGCGCTGTGTAACGTCGTAAGCGCTCCGATCATCGAGATCCTTTTATTTCTGAGGCTCCTTGCCTTCTCCTACCTGATCGGCAACGGCGACCTACACGCGAAGAACGTGAGCGTGGCTACCGATCCCAAAAGCGGCCGCATCAGGCTCACTCCGGCATACGACCTCGTGTCGACGATCCCCTACGGCGATACGAAGATGGCACTGGAGTTCGAGGGCCGCACCGACAACATCTCACGCTCCGATTTCATCGCATTCGGAGAACGCTTCGACCTGCGCACACCTGCAGTAGAGGCTATGATCGACGAGGTTCTAGCAGCAACGACCGAATGGCGTCCTCGGCTGCAGGAGCTTGCACTCCCCTCGAAGAAGCTTCAACAGCTCTCCACGTTGATCAACAAACGTGCAGGCGATCTGGCGCAGAAGCGGAACCGGGCATCATCCTCACGAAAGTAGGAGAGGACGGAGGGAGCTCACATCCCCCCTGGACCGCAGAGCTTCCGCTCCGCTTACCAACAGCACCACGATCCAATCAGCAAGCGGACTAGAAAGTCCGCGGTCCAACCACTCCACCATGCCTCCTCCTGTAGTACATAGCACTTCTGAAACCGACAGCTTTGCGCGCTAAGCAAAAAGCTCGCTCATTCCCTGCTCCCATGGCATCACGAGTACTCCCTCGATTAACTTGCGCTGTCGTGTGGTACAGAAGATTGCAGGGCGAGAGTGAGGAATGGCGGATGCGAGCTCTTTTAGCCTGCGTAACTGCACTATATCAACTTCGGCACCCGACTTAATCTCGATCGCCCAGGTAGGCTCGCCCCTGCGCTCAGCGATGAGATCGATCTCTAGCTGACCCTGAGTTTTAAGATACGAGAACTTATAGTCGGATTGCAGATAAGCATTTAACCGATGTGCTTCGAGAATTACCAAGTGTTCAAACGCCCGTCCCCACTCATACGTTTGAGGTGACAGCTCAGTTCGCAACCCTCCTTCTAAGGCACGCTTTACTCCAATATCAAACAGATAAAACTTCGCGTGCTGGCGTTGTCGCTTACGAACCGATGAGTGATACGGTTCGAGGAAGAAACCAAGGAGAGTATCCTCGAGAATCTGGAAATAACGCGCCACCCCTTTTGAATCTGTTCCGGCCTCACGACCAATCTTGGAGAAGTTTACAATTTGTCCATTCGATTGAGCTGCCGCCTCAAGAAAACGTGCAAAGGGATCGAGATTTCTGACAAGCTGTTCCTCGCGAATCTCTTCCCTCAAATAGACATCCACATAGGTCCGCAACAGAGCGTTTCGCACGTCTGGGTTCTGTTCATTGATGACGGCAGGGAGAGATCCCCAGCGAAGAACTCCCTCTAGAGAGAAATCTTGACCGAGCTCTTGGAACGTAAGCGGAAATAAATGGTTCAACAGCGCCCTACCCGCGAGTAGATTAGCCGCTCCTCGACGCAGTTTTCGTGCACTCGACCCGGTTAGAGCAAATTTCTGTTGGCGCTCCTCAATTAAAGAGTGAACTTCGTTGAGCAGACTCGGCACACGCTGTACCTCGTCAATCACCACAAAGCTGGGTGGCTGTGCAAACCCATCGAGACGAGACCTCAGCTCATTCGCCGAGCGAAGAAACTGAAGCACCTCTCCTTGACGCAGCAGGTCAATCCACAGCACCGACTCCTGGTTTGGAAACAGCGACTGCAATAGCCAAGTCTTACCGGTACCACGCGCGCCGAAAAGAAAAAAACTGTGTGACAGCAACGGCTTGCATAATCTTTGGTACATATGCCCAAATTGTATGCGATTTTCGGCATGCACACCAACACTATCTTTGTGCCAGCCTACCTATTTTTAAAGGAGTTCTGAATAAGCCCCTCCACACACGACCCCAGCCACACGTCAGGGAATGGTTACTCGAGCCAGACCTCCATAGACAAAGACCAAAAAAAAGAAATCGAGATTAGCTCACACCTCCAACCTCGCGTATAACATCCTCCAGCGGCATCAGCTCACAGTCCTCCCCCCCGCTGACGTACTCTGCCGCTGTGAACGAGTATTCTGCGCGTTGCTCCCAAAGCGACACCGAGCGTCCGCAGATTCTTTACATGCTCGCGAGTTGGTTCGGAGGTGAGTTTAATTTCGAAAGCCCAAATCTCCCCGCGATAGCGCAGGGTGAGGTCGATCTCTGCTGCTCCACTCCGTAAGAAATGAGGAGTAGGCGTACCTTCGCTGGTATCGAGATTCGCCAAGATCTGCTCAATCACGAACCCCTCCCAACTCGCCCCAACCCAAGGCTGTGCCAGCATATCTTGGCTCCGAGCCAGACCCAGCAGCGCGTGGAGGAGGCCAGAGTCTCGTATGTACAATTTGGGATGCTTCACTAACCGCTTCTTGAGATTAGTTTCGAAGGGAGTAAGCGCCCTCGTCAGGAATGCGCCATGGAGATACTCCAAGTAAGAATTTATCGTTTGATAATTAAGTCCAAGTGAAGCTCCGATTTTAGACGCATTCCATTCCTGCGCATGAACCGCCGCGATCATCTTCAGCATTCGTTCAGTCACAAGCGGCCGAGCAGGTAGACCTAGATTTGGTAAGTCGCGCTGAATCAGGAGCTGCATATAGCTCTCTTGCCGGTTGGATATCGGGCAGATTCGAGCACTCCCCCTTCGGGAAACCCGCCGCATCGCCATAACTCATCGAGATTCTCGTAGGGTATCTCCGGCAGACTGAACGGCCCGAGCTCGACTACAGCAGCTCGACCAGCCAACGACTCAGAAACCTCTCTCATCAGAGATGGTGCTATCGAGCCCAGCAGAAGGAAGCGCCCGCAGCCCTTGCGATTACTATCTATCGCGCTACGCAGCCGCGGGAATATCTCCGGAAAGCTCTGTGCTTCATCCAGTACGACCAGCTCGGTGCCCTCCACTATCTTTGGCCATTCGAGATCCAGCCTCAAGCGATTCCCCTCACTCTCAAGGTCGTAGTAACTAGCTTTGAGTTTCTTAGCCAAAGTAGTCTTACCAGACTGTCTAGGGCCTACCAGTACCACCGCAGGAAACTGCTTAAGCATCTGAATTAGCGTACTTTCTTTCTTCCTCTGCAACCTACCGTGCAATATACAATTTAATTTGTACATTGCTTAGCTCCTTAGCGCAGCCTGACGCTGGCGGGGCCGCTAGACCCCCCCTCGCGGATATTCCCTACGAAGCAAGAGGAGGCGCCCCGGGCAATCGCGCCGGAGCGTGGCCTACCCCTTGGCCGAATTGAGCAAACAAAAAAGCGGGAAATGCAAAGAGACTGGGAGCACAGCGAGGGTGAGGGCTATAGGAACATCGAGAGCGGATGCTGACCATCGAACAGCGGCAAAATGCCCGTAAGAAGCGTCAGCTCGTTCGTACAGATAACGATCTCTCCCTCAAGACATTAGGATCACGTGCGCATACCAATCACCGAGTACCGTGGCGGGCTCCCCCGTATCGGGGATCGGGTTTGACCCCATTTTAGAAAGTAATGTCTTGGTGCACCGCAGTGTGAACATAGCGCTTGCTTTGCTGCTCCCGCTTTGAACAGGGGTCTTCGGTATAACTCGCTCTACGCAATCATTGCTGCCGAAGACTTCTTCACATCCTCGCTCGGAAGCTCTGAAAATCGCCACTCCGAAACGATGAGCCCATGAGCATTTGCAACAATACCCACAAAATCTCTCTCTTCAGGGGTGCACTGCTCCACCATCACCAGACGATCAATCTTCTTCTCTCGTGCAAGCTCGTGAAGGAGCTCTAACCCGCCGACGACCTCTACCCCAAACATCTTGCGGCCATGAAGCCCACGTTGTGCCGACAAAATCGCCGTAAGAACGCGCGCAATACCCCGCTCCCTGTACGAGGCATTCGTCTCCTTAAGATACAGCAGTATCGCCATCGAAGAGCCGTATACAATGACCCTCTCGACATCTTTCGCATCCTTGACCACCCAATGAGAGAAGGAATTCATCAGCTCCTGCACAACCCGAGGGAACGCACGTACACCAGTAACTCCAGCTGCTGCAATACTGAAGAAGATCACCGAGAACCGCGCCTGCTCCAGAAAACGAGACCCATCCCACAGGAGCTCAAAGGCTGTGCTCAACCCAACTCCGCATACGAGCGCTGCTTCGAGGAATGCAAACTCGACCACGCGAGCCATGCTCCACACCTGTCGATAGGCCCCTCCGAACACCAACGCCAAAAACGGAATGGCGATCCACTCCGACACCTCACCAAGAAACGACTGCTTCACCTGTCCTGGCTCGGAGAACTCACCCGTCAATACAAGCGCACACACAAGCGCCACCGCCAGCGTACTCACATCGGCGATCGGATACACAACAGCAGAGAGCACCCGCCGCTCCGGCCTCCTAAGCCCCCGCATAATCGCATGCCCACTATCCCAGAGCTCTACGTGCGCAATGTGACGAACCACCACATACGAGCCTGCAAGAAAAGCCACCAGAAAGATACCCGTGGAACGATTCTGAAAGAGTAGCGAGAGGATCCCAACAGAGATCAGCGCAGCATTCGCCAAATAGAGATTCACCGCTACCTTACGCTGCTTCAGCCCCGATCTCAGCAACCGATGATGCAGATGCTCCATATCCGCACCCATCACCTGTAAAAACCCCTTTCCCTCTCCCGAGCTTAAAAAAGCCCGTATCGAGCGCCGCCATATAGCGAGCAAGGTATCGAAGATAGGAATCCCTGCCGCCAAAAGCGGCACGGCAAGAGTAGTAACTACCGAACCCTTTGTAGACGTCGTCAGCGCCAACGCTGCCAACGTGAACCCCAGGAACATACTCCCCGAATCACCCAGGAATATCGAAGCAGGATGAAAGTTATAGCGCAGGAACCCGAGACACGCTCCCATCAAGGCCAAAAACACCAACGCATCGCCAGGAGCTCCCCGCAGAAACGCGGCCCCCGCTAACCCCGTAGCCGCAAGACACGCCAGCCCCGCAGCCAAGCCATCCATCCCGTCGATCAGATTAAAGGCGTTGATGAACACCAAGAACCACACCACCGTAGCCGCCATATTGAGCGCCACGTGGAGATCGATACCTTGGATGCGGTTCATCTGAACCCCAAAGGCAAACACTCCCAACCCGATTATGCTCTGCCCCAAAAGCTTCGCCGACCAGGAGAGACCCTTGACGTCATCAACGATACCCAGAATCAGAAGCGCCAACGAGCCAAAAGAAAAGGCTAGCCACCACTCGATATCGATGGAGCAAGCAACCGTAGTGTCTTTAGTTAGGAAGTACCCAAGAATGCAAGCCGCATGGAACGCCGCGAAAACAGCTATCCCCCCGAGCCTCGGAATAGGGGTCGAATGCAGCCGCCGATCACTTGGGAGATCCACGAGCCTGAAACGGAGCGCAAGATTCCGTACTCTCGGGGTCAGAAGATAAGAGATCCCAAAAGCAAAGAAAATTAAGACCGGATATTTGACTAGGTGGTAGATGAACACCTGCTTTCCAAACCTTGTGTCGCTTTCCTACAGATTCCCACGGCACAACCATTCGCTCAAGCACAAACCTTGCGAAACATGGCGCTTTTTTGGGCTTTCATGAGTCAGGTGACTTAGTGCACCACGTCTGACGCAACTGGCAGCTCCTGAGGTATTACCCGACCGGCAATCCACTCAATCATAGCCCGAGCCAACCCGTCTCGCGAGTACGCCGACGCAAGCACCTCGCCTCCCCGCACACACCGGGCATAGGTTTCCGAATCCTCCTTGAGGAGCCGAACCTTCTCGATAAACTCCCCCTCATCCTCAGGCTCGAAGAACACCCCCGCCCCGTAGCGCTCCACCAAGGCCCGGGCCTCACCATCGACCCCGAGCAGGATAGGCTTGCCCATAGCCGAACTCTCGAAGATCTTCGACGGAAGCACTGTTTTAAAGGTCTCCGAGCGCCGCAGATTCACCAGAGAGACATCAAACGCGCTCATAATCGGTTTCAGCTCCGCCTTAGAAACTGGTGGTAAGATCATAAGGTTAGGCAATCCTACCTCCGCAGCGCGTCTTTCGAGGCGCTCCCGCTCAGCCCCATCCCCGATAAGCACAATCGCAACATCCGAAAGCACCTCATTGAGCTTCCTAGCAGCAGAGATTATGAAATCCAACGCGTGAGCCATCCCCATCGTGCCCGCATAACCGAGCACAAACTTACCACTCACCCCGAGCTTCTCCCGAACCCGCTCCCGCTCAGCAAGGTCCGAACAGCGCCACTCCTCGCGATTAACACCATTCGTTACCACGCTAATCTTTTCGTCCGGCACCCCGCGACCGATCAGGTTCTCCCGAAAGCCCTCCGTAAGCACCACCACAGCTGCAGCCGAGCGATACAACCGAAGCTCAAGCTTTTCGAGCAGCGACAACACAAACGACCGCCGCATCGCCCCCACCGCAGCGATAGACTCTGGCCAGAGATCCCGCACCTCAAAGACCCACGGAGTCCCCTTCACAAACCCGAGCGCCCCCCCAGAAACCGCCGTAAAGAACTGCGGCGAGGTCGCAATAATCACATCCGCCTTGATGAACAACCCAGCGATGAAGCTACTGAGCGCAAAAGAGAGATAATCAACGATCCGCAACACCCGCCCCTTGTTAGGCCAGATGAAGCTCCACACCCGGTGAACAGTAATCCCCTGGACAATCTCGCGCTGATACAACCGATTGCGATACCCCTCAAAGACCTTCCCCCGAGGAAAGTTCGGGGCGCAGGTTATTACATGCACTTCATGCCCCTCTCGAGCCCATACCCGACAGTGCTCGAAGGTGCGCGTGGCTGGGGCGTTTACCTCTGGGGGGAAATTATCGGTGAGGAAAAGGATCTTCACTGTGACAACCAAGGATACAAAACTAGAGCCCGCACTACTTCTGCAACACAGAGATCAGGATCACGCGAAGGTGTCGGAACACCTCGCTACTGTTCACGAGCCGTTCATAAGCGATACCAGCAAAATATGAGGGAACAGAGAACCGCAAATATTCCGGCCTCCCCTCCACCAGCCGAATCTCTTTCACTGAGAGCCCAACCTCCGCTGCAAGCCGCTTAACAGCGCCCTCCGAATTAGCCCTATAGAGCGTAGGAAACGTATCCTCGGTTTCACGACCTCGAAGGCTGTTGAAAAACTTGTGGAACCAGAGCGGGGTGAGTTGCGCCAATATCGGGACATAATGAAACCGATTCGGAGTCTTGGAGATAAAGTATCCCCCTTTCTTCAAGACACGCCTTACCTCTGAAAACACAGCGCGCGGATCTGGCAGATGCTCGAAGACATTATCGGAAAAAACCACATCAAACGTCTCATCTGCATACGGGAGCTGATCGCCGTTTCCTACAATCCCCTCATCCAAAAACGGATTATCAACAACCCGTGGATCGAGGTCTACACCACAAACCCGCGCAGCCTTCCCCTTAAAATTCATCTGCGGAATGATACCCGCGCCAGCCCCCAGATCGAGCACCGCACTTGAATCGGTGATGTAGCCGAGCAAAACCTCCCGAAAAAGGGTATCGTCCCAATTCTTCCCGAGCTGCGGATACCAGTACCTGTCGAGCCGCTCTCGGAGGCTTACAGGGGCTCCTACTAAAGTTGACTGTCCCGAATTATCCATATTTTTCCCACTAAATCGGGCCTTCTCACTAAAACGAGTACTCCGATATCTGCTTCACGAATTTCTTGCTGTCTCTAATCAGGTTAGGGACCAGCGAAAAGAGAAACGTGTGATCTACATTATCGTAGAGATGCACAAGCACATTACGTAGCTTTGCCACTCGCGAAAACTCATCGGCGAACGGCCTCTGAAGCACACCGAGGGACCCAAGGGCCGATATCGCTTCACTGTATGACTCGAGAGGAGCGTCCATTTTCTCTGCCACGATATGCTGCGCTATGTCTATCACCGCTGCGATACAATTCTGCATCGCATGAGCGAGCGCGTGCTCGAGAATTGCATCTTGCTGTTTAGCTTCATAGCGCCGTTGTATCTCGACAAGAACCTTGAGCTCACTCAGGATCGTGGTTTTCTTTCTCTCAATAACGTCTAGCTTTATCGGGTTCATTCCGAATCCTCGTCAAACGCATCAATCTCGGCCTTATTCCGTTCACGAATGCGGTCAAGCTGCGGCTTAAAATCCATGTACTGATTCCAAGCAAATATCTTGAACTCCTCGAAGAGGGATTCCCTCCGCTCATAAATCAGCTTGGCGTCCTGACCGATAGCCCCCAAGAGAAGGGGGCTCGCCTTTCGAATGTCACACAGATCGACATCCGGGAAAAAAGCATCGAGAGCTGCTGCTATCCGAAGCTCGTCGTCCCGGCTAAGCGTGCGAGTGCTTCTCACCGCGATATCAGTATCGCTACCGCGAATGCTTTGCCCCCGCGCTCGCGAGCCAAACATAATGATGAGGTCCAACGAAAACTCATCAGCTATCTTTTCTACTGACATACCCCACTATCGCCTTCATCTGCCGATGTATAGCTGATCAGAACTGCGTGATATCTCCCCTGGAAATCCATCCGTCGACTGTTCAGAACTATCCATATTGTTTTCACCTGGTATACTAGCTAGTTCTATCAAGACTCATCACCTTAGAGCCAGAAAAACCGACGACCAGGATGAAGAAAGCTCTGTTCTCCCTAGGACGGTACTACCGCACAGTAAAGCACCTCCGCGTGTCTCAGATCCGCACGCGTATCTTTCGCCGCTTACTCACAGCAGCAGAGCGCATCCCAGCAGTAGCTAACCTCTACACTCAAAAACTACCCGAGTATACGATCACCGAACTCACCCTAACTCGATTACCGCTACCAGATAAGCACTACCTAGGCGACTCCACCTTTGAATTCCTCAGTAAACGCATCATCTGCAAAGACACCTGGTTTCCGAGCGAAGCCTCGCTCCTCTGGCTCTTTAATCTGCACTATTTCGACTTCCTTCACGAAATCGAAAGTCCTTCGGAACAGAAGCAATTCATATTTGATTGGATAGCCCGTGTACCGATATGCCACCCCGTCGGCTGGCATCCGTATACGTCCTCACTCCGTATCTGCAACTGGATAGCGAGCTATCCGCACTTTAAGCAGCTCCTCTCGGAATCAGAGAAGGAGATATTCCTTTCGAGCCTCTACAACCAGCTACGACACCTTCTCTGGCACATAGAGGAAGATCTCCTAGCCAACCACCTCATAGAGAACTGCCGAGCCCTAATCGTAGGCGGCATCTTCTTGAATCAAGAGCGCTTCGTCTCGCATGGAATGAAGGTTCTTCTGCGAGAACTGCCGGAACAGGTGCTCAGTGATGGAGGACACTACGAAAGATCCCCTCAGTACCACACAGAGGTCTTACTAGCGCTTCTCGACGCCCATGAAGCCCTACGACAAAGCAGCAGAGATATCCCCGCACTGCTAGCTGAAAAGATCGAGGCGATGACACACTTCCTGGCGAAAGTCCTCGACTTCGGTAAACTCCCTGGCCTGAATGACACAAGCCCCGAGTTCGTCCCCGATCCACAGGCAGTCATCGCCTATGCAGCTCAGGAGCTTCAGATCCCCATCCCTTCATATTTCGAGCTCGATGAACACCTCGTAGCTACCGGCCTCTTCATCTATCGCTCGAAACGGCTCTCGGTGACCTTTGACGTTGGACCGATAGGGCCGGATGTGCAGCCAGGACATGCGCACAGCGATACCCTCACTGCACTTGTAAGCATCGATGGTATACCAGTACTCATCGATTCCGGCGTCTACACCTACGAAGCTGGAGAAGACCGAGAGTACTTTCGCTCTGCCAGGGCTCACAACGGCCCGATTATCAACTCCTGCGAACCTAACGAGATGTGGGGCGCATTCCGAGTTGGACAACGCGAGCCATCCCCCAGCTCGACCGCACCTCGAACCGCATCGCTCTCCAGAGACGGCGTCCAGATAACGAGAGCGATACACGTTCCCTCTGCACACAAGCTGGAAATAGAAGACAGCTACTCCGGTTCGGCGACGTGTCAGATTGAAACGCGCTGGCTCCTCGGCATACCCGCGGCGCAGAGGCACAGTATTGAGGCACGCTCACCGGCATCGTTCTCCCTGAAAACAGACAAGGGTGAGATCGTGCTAACCATAACCGGAGAGGCTCACGTAGCCCTCGAGGAAGCCCCCGCGTCACCCCGCTTCTACTCAAAGCAGAGCAACCTCTGCCTTGTGACCAGAGCTATCGGCAAGAAAAAGATTACCTTCATACTAGCGCTGCAGCCGACCCCTTCGTACTCGATCTAATAACAACGTGGCTTGGGGACCTGGAGGGTGTTACTAGGGGACAAGTAGTATCCGAACGAATAGATGATCCTGTGGACAAAGGCCCAAAAAAGGCGGTATTATTTGGGTCGTGTACCAAAGATCGCTTACCATACTAAAATCACAGTCTTTTTTTCTCTTTGGCCCGCGCGGAACTGGCAAATCAACGTTCCTTGATGGCTTCCTGAGAGACGAAGAGAGGGTCACATTCGACCTCCTCGATCCTGAGCTTGCAGACGAGCTGATCAGTTATCCAAATAATCTACTCTCGCGTTTAGCGCCGTATGAGGGCTTACGAGCGTGGGTAGTTATTGATGAGGTACAAAAGGCACCTCAACTACTCGACATCGTCCATAGGTTGATTAAGGAGAAGCGATTCAAATTCGCGTTGACCGGGTCGAGCGCTCGCAAATTAAAAAGGGGGGCAGCAAACCTTCTAGCCGGCAGAGCCCTTGTCTACAGCATGTTCCCCTTAACATGCGAAGAGCTGGGTAAAGACGCCCAGCTGATGGACATACTTCAGTTCGGCTCCTTACCGGAGATCTTCAGTTTGGAGAGTCCGGTTGCTAAAGCCAAGTTTCTCAAATCATACGCGCAGACATACCTCAAAGAAGAGATCATCAGTGAGCAGATCGTTCGAAACCTCCCCCCGTTTCGGCGCTTCCTTGACGTTGCTGCTCAAAGCGACACCGAAATAATCAATTATAGTAATATCGCCAAGGATATTCATTCGGATCCAAAGACGGTCTCCGGCTACTACGACATCCTCGAAGATACGCTCCTGGGATTTCGACTACCTGCCTACAGTAAATCGATAAGAAGAAAGCAAAAGAAGGCACCGAAGTTCTACCTATTTGATACCGGTGTTACGAGGGCGCTTGCCGAACGAGTTGATTATGAGCTCGCTCCAAAAACCTTTGAGTACGGCCAACTGTTCGAAAGCTTAATCGTCAATGAGATCAAGAGGCGGCTAACCTACCTCGATAAGCAGTTTTCGCTTTCATACATGCGTGTGAGCGATGACACAGAGATCGATCTTATCATCGAACAATCCTCTAAGGCCCGCTGGATTATCGAGATTAAATCCACTACCAGCGTTGACGAGCGACACGCACGTGCCTTAGCGACGCTGCGCGAAGACTTCAAGGACGCCAGGGCGCTAGTGATCTCAAACGACCCTGCGCCGAAAAATTTCTCCGGCATTGACGCCCTTCACTGGACCCAGGCTATCGAGCAGATCGTTAAGGCTTTTTGATCCTGCCCAGCCGTCGTGGAAGTGTTCACCTTCGGCCCTCTATGCCACGGTCGCAGGCAGCAACCGTTCGTGCTCCTCTGCCGATGGGTAGCTGATCAGAACCGCGCGGTACTTACCCTTAAAGACAAACAGACTCCCCGCAGCGGCACCAATAATTCCGAAATTCGCAAAGAGATCACGAACGTGATCCAGTGTTCCAGCCCCACCGAGCGCCGTAATAGGTAACGTGACGCGCCTACGCACCGCTGCGATAAGCTCTGTGTTGTATCCTAGTCCGGTACCATCCCGGTCGATACTATTGAGAACGATCTCTCCTGCGCCTAGCTCCTGCATGCGAGCTGCATACTCAGCAGCATCAAGTCCAGTGCGCCGCTGCCCACGCTGCGTGCACACCTCAAACCGATTTCCCGTCTGAATGACATCGAGCACAACAACGACACTCTGCGCTCCAATCGTCTCAGCCGCCTTTGAAATGAGCTCAGGCTGCTCCACCGCCGCAGCGCTTATGGCAACCTTCTCTACCCCCAGCTCAATTATCCTCTGAAACTGCTCAAGAGATGTAACCCCGCCCCCGTAGCACAAAGGCATCCGACACTCTGAGGCCAGCGACTTTATCAACGAGTAATTCGGCTCCCTCTTCTCGGGCGAAGCCTCAATATCGAGCACGACCAATTCGTCGACCTGCTTCTCGTTGAAGATTCGAACGGCATTCAGCGGATCGCCTACATACTTAGGCTCAGAAAACTTCACCGTCTTGACGAGCCCGCTCGCAGTTACGAGCAAACACGGAATAAGTCTTGGGCGCAGCATACTCACATCGCTCCGAAATTCTTGAGGAGCTGGATCCCCCACTCATGGCTCTTCTCTGGATGGAACTGAACTCCGTGTATGTTGCCGCGTCGAACAGAGGCCGCAAACTTCCCACCATACGACGTCACAGAGAGAACATCCTCTGTGCTACTCGGCGCAAAATAAAACGAATGAAGGAAGTAAAATCTCGGGTCGCTCTCAAAGCCAGCGAAGAGGCCGCTCCGTTCTACCGGAGCAGTCGAGTTCCATCCCATATGAGGCAACGGAAGCGCGCCTGCCTCTCCCATCGGCGCTAATCTCTTTACCTCGCCAGGTATCCAATTGAGCCCTGGAAGCGATCCCTCCTCGCTGGACGAAGCAAGCATCTGCATCCCAACACAGATCCCCAAAACAGGAATTCCATCGCCTAAGACCCGCGAGGTGAGAACCTCCCTCATGCCCGAATCAGACAAGCGAGAGATCGCCCAATCAAAGGCTCCGACCCCCGGTAAAACGATCTTCTCGGCAGAAAGCAACCGCTCTGGCGACGTGACCCCCTCGGCAGGCATTCCCAGCCGATGATAGATATTGAGAATAGCCTGAACGTTTCCTAATCCGTAGTTTACAACCGCGATCATCGCTTTCCGCCCAATTCGAAGCCAAGCAGGCGCATCGCCCTGGCACCGATAGCATAGATCGGGAATTGGGATTTGTAATCTCTGAAGGTCTTCTTAGGGAGGTGCAGGTAACTCTCGAGCTCGCCAGTGGTGATATTGAGCTTCGAAGCCACAAACTCGAACTCACGCCTAGCCTCTGCCTCCTCGAGCGCTGGCTTCTTCAGCTCCTCCAAAGCCTCATCTCGAGTCATCTGACCCGTCAGAATCAGGCTAGAAAACTGCACCCGTCGAGTGTCGTAGCCAAACCGAGTCGGAAGCCAATACCCCTCATAAAACTTAGTAAACCGCGACTCGAAGTGCTTCTGCGGGTACGGCTGCCATCCGAACTTCTCAATCAGCAGCTTCTTAGCGTCCTCTTTAACGTAAGGAATGTAGTTGAGTGGGCGCAGTACTTTGATCCCCTTAATGTATGGCAGGTAGACCTTGTGCCGAAGGATCGACGTTGTAGGAAAGGTTTTAAGCGGCCTAGTCCCAAACTTCGCATGAATATCCCTAAGCTGCGTCGCATCGGATTGGTAGTACATCCACTCAATAGGATTACGAATGCACTCAGTCGAATAATTAGCCCCTGTGAGGATGTACTTCACCCCCTCCCGCTCAGCAAATTTGTACATCGTTGCGAAGAATGCGTGATCCTGCGGAGTATCGATGTGCGGTACACCTGATTTGAAGAAAGCGAGTTGGAGATCCTGCATCTCAGGCCAGTCGATGACCTCGGTATAGAGGTCAAGATTGAGCTTCTCGACTATGCGACCAATGTTGTTGACGGCTTCTTGAGAGTTCCAGCCTGCGTCGACGTGGAAGACGAGGGGGCGGAGACCTAATTGTTCTTTGGCTACGTATACGAGGTAGGAGCTATCGATTCCGCCGCTCATGCCGATGATGCAGTCGAAATCTCGCTCCTTCCCCGCTGCCGTTATTTCCTCTGCTAAGCGCAGGAGCTCAGTTTCTCCACGACTGTCGGTATGCCATCTGGGCACAACCTTCGAAAAAAAAGTCGAGCAGTGGTCGCATATACCAGCGGCGTCGAAGCTGATAGCCGAGTCGGAGGTATCCATGATGCATTTCGCGCAGATTTGATAGCGTGTCATTCTACAAGGCCAACCCATGACTTCAAACTAGGCACTGCTCTAATTCCTAATGGCACAGACTGTCAACTACTCCCCTCCTTCGGACAATCAGAAGCTACGATTATTACTGCGCTCGCGCCAGGTCGGGAAGGCGCTTTACGGATGATAAGTTCCCGACGAAGCACCGCATGAACTCGGTTTGAGGTATCGGGAAAGTGGTCCCTCAGGCTAGTCTGTCCGTCGAGGAAATGCGGCTGATTGAGGCGTGCGTGGAACACCTGAGATTTCCGGGCACCTTTTACCTCGGTGTATTTTGCTACGACCGGTTGGTGAAGTCCTCGAAAATACCCTGGCTTTTTCGCATGATGCACATGGCGGACCTGACGAATTGAGTGGGACTCTTCCATTCATCTCACGTTGCGTACCTTAGGATCGGTTGTCCCAAAACTCCTAGCAGCCGCCTTTTCATCGAAGCTGGAAGTTAGTTTTTTTACCGAATGCTGAGCCAAGGCTCTTCAAAAGCTCGTCGGTAACTGCACTCCAGCCAGGCAGGGACTTTAAGATCTCACTTCCTCGCGCCGTAAGCTCCTCCATCCTCTTCCGATTGGAAGCCACGCTATCGATCTTGGCCACGATATCATGCGGGTCGAGTGGATCGAAGTATGTTGCTGCATCTTGACACACATCTCGGGCGAATGGGCGATCTGATGTGAAAATCGGTTTGCGATGAAACATCGCTTCCACGTATGTGCCGCTGAACGACTCCAACAATGTTGGGAGTATCAAGGCATCGCACTGTTCGTAGAGGGCCGGCACATGCTTCATCTCAACGGGACCTACATTAACGAGCACTTCCGTCAGTCCCTCTCGGTTAACTGCTCGAAGAAGTGTTTTGGCGCCCGGGCCCTGCTCAGCACTTAAAGTGAGAACGATGGACCAGGGGAGATTCGCCCGCCGAATGAGGCGTGCCACGGCTAGTAGAACTTCGAGGTTTTTGTGGGGGTAGTAATGACTCAAACAGAGAAGGTTGGTACGGATGTTTGAGAGACCGAAATCCTTATACTCGCCGGACGAGAAGTTCTCAAGGGAGACAGCATTTGGTACAACCCGGACATCGCTCAATAGGTATGATTCCTGCAGCGCTTTGCGATTCGTCTCGGTCTGTGTCACTACGCACGTGGCATGGCCGAGGTAACGCTTGAAGAAGAACAGCTTTGCCTGCTGATGCACCCACTCGGCAAGGGGCATGCGCCCCCAAATGTCGCTTCGGGGGGCTATGGCGTGGGCCCAGTCGAACAGATACACCTGAGCTATCTCGGTTGCAATGACGATGTCTGCCAAGTTGAGGATGGCATCACAGTAAAGCTTCTCGGCGAGCGAGCCCAGGAGACGACTGTAGACCAAGGGGAGAAATGCAGTGTGCTCCCAATACCATGGCACGTCGACCCTGCGGACATTGGGTGACGAGGGTTTCAAGGATACGCGCGAAGGAGCAATGACGAGAAACTCGCACTCGCGTGGACGGTCCTGAAGGCACGCCACTAGGTTAGACAGTACGCTCAGGCCGCCACCGACCTTCGAATTCAGCCCGTTAATCAATACCGTTTTCACGACGCGGCCCGGTGAGCTCCCACGGTGTCTTTATCACGATTACTGTACCACACTTGCCACCACAGAATAGTAAACAGCTCAGAGGTGTGGTCCTCCTTCCCGCCCTCGTGCATTCGGAGCATCTTGTCTACGGCAGCAGGATTGAAGACCCCGGAAGAGGTGAGGCTAGTCGGGCTGAGGTACGACATGACGAGATCCTCTTGGCGATTGAGCCAGCCTCTGACAGGCAAATAGAAACCACTTTTCGATCGCTGGATGACTTTGGTAGGGAGCTTATCTTTCATGGCGAGCCGCAAGACGTGCTTCGTCGATTTTCCACTCAACAGCGCCGAGATAGGCAAACTCTTCATGAAGCGAACCAGCTCAAGATCCAAGAACGGCACCCTGACCTCTACGCCGGATGCCATGCTCATTTTATCCGTGTAGCACAAGTTCAGCGAGCGCAGGTCGAAGTGTCTATCTGCCTCAAGCATGAGCCTCAGCGGATCTCTGCCGTTCTCTCTATTAACGAATTCCTTCACGTCCCGTCCAGCTTCAAGTCCTGAGTAGTCACGGAAAATCTCACGGAGGGTATCATCCTTGCTCCAGCAGAAATAGTTCATTAGACGATCCGCAGGCTGCGGGTGGCAGGAGCTCAAGAACTTTCGCGCCCTTCTGAGGTAGCGGTTCACCGGTCCGGTTACCGTACGCGGCAGAAAGGGCTCCAGTCCGCCAAGCAGACGGAGCAGTGTGGGAGGAAAATGCCCGAGAGCATTTTCGGCAACATAGCGCCTGTAACCGCAGAGGTATTCGTCTGCTCCCTGCCCGGACAGTAGCACCTTCGTGCCCCTTTCACGGGCTGCAGCACAAATGAAGTACGTGTTGAGAGCCGCCGGGTCTGAAAATTCTCCCTCCGACCAGCCTACCAATCGGGGTAAATCCCGAAGTATGTCGCGATTTACTGAGATACGATGAAGCGGCAGGTTGACGTGCTTTGCCACTAGCTCTGCATAGCTGAGATCACGATCTTGATCTTGAAATCTCCGGTCGCTTTCTTCGGTATCGATAGTGTAACCTACTACTTTGTCGTTGTACTTTACCGCTGAGTAGGCGATTGCAGAGGAGTCGATGCCCCCACTAAAGAGCAACGCCAAGGGCACGTCCGACATGAGCTGACGGCGCACGGCCTGGCTCAGAAGACAATCAAACTGCTCCGTTAGTTCGGCCAAGGATGAATCAAGTGGGAGAAGAAGAGGTTCGTGGAAGTTACCTCGCAAGGTACGACTACCAAGAAGCATCCCCTCGCGGTAGGTTAACACGACACCAGGTTCAACTTTCTGGATGGGCCGGTACATCGTGTGCGGCTCGGGCACATACATGTAGGTAAGCAGATCGACGATCGACTGCGGGCGCGGCTCGCCAAGGGTCCGATCTACGGCCAGAAGACCACGAACCTCTGAGCTGAAAAGGATCGAGCCCCTCGTTGAGGCGCAGTACAGGGGCTTGACCCCGATAGGGTCTCTCAAGACAACAAGAGTGCGAGACGCCTTATGATAGGCCGCCAGAGCATAGATGCCGTTCAGCCGGTCGAAGAAATCGTCTCCCTCTAGAGCGAACCCCTCTGCGAGGACCTCCGTGTCCGTCCCCGAGCGCCACCGAATCGGGCCGTGAGAAGCTTCAAGCTCTCGCTTCAAATCCACGAAGTTGTAGATCTCGCCGTTGAACGCGACGACGACTGTATTCCGAGAATCCGTCATCGGTTGATGCCCGGACGCTGAGAGGTCCAAAATGGCGAGGCGGCGATGGCCGAGGAAGCAATCCTTCTGATCCGAGACGAATGTACCCCCCGAGTCTGGGCCTCGGTGAGACTGGGCGTCAGTGCCGCCACGCAAGAGCACGCCATCCACAGGGGACACGCTAGTAACAGCTAAAATTCCGCACATCAGATTGATCAGTCTTAATAGTGATTCGACGGTACGCTATTTTCAGTTACCCTGAAAGATGGCAGGAGCAAAGGCGAATTTGGGAATCGGGGCCTTCGGCATGGGAGCCGGAGGAGACCGGCGCAACTTAAGGTTGTGGGGCTGTTCCTCTCTTAGAGCGGAACAGCCTGAATCAGCGGCGCTTTTTGGGGGGCGCCAAACCGCTGGCTTGATTCCACCCATAGGCAAGCTAGACATCAGTCCGGTCCCCGATATGTGACTGCCTACCGGGAGGCCTACTAAAGGATGAAGGTCAGCATTGAAGTATATTGGGCATGCTGAAAAACCGGGTTGCGGTACTTCGAGACATTGTTGGTAATCCGAAGATTGGGGGCGACGCAGCGCGTCGAGAACATTTCGAGGGGTACCAGCCGCCGCTCGATACGACTATATTAGCACGTGTCGTTAGACTGCGTGCGCGGAGAAAAGCATCCCGCTCTCTGCCTCCCGAGCACGCGCACATTTTGCCATCCGTCTTTAGGGTATAGAGTTACCGCAGTTGTCTAATATGCCTACAGCAAAGAGCATTCTAAAATTGACTGGCGAATCGCTCTGGCTTTCTCTGGGCCAAGTTGCTGCAATGGCGGCCTCCCTCGTCAGCGTTCGGATGCTGACCGATCGGATGACTGAAGAGTCTTATGGTACATTATCTCTCGCGTTGACGCTCGTAACGCTCATCAACCAGGTGGTACATGGCCCGCTCCAGAATGGTGCTATGCGGCTTTTTTCGTCTTCCGTCGAGCAGGAACAGGTGGGGGCGTTTTGGGTGGCGTTACGTTTCCTTGCTGCGTTAAGCAGCCTACTGATCTTGCTGCTTGCATTGGCCGTCGGCTACGCTATTAGCCTGCCGTCAGCACCGTCTTCGATTCTTTTGCTTGCTTCGGCCTACGCCGTGCTCGCTGGTGGGGCTGCCGTGCTTTCGGGACTTCAGAGTGCGGCGCGCCAAAGAAGGGTTGTCGCGCTCCACCAAGGGGCGGGAGCTTGGGTCCGCCTCGTCTTAGCGGTCGCTTCGCTTTGGCTCGTGGGGGCAACTGCTGACGCGGCATTGCTAGGATTCTGCGTTGGGGCGGCTCTTGTGCTTACTTCTCAAGTCCGTCAGCTCGTGCGATGTTATTCGTCGCTTGCGCTCCCCGCCGATCGCGCCGTGGTCCGTCTATGGTGCCGCAAGGTCGTCAAGTTTTCTCTTCCTTTCGTGGTTTGGAGCGCGTTTCTCTGGGGCCAGCAGTCCTCGGATCGATGGGCCTTAGAGCTTTTTCGCTCGACAAGCGAGGTCGGGCGATATGCGGTGATCAGCCAACTGGGATATTACCCGTTTTCGATTTTTGCGGGCATGCTGTTCCAGTTAGTGGCTCCTATCCTCTTTCAGCGTGCCGCGGATGCCGCTAGTAGCGAGCGTGTGCATTCCTCAATCAGGCTCAATAGTTTCATAGTGGGTGGAGTACTGATGCTCACGATCCTGGCATACTTCGTGTTTGCTTTCTTTCACGAGGAGATTTTGATACTTTTCGCTGGAGAACGGTTCCGTGACTACTCCTACCTCCTACCCTGGCAGGTGGTAGCCGGTGGACTTTTCGCTGCCGGGCAGACATTGGCCATCAATCAGATGACCCTTCTAGAAAGCAGCCGCCTGTTGTACCCCCGAATAGTCACCTCGAGCCTCGGTATAGCCTTGAACTTTTACTTGGGATGGTCTTTGGGGGTTGATGGGGTAGTAATCGCGAATTTGATCTATTCCTGCTTGTTTTTAGGATGGATGTTTTTTCTCCCTGTTGAAGCGAAATCCCATCGTTCTTCTATCGTATCAAGTCGAAGGTAACTTGGATAAATTCATCTTTCTCTTCACGACGACGTGCTTCCTCGTTTATCTGGCTAGACTACTCTTTCGAGATAAATATTTTTTGCTAGTTCGGCAATCGCTCCTTGCGGCCCCGGGGTTCTTCGCCCACGGGGTGATTGTCATGACCGATGGGCAAGCCTTCTTTGCTCATCACATGACCGTGGCTCAGACGGTGGATGTCACCTCGAAGATGTTTGCCTTTACTTTGGGGGCACTAGTCGCGAGTCACTGTGGGTTCGCCCTTGGCTCAAGAAGGTCCGAAGGTCGAAGATGTTATCCCTTTGGGAATGTGAAGCAGGCGGTCCTAGCCCTTTATGCCGGCCACGTTATTGCGCTGACCGGTGGCTACCTATTTGCTGCCTATGCGCTTCCTGTTTGGGAGGCAAGTTACGGAGCAAACGCAGTGGATGTGCTCCCTGTTAACAACTTAAATGTTGCTGTAATTCTCGGCTTATCCATATCCTTTGCGGCCCTTGGATATCTTAGAGCGCAGCAGCAACGAATCAACGGCCAGATCCTAGTCTGGATTCTAATAGCTGCTTACTCGCTCATTTGGGTGTTCTTGTTCCGGGGCCGAAGAATGGAGGTCCTGAACGGCTTCGTTTCAATCGGGCTTACGGCGTTTTTGTTTCATCCAACAGGCAAGTTATCTCGCCGTGCCCAAGCCAAGTTGATAGGCGGTACGGTGCTCGTCTTGTTAGTTTCTCAGCTTTGGGGGGCCATACGGGATGATACATCGATATGGCTGAGTCGAGCCGAAGGCGCACTTCGAGTCTTCGAGAGAAACTCGGAGGTTCCCCTGAAGCTATCAACCATTGGCGATGTATCAGCGACCTTCGCCGGCACTCTGTATTTCGTAGAGCATGGAGGACTCGAGACACAGTGGGGAGCAGGCTACCTGAATTATATTCCGCGCTCGGTCCCGGGGTTTCTCTGGGCCAATCGTCCCGAGGATGAATCGATCTTATTCACGCAAAGTTTGGGAGAAACAAGCGGGGGAGGATTCTTTGAGTTGGCGGAGGCTTACTATAACTTTGGCATTGTCGGTGTAGTGATTATCCCCTTCGTTTTGTCTTTTAGCGCAGCGAGATTATTTTCTTCATGCCGATATCAAGCAACACTGCTCAATTACCTCCTCTTGTGGGGAGTTCTCGGCTCTTGGTGGCGCGGCGCATGGTATCAAACCTTCGCTTTTTGGCGAGGTATAACGACAGCGTTCATAATCTACATCGCACTTGTAGTCGCCCTCGAGCTCTTTGTTAGAGGGCGTCGCAAAACCTCCACAACTCCTAATCGCCGCCCGATTGCCGCGATTGGCGCACAAGAACATAGTTCTCCCCGGAGACACGCACCTCGAAGCCAAACTGTGTCGCCCGCTCCGTCAGGAGAGCGGTGATGCCCGGTGCGTAGCGTTCATGGACCTCGATGATAAGAACCTTCGCGCTGCTCAACCATGAATAATTTGATTCGAGCAAAGCTTTCTCCGCACCTTCAATGTCGAGCTTTACTATGTCGAAGTTATCGAGTTGTGTCTGTGCTGCGAGTGTATGAATAGAGAGCGCTGTCACGCCGCCCGAGGTGCCTCGGGGGGCCTCTCGAAACTGAAAGGACCACGTGTCCTGCGTGCCCGACACTTCGGTCGCATAGGAGTCCTCCGACCAGATGGCCGCGTTCACTGGAACGATATTGGGTATTCCATCGACATTTCTGATCAGTAATTCGAAGTTGTTGGTATCAGGCTCAACGGCCACTATCTTTGACCTTGGGTAGCGATTTGCAAAGAACACCGTCGAAAGTCCGCAGTTTGCACCACCATCGAGAATAGCATTCGGTTCAAAATCAAAAGTGATGTCGTACTCCCCTTGAACGAAAATCTGCTTGAGTACGGCCACATCCGAGCTTAAGGGGCGGAGTATAATTGGACGACCAAGGCTCCTAACCTGGGTAACTATTGGTTCCCCGTCACCCATGAGTTGTGCCCTCCAGATGGCAAGCAACTTGCGGCTGCCCAGCAGCCACCAGCAGCGAGGGACCTGCGCGACGAACGTCGCAACCATACGCACGGCTAGGTAAAGATAGCGAAGCTTGAATGTTCTTACGCGAGGAACGAGAAAGATTGCAGCTCTTCGTAGGTATGATTTTTCCATGAGCTTAAGTAAGAAAGTTAAATCCAGCAAATTGAGAAAACCTAATTGTCGAGGTGTCTCCAAGGTGAGTGCCTGCAATTGCGAGTGACAGCATCCGAAAATAGGTCGAGAAGATATCCGAGCTGCCCATTGGGATCTCCGAGAGCGGGAGTCCGCTGAACGACCACTTCTCGCTACGTCCCGTCATAGCCACAAGTGCTTTCGCTTGCCATTTGAAATTCTGGAGCCAGTATTTAGCGAGCGACCCTTTGTATCTCCGCAGACTCCTTAAATTCGGAGGAAATAGTCGATGGACTCTGAAGGCAGGCGCTCTGCTATAGCAGAATCCCCCATCAGCATTCTGATGACCTAGGATGGCTGCGGCGGCACGTTCGAAAGCAGCATCTATATCATCGCGCCGATGTTCCGTGCGTTTCGCGCAACGAGCGAGTACATCAATCGCATCGAGATCGTCGCAGGCGCCGCCGGATGCGTACGGGCTGAAGAGTCCGGTGTCGAACTGCAGGGCTAGTGCGCTATCGATCATTTGCTTGCAGTAGTGTAAAGGCCTTGAGAGGTAGTCATAATAGAAGAGAAAGTGGTAGGCGGCAGCGAGCTGATTGTGTAAATCGGCGGTGCCAGCAATGTTCCAAAATCCTGTGACCGGATCCTGGTTTCGATCTAACCAATCAAGAATAAATCCTGCGAAAGGCAGGCATTCGGCGCCTCTATGCTCGTGTTCGAAGATCAAGAACTTCAAGATGAACATCACTGAGTTAGATACTAGCCACGGGTCCTTCCATGCCAAGGTTGTCAGCCAATGAGTCAAAAACTCCTCATTCTTGTAAGGTTCGAGAAAGACTAGGGGGTGGACCGGTTCGAGCGAGTGCTCCTCCAATGCCGAGAGCGCGAGGAAAGTTTGTTGAAGCTTAACGTAAGCTGCATCGTGATAATGCGACCGATCGGCATCAAGTTTCGGATCCGAGAAAAGTCCGTTAGGGCCCTGACACTTCAACAGTGCCGATAGGGCCCTTTCTTTCGGAATGTCCTCAAATTGCAGGAGCGAGCTTAAGAGAAGCGCAAAACTGTTAGAAAGCAGTGAGATGGACGGATGAAGAGATGTGAAATGGAACTCAAATGTTGACTTGTCGAAAAGGTGCCACAGGTATTCACGAACGGACCCTCTAAGTTCATCCGAAATGCTGACCATGTTTCCTCCACTTTGTCGCTAGTCTTCTGTTGAGAGGTAGGTCTCGCAGTTTACCGAGAAATTTCTCCAGTGCCCGAGGAAGCAGTGAGTGTGCACCGCGTATTGTTTCCAAGGAGTGGAGCTCTGTCTCACCTTCCACCCAGTCTAGGAAGTGCTTCCATTCGTTGACACTCGCAGCAGACGGGTCACTCATGTTCCATGCACGCAGGTAGGCGCATATACTCGCAGCGCGGCTCAATAGAAGTTGCGAGAGGTTTTCCTTTTGTAGAGAGATTTGCCCTGGGTGCGTCCTTACTCTGACCAGCGGCTGAGGTATCGAACGCACCTCCCCAATCTCTGACATGCGAAGCCAAAGGTCCCAATCTTGAGCTTTCGGGAAATAAGAACGGTACCCACCGAGCTGCTCGACGGTTGTTCTCCTGAAAAAGGCGGATGAGTGGGGGAAAAATCGTAACCCGAGCAGTAGGTTTCGCCTTAGTGCCGAGGGCCTTGTGGGATACCTTTGTTGAGCAAGAACAGTATCCGTGGCATCAATCTCCCAGTAGTCGGAGCCAACTAAACATGTATCAGGGTGCTTTTGAATCAGAGACATTTGACGTTCGATCCGGATGGGTTCACAAACATCATCCGCATCGAGTCTGGCAATCCAAGTTCCGGTACAATGCTTTAGGCCTTCATTCAGAGAAGAGGTTAGTCCGGAATGAGATTTTCTTACTAACCGAAAACGCGAGTCCGAGCGCACGCATTCTTCGATGATTGCCACGCTGTCATCGGTGGAGCCATCATCGACGATTATCACTTCTAGATTCTCGTATGTTTGTTGCGAAACGCTGGTCAGTGATTCTAGAAGAAACTGGGCGCCGTTGAAACAACTGAGCAGTACAGAAACGTGGTGCATGGCAGCTCGTACTCGACGAATTCCCCGCTACGCCATTCCCGATTGCCGGACAATTCCTAGGCATGCTCTTCTGCTGCAGTTTGACGTCGGGGCGACGGCCAGACTGCGCCCAGGTATTGAAGCAGGTGTAGATGAGCCATGAACCCGCTTACTGCCCTCGCCTATCGAAAGAGATTCCTGGAAGGGGGAGGTATGATATGTCAAAAATGACGCTCGCATCGGAGCTAGGCTATCTCCGATCTACGCTTTTGCAAATACGGCAAATGTCACGTAGATCGGAGTCCCTTCTAACAGGCAGAGCAGGTCCTACAAGCTTTCTCAGGAGTGCCAAGGTGGCGCCAATTGTCACTTGTGGCGTTCGGACTCACTGCGGCCCCGTAGTCTAGGCCATTCGGCCTAGTGACCCAGCGGACTTATCGAAACCTCACGGGTCCTAGAGGTCTTTCGTCCTTTAGCTGAGCCCAGCTGATTTTGAACCGGAAGTCGGGTAAACCTTCGTTCAACCCGCCTAGCCCTGGGATCGCTCGTTTAACCCTGGCGTCCCTATCAAAGGACACCCCCTTCTCACCAAGCACTATAATCCCCCTTTCAAGCTGTGCAAATGCAGCCTCAAGCTTCTTTGCTGAGAGGCTTCCTGAAAACGAGCGGACGAGAAACACCACCTCGGGTCGCGAGTAAGCAACATGATGCGCTGGTATGTGATGGACATGATCTTCGTAGGCAGAGCATACAGCCCAAGGCTGACCGGTTTCTCGAATCATCCGATTCAATACATACGTTAGGCCAGGGTCGTGAACGAAGAACTGACTTGTCTTGCCTGCGGCTTTCGACAAGGCAAACTGAAACACTTCTTCGGGACGGTCCCCCAACGAGGCTTTCACCAATCCTTGTCGTGAGAGAATGTTATAGGTGCCTGCACATACCCAAGCGCAAGTCATCAAAACAGCGAGAGCTTTATTCTTGGTTGACATGCGTTCAGCCAGGTCGGTCGCGGCGATCGCGATGAACGGGCATAGTACGATGAAGCTCCGCGATTTTCCCCCGAGGCCGGAGCCTACGGCGAGTAATACGAAAAACAGGATGAAGCCGTGCGCGAAGTCGAGTCGGGGGAGAGGCCAGGTTCGGGAAGGGGCCCGAAGGCATTCAACGACCAAGGTTCCAACAACGCCAATCGAGAAAGCTAAGTCAATCGGATTCCAAGGAAGAAGCGCATCACTCAAAAGCACCCCAAATCCCAGCGCGAGGGCGGCCCTAACAGGGGATGCCTTTTGGATCCCAGAGTTGTCCATGTGGGTAAATATAAACGGGCCCAGTTGCGGTAAAACCAACAGCCCCATGACTGTCAGGGAAAGAGCCCACAAAGCTAGCTCGCGCTTCACCTCCTCGCGCGCAATAGTAAGCGCCTGGCCGAGGATAAGGGCAACGGTGAACAGCAGGGTAATGTAGTTGATGTAGAACAAGCCTGCTAGGCATACCCCGAACGCAATAGCCCTGGAGATAGATCCAATCGCGAATCGTAGGGCGCAGGTCTCAGAATCTCTGTTCAGAAGCCAGCCCAAGATCAGCAGAGCACCGCCGGTCCAGTACGGGTACCATCTGACCGAGTTGGACCAGAGGATCTGTTGGGGGTGCAGGAAGCCGACTATCAAAAAGAAGACAAGGGATCCGAACGACCAGGCAGGGCTCCGTGTTCGCCACAGGAAGAATGTTAGACCGAAGAGGAAGACAGAGATGGGGATCGCCGTGAGCCACCTTTCTGACTTGGTCAGTAGATAGCCGAGGCGGGATAGTGCATACATCCCGGGCGGATGCACATCCTCAGAGTTCGCCTTTCTCCACAGGTCAGCCATCGGCCGCAGGATGAGCTCAAACGAACCAAGCTCGTCGTCATAAAGATTGCGGGTCAGCAGGATGGCGAATGCAACAAGTAGCGTAACGGCGACCATAGTCACGAAGAGCCATCTTTGTGCCCGGCTACTCGGCTGATTCAGCAAATCGCTTGTGGGGGCCACCGTTAACTTCTCTTAGTGCTGTGGGTAGTCAATGCTCGCTCGATATCCCTCGGGTTGGAGGGCAGTCGTCTTTCGGCAGCCTGACAACTCCCGTTGTTGCCGTGTCTGGTGTGAGTGGTGTTTTCCCCACTAAACGGGAATGTCAGGAACCGTAGAATCTGCATAATTCGATTTGTGTGTGCCTCGCAAGATGGATAGTAGTGGTTCATGCTGCAATTCCGCAGTCGATAAGGTTGCGTTCCTGAAACGTGACAAGAAGGGAGTTACGGAAACATCCTTCGAGGATTATTTACGCTAAAATAGCGCGAATGCAGCCACTAAATGACACCTGCCCTAGATAGACAAGATGGCGCTAGCACGCGTGACCTGCCCCCTTAATTAGTACCAGTAGCATTTAGAGTTTCCCGATTTTTTCCTTCCTAACATATTTATCCAAGGCTGTCTTTCGGTCTCGTGGCGTGGTGGTTATGCCGAGCGAGCTGTGTGGTCTCTCTTCATTGTACTCCTTCTGGTAAGCAGCCAGTTTTCGCTGGGCATCTGGAACCGATACAAACAGTTCCTGATTCAGGCACTCTGCCCGTAGCGTGCCATTGAACGATTCGCAGAAACCGTTGTGAAAGGGCTTCCCGGATTCAATGAACACCATCTGAACCTTGTGAGCCAGCGCCCACTGAGATACAGCAGCAGGGCACATCTCCGGGCCGTTATCAGCTCGGAGATACGTCGGATAACCGCCTCATTGCATGGCTATTGCGTCAAGAGCTTCTACCAACCGAATCCCACTGAAGGAGTGCGCCGCTCGAAGCCCCACGCTTTCTCGTGTCGCATCATCTACCACTGTGAGGATTCGTAAGGCTCTACCATCAATGAGGGAATCAGAGACAAAGTCCATCGACCAACAGACATTGGCAGCTTCGGGAGTCGGAATGACGACCCTAAGATACTCAGGCGTCTTTCTCCGCCGTTTGCGGCGCAATGCCAGCTTTTCCTCTCGGTAAATCCGATATACTCTCTTGAGGTTTACCTTGTACCCTTGCTGACGTAGCTTCCGCCACAGCATCCGATACCCATACGTTCTCTTTGAGAGCGCAATCTTTCGTAGTGCACGCCGAATCTCAGTGTCGTCTCGCCGGCGCCTCTTGTACCGAAGCACTGTTCGAGAAACTCCCACCAACCGCCCCGCCCGACGCTCGGAGAGCCCCTTGTTTCTCACAAGGAACTCTACCGCTCGTCTCCGCTCATCGGGCGCCGTCGTATTTTTCTAAGAGTGCCTTTAGTGCGTCGAGATCCAGCTCCTTGTCGGCTACGATCTTTTTCAGGCGGCGATTCTCCTCCTCAAGCGCTCGAAGCTTCCGGAGCTCAGATAGCTCGAGACCTCCATATCGCTTCCTCCAGTTGTATATCGTGGGCTCGCTCACGCCATACTTCCGACAGGCTTCCCCTGTCTTCCCACTCCTCTCAACTTCCTTGAGGATCTTTACAATCTGTTCCTCTGAGTACCTCTTCTTCATCGCTTCCTCCTACTTAGAGGAAACTCTACATCATTTCGGTACTATTTGGGGGGAGCAGATCACGCTGGCAACATGAACGAGGTAATTCGATCCGCTGTCTTCGCATCCCATAAGGGAATGTTCTTGTGAATGATTGGTGGCGCGGCATGTAGTTCTGACACAAGCGTGCTTTGCTCAATGAGCTTGTTAGTGCCATTCGTCAATGTAATAGGCCTCTCAGTTGACTTTCTGAGCGTATAACATGGAATACCAAGATAACTTGTTTCTTCCTGGAGTCCTCCAGAATCGGTGATTGCAACTCGCCCCTTCGATAGCAACGCCATGAAACGCATATACGATAACGGCTCAAGGAGTCGAATGGAATCTCGTTGTTCGAGCTCATGGAGCATTCCAATCCTCTGCAAAGCATTCTTGGTTCGCGGGTGCAGGGGAAATACTAAAGGGAACAGCTCAGAAGCCTGCAGTAAGCTTTTAATCAGCGACGCAAGCACCTCAGGATTATCGGTATTAGAGGGACGGTGAATCGTAACAACCCCATACCCCCCCGGCTCCACGCCAAAGGTCTCCTTAACATCAATCTTCTCAAACTTCGGCCGCAACATCTCAAGCGAATCGATCATGATGTTGCCGACTCGGTGGATCTTTTTGGGGTCGATGCCTTCTTTGATCAGGTTTTCATCGGCGTCTGGTGAAGGTGTCCAGAGGATGTCAGAGATCGAATCGGTGACGATGCGGTTTATCTCTTCGGGCATGGTGCGGTCAAAGGAGCGTAAGCCTGCTTCGAGGTGTGCGAGCGGTCTGCCACACTTGCTGGCTACGAGCGCACACGCAACTGTTGCGTTCACGTCTCCCACTACAACTACGAGGTCGGGTTTCTCGGCAAGGCAAACCTTCTCGTACTCGATCATGGTCTTGCCGGTCTGCTCGGCGTGGGAGCCAGAACCTACGCCTAGGTGGTGATGGGGTGCGGGGAGTTCGAGATCGGCGAGGATCGAGTCCGACATGTTCTTGTCGTAGTGCTGTCCGGTGTGGATCAGGATCGGCTCGGCCCACTCCTCTTTCTTCAAGGCGTGATACAGGGGCGCAACTTTCATGAAGTTGGGTCGCGCTGCCATGATGAGGTGGATCTTCTTCTTTGCCATGAGTTTTGCCTAACAACTGGGCCAGAATACCCTTACTGTTTGCCTTGAGAAAAGGTTCTCAGTTGGGCATCATCGTTGATGAATCGAATCTACCCAGGAGAATCCCCGTGCGCCAGCTATTTCAGAATCTAAAAGACGGTAAAGTCTTCTCTCCTGAGGTCCCCGCTCCTTCGGCAACTCGCGGCACGGTGGTGGTTCGAACGCACTGCTCGCTGGTTTCTCCTGGGACTGAGCGTATGTTGTCGCAGTTTGGAAAGGCGGGGCTTATCAAGAAAGCTCAGAGTCAGCCTGACAAGGTGCGGCAGGTGCTCGAGAAGGTCGCAACTGATGGGGTGTTGGCTACTGCGCAGGCGGTTCGGAACAAGCTCGATCAACCGTTGCCGCTGGGATACAGCGCTGTTGGGACGGTTACTGAGGTTGGTGATGGGGTTACGGGATTCTCTGTAGGTGATCGGGTGGTTTGTAACGGCAACCACGCCGAAGCGGTCGTTGTACCGGAGAATCTGGTGGCACACGTTCCTGAAGGGGTCTCGGACGAAACGGCTTCGTTCACGGTGCTTGGTGCGATCTCGATGCAAGGGATCCGGCTGTTGGAGCCGCAGGTTGGTGAGCGATACGTTGTGATCGGGCTCGGGGTTGTGGGGCTTTTGGCTGTGCAGATCCTACGCGCTGCTGGGTGTTCGGTATTGGCGGTGGATCTCAATCCTGCTCGCGTGGCTCTCGCTCGGGTGTACGGTGCTCGCGGTGTCGTGGTCGGAGATGGCGTGGATAGTGTGGGGATCGCGCAGGAGTGGTCGGGCGGCTACGGGGTCGATGGTGTGCTCATCTGTGCGGCTACGGATAGTTGTGAGCCGGTGCGTCAGGCGGCGCAGATGTGTCGTAAGCGCGGGAAGGTGGTGCTGGTCGGTGTAGTTGGGTTGGAGCTCGATCGCACGGAGTTCTTCAAGAAGGAGATCTCATTTCAGGTTTCGTGTTCGTACGGGCCGGGGCGCTACGAGAGTAACTACGAGAAGAAGGGGCTCGATTATCCGATCGGGTTCGTACGGTGGACGGAGCAACGGAATTTCGAAGCTGTGCTCACGCTCATGAAAGACGGGAAGATCGACACTACGGAGCTTTTGACTTCGACGCTGCCGTTTGATGAGGCTCCGGATCGCTATGATGGGTTGCTGGAAGATTCTGGTGCACTGGGGATCCTGTTTCGGTATGAGGGGTCTGAAGGCGGGTTGGCCAAAGGTGTATTAGCTAAAACTATTCAGCTCGGTGTTCGGGATGGCGCGGGTAGTGCGCATGCTGCGGGGCGTGTTCGGGTTGGGGTTGTTGGTGCTGGGAATTTTTGTAGTGCGGTGCTGCTTCCGTGTTTGAAGAAAAACGGAGCGGAGATTACGGAGATCGCGAGCCCTTCGGGGAAGAGCGCTGGATTGGCTGCTCGGAAGTTTGGGGCGCTTGCTGCTACTTCTGATGTTGATTCGGTTGTGTGTGGAGATAGTAACGAGGCGGTTGTTATCGCTAGTCGGCACGATTCGCATGCGGATCTTGTGTGTCGCGCGCTTGCTGCTCGGAAGCATGTGTTTGTGGAGAAGCCGCTTGCGTGTTCGCTTGCGGAGCTCGATGAGGTTGAGCGGGTGCTCGCGAAGGGAGCCGATCGGGTGTTAATGGTCGACTTCAATCGTCGCTTTTCGCCGCTGACGTGCGCTGTGAAGGGTGCTCTAGCGGGGCGTGGGGCGCCGATCTCGATGGTGATGACGGTGAATGCGGGGCGGTTGCCGTCGGATAGTTGGATCATGGATGAGGCCGAGGGTGGTGGCCGAGTTATCAGTGAGGTGTGCCACTTTATCGATCTGATGGTGGCGGTTTCGGGGTCGCTGGTTAGTTCGATCTCGGGGTTGGCTTTGCGGGAGAGTGGTCGGGAGCCGCAGTCGGCTAGCTTTTCGCTTGGGTTTGCCGATGGGTCTATTGGGACGATTCATTACTTTGCTAATGGTAGTCGTAAGGTGCCGAAGGAACGCTTCGAGGTGTATTCCGAGGGGCGCACGGCGGTGATTGAGAATTTTCGTGGGGTGCGGAGTTTTGGGTTTAAGGGGTTCAAAAGTAGGCGCTTGTGGTCGCAGCAGAAGGGGCATGCGGAGTGTATGGATGCGTTTCTGCGGGCTGTGCGTGGGGAGGAGGTTGTGATTCCTTCGTGGGAGGAGGTTCGGAATGTTACGCGGGCTACTGTGTTGGCTCGGGAGGCTGTTCGGAGTGGGGTGGCGTTTCGGGTTTAGGTTTTCGGCGACCGGGACTGTCGCGGTCCATGGGGAGATGATTCCTTAATGGCTGATGTCGATGATGCGCGCGCACGGCGACCGACACGGTCGCCCTTGTATGTCGGTAGGGGTGTTGGTGTGGACGGGACTTCGACTTTTTGAATTAGGATGTAACCAACGGGTTATCGCCATGGCTGCCGGCGTAGCCAGGCCACGACTTCAAGAACACACCTTCGGACGGCGCATGTGGAGGGAATATCCTACGAGCTGCGCGGCTCATGGCCGATTCCGAACTTCGGGATGCGTTTGAGAAGTAGCGCCCCGGATGTATTATAGCTCGTAAATACAGCATGTTATAAAATATACGATGCTATCGAATACTTTCGTGTAAATAATTCGATAGTAGGATATATCTTCCTATACATGGAATTTTCAAGAATACTGAATATCTCAGCGCTACTTAATCAGAAATCGTTCTTTCTATTTGGGGCGCGGTCGACTGGAAAGACAACTCTTATACGTCATCAGCTAAAAAACTCGTGCACCGTCATCGACCTGCTTGAGACTGATACCTTCCTCCGGCTTTCTCAAGAACCTAGTTATCTCGAGAAGATGGTCGCCGCCGAGGGCAAGAATATCGTGGTGATTGATGAGGTGCAGAAGATCCCTCTGCTACGGATGGCTGCAATCGCCAGCGACTTCGTCTGCGACCAAAAAGGTGCTCAACGTGCCACAGAGGGCACGTCTCCGCGCCTTTTTAGCCTGCATCCTCGTCGCTACCGATTTCGCTCATCCTCGCTACGAGGTTCATTTTTGTTACGCACTCTAAAAGAACCTACCGACATTTCTTTATCGTACCGATACGGTATGCGAATATGTAACGCCGATTCGTTTCGCTACTGATGCTTCGATTGTTTGCCAGAGAGCGCTACCGCTAGTAATCCAAGGATAGTGACGTAGAGATACGACACGGCGGGTAATCGCAGCGGAAAATCAAAAGCTGCGCAGATCGTGCCTGCGATCATCGCTGCCCCTAAACCTGCCAAGAGCCGTCGTCGCGAATGGTCGCTCTCTCTCCTGATCGAGGGGAGTCTTCGCACCAAGGCTACTGCGAGTACAACTAGGGGAAGCATACCGAGGACACCGAGCTCTACCACTGTCTGCAAGATGTCAGAGTGCGCGTATTCGATCGATACACCTGCAAGCGTTGAATCTGCTGCTGTAGTATGGAGGGCCTGCCACTGGCCGGCACCTATGCCGAATAGTGGCGCCTGTTTCAGGAGCCCAAGGGAGTCTTTGTACATCGTCCACCGACTATCCGTCGGAAGGTTCCTTGCAGAATCAGCGAGCCGTGTCTCGATGAGTTCACCTCCCCCACCCTGCAACAAGAGAATGACAAATATAAATGGAACGACTCCAACCAGAATCGAGGGTATGTATCCTGCCGCTCTACGTACCAGCTTACTCGCCGCCTGCTTTACCGAACGCGCTGTCGAGGTTCTCTTGGTCCGTCGATAAATACCAACGTCTACCTCTCGTGCCTTGGCTCGCTTGGTCGCTACAAGGAGCACATAGGTCACGCATCCAACACTCATGGCAAACCACGCCGCACGCGAGAGTGTGCCGAGGATCGCTACAGTAATCGTAACAACACCGAGTGCTCCCACGATGGTTCGCGCAAGGTTCTTGGCTGAGTGCGGTGATTGCGCTAGACGCAGCAGCCGGGCGCCGAAGGAGCGGGGCTTACGTGAGGATCCACCCGGTGACTTCGATGCGAGTGAATCACGTTGTGCGAGGTCGTGTGCAGTTGCACGCCATGCTTGGTGCGTGAGAGCAAGGGCTGGAAAGAGGGTCATCACTAAAAACGCCGCCATGTGGTCACAGTTGACGAAGGGCCAGCGCAGGCGGTTAGAAACAAAGACCTCCTGCGGAGCGATGAACCAGAACAGGTACCCATTGTCTGCAAACCAGTGCGCGATGCCAACACAGGCGATCGCTGTGCCGGATCCGACAAGAAGCTTTACGATAGAAGTGATCTGCTTAGGGTTCTGGGTGCAGGTTGCAATCACTATCCACAGGAGAGAGAGGCTTGCTGCAAACTGGGCGATCCACCTCAAGGCCCGCTGCGGACTCACCAAGCGCGATACCTCGCCCAAAACGGGGTGAAGCTCGGGGTCGCTTTGAAGGAACAACATGAGCGTGGTAAGCGCTGCGTACAAAACCACGAACACCAGGGTCCCGAGGACGAAATGAGCCAGCTGACCTACTCTCTGCAACCCCGTTTTAAATTTGAGAAGTAGGTAAAACGCATACACGGAGACCAGGAGGTTTACCACTTCGGAGGCGTTCCAAAGCAGCCCCCCCATAAAGAGGGCCAAGAGTGCTGTACTGGTGATCACGACCAGCGCAGCCTGACTTGGGTGCGCTGGGAGCATATTAAGCGCCTGATATGACTGAGATCTGGGCGATAGCTGAAGTCCCTCAGGAAGCTGTGGTGGTGGGGTGTCGATCGGTTTTGCCAAGGTCATCGAGGAATCAGATCTCGTTTATCGAGCATCGAAGATACACCGGATCTCGTGCACAGCACAGCCACCGTTATATTTTATCGTAGTTTTCAATAATGTATTCCATCAAAGCAGTCGATGAGGTATTGGTGTGATTTCTCTAGGCATTCTTTGTGAGCACAATATGCGCGTCGTAAAAAGTTGGACAATTAAGCTGCTGTGTATCGGATTAGTATTATCCTCTACCCTCACCTCAGCCGTCAGTGTGGAAGCATTCGCTGCAAGCTCGCTCTCGAAGCGGGAGCAACAGGCGCGGGACCACAAGCGCACTAGAGCCGGTAAGTTCTCCAGGCCTCAAAAGGGCAACACATCCTCCAACAGCCGCAAGGAGTTGAAGAACAGTTCAAAGGGTAACTCCGGAGCCTGTACCTCACGTATGTCGCGCTCAACATCGCGAGCTCGATGCGCGTACGATAGCCTCAACCCCATATCGGCGTTCAAGTAGTTCGGTACAGCCCCTCGAAAACGGGCGAACGAGCCTTGTTAAATCAGCCGAGGGCTGTAGTATTGTTTTGTGATTTCAATTGATCTGCGCTTCATCAGGCTGGCTATAGGGGTTTCAGCCCTCTTCTGTTTTTCGTTCTCGATACTCGACCTTTACTCTCGAATTAACGCTCGCGGAGCAGGCGCTCCTATCGCTAGAGGAACCTCGCGATTGCCAGTTACGTCTGCACTTGTAAAGGACTATGAAAAGGCCGCTTTGGTGCCTTTAGCGGAGAGTAACGACCTCGTAGCACTCTCCGAGATACGTAACGAACTTTCCAATCGCACATTTTCCAAAAGGCGCGCCGAATCACTACGCTGCGAGGCGCAGATGGCTTTGATACGAGCGCTCGAGCGAGAACCAGCACATGGAACCGCTCTTGCCAATCTCGCCTTCCTCCGCAGTGAATATCCAACGATCAACGGCAGCGCCAAGGGATGCGAAGGATTGAAATCTTTGGCAAATGTGTCGCCCGTGGCGCTTGCCCGTTTCGCTGCGAAGAGAGATCCCCTCAATCAAGAGGTGCTCTCAACCGCTGCCTTCGTGTTGGCTGAAGCAGGCGAACGTCGCGAGGCGCGCAGCTTGGTGCAGCGTGCGCTCGCGCTCGAAACCTCGATGCCGACCTCCGATCCCTTAAGCTTCCTCGCAATTGTAGACTCCCGTGCTGAACTCTCGGAACTTTTACCGCGCAACCTCTCGGTTGTTACGCAGTGGTCTGAGCGCATCAAGCGTTTGGATCGCGAGTCTTTCTCCTCCTGGAGTGCACCGCTTTCACAAGTGCAAACGGAGACCCTCGCGCAGATAGAGAACCGAGAGCTTACGGACGAAGAGATCTCCCTGCTCCTACGGCTCGAGCGTGTGGTGGCAACACCCAAGGTGGGTAAGGCGGTTCATAAGCTCTTAAGTAAGAGCGTTCGAGATGACAGGAGTGCAGGATTTTACACCTCACTCGCCTCTCTCGAGAAACTCTCAAGTGTACCGGCGACTGTTGAGTCCAGCTCCTTGATGCGAAACGGGGGGCTCACAGAGTGGAATCGGTCAGCACAGGTGACGCTCGACCGTTACTATTCGGCTGTGGGTTTCTTCGTCCCAACCCCTGAGAAGGTTCGAGCTGTCAATTTGCGTTCGGAAAAGACCGTAACGGATTCTATCGCTCCGCTCCTGAAGGTGTTTGTGAGTGAGAACAACTACTCGTGGACCGATGTTACCACCGCGGTAAAGGTCAAAGCGGTGCCGGTAGAAAGGCACGGTTTCGTATCGATCACCCTCCCTCCAGATGGTTTACCCGCTGCATTCGGAAAGCCTCGGTTCTGGAAGGTGTACTTCTCCGGCTCTCAACGCAGCGGCGCTTTTACCGGAGAGATCGGAGATATGTTGGAAGTTTATGGACGGGGTGCGCCGCTCTCAGTAGAGTAAGGGCGTATGTCGACACCCCTTCCTTTTCTGGGCTTCGCACGGTCCCTCTTTTTTTTATTTACCTGCCTCTGTGCGGTTCCACCCGTCTACGCCGAGGGTGTCCGCGTGGGGGTCTCAGAGATCGAAGAGATATCACTGCTCTCAGCTCGCGATGGGGTATCACGCATCTTACAATCTGCGCTCTACGGTAGTATCGCAGAGCAACCTGTAGGCACCTTCACTCTGACAAAACGAGAGCCTGGGACTCTTGCTATCGCTCACGAGGCCGATGTCTTGTGCGCTGATGGGGGCGCTCTCACGACACAGGATCTCGTTTTCTCGATTGAGCAGTGTCTTAAGGTGCGTGGACAGGTGGCTCGGCTCGAGCGGCTGGGTACTACCAATCTCTCGACCGACGAAGCAGCAGGGATCGTCCTACGTGGAGATGAAGCTGTTATCGATAGTATACCGAGCTGCCCCCTTATGCGTTCCTGGGCGATGTCTACGTTTGGCGATCGCGGTGGGCGCGTTGATACGAGCGTTGGATGTGGGGCCTTCAAAGTCGAGAGTTTCACCCCGGGGCGCAAGGTCACCCTGGTTTCAAAGGGCGGCACGGACGGTACGGTCGACACGCTCACGATTCAGAAGATGAACAACGACGATGGGTCCCCGCGTCTCTCACTGCTCCGTCGCGCCGATATCGATATCTTTCTAGATCCAACCCAGGAGGAGCAGCTCTCGATCAATGAGGATCCGACACTTATCACGGTCCAATGCGATGGTTTCGTGATGGCTACTCGTAGGGTTCTTCATGTACACTGCGGTCCACAGTTTTTCGCTTCTTTGCTGCGCTGGGAGCACGGTAATCGTCATGAATAAAACTAAGATCCTTCTCCTCGGATTAATCGCGCTAGGATGCAGTGGATGTTTCGGAAAGAGCTTCACTAAGCCGTACTCCACCGTTGTCGATGAGGCTCAGCAAGAGGGTCGTGAACTGCCGAGTGCTGAGGCTGAGAGCGCGCGCTTCGATAAGTACGAGAGGGAGCAGATAGAACGGCTCGCAGTGGTCATCAAAGACCGCCTCGGCATCGGGCTTCAAAACGATACCTACAAAGTCGGTATAGCCGATACACTGAAGCTCTCGGTGTTCGATGTGCCGGAGCTCGACCTAACGGTTGTGGTCAACGACGCTGGATATGTCACTCTGCCCCTTGTTGGCTCAGTTCAATTCGCAGGGCTGACAGTTGATGAGTGCCAGAAGAAGCTCACCAGAGAGCTATCGAACTTCGTGCGCAATCCCCAGGTGCTCGTCACACTGAGTGAGTTCGGTAGTCAGAAGGTGGCAGTGATAGGCTCGGTTGCCAAACCTGGGGCGTATCCCCTCAAAAGGGGTGCAACGGCTATCTCTGACATCATCTCGGAAGCTGGTGGGCCTGGCGCGGATTCGGGGAACTTCGTGCGCTTTCTCCCGGTGGAATTAACTCAGATCCCGAGTACAAACGATCCTGCTGCTCGCGCTCAACTCGCAGTTCAGACGCTTCTTAATCAGGGCGATGAGCGACACCTCGGTGTGGAGGTTCCGTTGAATCGCTTGATCGGAACGAGTGGAGCGCTTCCTCTAGAGATACCGGTGCGCGGTGGAGATGTAGTCATCGTCCCGGAAGCAGGTAGGGTCTCAGTTGACGGAGAGGTCGAGAAGCGCGGGACCGTTGATATTACGCGCGGTCTAACCCTTATGGGTGCTCTTGCTTCGGCGGGTGGTATCACCTGGAGCGCAAAGTACGAAGAGGTAGAGCTGTTGCGCAACGCTGGTGGTCAAACGGGGCGATTGCGGAAGGTATTGAACCTCGAACACCTCGTTAACGGAGCAGAGGAGGATATCCTCCTCAAAAGTGGGGATATCATCCGTGTTCCATCACTCCGCTCCAGGAGGATTCAGAAGGATACCTTCGATACTATCAGCTCATTCTTCAATTTCGGTATCGGTGGGTCGATGCGAATTTCCCAGTAATGGGTGTGCCGTTTGAAAAAGGATGTGTGCGTGCAATGGGGTCTTACGTGAAACAGTCAGATACACCACCCTCTAAGGATGTTTTACTCTACCAGAGCAGCTCTGTACCGCAGTACTCTCTGGAACCACATGAGCCACAAGCTTCTGGTGAGATAGACCTCCGTCGCTACATCGAGGTGGTACTTAAATACCGCGCTGTTATCGTTTCTTCGGCTATCGCGGTTGCTATCTGCTTTGCGCTGTATGCTTTCACCACAACACCCCTGTACACTGCCCGGACTACGTTGCAGATCGATTCGTACGAGCCGGTTTTGGGAACCCTCAAGGTGGAGGATCTGTTGCAACAGAAGAGTAGTCGCCAGGATTACCTAGAGACGCAGATCCAGCAGATAAAGAGCCTCTCACTCGCCGATGCAGTGCTGGCAGATCCAGACATCCGCAAGAATTTCGAGGGGACAAAAAAATCTTGGCTCTCCTCACTCTTGAGCTTTGGGAAGAAAAACTCGCAGGATAGCTCCTCTATAGACAGCTCCGTTTCAGGATATTCTGCTCCTGCTTCGATGCTTCGCGCCTATCTCAATCATATCTCGGTCTCACCGGTTCGAAGGACTACCCTCGTCAACATCGACGTTGTTGACGACAGTCCGATATTCGCCGCCACAGTAGCTAACAAGCACGCCGCAGCTTATATCGAATGGGTCAGAAGTTTACGTCTCGATCAACAGGGCCGGGGGCTCGCGTTTCTTTCGGCGCAATCAGCGCAGCTTCAAGAGCGGGTTGCCGACTTGGAGCGTCAGCTTGCGGACTATGCCGAAGAGAACTCCATCGTTGCTCTGAACAAGGATGAGAATATCACTATTCAAAAGATGGCGACTCTGAGCGCAGATCTCTCCTCTGCAGAGAGCAAAGCTATTCAGCTCGACAATAAAGCCAAGGAAGCTCGCTCGGCGCTAACGCAGGATTCGGCCGCTTTCGACGACGCCTCGGTCACATCCACTCGCTTAGAGCTCGCCAAGCTGGAGTCGGAATATGCTCAGTTGAGCGGAAAATATCAGCCCGCGTATCCGAAGATGCAGCAGCTTCGTTCGCAGATTGAACAGCTCAAGCGTTCAGTGCGCGAGCAACGCGGAGCGCTCGTACGTGGAATGGAAAGCGAAGCACGTGCAGCTACGAACGAGGTGACAAAGCTCAAAGAGGAATTGGAGAAACAGAAGAGCCTTGCGTTCGAACAATCTAAGCGTCAAGTACAGTACAACTCTCTGGAACGGGAGTTGGACTCCTCCCGTGAGCTGTTGCAGAACGTCTCGAAGCAGATGAAGGAGATGTCGCTTGCGGTGGAGAGCAAGGGGTCAAACATCGCGGTGGTAGATCGGGCGTTGGTGCCTCAAGCCCCGAGCCATCCCAAAAAAATACTGCTCATTGCGCTCGGTTTGATCCTTGGGTTGTTGTTTGGTGTTGGTGGCGCTTTCCTTCTCGATCATCTCGACAATACGATCCGCACCCCTGACGAAGTTCGTCGCATACTTGATCTGCCGACGTTGGGTGTTGTGCCGAGCTTCTCTGCCAAAACCATGGGGATCGGGCGACAACTCGATGAAGAGAGTTCCGAGGATCAGAACCCGCAGGATGCCACAGAAGATTCCGGCGATAATTCCCCAGCTCCTCTTTCGAAATTCATGGCTAACCACTCCGTACAGTTTCCGACCCTGGCTGGCGACGGAAACTCGCAGGTCTCCGAGGCATATCGAACTATTCGAACGAATCTCGTGCTTTCTCGAGCAGGGCGAGCACCCCGCACACTGCTAATCACCTCTGGACTTCCAGCTGAGGGGAAGACAACAGTCGCTGTCAACCTTGCAATCACATTGGCATCGACTGGGTCGCGAGTTTTGGTGGTGGATGTCGATCTCCGAAAGCCTTCGGTGGCCAAGCATTTTCGCATCCCTCAACCGAGCACAGGCGTGACCGATGTTCTCACGGGTAACGCCTCACTCGAGTCTGCGATCGTCGCAAGCAGTGTAGAAAATGTGTTCGTGTTACCATCAGGTAGTACCCCCCCTAATCCCTCTGAATTGATCGGTTCCGATGAGATGGCTCAATTCATAGGTGAAGTTCAAGCACGGTTCGATTACGTCATCTTGGATTCAGCACCACTGCTTCCAGTAACCGATACGATGCTGCTCAGTCGTTTGGCTGAAGGTGTAATCATGGTAGTCCGGGGTAATGCTACGCCGATCAAGGCGTGTGTTGATGCTAAGGATCGTGCCGTCACGTCCGGAGCGCGGCTGCTCGGTGTAGTATTGAACGACATCGAGATTCGCGGGATGCACTACTACTACGGTTACTACGACGGCTATTACAGCGGTAACTATGGCGAAGAGGAGCAAGAGGTCTCTAAGGTCGCTTAAGAAAGAGAGAGAGCGCGCGCGTTTCCGTCCGCAATCAACCAACCCAGCTAGCCAATCCGTGGGGGAAAGGCCCCTGTCAGCAACAGCGTTCTACACATCAAGCGTTGGCGGACACATTGATTTCTTGTAGCCTCTCCTGGGTAAGCATCTGAAAACAGCAGCCTCACGAGGACCGAGATGAGTCAGTGGTCTCAATCAGCGATCCTTGTAGTTCCAAAAGCTAAGGAAAATGGTACCTTTGCGAAGTCTGCTGTCATCTACTCAAAGGTACGATGTTTACTGAAGGTGTGATGTCGGGGTCTGGGCTGTTCCAGCTATTCCGTCAGGCTTTCATTTTTTAAAAAGGTGTAGGGAGGCTTAGCAAGTGGTAACCGGTGCTCGTCGTTCGATAATCCTTTTGGCTTTAGCTTGCTGCGGAGTCTTAGCACAAGACGCTAGCGCACTTACAACGGAGGTAAGCCTTCAACCATCAACCAATCCGTCTACTAAGGCCCCAACGGCTTCACTCTCGGTCATAGCTGACAGGGTTCCGAGTGACTGCACCCGTATGATAGTCTATGCACAAACGCGCGAGCGCGGTGAGCGCCCCTCTGTTACAGAGGTTACTCGTGTACGCCTAGATCCAGCACGAAATACAGGTAGGGTAACGCTCCGATTTCGTTACCTAGCTACCAGGTCATCCGGCAAAACCGAAAAGGTGAACTTCCAAGTCAACTGCACCAATAGTGCCGGAGTTAAGACAGTAAGTCAGAGCAATGCAGGTACGCTCAATAAGTGTGGCGATACACGCGTGGTTCGTGGATTAGCAGATGCTGCCAGCGACACCAAGGCCGCTATCATTTACTAGTTATCGCTCTCTCATTCGCGATGCCCGCTGATGAGGCAGGCATCGTATTTTCACCCCCACTCGACCAGTGAGCTTAATCCAAAAGCTCTATATTGCACTCCCTGAGCACTCCCGAAAGCATCCGCTCTACGAGGTAATCAACTACGTCTTTCACCGAAACAATCCCGATCGGGACATCATCCTGATCGACGATCGGGACGTGTCGAAAGCCGCCATTTGACATCAAATTGAGCGCATAGGCTAAGGTTGCTTCCGGTAGCTCTCGCATCGGATCAGGGGTCATGAAATCTTTGACCAGCGCCGTCTCGAGTGACTCGACCCTTGCTATGACTTTCAAGATGCAATCACGCTCGGTAAAGATACCGGCTATTCTGCCGTCTTCATCGGTGATGATGATGCTTCCGATACGGTGCTTCTGAAACAGTGACACGCATTCGGATAGCGGGGTATTCATCGGGACAGTAAGCGGCTTTTTGATACCTATCGAGCCGACACTCTCGCACAAAATCGATGGTGGTATGAGATCGGCACCCATAGCACACGTTCGTTGGATGTAACTCAAAAGCTCCTCATCTTCCACGCTTGGCCTCCTCTTTGAATGCTCGGTAATCAGTCTTTTCCCATTCGGAACTTTCTCGATTGAAGCGCCACGCTGCAGGCCCCTGCACTGCGTCTATGAAACGTAGCTTGTGCTCCTCACCAGCTCGCAACTCCACCCCGGCATGCGCCGTTTTGACTATGTTTATTCGGGCGTCATCCGCAAGCTGCTTGGCCGTCCGCATCTCCTGCTCCTTGACCCGGAGCTGTACAAGTACCGAATGTACTTCGTCGTATTTTTTGATTAATAGGAGCATTTTGCTCTTAAAAGGCTCATTGAGTAGTTGAATTCTGCCGCGACCCTTGAGGTAAGGGCCTATATGCAACTGAAGAGCTGTGGCGGCTATATCGTGCTTCCTGATGCTTTCGCTAAGCACTCGATACTCTTCCGTAACTTCAAGTTCATTGCGAAGCTCTACGACTGTGCGCGCACCAGCTTCGTTACCGACGCTCCCCAGTTCCGCACCCTTCGAGCACCACAGCTCTCCCCCAACGATGGAGGCTTTGTCTGCGAAAATCGTCGAAAGTGACCGCAGGATACTGTCACGCGCCTCTCGTCCAACACGGATATTGCCTTGAATCTCGGAGATCACATCATACGCTACCGAAACCGAGTAGTTACCCTTAGCGAATATCGAACTCTCTCTGCCACCATGGTGAAATCCCTTCACGGTGACCGAGCCTTCACTCTTGATCACATTATCACCAAGAAGCGAGCCTCCGATCTCGATGTCTCCACGCGCTTTGATATGAAAGCCTTTGTTGACGTTTCCCATCACTTTGACGCTACCGATGAAATCGATATGACCCATGCCGTAATCGAGATTTCCCGGTATCGTCAGCACATTTCGGACAGCTATCAATCCGCCCTCTTCGTGTACATAGCCGTCGATTCCGGCAATCAAGGTGTCGTAGCCGTCCCCCTCGTTACCCGGTTTGACGATCACTGACTTATCTAGTTTGAGATCTACTGGCTTACCTGGGGTTGCTGTAATGTGCTTCCCAAGAATATCCCTGCCATCTGTGCCAAGGGTGGGTTTGTATACGCGCGCTATCTCCCGTTGCGCTTGAACATTTTCGAAGAGCCCGAGCGTGAAGAAATCGACGAGTTCTCTATCCTTCCAACCGTCGGCTATCTCTTTCTTACCTGGGTTGAAGCGTCGGACCAGCCACACGATCTTGCCGTCTTTACCCGACTGTGGGCCCTGACCTACGGCGACGCGACGCTCTTCGCATCCCTTACCTGCTCTGAGCTGCTTTACGATATCCTTGATAACTAAGATATCGAGCCGCTCCTGCGCCGTGACAGCCAATACCTTATCGATGAAACCCTGTGTATTTGCGAGTATGTGTTCACTCTGCGGCTGCACGCGCGCAAAAAGCTTCATGCTGTCGTCAGAGATTAACAGTTCGAGGATACAGGTGTTGTCCTGAACGGTATGAACGACCCGCATAGCGAGTGCCTATATAATGAGTGACCATTGGTCCTCATGGTGATTATCGGCTGTTGGCGTTCAAAGGTTGATAGACCACCCTCTCAAAGCGTTTAATGTATTGAAATCACCAAGAATATCCTTGCCGTGGAGAGGTAATCTCGCTCTTACCTCTAGAAACTCAACTGCGACTTGGTACACTCTATCCTTTAGTAGTTTTCCACATGAGCGTGCCATGCCTGAGTTACCCGAAGTAGAGGCGACAGTGCAGTATCTCCGAGATCGCGTTGAGGGACTCGGTATCACAGGGGCCAAGGTGCTGTGGCACCGCACGGTTGCATCACAGAAACCTACCGTATTCGAGCGCGAGATAACCGGTTGTGTCATCAAGCAGCTCTTTCGCCGTGGTAAGTTTGTGGGGCTGGAACTCGGTCAAGATGATCCACGCTATCTCTTTGTTCACCTCCGTATGAGCGGCAGCCTTGACGTCGTATCAGCGAGCGTTCCCATCGATAGACACGATCGTGTGGTTCTGTATCTCGACAACGGCAAGAGTATCCGTTTCAACGACACTCGTAAGTTCGGGCGAATGTATCTCTGCGCATCTCCGAACCAGGTTGTAGGTGCCTTGGGAGTAGAGCCGCTGAGTGGGGATTTTAGCTTCGAGTATCTCCGGCAGGTGACGCGCTCCAAGAAGAGCAGGATAAAACCGCTCCTTCTCGACCAAACTTTCATCGCAGGGCTGGGGAATATCTATGTCGATGAATCCCTCTGGAAAGCACGTATCCACCCGCTCACCCCTGCGCATAAGATATCAACAGCGAAGTTGGAAGCCCTGCACCACTCCATCCAGGAGATCTTGAGCGAGGCGGTTTCGCTCCTAGGAACTGACTTCGGTGATGGGGTTGTTCAAGATGGAATGTATTCCCCAAAGGTATACGGGCGTGAGGGGGAGCCGTGTCACCGCTGTAGCTCCAAGATAAAACGCATCGTAGTCGGACAACGAGGTACCCATCTATGCCCCAGATGCCAACCGCGTTCGCGCCGAACTACTCGAGATACCGTGGGACAGTGATCGAGTTATCGAGGTTTAATTACCGCCAAAAATTGTGCTCCAGTCTTTGCTCATGCTGAAAAGCTTCCATCCACGACGTGGCGCCTCATCCAATCCTCGAGCCAGCTTTCCTACGTGACTCGCACGGTCATATGCCCACTCTCGCGTGGCATCATCGTGATGCACGAGCGCTCCAAAATTCGGGCCTGGCCCACTTGAAACCCATTCTAGCATTTGGAAGTCGCCATCTGAATTACCGAAAGCCATAATTGGTCGCCGTCCAATCTGATAGTGGATCGCAACGGGCTTACCGGCTTTGTCGTCGATGAAGTGAATTCCGGGCAGTTTTACCAATGTCGGAGCTCCATCGCGCACCTCATACGCCACCTTGCCACTACTCCCGATAACCTGTTCAGGAGGAATACCGTACACCTCCTCAGCGAATACGCGCACGAACTCGACCCCACCTCCGGTGACGATATATGTCTTGAAACCTCTCGAGCGTAGGTACGAAAGCACTTCGAGCATGGGGCGGTATACCATCTGTGTGTAACGCTTTCCTGTGGATGGATGGATAGCCGTCGTAAGCCATTCACGCACGATCTTCGTAAAATCTTGGGTGGCTATACCGGAGTGAGTCGCAGTGACTATTTCGAGGAGGGCTTCCTCACCAGACGACAGGGCTGCTACAAGATCGCCAGCCAAGATGGATCGAAAAGGCTCCTTATCTCTCCACTCTGGATGGCTGGGAGCCATGGCCTTGACCCTATCTATCGCAAAGAGAGCCTGAAAATACATCGGTTTCTCGCTCCACAGCGTTCCGTCATTATCGAACACTGCAATGCGCTCGGGCTGCGGCACAAACCTCGGAGAGCCTTCACTTGATATCTCATCCACGAACTTGATTAAAGCCGTCTTCGTCTCCCCATCTCTCCAAGATGCCAGTGGATCCTCCGCACTACAGCGCACAGGCCCAAAAAGGTTCGTACCGACAAGGGCAATAAAAATAGAAACGAATGTAGTTTTCATCGCAACATATCTCTCAGCACTTACTCATCGAAATAAATACAAAAATACACGTGCTCAACACAACCCTCAGATAATGAGCGATAATCTGCTTACCATCCCCCTACATGTGATGCTCTCCTGAGTTGTGGATACGACCGATGAGCTCGAGAGGTAGAGGTCTCTGCTATCTTTGCTATCTACACTAAAGCCCAAGAGGGCTATACAGTAATCGAACCGCTGTCTTGAGCACAGGGCTTGCCACGTACGGAAAAAACTGAAATGCCAAGATAATCCCGAAAATAGAAAATCCTGAGGAGCGCGCGAAATTCATCATCTTGAGGGTCAGGTCCTCCGGTAAAAAGAGGCCCAACACCGAGTAGCCATCCAGGGGTGGCATCGGCAGGAGATTCAGCGTTCCCAAGAGAACGTTGAGAATGAACATGATACTCAGGAAAGTTGCCAGCCCTTCGACTAATCCAGATGTTCCCACTGCACTAACTAATTGAGTACCTGCCACGACTGCGGGTATTTGAAAAATCTCCTGAGCAAGTCCGATGTGCATACACACCGCGGCAAAAATCGCCAAGAGGAAGTTGGTTACTGGCCCCGCAAGAGCCATGAGCGCTGCGCGGCGTGGATAGCGAATTTGCCAATAAGGATCAAATGGAGCGCTTCCCCATCCAAACATACTGGCGCCCTTGGATGTGAGTAGGGTCACGAGGGGAATCACCACCAGCCCAAATGGCTCACGTTTCACATGCGGAACCGGATCAAGACTTACCTGTCCACCGGCGTACGCAGTCAGATCTCCGCCCCACTTTGCAACCAGAGCATGTGCAGCTTCGTGACACACCGTGCTGAGCAAAAAGGCAACATACCAGAGCGGGATGAGAGCAAGGAATTCGGAACTCATAAATCTTCCTGATTGTACGCAACCGAGAGACTGGGAAAAAGGGGGCATGAGAGCCTTCGGCATATTGTGCCGGGATGTGCCCGGCCGGCAAATTGTGCCGCACCCGGCCGAGAAATAACAGTCATTTGGCGACTTTCGAGTGAGAACGTCTCTTGCTTAGCTTCTAGGACACGGGGTCGTAAGCTCTTTTTGGGTTTCAGGAAGCCAAAAAATGTCTTCAAAGTTGTGGTCGGATAAAAACACTAGGCTGAGGGATTTCATCGAGGTCGAGATTAGCCGCCCCGAGGGCCACGCCATCGTCTCCCACCTGCGTTCGGCAAAGCACGAAGAGGAAGATCCGTTGGCTCCTCTAGATGAGCTCTTAAGAAAGATGCAGGAGCTCGAGTCTACATCACCCGAGATTAACTCAGTGTCGGACGAAAATAGAGAAGAGGCGCTCAATGCCCTCTCAGAGATGCAGAGGAACCTCGAGCAGTTCAAGAAGCAGAATGCTATCTTGAAGCGCCTTTTGACCAAATACCATTGATAGAGCTCGGTGAAAGCAGACCGAAAGTTGTCCAGCGTATCAATGGTATTCAGGGAAGGGGTAGCTTCGACATGGACGGGCGCTGAAGGTGCCCTCAACGTCAAGATCGGTGCGCGCAGCCAGTAACTAAATCAAGCCTCATTCATTTTTGAAAACAATCACTCGCGCAGGGTTTAGGATCTACCCCCTAGCCAAAGACCTGCAAAGACGCCACACACGCCGAGTACAACGCTCAGAAGCACATATAGAAATGCGTCGAATAGGTAGCCACTGCGAAGCATACTCACCGTCTCGAGTCCGAATGCCGAGAAGGTTGTGAAACCACCTAGTATTCCCGTTACGAGGAACAGTCGAGGAAGCGAATGAGCATCCCCTCGCACATCGAGAGAAACAAACAAGCCGATGAGTACGCAACCGATGATATTGACCGCAAAGGTAGCCAAAGGGAATTTAGGTGTAAGAGGCGGAACCGAGAGCATGACTGCAACGAGCCAACGCAGGATAGCTCCTATCCCACCACCTATACCCACAGCTGCGATATTCAGAATATGATTCACTACCCGAAGATAAGAAACTTCTAGCTGGTAGCGAAAGGCAGAATCAAATGGAGCTTATGCCGTTCGGGATTAAGGTCCTGTTTTACATCTTACAGAACTGGCTCCCCGGGAGGGATTCGAACCCCCGACAGGGTGGTTAACAGCCACCTGCTCTACCAACTGAGCTACCGGGGAACGGCAGACTGACTATAATTCTCTGCCCAGCCAATAAAGTCAAGATAGCCGGGCCAGCCCGGGCGCCACTATACGATTGATCAGGAGCTAGTCATGCACAGGATGCGGTTTGAAAGGCTGGAGAAATGGGTTCGTAGGAAGAAATTCGAGGTTTTGGGATGGCCGAAGGATCGGATTTCGCAGCACAAGAGCATTTTTCCGCAGCCTGTTAAGACACCTGAACGGTACTTCGGGCAGCAAAGGCTCTGGAAAGGGTCACATCGTCTGCATATTCGAGCTCTCCTCCTTTGGGAATGCCCTGCGCGGGTCGGGTCGCCTTGATTCCTGCATCGGCTAGCATGCGGCCGATGTACAGGGCAGTGGCATCCCCTTCAACGGTAGCGCTCGTCGCTATAATGACCTCTTTTATGGTCTCTGCCCTGACACGATCCATGAGCTCCTTGAGCTTCATACTATCAGGACCCTGTCCTCGTAGCGGTGCCCACAAACCGTGCAGGACGTGATACAATCCTTTGTACTCTCCTACTCTTTCGATTGCGACCAAATCTACCGGCTTCTCTACAACGCACAGAAGCGTGGCATCACGAGAAGAGCTCTTACAGACGGAGCAGAGCGCCTCCTCGCTGAGAAAGAAACACCTCTCACACAAACGTACCGAGTCCGCTGCTTGCTTCAAAGCTTCACCCAAGGTGCGAGCAAGACCCCGATCATTTGCTACGAGATGATACGCCAACCGCATCGCTGTCTTTTCTCCTACCGACGGTAGCTTGGAGAGCTCTTTCACGAGTCGTTGAAGCGCTGGTGGGAATGCAAGCATACCTCTGTCCGATTCTTCTTAGAGACCTGGGATACTGAGGCCACCCGTCACGGAAGCGAGCTTCTGTTGAGTATTGTCTTTGATCTTGGTGAGCGCGTCGTTGCACGCTATTCGAATCGCATCTTGCAACATCTCGACATCAGAGGGGTCGACCGCTTCGGGCTTTATCTCGATTGAGAGCACCTCGTACTTGCCATTTACACGCACCTTGACAGCCCCACCTCCTGCGCTACCCTCAGACTCGAATGCTTCGGCTTCCTCTTGAGCGCGCGCCATATCTTTTTGCATCTTTTGCGCCTGCTGCAAGAGTCCTTGCATATTAGCGCCACCAGGGAATCCCTTGAATCCTTTCATCTCTTACCTCCGAACGATACGGCATCAAACTACATGAGCAGCTACGAACTTTTCACTCGAACCTGCTCCACTTTACTTCCGGGGAAAACCTTCTGCAGACTCTGTACTGCGGGGTGCTCTCCCAATCCCTCAACTCGGGCCGCACTTTTGGCCTTCTCGGTAGCAGCGCCCTCGTTGGCTCCCTGCCCTTTCGAAAGGCTTATCTTCCACGCGTGCGGCTTCGGCAAACCTCTCTTCTCCACAAATGCGTTCAAGATCTGCGAAACCTTTTCCTTCTCTCGATTGATGCTGTTGACTGGGAACTCAGGCCCAGTACCCTCGAGGATTCCAACGTCAAGGCGCGTGACCGCAAGCCTCTTGAGGTTCTCGAACAACACACGACCAGCATTCTCACTCATGAACGACAGCAGCTCCTCCCAATTGAGGGAACTGTTCCCGACTGTCGGCTGTACCTGAGGTCGCTGAGTAGTCGACTGAGGCGTCGCCGTCTGTGAAGCTAGTGCTACAGTCGAGCCAGAGGTTGGTGTAGTGCCCCGAGATACGGAAGAGGTGGTTTTCTGCTCAGACCCTACTCCTACGGGCGTGCTCAGCAATCGTCCGATGGTTTCACCGATCTCCGCGACCGATTGACGTGTTGCCATACGAACCAACAAGGCCTCGAATCCGTAGCGCGGGTGAGTTGATCGTGCACAGCGATCAGCTCCGTCACGCGCCATGTCCCACAGATCCTGAATATCAATCGCCTCGAGCGGCGATACGAGGCGCGTTAGCTCTACTACCCGATCATCGCTTACTCCGAGCGCTCTCACCCGTACATCACCGCCGAGCTTTGCAATGAAGATCTCTCTCCAGAAGTTGACGAACTCTCTTAACAGACTGGATGGATCTATTCCCGTTGAGAAGAGATCTTCGACCAACGATAACACCTTCGTGACATCTCGCACCGTCACGGCGTGTGCTATCTCGAGCAACACACGTTGTTCGACCGTTCCGAGTGCGCGACTGGTTTCCTCTGCCGTAATAGCTCCAGCGCAAAAACTCTGCACCCTGTCGAGAAGTGTTTGCGCATCCCGCATCGAACCATCTGCAAGACGCGATACGAGGCGTAGCGCCTCGGGCTCTACGTCGAGTTTCTCCTGGACGCATACCTCTCTAAGGCGAGCTTCGATGACGCTCACTGAGAGCGCTCGAAAATCGTGCCTCTGGCACCGTGAGATCACAGTTTCGGGGATCTTGTGAACCTCGGTGGTAGCGAGAATGAATACGGTATTCGGAGGTGGCTCTTCGAGGCTTTTCAAGAGCGCGTTGAACGCCGAAACGCTCAACATGTGTACCTCGTCGATGATGTATACCTTGTAGCGATAACCTGGTGGGGGAAGCGTCTTGAAGGAATCAATCAGTTCCCGGACGTTGTCGACGCTGTTGTGAGACGCTCCATCGATCTCTCGCACTGCCAGACTAACTCCACTGGAGATCTCCTTGCAGCTCGAACATCCCTGACACGGCTCCGAATTCTTACTCTTCTGGCAGTTGAGCGCCTTCGACAGTATACGAGCCACAGAGGTCTTTCCTACACCTCGTGGGCCGGTAAAAAGGTATGCATGTACGACCCGCTCACGCTGGATAGCATTGGCGAGCGTGCGCGTTACGTGCTCCTGCCCGCTGACAGAATTGAAACCTGCTGGCCGATATTTCCGCGCAAGGACGAGGTACGACACGTACTACCTTTCCGCTTGTAGGAGTGAAAAACACGGCGACCAGCAACGCATCACAGATGCATGCACTACGGTTGCTACCTTCCGGTCCTGGCCGGGTTCGCGCACTTTCTCGCGCGCCCCAATCGCCGCCCAAGCAGTATACTAAGCACCCCCCAATCTGTCACGGAATGGCCGTCTCTGATGCGACTTTTTGAGATCTACCAAAGGCCACAACCGCAGGTGAGTGTGCTCACACTCACCACCCGTTGGCTCACCACCCACCGGTGTCCCATATTTCCCCACAAGGTTGAGGACGTTTGCCCCACACACAAGAGCGAAACACACATAATATCAGATACTTAACTAGTTCAGTGGCACGGCACGGAAGCTGCCTCACGTGGGGTATGCAATTGAACACTTCGATCCTGCGAGAACTTTCCTTCCAAATAAGCTCGGGCAATCCGTGGTGGGGCATGCTGCTGGCGAACGAATATCTTCAGAGCTCTGATTACCTGAGAAAAGCTCTGGTGGCTCGCTTCCTGGCACGCATCGCGGCAGACAAGCGTTGCAACACTACGCTTGCTCAATCGCTGATTGCTGGCCGTAAAGCATGCCAGCTACCAGATGACCTACGGAGCCAGATAGGAAGCCGCTCAGTACGACGCGAGCGGTTGGTGTCCCTTTCAAAAGACCGTCACGAGCGACGCAGAGAGTGCTTTGGCTATCGTAGGAGCGGAACCGTACGCCGCCGCACTATCGCTCCCCAGTTCGCTCCTGGTGAAGTTGCAGCAAACGCTCGTACGTCTGAGTAAGGTAGATGAACTTGTCAGCTTCGGCCGAGGACGCGTTTCGATTCAGATCGGGATGACAGTTCTTCACTGCATTCCGATACGCATTTTTGATGTGTGAGAGCTTGACCCCAGGAAACATACCAAACACAGCGAGCAGGTCGGCGTATTCATCTCGAATCCCTCCACCTCGTAGGTCTGGAGAATATTTTACAAAGCGCGCCCGTTTGAGATGCTCATCTTCATCCTCTTCTGCGCTCTCATTTTGGACAGGAATAGTTCTTTGACGTATCGACTCCTGCGGTTTGTCGACCGTCGACCGACGTCGGGCAAAAGCGAGTAGCAATCCAAAAACGATAAGGCCAGCGCTCGTAACGAGTGCCGGCAGTGGATTACGTTTGAGTAAAAGATTGATTGTTAAGAATAATGGCGCCCGAGTATTGGCGCTGCCAATCATAGCTTGTGCCTGTGCGAGCTGCCCTTGATTCAGGAGTCGCTCCGCCCACAGAAACCGGAGCTGATCATTCTGTGGCGAGGGATCCGGCCGAAGTTCGCGCACTGTATCGAAGGATACTGAAGCAAGCGAAAGCTCACCCTTGGAGATATCTTTTTTGACAGCGCCCTCGAGCAGAGAGACAAGTAAATCTCTTATAGCTTCGTCCTTGAGCGCAAACTCCGAGAGGAATCGTAAGATCTTTTCCTGTTTGAAGAGCTCAGGGGCGCGCTCGCCGAGCTCCGAAAGAGTTTTCAAAACGAGCTCGTGTGTCGACTCTGAGCGTCGCTCGAAATCGATGAGCGTCAGGATCAAAAGCGCATCCGTCGCTCGCCCCTCCTCTAGAAACGCCTCTGCAACGCGCTGAATTGTGTTCGTGCGTCCGATCCCCAAGGAATCCGCGAGAAAATGATCTGCGGCTGCCTCTTGAAAAGCCGCCCTGTACATTACCGCATTGCGAGAGGCAAAAGCCTTCTGCATTTCGGACAAGCGGTGCTGGGCGGCCACAATCTTTCCATCGAGCTCGAGTCCGAGCGTAAAGGCAGAAACAGCCACCTCGAGATCTTGGATGGCTTCGTCCACAAGCCCCCCAGAGAGATGCTTACGAGCGCGTTTCTCTAGAAACTCTCTGCATACCGCGTTGTGCCGAAGTAATAGCTGTTGAACTTTCTCCTTTGCTGCCACACGACTTGATGCATCGAAAGCTCGGAGCGTCATGCACACCGGAGTCCCTTGCGAAGAATCCCCGACCTTTTCGAGGGCAGCCAGGAGCACCGTTGCAATAGAATCTACACGTAGAAGCGCCTCTGATAGCTGAGTCTGTTCTTCGAGATCCAGTGCCTGCGATGACAGAAACATCTTGGCGGCTGCCTCGAGAAGGTCTTGCTCGCTCGAAGCATCTAGCTTCTCTACGAACTTCAAGTAACTAGGCCATGGCATGGCCTTGGCCAATTTCGCATCAGCGGCATACATAAGAGCCACCCGCCGCCCTACGTCTCTCTCGAGAACCATGAACGAGGAGCTACCTACGGCTACTGTGACGTGCTCTGGCTGCACGCTCGTGAGCGTATCGACTGCGAATGAAGACCCTCGATAGGTGACAGACTCAGAATAACCCGTACCAGGCTGCACCAAGACAACAGCAAAGAGGGCAATTTTCGGGATGGCGAACCTTATCTTCAGCACCTGCCCATTACCAGGGATTATACTAGTTAGGTCAAGAACCTACTTTGGTGGTTGAACGCCGAAGACATTGAGTGAAAGTCGCCCCTCGCTCGGATGAGAGGTTTCTATTTCGACCAATGCCTTGAGATCTCCTTTAACTTTGGTGGGATCGACTTTTATGACCAGCACACCGCGCTTACCCTCCTGAACCTCCACTAACGAGGCGGTGATGGCCGGGTCTTTCGGAGACAATAGGTTGAACGTTATGGGCCTGTTTGAGCTGTTCTCCAATTTTACCCGACGCTCAATGGGGGTCGTCCCCTGAATAACTCCGAAAGATACCGTACCGGGCACCAGCCGAAGGTCTCTCCGAACCGAGGCGGTGACCGGCACATTCACCGGCTGAATCTTACCTGCTTCGAATTCTACGATGACTCGATCCCTAAACTCTCCGCGCGGAATATCAGGAGAAAGTTCAACTACATACGTGCCATTACCGACCGGTGAGACCGATACGTGGGGGGAATAGCTCTTTACCGAAGCAACCGAGATATCAGTGCGCGCCTTCAACTGGACCGAGAACTGTTTGCGTCGGTCGCTTGGAGAGCTGCTGGGAACTATCTCTCCGAACTCGAGACGGGTCGGCTCCACACTTACGCCCGGCTCCACTACCCCCTTGAGAGAGAAAACCAACTCTGGACGTTCGGCGTCGTTGGTTACGACCTCGACGGTCTTTGTTTTGCTCCCTGAGAATCCAGCTGTATCGAACTCCATGTGTAGTTTCTCTACACCGCCAGGAGCGATGGTGCGTGATGATACGGTGGTAGCAGTGCAACCACACGACGCCGTAACGCGTTGAATCAGGAGCTCCGCGTTACCTTCGTTCCGAATGTCGAAATCATGCACTACCTTGGTACCCTGAGGAACGCTTCCAAACTGAAAGGAGGTTTCAGGTGCTTTTGCAACGGGAGCGCCAGACGAAGGATCTGCCGCATGTGCAAACGAAACCCCAAGGGCAAAGAGAAGTACCGCGAGGATTGGACCGAGCTTAGAACTCATCACCTGTAACCGAAACACCTATCCAAACAGTTGCGTCTGATCGAGGAATTTAGTCGAAAAATTACCATTTCTGAAATCAGGATGATTCAGGATTCGCCGATGCAACTCAATGTTGGTGCTTATACCGTCGATCAGATACTCATCGAGTGCGACTAGCAACTTCTCGATACAGCTCTCACGATCCTTGTCACGGACGATCAACTTCGAGATCATCGAATCGTAATAGGGCTTCACGGAGTATCCTGCATATACGGCAGAATCGACCCGTATCCCATTACCTCCAGGGGGATGATAACTCTTGATGAGACCTGGGGACGGTATGAGCGTTCGCGGGTCTTCCGCGTTGATGCGCGCCTCAATGGCATGACCCACCTGCGTTACATCCTGCTGGCGCCACGAGAGCTCCTCCCCGGCTGCAAGCCGGATCTGCTCCTTGACAAGATCTGTATCGGTAACCATCTCGGTGACCGGATGTTCGACCTGCAGTCGTGTATTCATCTCGATGAAGAAGAATTTTTGGGCTTCGAGATCAGCCAAAAACTCTACGGTCCCGAGGCTGGAATACCCCACTGATGTGGCGAGCTCTACCGCTGCGTTCTGAATCTGCTCTTGTAGCTTGGGGGGTAGGAGGATCGATGGAGACTCCTCGAGCACCTTCTGGTAGCGCCTCTGGATGGAGCAATCTCGAATTCCGAGGTGAATGACGTTATGCGCCTGGTCACCCGCTATCTGGACCTCAATGTGGCGCACGCGCGGGAGGTACTTCTCAACGAGGATGTGACCGTCGCCGAATGCAGCTTCCACCTCTCTTTGAGCCATCAGAAAAGTGGATACGAATTCCTCGGCATTTCTGACTATCTTCATGCCTCGACCACCGCCGCCTGCGCAGGCTTTGAGCAGCACAGGGAATCCGGCATTTTCAGCAATCTTGAGAGCCTCAGCGGGATCGAGCAAACCTTTGCTGTCGCCCGGGATGGTTGGCACTCCCACCTTGTCGGCGACGCGCCGTGCACGCGCCTTGTCACCCATGATGCGCATGTTACGGACCGAGGGTCCGATAAAGGTAATTCCACAACTACCGCAGATCTCGGCGAAGGCTGAATTCTCACTCAGGAACCCATAGCCTGGATGAATGGCATCAGCGCGCGTTGCTACTGCTGCGGACATTATCGACGCTATATTGAGGTAGCTTTCCTTAGCGAGCGCTGGACCGATACACACGCTCTGCGTCGCAAGTTTGACATGCAAAGCATCTTCGTCAGCTTTCGAGTGAACAGCTACGGTTTTGATGCCCAACTCGTGGCACGCGCGGATAATTCGCAGGGCGATCTCGCCTCGATTGGCGATGAGGACTTTCTGAAACGGAGGGGATTTCATGAGTACTAGACCGATGGATCGATCAAGAAAAGAACTTCACCAAACTCGACTACTTGGCCCTCGGTGGCGAGGACCTTGACGATCTTGCCGGATGACGGCGCCTCAATCTCGTTCATGAGCTTCATGGCTTCGATGATACAGAGGGTCGACCCCTTAGAGATCGATTCCCCTTCTTTGACAAACGCCTCTGCATCGGGGGAGGGTTTTCTATAGAAAGTTCCCACTATCGGCGACTCCACCTTTACGAAACGACCGAGGTCCTCGACTACAGGCTGAGACCCATGCGAGGAGGCCAACATAGTCGTGCCTGAGACGTGTTGTACCGCAGGTACGACGTCCAAGCGCGCCTCGCTCGTCACATACGAGGTGATTGAACCTCTGGTCAGCTTCAGCCGAGTCCCGTCCTGTTCGAGTTCGAACTCACTGACCTCGTTCTGTTTGAGTATCTTAATGATATGCTCGATGTCGTTGATGTCCATGGCGCGCTATCCTAGCCTTGAAAACCAGGTAAAGCCAAGCCCTAGCATCAGAGATTTTTCAATTCAACCCTTGAGAATACAAGGTGTTACAACGACTTAACAAAGACGCCGAAACGTCTTCCATCGCTGCGCGACGGTAAACGTTTCGGCGGCATGGGACCCTTGTGGTCCCTAATCGTAATAAGCCTTACTGCTTAGCTACAGCGGTTGTAGTTTCCAAAGGACGCCGTCGAACGGGCCCTAAGTTCAACTCTCTTGCCGGACGCAGTTTGACCATACAGGGTTACCGTCACAGTTCTGAACCCATCTTGCGTAATCTTGATTCCGACTCCTCCCGGATCTCCGACAAACTTTCCGCCCTGTGATGCCTTGAAGATCGGTGCCAGGATCCCAGTCGTTCCACCGTTTCCGCTAACCGAGGAGCTACTGTTACTGGTGAGCCCGATCTGCTTTGATTGAAATGAAGTCCCCTGGCCGTCTACATTTCTCACCGAGTAGGTCAGATACGAAAACCTGATATCCTCGGTAAAATTGTTCTGCACTTCGAGATTCACGTACGTATCGAAGAAACCCTCGGGATCGACGGTTGACGAGTTTCCGTCACAATCCGCCTGCTGCACGATGTCGATCGAAGCATTACTGGAAGGGGAGCCGGCCGTGACGTCAGTCGAGCCGCCGTCTTCGAAACCCATGGCGACGATAGCAGCATCTCCGCTATCTCCATCTTGGGCAACACCACCTCCAAGACCTCCGCCACCGGCACCAGGAAATCCATTGAATCCAGATGGCACATCGCCCTGACACTTGACACCGACGAACTTCCTGCGATTGGCACCTACACTAACACGGCACACCATCTGAAAACTTCCTGGTGACGCACAACCGATACGACCGCTCATCGAACCGGACGAATCAGTAAGCTCGAAACCAGTAGTGGGTTCGAGGATCGCCAACCCCAGCTCGGAATCACAGGCCACATTGATGTCGGGAACCGGCCGACCTTCGGAATCCCTGACGGTCACGATGAAGCCCGCCGTGGATCCAACGCTGATGGTGCTCTCTTTGAGCTCGATGCTGAGGGAGCCAGTTGTTGTTTCATCAGAGACAAACACATCGTCCCGATATCCCGGTTCTTTTCCCGAGCCACCGTCAGTGTTGCCACTTCCACCCATACAGCCTGCCAGTGCCGCGATAACGAGCGTCGAACAGACGCCTAAGCTTTTTCGAATTTCCATAGTTTGTTTCCCCTTCATGATCGAAGCAGCAACCTTCTCTGATGTTTTTACAGGCTATCCCCTGAGCGATTACCGTTAAAAACGTCCCCTAGCTGGTTTACGTCACCATCGGCCGACCCCTGATCTCCGCCAGTGGCTCCAAAACTATCGGCTTCTGTAGAATTGCCAGCCACGGTAGGCGGATTGACCTCATCGTCCGTCGCGTCCGTCGGCTCTACGAAGGTCTCTGGGAGCACATCGATCGCTATCCCCTGCGTATTGGTCTCGATTCGGTTGCCTGAGGACGAAAGACCCGCAACGGTTACGTATGCCTCCATGGTGTAGGGCGGCTCAGGAAGCTCCGCACGACGAAAATTAATCCACTCACGGATAGCCGCAGGCATGATAAGGGTCTGACCGTACCCCTGATTACACAGATTCCCGAATGAGGGGGGGAGACTCGTATTTGCTGGGCGGCGCGGATTGTTTTGATTCTGGTTCTGGTTGTTGCCACCGCCTGCGTTTCCTCCGCCATTTCCTCCGCCGTTGCCTCCACCAATACCACCCCCGATCTGAGTCTCTGCCGTTCCAAGGGATGCTGGACCGGCCAAGAGTGTCAAAGGCACAGTAGTAGATGGGGGCTGAATTGCTGAGCCCGGTATGAAGTACGAAAGCAACATACGGTCTGCCCGGTAAAACTGGCCGATTAGGTTGTTCTGAAGACCGACCGTGATAGTCGCCCCCGACGAAGCATCGGTATTACCGACGGTCGAACCATCTCCTGGACCACCTGGCTCGTCACCGGCAGTGCCCAAACGCAACAAGATCCGATTTACTGGTTGGGTAGGAACGGCACAGTTAGCACCGTTACCGAACCCCATACCTCCGCCGGCACCCCCTCCAATTTGGCCACCTGTAGGGTCCGGGAGATCCGAGTAAAATCCCAGCAGCGTTACGGATACACCTTGATCGTTGTTCGCAGCGCCGTTGCCACCGCATCCCCACACGAGGAGCGTGGTTGCCAGCGTTGCAATCATTCCAGTGGTCGTCGTTCGTATGTTCATAGTTCGTCCTCCCGAAGGATCTGTCTACAATGCTGACTTCATACTTGCATCATCGAAGCTTCCTTCGACGATTCGTGGGGTGATGAAGAACAACAGCTCTTCATCGGAATCTCTGGACACGCTCCTCCTGAAGAATGTCCCTAGGAATGGTACATCTTTGAAGAACGGCGTTCCCTGAAGATCATCACTGTCGACGATCTTGTAGATTCCACCGAGCGCAAACGTCTGGCCGCTGGATACGAGCACCGTTGAGCTCGCGCTTCGTGCTATCTCGTTCGGGATCCCTTCCGTTGTCCTGTCGGAGCTGAAGCTACTCGAATTCGCCTTGATATCGAGCAGTACGAAGTAATCCGGCGAAGCCTGCGGAGTTACATTCAAGGTAATACCAGCCTCGATTGTCTGAGCCGCAATCGCACCGCTTCCGCTAGCCGAAGCGCCGGAGCCAGTCGCCACCGACAATCCGCCGCTCGGCAGCTTGATTCGGATCTTCTCGACACTCTTGATCTCAGCCGGCTTGTTGTTGGTCGTAGCCACGGCAGGACGGCTGATGATACGAACCCGCCCCTCCTGCTCGAGCTGCGACAACCTCAACTCCAAGCTCTTTGTGCCATCAGCGCTGTCGAACAACATGCTGACCGCCGAAGCACCTGCGACCGCTGGGAATGAAGATGCTGTGATTGGGCCCGGACCAGCGCTTCCACCGATAGCGACAGCTGACGGGAAGTTGAGTCCCGTGCCGTTACCCGTCGATGGCGACTGGATGTACTGAAATCCAAGCTCGCTACCCAACTCTCGGGCAAGATTTCGCTTGGCCTCGACGATCTGAGTCTCCAGCAACACCTGCGGCGTGCGGAGATCGATCTTTTTGACCAACTCAATCACATTTTTGAGCCCTCTGCGCACATCCTTGACGATCAGTTGATTCGAGCGCTCGTCGTAAGCCACCGATCCACGCTCCGAAACGACCGTCTCGACCAAAGCCTTGAGCTCCGCGGCTTTGGCGTAACTCACTCTCAGGTACTTGACAACCAGAGGCTCCAATTCATCTTCCGCCTGGCGGGCCTGCTTGAAGGACTCACGTTCTTGCCGCAGCTTGTCCACTGGGGCGATACGCATTACATTGCCTTCGAGGACTTTATCGAGCCCGTTGGTCTTCAAGATAACGTCCAGTGCCTGGTCCCACGGAACATCGGTTAGACGTAGCGTTACTTTACCCGTGACCTCGTCGCTTGCCACGATATTGAGGTTCGATACCTCTGCAATGATGCGAAGCGCGTTATCAATATCGGTATCCTGCAGGTCAAGAGATATGAGCCGCCCGGAATATCGGGTCGAATCGTCCAGTAGCGCACTGAAATCACTATCTGACAATTCATCACCAGTTTGCGCGGAACCCTTGGCAGCAGGTTTGATTGCTCCTTCGGCCTTTGCCGTTTCCGTCTTGGACTCAGCAGCAGGAGTAGCATCCGATTTTTCTGCTGCCTTCTCAGGATCAACCTGCGCACGCATATCATCCGATACTTGCTTCAGGTCATTTGTTTCCTGAATTACTATTTTGGTACCTACCCGATGCGCCGTTAGATAACTGGTAGGTTGTGCGAACACCCGCACGAGGGTGTCAGACTCCTGCGTCGTAGTCCGCACCGAACGAATCCCCGAACCTGGAGCTTGTATGACCTCAGCATCTGCCGAGCCTTCCAATAAACCGGTATCTTTCAGAGTCAACACATACTCAGACGGAGCCGTACGGGTGATGCTGTACTCAGGCTCACCCTTCACCTCTACCTCCACTTGGTTCCTGTCAGAGTTGAAAACCACTTCGCTGACCTGCGCACTTTGCGCCACCGCAGGAACGTTTGCGGCAAGCGTAGAGGATGAATCCTGATTGGATCCAACAGGCTCCGCATTCGATACAGATGCCGAAGCGCTTTCCACTCCTGCAACTTCCTCGGACTTCATTTGAGCCAACACCTCTGGAGCTCCGTTGCCCTGCTCATTCGAGCTGGAAGCACTTTGGACCTCCGCGCCTACCGGCATGGTATGTTCTTGAGACTCGGCCGAACTCTCCTCAATAGCCGCCCCAGCTACTACCTCCGACGCGCTCTCTGGCAGTTCCTGCTTCATCTGAGCCAAACCCTGTGAGGACTCCTCACCTCGACCTGATGAGTCTGCCGTAGAGGAAGCGCCTTGAAGTGTCACTACGATCTTGCCGCCCTCTCGGCGTGCTTCATGTGACACTACCGCCCCTTCCTTGAGGTCTACCACGATTCGGCTCTTACCCGGATGAGACCCAATACGGATACCGGAGAGAAGCTCCAAGTCACTTACTGCCAGATTATTGGTCGGAAATATCCGCTGCGAAGGCATGTCGATGACGAGTCGGTCTGGCCCCGACAATTTTTTCACCTCGAAGTCGACATCCTCGCTACCTGTATCGATCGCCAGCTGGTTAGTATCGCCTCTACCCTTCACAGCGATACCGAATCCTGTAATCGCGCTGTCTATGATTTCCCGCGGGAGCTGCGCCTGCAGATCGACCTCTTGAAGAGGGTGTGCAGATAACGAGTAATCATCACTCGTCGGCGGCACCGTAACACTGTCCACGACGGACTCCTTGGTGACACAACCTGGAATAGAAAAGGCTACAAAAGAAAACAGACTTGCTAAGGCCGCCCGTCTGCTACGCATGGCGAAGTTCATGAGAATATCTCCATCGATGCACTCACCGCTGGCTTCGACGCTGCTTACGTTGGTCCCGTATTACATCGTCTCCGCTTTCCCGGTGGGCTTCTCATTAGTTGATAAAACCCGAGAGAGTGCTTCTGAGAGTCGTGCACTACAACGCGATTGTTACTTCGCATCTGCTCTCTCGAAAAACCATCTGGATCTCTAGAGACCCCGCACTCAACTCCGAGGTCCATGATCCACGCTCTCCGAAAATGAGATGGTGTCGGCTGAACAAAAGAATCAAAAAGATAGGCCACATCTCGAGAAAAAACCGATGTTTGCGCGAACAAACCGAAGCAAGCTAATTATTGACGAATTAAAAACATCGTTCTCTAAGATTACCTTCACTTTGAGCGCGTCGTTAAGGCTTTTTTGGAGCGGTCAATCGCTCTCGCTCTGCCTCTGTGAGAAGACGATGGGCAGTTACCACAAAGTCCACATGTATGCGTGTTCGCTCTTCAGCCCCCTTGGGGCTAGAGAATGAAAATCGATCCACTGCAACGAGGCCGGGAAGATGATTCACGGTATCAAAGAAACTAGCTATAGCGTGGAATCCCCCCGAAACTGATACTGCAACGGGGATTTCAGCATAAAAGCTCCCCGCGTTCTCTTCCTTTCGCTGAAAAAGTTTGAGATCCAGGCCAGCCTCCTGAGCACTGGCGGATACATTGTGTAAAAGGTCGTCGACCTGCGATTTATCAGCGAGCTGTTCCCGCATCTCTCGCAAACGCGCTTCTAGCTCCGAAAGCGATACCTTCACACTTTCGAGCTGAGCTGCGACTTTTTGCTCCACCACTATTTGATTGTCATTTTTCAACACAGCGGAACGTAGCGATTGATACTCCACGAGCACTGGCGAAACGAGGAACTGCCACATCGCAAGAGCGATTATCACAAGCACCCCTAGGCCCATGAGCATTCTTTGAGGGCGTGGCCTCTCCGCCAATCTGTCTACTAGGGTGTTCATGTGCTTCGTCCGATTCTAATCCTCAATTTCTCGCTATTTCTTCGCTTTTTCCTTTGGAATATCTACTGGAGCCCTCACGAGCGGTGGCTTGGTATGCGAACGCTGTGCGCCGATACTGAACTCTTGAAGCTTGACTCCATGACGTAGGCTCTGACGCGCTACATCAATAGCTACTCGCACCAAAGAAGGAGACCTTTCAAGTTCACGCGCGAATTTCGAAATTGTCTCACCATCTTGAGCCAGGCCTGAGACCCTGATTCCCTGCTCGGTCTCTCGTAGCTCGACCAGCCACGTGTGCTCTGGCAAAGCACTCACTATCGAATCAAGGATGCGAACCGTGCTCTGTTTAGCCTTGAGTAGTGCTTCGAGCGCCGTCAACTCGGCACTAACTTCCATACGCTGATCTTCCAAGGTCCGTACTCGATGAGCGAGAGCCTTAACGTACACCAACTCACGGGATGTACCCTCTTCGCTTTTCCGTAATTCGTCGGCCTGTTTCGAGAACCACAAACGACCGAGCATACTGACAGACAGCAAGACTACGAGCGTAGCAAGCAGGAGCCACAGCTCCCACCGTACTTGCGCCCTTGCTACAGCGATATTGCCGAGAAGATTTATCTTAATCATCACTCATCCGAGATATTCGACAACCGCACGATCATCAAACTCGCGAAGGGCAAGCCCCATGGCTACACCGAGTAGTGGCGCCTCGAGTCCGCTGGATTGAAGGCTTATTCCCGGCGCCATAACAACTCCTTTGAGGGGATCGAGTATCTCGGTTGGGATACCTGTTTTGTCACGAATTTTTCCGGCTAGTCCCGTCACACAAGCTCCTCCTCCCGAGAGAACTACCTGGTCGATAGAGTCACCAGTTCCCGCCGCTTTCCAATAAAAACTCAGCTGGCGATTACATTCGGTCGCCAAATTTTCGAGACTCGCCTCGATGATCGGTTGTGCCTGGGAAAGCCCCCCCTCCTCCAAAGTAGCGCAGGCCACATTTCTCGCCTGTTGCCACGTCAGGGACAGCTCTCGGGAAAGCTCCTCGAAAAGTGCACCAACGCCGACAGACATATCTCCGGTAAAAATCGACTGCCCATCACGGCAGATGTTGATACTGGAAAAATTCGAGCCAACGTCGATGAGACCTACCGTCCGACGGCTCCCACTGGAATCTCCAGCTTCGAAGCAATTCTGCAGCGCAAAGCAGTCGACATCAACGACTACTATCTCCATTCCAGCCTCGGAGGCCGCGGCTAGATATCCTTCAACTACCTCCTCTTTTACGGCAACAACAAGAACCTCGACCTCATTTTCTGCGACTTTACCGAGGACTTGAAAGTCGAGTTTTACAGCCGCGACATCATCAGGAATAAAATTTGTAGCTTCAGCTCGAATAGCCTGGGAAAGATCCGCAAGATTCATGCGCGGCATTCTAAGCCGTTTCGAAAAAGTGCTGGAACCGGGAACGGCAATCGCTGCCTTGCCCGCTTTCACACGAGAGGCTTTACACAGATCGGCTATCGCGCGCCCCAAGAGTTTCGGATTAGCGACGACATTACCCTCAAAGGCGCCTTCAGGAGTGGGAGCACCTCCAAGCGTGACCAGTGTGGTATCAGTGCGAGTACGCCTCAATTCAACGACTTTGAGGGTACTAATACCGATATCGAGCCCCACGAGCGATTCACTCGCTCTGCCGAAGTTGGGAAGTCTCATGGTAAACCCGTGTAGCAACAGGACCGAAACAAGTATTGTCTCTGACCTACAAACGATTGGGCGGACTCCCTTTGATCATCAAAAGCCCGCCCTGTCCAACACTCCCGCAGAGGGTAGTGTTACCCAGAGAATAAGATGCTCAGGGTGCCGCATAGTTACTCAGCTATGGCCAAAACCTGTGCAAATAAAACGATGATTTATCTGGGCGTATTCAACTGCACTTCCTGCTATCCTTTCTTGGTGCTCCCTTCCCCTAGCCTGAACAGCCTTTATTAAAGCACGTTCGGTGCAGTAGAATGGCGGTTCATTAACCTCCTTGCATAATACCCATGTCTCAACTCTCCTTTGCTCACATGCAGCCCCCGCCGGAGAGAGGCTCCTCGAGGAAGCTAGCCAGCGTGGTCATACCCCCTCTCGAGGGAGAATACCTGTATTCATTTGACCCCTCGCAACATCAATCCTTGGCGGTAGGTAGCATTGTCACTGTTCCTTTGGGTCGCCGAAGTGTCTCCGGCTTCGTCATATCGGTAGACTCGCCACGGGAGCATGCATCCATGCACGAGATGGATCAGCGCAGCATCAGAGTCAAATCGATTGATGACACCTGCAGGTCTATTCATGGCTTTGACTCCGAACATCTCGAATTCTTCGAGTGGATGGCGAAATACTATGTAGAACCACTTTCACAGATACTGGATCTCGCAGTCCCAACCCCGGCATTTGGGCGGACCGAGCCTCTCCTTCGAATCGCTTCCGGCATCGAGCTTCCTAAACTTGGTAGCTTGCAGATGCGTATCGTCGAATACCTTTCCTCGTTAGACTCTTGGATACCTGCATCAAATGTCAGGCAAAGCTGTGGTGCTTCGTCTGCCTCAGTCGCTTCGCTTGTCAAAAAAGGTATCGTCATTCAAAAAACTGCGGCCGAAGAGACTGCTGAAAAGTTGTCGGATTGGGGAGCTCATTCACAGTGGGAGAGTCTCACCGATGAGCAGAGATCAGCAGCTCAAGAGATAAACCTATGTCTAAAAAAGGGAGAATACAGGTCATTCCTACTTCACGGAGTGACCGGAAGCGGAAAGACCGAGGTGTATCTCGAGGCGATCATCGAAGCGCTCAAACTCGGAAAGTCTGCCCTCGTCATGGTACCTGAGATAGCGCTCACGCCTCAGCTCACGGACCGATTCGAGGTGCGACTAAAGCAGCGCGTAGCGGTTCTTCATAGTAACATGAAGCCTCGAGAACGCTGGTCTCATTGGACCAATCTACTCTGTGGGAAGGTCAAGGTTGTAATCGGAGCACGCTCCGCACTCTTCGCCCCCGTGAAAAATTTGGGAGTCGTAATCGTCGATGAGGAGCACGACTCCTCGTTCAAACAAGGAGAGGGCATTCGATACCAAGCCCGAGATCTTGCGCTCGTACGCGCAAAGCTTTCGAAATGTCCGGTCGTGCTTGGATCTGCCACTCCCTGTCTCGAGACGTTTCATAACGCAAAGACCGGTAAGCATACGTACCAAAACCTGTCACAGCGCTTTTTCAAATCGGATGCTTTGAAATACGAACTCATCGATCTAAGCGCCATAAAACCATGGGAGATGCCGTCCCGCAGCATCTCATTGCCCTTTCTCGAAGGGCTGCGAAAGACACTTGCTCGAGGTGAACAGGCCTTTGTTTTGTACAATCGCCGAGGTTTTGCGAGCTATCTCCAGTGTAACTCCTGCGAACATGTTCTCGGGTGCCCGCACTGCAGCGTTACACTCACCTATCATCGCAAACCGAATTCGCTGCTGTGTCACTTTTGCGGATTCTCCTCTGTCCCCCCCCTCGTTTGTCCGGGCTGCGGTGTTTCGGGTAGCAACGACCCACTCGCTACCGAGAAGGAATCCCTCTTTGCTCAGCGAGGTGCGGGAACAGAGCGGGTACACGAGGAGCTCTCCCTGCTACTACCCGCGGCTCGAATTGCAAAACTGGACCGCGACGTAGCGGCCTCACTGGAGGACTACGCCCAGGTATTAGCCGACGTACGTGAGAAGAAGATCGACATCCTCGTAGGAACTCAGATGATTGCCAAAGGACACGATCTCCCTCTCGTGACATTTGTAGGTGTCGTCGACTGTGACGTGGGTTTGCACATGCCTGATTTTCGAGCTGCAGAACGTGCCTTTCAACTTCTCACACAAGTAGCAGGACGCGCGGGTAGACGAAAACTTCCAGGGTTCGTGGTACTTCAAACTCGCGTACCCCGTCATGCCAGCTTGCAGATGACCGTTTGTGCAGACTATAAACGATTTGCAGAGGGTGAGCTCAATCAGCGGCGAGAGCTCCGATACCCGCCCTTTCAAAAGCTCCTCCGGGTCATCATATCCGCCGAGGAGCGCAGTCTTGCTCAACGTCAAAGTCTGGCCATAGCATCTCGAAGCCATGTACTCGCTGCTTCACTAAGAGTGACGATGCTCGGTCCAGCTCCTGCTCCGATTGAAAAGGTCCGAAACTTGTGGCGATATCACATATTATTCAAGGCAGAATCAACTCCCACACTGCAGCATCTGATGAGAAAGTTGAAGGAAGGAAACGACTCTCCAAAGCAAGTCCGAGTCATCTTTGACATAGATCCACAAGATATGTTGTGAGGGCGACGCTAACCGCCCTGCTGTTCGGCAAATTTTTCGTAGAGCTGCGCGTACTCGATATCAAGGGCATCGTAGCGCTTCTTGAGAATGAAATACTGCTCGTTACCGGCTGTAATCTGCCCTAGAAGTGTTTCGATTTGCTCTTCGGCCTTCACTATTTCGGCCTTCATCCGGACGATATGCTCGTGCATCTGCGAAGACATCTCGATATCAGACATGATAGATTCCATCTTCGAGAGCGAGTCCGCAATCTGGGTTTTGAGTTGTTCGTTCTTGTTGGCTAGCTCACCCTCTTTGCGTTGAAGTATTTTGAGCTCCTCTTTGGTCTCAGTCATACTTGCTTCTAGTTCTCGTGAGATTTCGTCTAACTCCCTCAGTCGAACTTCTATCGTTTCCAACTCTGCCTGAGTGATAGTGACGCGCCCGCGCTCTGCCTTCAGAGATTCACGTGCAATCAGAAAACTTCTTGCTGCAGTCTTGAGCTGTGCAGAATCGACCAGCTGGGTTTCGAGTTGTGATAACGATTCAGAAATCGTGCGCTTCTGCGCAACTTCGTCAGAAAGGAGCTCGAATGCCACCTGAGAGCCTGCATTGAGCTTTTTGGCTGTCTTGAATAGGTAGAAGCCGATACCTACCGCTTCGAGAAGACCTATGACCACGATGAGCACAGACATATCAGACTAAGCTCCTTCCGCCACTGCCTCTGGTTGAGGTGCTGCTTCTGCTTGAGCTGCCCCCTCAGATTCGGCAGGCAACTCGTCTTGGATACCCTCGAAAAATGGATCATTGAAATCCACCTCGACACGCTCTGTCACCTCTCGCAAAACTGTTATAGCGTCGGAGAGCTCCCGCGGCAGCACATAGCGCGCCATGGTTGCCACCTTCTTGGGAGCCATCTTCTTCACTAAAGAAAGCCCAACGAAAGCTAATACTGCATTTATCGCGGTGACAACACCTATCGGAATGAAGGGGAATCCCTGCGGTTTCGGGACCTCCTCTTCCTTGTCTCTAATAACTACACTGACAGGCATCTCCGGCTCATTCTTGAGTAGGGAGCGTTCAAAGATTATTTTTTTGCTCTCGGCCTCTACTTCTTGGCGTTTCTTGGTTTCGGCTTTCAAGAAGGCCTGCAGCAAGTAACGTCCATCTTCGGGTAGAGCTCCAGCGAGGAACTCGTACTCGAGCGGGTTCGAAGGCGAACGCCGAAGCGGAAGCTCGTAGCGCTTTCGGTCGCCTGCTTTTGCCACGAGCTTGACATCAACCATGCGAAATGATGAGACCTCTGCGCTCAGCTCCACTTTGAAGACACTTTTTCCGCTACCTTTTTCGACGGCGATCTTCTTTTTGTCCTCTCCATCAGTAGCATTTTCCTCCTTTGAATCATCCTTACCGTGCTCTGCTTCAGGCTCACGATGCATCTCGAGAGCATCCGGGTCTACGATCTTGAGAGTCACGAGACGCGGCCTTACCCTGAAGGGCATCTGCTGACTACGTTGAAAGGTCGGAGCTCTCGCGACGATTGTCAAACGGTATTCTCCCGGTTCATTCAGCGACACTACCGAAGAGAAGATACCATCACGCGCGACTCGGTCTCCGTTCTGACCTTCGTCGTTTAGAAAATCCCGGATTAGCGGCTCTGATATCTTGTCCGTCGGAGCGATTTGGAACGCATATTTTATGACCCCGCTCATCTCCGGTAACGCTATCGGCTTCTCGGACTCGTACAAGCGCGCCTGAACGAGGACTTTGTCCTCTGCTCGCACTATCGAAGGCCAGTCTGTGACGAGCTTCAGGTTTGTGAGCACTGCGGCAAAACCATCGTTGGTTGTAACTCCATGGACCTGCCAGTCACCGGGCTCTGGTTCTCGTAGCGTAATTACATCGAAGGTCTTTCCAGTAAACCAGGTTACCCACTCCGGAGCTTCCGCGGCCGAGATTTCGTTGTTTTTCGGCGTCACGAGGGTCAAAGTAGCACCCTCTTCGTGATTCACATAAAAAGTGGCTTCCTCCACGTCATCATCGATACGGAATCCCTTCGAAGTGAGCTGCACGACCTGAGGACGCTTGACCGCAAGAAAGAGATCAGCGAACGATTTCTGAAGCTCTGCGGGTTCTTTCGTAAACCAATTCAATCCGTCTGTAGCGCTGGATATCTCCCCTAGCAGCTCTCGATCTGCTTGCGAGCTCAACGCCAGGGTGTGAACCTTGATCTCTTTGGCCTTGAGGTCCGGCAATATGTCGTTAACCAACTCCTCTGTTCTAGACATGGCGGTGCCTCGACTTGCTTCAGGCTCCATCTTTCCGTCAGAGAGGAGGATCAAAACTCTCTGAGCATCTTCGCGAGAGCTTGACTCAAGAAGGTTACTCCCCGTTTTCACCGCTTCGAGCAGGTCAGTGTAACGTCCCTCCGTTTTTATACTTTGGATTGCACTCACCAGTTGTTCCGTTCGCTCTGGAGCATACGGTTTAAGGTCAGAGACGACTGTCGCCGTATCGGAGAATGCCACAACGCCGACGCGATCATTCTTCCCCAGAAACTGCAGAAGCAACTTCGCGCCTTCGTACCTTAATCTCAAGGGATCCGTGACCAACATACTGCCAGAGGTATCCACCAAGAGAACTGCGTCTACGGCCGAGCGGGGGGCATCGAGCCCTCGCTCCTGCGCTAAAGAGGGGCATGGGTCGACCACAGAAGTACAAATGGCAGCAACAAGCCCACAGAGCGCGGTGCACGCACCCACACATGTTTTCCCAAATGCACCAGTCGTGGCTATGTTTTTGGCCCAACCTATCAGAGACATTACGTTATCCAACTCTCAAAGAGCTCCTGAGACGAGTATAGCCGCAGGGCGCCCCTCGTACCACCTACAAACCTTGCAACGCAAGGATTGAGCGCTTTTACCGATTGTGGTTCTCTAGGCTACGGAAAAGTCGTCCTTTTATACCCGTCTTACGCTGTCAATAATACGACCTTATGGAGAACTGGCTTACCCGCAAACAACGGATCCTCCTCGCTGTAGTATCCCTAACCCTCCTGGTCTCAGCTCTCCCCGTTCGAGCCGACAACTCCCCCCCGTTCGAGCTGCCACCTCGGAACGAGATCCTCACGATTCGAAGCGCCGTTCTGGAAACGTCCAAGGGAGCCATTTACCTCGAGCTCTTTCCGGAGGAGGCCCCCTGGCATGTAGCCAATTTCAAGTACCTTGCCGACAAAGGTTTCTATCGCGGGCTCACTTTCCACCTCTACAAGCCGAACTTCCTCGTTCAGGGGGGTGATCCCCTTGGAACGGGCTTTGGCGGACCTGGCTACACGCTACCACCCGAATTCAGCAACCGTCACCATACTTTTGGAACTTTGGGAATGGCGCGCAAGCCAGATGTCGTTAACCCAAAGGGTCGCTCCGTAAACCCACAACGACGCTCCAGCGGCAGCCAATTCTATATATCTCTCGGCGAGGCTCCTGACATGGACAGTCGATACACGATATTCGGTAAAGTCGTGGGCGGTGTAGATGTCGCAGAAGCATTGAGAGCCGGGGACAAGATTCAAAACCTCACGGTTTATATTCGGGAAGGCGGTCGCTAGATCGGGATGAAACCTCTCGCAGACTAAGTGCGCGTAACAAAAATACGGCTCTTCTTGAAATCGAGTGGGTGGGACTCGGTGTTTTCTCAACCTTTACGTGCTCGTGCACGCCGGATTTTCGGTCTTCACTGCTACAGGTCCGGCGACTCGAGGTAGCTACTTGTGGTAGCCTCCCCTTCTTCGCCGGTGCTCACGGGGTGCTCTTCTGGTTCGGTGCCCTTGACAAAGTACTCCAGTATCGCCCCAGCCACTCCTGGTTGAGCACGGACACCATTGGCTTTCCAGATCCAGAAAGGCTCCACACCATCGGGTACGCTAAAGTCGAGCTGCTCGGTGATCTTCGGAGGTTCGTATGTGATACCCAATCTCTGCGCCTCATTCTTCGCCTCTTCCTCGAGCTGACCTGACTCTTGAGCACTTCTATACTCGAGGAAGTTACGCATAAAATTGAGGAATATCGGGGCTGAAACCACACCACCGGTTTCTTTTGGACCAATCTGCTTTTTCTGATCGAACCCCACCCAGACGCCGCACACCCATGTCGGAGTATAACCAATGAACCAGGCATCCATCTGGTCATTTGATGTGCCGGTCTTTCCCGCCACTGGACGCCCGAGCTCTTTTACCTTATAGCCAGTGCCACTCTCGATTACTCCCTTCATCATGTTTGCCAGCACGAATGCACTGTTCTCATCGAGTACCTGCTTAGCTGTACTCAACTTTTCCTGCTCATAGTCGTACAAGATATTACCAAACCGATCCTTGATCTTCACCACGAACACGGAATCAAAAAGCACTCCCTTGGCAGCTAATACCCCGTACGCTCGGGTCATTTCCAAAACCGTAACCTCTCCTGCGCCGAGAGACAGTGAGAGGTTGCGACCAAGTGGGCTCACTATGCCGAGCATTCTGGCGTACTGAATAACCGCGTCGACTCCGATTCGAGAAACGATATCTGCTGAGACCAAGTTTCGAGATTTCTCCAAAGCCGTTCTGAGAGTGATAGGCCCGAGAAATTTTTCGTCGAAGTTTGCGGGAGTCCACAACGTATCTCCGACCCTAAAGGTCCGGGGTACATCGTACACTATCGTGGCAGGCGTGTACTTGAACTTATCGAGTGCGGCAAGATATACGATGGGTTTGAAAGAAGAGCCTGGCTGCCGAAGAGACTGCGTCACGCGATTGAATTGACTCTGAGCATACTCGTAGCCACCTGCCATTGATCGAACCTCACCTGAAAACGGATCTAGGAGCACCACTGCTCCCTCGATATCAGGCGTCTGATTCAGGACAGCTTTGGTTGGCAGCGAACCTTCTCCCGTTATAAGGGATACTTCGATGAGATCACCCTCCTGCATGAGATCCGAAGGAGGGCCAAACCGAACGGAGTCATCCTTACTCAAAAATTTCTTGGCCCAGCCAGCTTCACTCAGATCGAGCGTTAAAGTTTGGTCGCCTACGAGCACCTTTATCGCTGCTCGCGACACTGAGCGTATCAAGGCCGGATAGATCTCCTCGTAATCAATGGGCGATGCCGCAAGGCTCTTGCCGAACTTAGCGCGATACTCACCCTCGGAAATCCTACCAATTGGCCCACGCCAACCGCGCCTCTTATCGACCTCGCGCAACCCCTTACGCAGCGCAGAGCTGGCCATCTTGTCAGCTTTGACATCAACTGCCGTTGTTACCTCTAATCCGTCACTGTCTAAGTCAAGATCCTTGAATTTCTCCGCGAAAACCCTGCGGATCTCTCCTACGTAGTACGGAGAAGCAAAAACATTACGCTGAGATGCAGGATAAAACTGAACGTCCTGACTCGCTGCAGCTTGAAGCTGCTCGGAGTTTATGAAACGTGCTTCTAGCATCTGCTTGAGAACTTGCAACTGCCTCTGCTTGGCGTCCTTGGGGTTTTTGAGGGGCGAGTAAATCGACGGGCCTTTGGGTAATCCGGCAAGATAGGCAGCCTCTGCCAGGGTCACTTCGGGTAACTCTTTATGGTAATACAGTCGAGCCGCTGCACGAATTCCGTACGCGGAATTACCGAAGAAGATCTGATTGAGATATATCTCGAATATTTCGTCCTTCGAAAAACGACGCTCGAGTCTGTATGCCAGCACTGCCTCTTTTGCTTTACGAGTGTAGCTCCTCTCCGAGGACAGCAGCAGATTCTTCACCACTTGCTGCGTGATTGTGGAAGCTCCTTGCTTCTTGTCTCGACTTTGCACATTTTTGAATATAGCGCGGAGGATACTGACCGGGTCGATACCAGAGTGGCTGTAAAAAGCTGCATCCTCCGTCGCCAGAAAAGCCTTACGGATGATGTCGGGGACCTCGTCAATTTTTACCGGATACCGTCGCTCAGAGAAGAACTCCGCCATCAAGGTTCCATCACGCGCGAGCACCCTCGTCACGGCTGGCGGCTTGTAATCCTCGATCCGTGCCAACTTGGGCAAATCTCGGATTATATAAAAGTATCCCCACAACCCAAATAGTCCAGCTACGAGGCTGAGCGACACACCAAGGGTGAAGAGAGTTATGAAGATTTTTCGTAGCATGCTACCCGTGAGGATGAGTCTTCAAGGTTAGCGCTCCTTTCGTAAGGAGTACAGAGGCTAACCCTCCGTCAAATCTCCTGGCTACCCGATAACAATCCGTTCCGATGCCAGCTATGAAACTGCCCGTCGAGAGGCTACAGCGCTGCGCTCTCACTAAGTCGCTGGGGTCGAGGCCGTTGTAGGTTGGGCCGCAGGCGCAACCTCCACCAAGGCCTCCTCGCGCGGCACAATTCGCTTGGCCTCCAAGTCGGTTATCAAGACCGGAACGCCACTATCACCAACCCTAGCCCATCGAGCGGCACCAGACTTCGAAGTAACTTCCTTACCCACCGTTACCGTCACCAACTCCTTCGGTTCACCCTTCTTAGTAATGACCAAACTAAGAAAGACCTCACTGAAGGCATCTGTGGGAGCCTGCACCGGATACTCAATCGCTTGTAGCGAGGAGATATCATTCAAGAGCTGTTCCACAAAGCTCGGATCGCTGCGCTTACCGTTGACGTTCCAATCGGTATTGGTGGCTACTATCTCAATCTCTTCGACTCCCTTACCTGTAGCTCGAACCTTTTCAATGTCATCTGCACCGAGTTTCAACAGGCGCCGTTCACGTAGGTCTCCTACCCCCTTGGTAAACTTTTCTAAAGAATCAGTTGCTGCTCGAAAGATCGTCTTTGTAGAGGACGCTTGAAAGTAGACGGTTTTAGGCGTCCGCTCTTTATCGTCAGACCCACGTACTTCGGATAGTGAGATCTGAACTGCAGGAGGAAGACTGCCTTCTTTCAAGCTTAGAGATATTCGTACATCAGGAGAGCTCAGGCCGAAGGAGTCAGGCTTCACAGCCGTATCGTCTATGAAATCAACCGCTCGGAGCTCGCGTACCGATCGGAGAAGTTCAGAAACAAGAAGAGAAGATGCGGCGAGCTCTGTGGGGGCAACTATCTTCCACTCATCTCCCGAAATTCGGGATAACTTGACCGTGCCTGCAGAAGAAGCGATCTCCAGCTCGCGAACATCAGCATCGGCAAATTGGATCGGCGTCTTGCTCCTAATATCGGTTGAACTCTTATTGAGCGCTGAGAAGACTCCATCGTCTACGAGAAAAACCCCTGCCCTCCCTGAAACCTTCGCATATCGCTTGAGCAGGTATTCGTTTCTCTTACCGAAGGCTACTTCAATTGGGCCAAATCCTTTCCGAAACACAGCTACAGTAAGAATCGGTTTATCGAGCCCATAAACGGAGAAATCTTTGTCGAGCTGGCTATCCTGGATAGGACTTCCGACATCGAGGCTTTTTATGGAAGACACCATCGCATCGATCGTCGTCCTATCGATAGCTGCTCCGGGGACCTCGACCAACGTCCACGAGATTCTAGAAAAGCCTTGATCGTCAGCACCGCGTTTTTCAGCCTCTTCGCCTGCTTCTGGAGTACCCTCGACATCCTTCTGCCCGAGAGAGCGGACCTCGAATGCTTCAAGGTCAGAAGATCCTTGCTGGGTACGTTCTATGCGAAGCTGCTCGAGGTCAGCGGGCTTCAATCCCGCGAATACGACATTCCTCGTAGCTTCCTGCTCACGGGCGGGGATCGTGACCTTTTTCATGTACAGAAATGCCGCAAGTAGCACAACTGCCAGCACCAAAGTCTTCTTCATGTTCATAACATCACCTCTTCTATGAGGAAGTGCACGACGTGTAATCGTGCACGAAACTACTACGATACCTGTCGACCGAGCCGAGCAACCCTATGCTAGGGCGACCTTTCTTCTCCACCACACGAACAGGCCGAAGAGTAGTATCAGCTCCGGCCCGAGGAAGCTGAGAGCTAAAATCCTGTTGTATGTGGCTTCAGGAATTGGAGCGATTGAAGCTCTGAAACTCTTTGGGCCAATCGCAACACTTCCTTCCTCCCCGGCAGCCCAATTGATCACGTTAAGGGCCAGGTCTCTGTTACCCATCGCCATCAAGTTACCATTCGTAAGCCAGCTGGCATCTCCAAAGACAATCACACGCACCATGCTGTCTGCTTTACCTTCCTCATTCCCCTCTGCCGGCGCGTCCAACTTCTTCTCGTATGCAATAGCAATAGATACGGGCCCTTTTTTGTCCTCCGGATCTCGCGATGCCGTAGGAGCTGCCTCGTCAAAAATGAGCTTGAGGTTTTTCTCTGCCCACGAGTTGGGACCTGATTTCAAGAGCTCACTGTAAGTCTCCTTTTCTGCCCCCTTCTGAGGTGCTGTAACGCTTGTTGAGAAGAGGAACACTGGCGGGTCAGATTGCCGCAAACCAGCAGTAACCGGATGAGCCCCGAAGGATTGCGCGACGAACTGTACTGCCAGCTGCGGACCAGCGAAGAGTCTGAGCTGTTCGTCAAGTACAACGTCAAGTCCGACTTCGATACCGAAGACCTGAGCTATCGACCGCACGTCATCTGAATCCCTATTCTCGCCATTGCCGAGAAGGATAAGACGACCACCTTTCTGGGCATACTGAACCAAGGCATCACGCTCTGTCTGCTGAAGCGCTCGCTGAGGGTCGGCCAGGATCACAGCTGCTGCATCCCCTGGTATCGAACCGGTCTGGGCAAGCAGGAGCCCCTCTAGTTCCAAGTGCTCGTCTGCCAGAGCATCTGCGAACTGCTTCATGCCCCCTTCTACAGAAGAGTCGAGTGCGGGCTCTCCATGTCCCTGCACGTAATAGAGCTTCTTTGCCGCCCCCCGAGTCAACTTAACGACCGCATTGGTGATTGCTTGCTCATCGATCTCATTTATACGACTGACGGACTTCGAGGAACCTTCCCCGTACTCGAGATATAGAAGATTACCTGGCTTCATGCCGAGTCTGTCGAGCTCTACCGGACGGGCTTGCGCGTTGAGGAGTTCGAAAGAAACCTTTTTGTCGTTATGGTACTTGTAGAGTTTCAAGATACCTTCGGTCCTTTCTGGGTCAGCAATCTGCGGAGCATCTATCGCCACCATACGCAGCGGCGCCTTGAGACCCTGAACGATCTTGATGGATTTCTCAGATAGGCTGTACACCCCCTGCTCGGTGAGATCCCATCTCTTGTCGTTTCCTGAAATAAACACGTTCGCAACAACCAAAAGGCCTGCAAACACCCCTGTGTACAAGACTACGTTGTAGCCAAATCGAGCCGTACGCCCCGAAAGAACCTGCCCGGCCCTGGACGCACTGTGCAGACCGGAGGTCACTACCCAGGCAAGCAGACACAACGCCCCCAAAACTATGTGCAACATCAAGAGCGGATGCTCACGGTATGATCCCATGATCCAGCCTCCGATGATCCCGAACAGAAGCACCACCGCACCCAAATATCCCGAAAAGCGCAACGCGGTTTCCATGACTCTTAGCTCTCCTCAATACAAATCTACAAAAACGCCCCTACGACTACCGCCAACGATGGGCTTCGAGAGCCCGCTGCGAGAGAAAAAGTCCGAATATCGTGAGGCTGGTGAAATACACAATTGACTTCAGGGTAATTACTCCTTTGACGAGATCCGTGACCTGCGCCACCGGTGAGAGATAATTCAGAACCTCGGCAACTATCCCGCCGTTCGTTTCTGAGGGCGATTGAATAACGTAGAGCAGGAGCAGCACGACCATACTGCTTATACCCGCTACAATCTGGTTCTCCGTGAACGATGATGCGGCCATACCGATGCTTGCAAACGCCAATGTGCAGAGGACTACTCCGAGGAAGCCCGAGAGAATAGGCGCGACCTCTGGATTTCCGTAAACGATCAACAATCCGGGAAAGATGAAGGTGATTCCCAGCATGATCAATATCACTACCGATAATCCCAGGAACTTGCCCATCACAATTTCAGAGATCGAGAGGGGAGAGGTGATGAGCAACTCGAAGGTACCGCGCCGCTTCTCCTCGGCGATAGTTCTCATTGTCAGGAGGGGCACCATGAAAACGAGGATCACTATCATCGTCTGATACAAGCCCTGAACCACGTACTCGTTTAGATTGGGCATCTGTCCGGGCCTGAAGTTCATCATTGGGGCCAATTCGAAGATACGGGCAAAAACCTTCAATCCTCGAAAGAAAAAGAAACCCACTAACAAGGTAAAGCCCGTTATGACGAAATAAGCGATGGGCGACACGAAGAACGAGAGTAACTCACGTTTACAGATGGCGAATACGTTACGCATACTTATCCTCAGTACGTTTTCTCGACTTGCTACTAAGCGGCAGCTTCGACGATCACTTCGTCTCGACCTACACTTTCGATGAATACCTGCTCGAGAGGCTTGTCACGGGTCAGATCGACCAGCGAGCTTTCCTTCACGATTCGCCCTCGGCTGATGATCACTACCTTACTGCAGACCATCGATACCTCCGGTAGAATGTGTGTGCTGAGAAGTACCGTATGGGAAGCACCAAGTGATTTGATAAGCTCCCTAATCTGGATAATCTGCTTGGGGTCAAGGCCGCTGGTAGGCTCATCCAGAATTATGACCTCTGGTTTATGGATGATCGCCTGTGCCAAGCCCACTCGTTGTCTATAGCCCCGAGAAAGATGTTGGCACAGCCTCTTTCGAACATCGGTTATGAAGCAGCGCTCGAGCACTTCACCAACTCGTGCAGTGCGGCTTGTGCGGGGTACGCCCTTGATGTCGGCGACGAAACGTAGGTACTCCTCTACCGTCATCTCACCGTAGAGGGGGGGATTCTCAGGTAGGTAGCCGATTCGACGGCGAACTTCATCAGATTGTCTAACTATGTCGAATCCGGCTATCCGTGCTGTTCCAGCCGACGGTGGTAAATAGGTTGCTAACATCCGAATAGTGGTAGTTTTCCCCGCACCGTTCGGCCCTAGAAATCCTACGATCTCCCCCTTACTCGCCGAGAAGCTGATATCGGCCACTGCCGAGTAATCCCCATACTGCTTCGATAGCTTTTCGACCTCGATCATCGTCTCACCTCTTCTTGCTTTACTGCTCTTACACCATCCTACACAGCGGTGGTCTCTGACCATCCCGACAGACGGCAAAAAGCTCTATATATTCAAAACCCTAGTGATAAGCATAGTGGTCATTATGACGGCAACTTTCAAGGGGGCTCATTCTTAGTCTAACTAGCTCCCCGAATATGGCTCTGGGCAACCGGGAATCTTACCCCGGCTGCCTGGATAGGTCACGTATACTCAGGGAGTTAGGGCCTCTAGCGCGAACTCTACTAAAGCGTCAGATTCTCACGATTGAGAGGTTTCTTGCCGACTACACCTATATTAAGGGTGCGTAACTTGGAATGAGAGGGCCTCCGGTGGGGAAGACAAGCTACCGATCAGACGGTGTGGAAGAGGGGACCACCTGGTTCGATCTCATGACCGGCTACCTCAAGTGGAAGGTGATCGGGCCCGACATCAACAATCCATTCAAAGCCCCAATACCTCTGTCAAACTTGTCGCGAATGCTCAACCAACGAGATTACCTGTGTCAGCATGTTACCATCCGTTGCATGTGCGATGGGTACGAAGTGATGATGATCATCAATCCAAATATACCTCGCATTGTGTCCAACCACCCCTGCATCAGCACTATTCCAGTAGGAGTCATCGTCGACTACCTCCAACGACACCATCTCGATCAGGTCATAGAATCCGAGCTAGAGAAACTAGAAGCCGAGATCCGTGAACATGTTGAGCACCGCAAGCAAAACATGGAGCTCGACCGACAAACGGCTACCGCAAACCGAAACGGTCTTTTAGGGGAGAGAAAGGACGATAAGGACAAGAAGAAAGACTCAAACTCCAAAGGGGGCTCACGACAGTACCGTATTCTCAAACGGTGATGTTGAGCTACGTTATTCCCGCATCTCGAGCGATGAAATCAGCGCATCTATTTCGGGCTGCGGAAATGTTTCCAAGATGGGCAGTAGGCTAATAAGCCGAGCCTTAATCTTTGCAGCGTCAACGAGATCTCCTTTCCCTATCTCGTGGCTCACTGTAGCTGCTGCAACTCCAAAAGCGAAGGCACCGAGCTGAGCCGAGAAATCCGCAGCCGAACCGAGATGTGCGCGACGCTGAGCCCGCGCCACGGGAAAAATCCGTCCAAGCTCCAACGTCGAGATCGAGATCCCTTCAAGGTTGGGGTGCCTAGACCAGGTGCTCGGAAGTAGTTCGTTTATCATCACTCCTACGAGTAGACCGAGAGCTGCAATGAATCGATCACGCTCATCCCCGAGCACCGTGGTACCGTGCGGAGAAAGCTCTCCGCCTGGTTCGAAAACGATATTGATACAACGATCCATCTCGGAGAAATCAGCCAGATTATTCAGAAGCACGGCACCTAGTACCCCGAGTTTTTCGCGAGCCCAGACCGCCTCAGATTCAAAGAACGCCAGCTCTTCGGGCCTGGCAGCCTCCCACCTATCACTGAGCACCACGCGCGTTGATGCGCTCTCTCGTGGAAGGAGTTCGGCGCCAAGAGACTCCAATGACGAAAAATTGTCTGCGCTTGCGCCGAGCAGAATCCTATCAAGTACAAAAGATTCGAGCGGTATCGTCCCACCGGACGACGGGACAGAGAGCGAGATACGCTTGTTCTTATCAACCTGCCAAACAGCACGGCCCTCTCGAGTTAATACATCCGCCAAATGAGCTGCAAGAACTCGCGCGACCGTGTTTACCCCTATGTCATTGAGGTAGCCGTACTCCAAGCGTTCCGAAAATATTCCTGCCGGAGCAAAGTAGTTCAAAAATTCGTCGATGCGAGCACAGTCGGCAAAGGAGTTCGAGAGCGATAGGCTCCACTCCTTCAGCGCCTGTTGGGCAGCTCGAGCTACAATTTTTTCGTCTTCAGACCAAAGAGCCATAGAAAGATCGAGCCCCTTCGGACCTTCTTCAGTGAGCTCTGAGGAACCATCCCCTGAATGAGCATCGATCAATTCTCGCAGAGGTTTCGCAAGATGCGGTAGCAATCGTTCCAGCAGTTCAGTTTCTTCGCGTGCGACTGATACAGCACTTGCAGCACATGCTACACGTATCAGCGCATCCCGCGAGGCGAAACGGTCCCTCTGAAAGAGGGACTGTCGCAGCGACCTCTCTGCCGAGACGAGATCTCCCAGACGAGCAAAAATAGTTCCTGCATGAAACAAGGCCTCTGCCCCGTTGAAAACGGCTCTGGTTGCCACGAACTCGAAGTCTTCGAGCGCGGCCTTGAGCCCCTCCTCGTCTCCATTATCATAGGAGAGTCCCCGCAAAGCGAGTCCGCGGATCAAGCGACCATCAAGGGACTGAGGATCCTTGTCGATACTGGCAGAGGCTGCATCTACTGCGCGCCCGAATTCCTTGGTCATTACGAATGCACGCGCGAGCTCTGCGAACGCGATGGAAGCAACCTCGGGCTTGAAGGTCAAGGTGTGCAAAATAGTGCAAGCCTCGTTGAACTGCTTGAGGAGCAACCTGAATCGGGCCGCCAGTAGAAGAGGCTGAGGATCCGCTCCGTCGCGCGCAGGATAGTGTTCGTACAGCTCCACAGCTCGCTCGGAAATTCCCAGAAAACTCATCGCCATAAGCTCCAAGAACCAGGCTTCAAGGTCACCGTTGTCACGACGAACACGCCGGGCGTTGGTAAAAGTCTCGAACAGTGAATTATTGCGATAGGCCTCGCGAGCACACGAGAGATAATCGGTTTTTTTCGTAGGCGAATTACCCAACGCTCCAATCGTCTCGGCGATCTCCTCTCGTGAGAGTTCACACCTCTGTCCGAATCCTTCCGGCAGGGTGTAGTCGATATTTGATTGAAGGGGAGATAAGCCATGCGGGGCAGACGTCGGATTGATGACAAGCTTTGACACGCCCTGAATGTGAAAGAAGATTCGCTCCAAAGCTGCTTGGAGAGGAACGGCAACAGCTTGGACTCCTGCTTCATGGGGCGGCTCGGCCGTGAAGGCCATCACTACCCTTTCCCGAGTTTCATCGAGAAATGGAATATCGTCTATGGCACGCAGAGCTAGCCCCTCCACAGGAAGCCACAAACGACCCGGATCGTACGGAGGAGCGGTCCTGACGAGGAACACGAGCACTGGTGAGTTTGACCGCAGATATTCGATCTGCGTAGAGATATTCCGGTCACCTGTCTGCATGAATACTGGACCCTTTCGACTTACGAGCGCACGACGTTTGATACCCTGCTGACTCGTATCTCATTATGTGGAGATATTGAACCGACCCGCATTCAGGCTCGTTTTCTGAAGCACGCTGCCTCGAGAATACCACCGCTTGATCAGATCTGGCCAGGTAGATCGGCGATATGCTCCGCGACCCTCGAGCAAGTGACGAAACCCCTCTCCCAAGTACGGGTAAGTCCTGAAACGGAAGACATTCCGGTCATCCGCTAAATTCCTCATAATCCGAGGGAGTCGCTCAGAACCAATCTTCTGATCCGAAAAGCCTCCTCCATCTCAGCTACCGACCAGTTGAGGGGTGTGTGCGGTGAGGGAAACACCAGTGTTCCCTTAGTCGGAGAAATTTCTGAGATATAACACTCGGGCATACGCCACGCTGGTATTTTGATGATGCGGACATTTCCTTGCGCGTCGGCATCGATACTAACTTCCTTATGACCGGTTATGAGTGCCAATCCACGGGCAAAAAAGAACTCATGAAGCACCCTGAACCGGATATCGGGATCCTCCAGCGAGCGCTTGCCGAACCATGCAGCAAGCTGCCATACAAAGTGCGTCCACATCGCCTTGCGTCCCCTGGGAACAACCTGGTCTCTACCGACAAAGTGTGAGCTTGCATCTCCCGAGGGTGCACCGTACAACTCCTGAAGCTTACGAACCGTGAGGTTCCGGAAGAATCCGCTCCGCTGATACGAATCATTTTCGTAGCGTGCGATACCACCGGTCTGGGGATCGTCTAATCTGGCTAGTAGCCCCAAGATCCTTTTCTCCATGCCCTCCTTCCACCTAGCTCCCTTGCCCGCTTTCAAAGCCAGAAAATCCAGGTACTCGAGCTGCAATAGATAGATCAGCGCTGCATCGGACTCTCGATAGCGGGGATCTGTGCGAGAATATGACGGGGATTCGAACGGCAGATCCTCGAGCATCTGACGGGTTATCGCACGATCGAGCAACGCCACCGCACCACACAGATCCTTATTTGCATACGCCTTGCCCAGCTGTGTACGAACCTGCCGAAAGCCCGTCTTCAAAAAGGAGAACTCCTTCCGAGCTGAAAGCTCACCCAAGAGAACTACCAAACGGTGCTCCCATGCACGAACTGACGAGCGTATTGCTGGAATCTCTTCCCAGGAGCCGCTACTTTCACACTTCCAGAACGAGACCTTTGCGAGAAACGGCACTATCAAGCCAAAAAAAGCCCGGTGCTTTGGGGTAAGCTCTGTGAGCGAAATGAGCCCTCGCTCCAGCCCTTCGAGGATGTACCACGCAAGTATCTGCCATGCGTCCTGCTTGTGAGCCCAGGGCTCGGGATGGACAGTATTGAGGTTGTTAGTGACGCCCGCGAAGATGTAGGGCCAATGAGCTGGGTTTGTGACGTATGAACGAGACGCAGACTCTACAACCCCTCTAATACGATTGAGCTGATTAACAGACGACATGAAGGTCAAGGCCGACATCAAAATCTGTTTACCAATCTTCTCTTTGGCGCGCCGGCCACTAAAGAGATAACGCGCCCCGATAATTGTATTGTCTCTAACCCAGTAATGAGTACCCATCGGCCACATATCGGTGCTGGCCGCCCGAGTGAGGGTAAACCGATATGTGCTTCCGTCCGTATCGCTCCACTTTCGCCTCTCGATTTTGATGTCGAAGCACCCCTTCTTACGAGCCATTCGCTCGAGAGCTATGAAGCCTGCCAACTCGTCTTTCCCTCTCAGGAGGGTACGCACATCCGGATTTCTAAACGACGTTCTCTTCGGTGGGGTAGGTACAAGTGTTCCGAGCTTTTTGATGAGAGTTCTATCCTCTTTTTGGAGTTCGAGCCGAGATTTCTGTTTTGACATAAGTAGCCGAAGTCCCCCTGGGTATCTACGCCGTAAATCGGTACCATATCCCTTATCCAGGCGCACCCACCGAAGCTAACGATCTACGAGATGCTGAAGTTATCTTGTCTTTTTTTCACCCCTTCCGGCATCCTATGAAAGCTATTGATGAATTGACACAAGGAACTGATGGACTCCAAGGATTTTTTGCACAAGCTCCTCCTTACCCCCTCGCCTACCGGGGCTGAACAACCGGTCCAACGTATCGTTCGTGACCGGATGAAGAAATATGCCGACCTGATCGAAACAGATCTTCACGGAAATGTCATTGTGGCGCTCAATCCTAAGGCGGAACGTAAGGTGATGCTGGCCGGGCACTGTGACCAGATCGGCTTCATGGTACGACACATCTCTAATGACGGTTTTGTTTACGTCTCGGCGTTAGGTGGCATGGACGTCGGGGTATTACACGGAGCCCACGTCACTATTCACTCCGAAAAGGGGCCGATACAGGGAGTATTCGGGCGCAAACCGATCCACCATCAGACCGGCGAAGAGCGCGATAAAACGAAGAACGACCTGGATAAACTGTGGATCGACATCGGAGCCAGAAGCCGTCGAGAGGCGGAGAAAAAGGTCAGTATAGGAGATTGTGCTACATTTCATCTGAGCGTCCTCGATCTCGGTAATGGACTAATCTGTTCGCCAGGCCTCGACGATAAAGTCGGCCTCTTTGTAGCGATGGAGACGTTACGAGTTCTGTCCGGGAAAAAGCTCTCAGTTGGCTTGTATGCTGTCAGCACCGTCCAGGAGGAGGTCGGACTTCGCGGTGCTGCGACATCTACGTATGCCATTAATCCTGAAGTAGGAATTGCGATCGACGTCACTCATGCAACAGACAATCCAGCCAGCGACAATCCGCGCGCAACCCCGTGTAAACTGGGGCTAGGGCCAACTATCACAAGTGGCCCAAATACCAATCCGGTTGTTGAAAAACTGCTCAAGGACGCTGCCAAAAAAACGAAAGCACCCTATCAACCAGCGCCGACTCCACGGCCTCTCGGAAACGACGCAAACAGTATTCAGATTTCACGCGGCGGGGTCGCGGCAGCCAGCTTGGGCATTCCGAATCGATACATGCACACGCAGGTCGAGGTGTGTAGCTACAAGGACCTTGATGCTGCCGTGAAGATTCTGGCGTATTTCGTGTCCCATATTACCCCCAAAAGCGATTTTCGCCCGATGTAACCCGCGAGGCTCTGGTCCTACTGAATAGCGATAATCAGATCGAAACTAATCGTTTGAGTCACTGCCAGGAAGAATTCGCATTTCGATACCACTTCTATCCGTGTTAGGATTCGAGTTCGTTAGTGCAGTATCTTCTTGTTTAACACCTTGCGATTTTGCCCTCGCACATCATGGGCAGAGTTCGGACTTATACCGATTACTCGATTCGCATCGGCTACTCGTCGGTAAAATGAACCGGCCACTGCGGACGCTTTGCCTGTCCGACATCCTTCTGGAGCTGTGAACGTGCATACGATTATTCGACCGGGTCGCGAGGGTGATTTATTTTCTGCCACTCCCAATCGATTAGATCCGCTCAATAACGATGCCTTGGCAAATTCCAAGCTCTGTCCACTCCCTGGAGTCGAGCGCCTGCGAGTATTGAATTTTACTGACCTCCAAAACCTACGCAGACTATTGCGTGACGGTTGCGCAGGACACGCTATTGATCCGTTCATTTTCCGTGCTCACGATAACGGCGATGTGATCGCAGAAAATAGCGGCCTCGAGGGTTTTGTTTTCTCTCAAAAGGCATTCGAGCAGCGATTCGGTACCAGCGCGAGTGAGCAACACACAAACGACTACTTCATATACCTTGTGAGTGTTCTTCGGGGAGAAAGTCGCGGGCGCATACTCATCGAACGGGTACGAGAGCTTGCCTCTTCGAGGCTATCGCAACCCGAAAAGCATCGTGCACTCATCAATCTAGTACAAGCGCAGGTAGAGACATGGAGGGAAGAGGTGAATCAGCTCGACCGCGCTCTGTGGGCGAGACATGTACGCGCATATCAGGTATTCCCGCGAACTTTCAATATCGATGGCTTCCGAGAGATACACGGAATTACACCTCCCGAGGGCAGAGTTGCCGGCGGGTTTTTCAGGGATATTACTGAGGCGGACTTGGAAGCTATACGAGGTCTGGGCTTCTCCGCTCTTCGGCTGATGGGTATATTTCCGATCGGTTCAGCCAACGCCAAAGGAACCGCAGGAGGTTCGCCCTACTCGATCCTGGTACACGACATCGATCAGGCACACGGCTCTCGTAAGGATGCCAGGCGCGTCTTCGACTTGGCGTGCGAGCGGGGGATACTCTCTATCTCCGAGGTGGTGCCGAATCACACGGCATGTGATTCCATATTGCTTCAAACTAATCCAGAATTCTTCGTACATACCAAAGAGAGGCCTGCCGATGAGAGTGGTTATTTCTTCTTCAAGCATCCGAGATACGGGGAATACTGGATACGTTACGGCGGCTATCGGGAACTTGGCTCGGGACGAAGGGAATTCTGGAAGGACGTCTTACAGCTCGACTTTTCTAATCTTAAAGCTCGTGAGTACGTGATATCCGAGATCTGCGACCTGATCCGTAATTACAACCTGGACGGAATTCGCGTTGATTCAGCATACCAACTTTTAAATGAGTACCTCCAGCAAAATTGGGGAAAAACAGCCGCAGGACAGGAGTCTGAACTTGCATTCGATCTGCCCTCGAGGGAGTTCCTCGCAGAGCTAGTCACCCGGATCAAGAACGAATTTCCCAACGTTGTCATCATGGCAGAAGCATTCACGAGCTTCGACAGACTAGCAGAATGTGGAGTTGATCTGATTTATGGAATCTCCTCGATGCCACGCAGGGGAGGACACATCCACTCGGGATGGCACCAAGCGCTCGAAAGTAGAGAACCCGAATCGATTCGAGCTGCGATAAAACGATCAGAGTTTCTCTCATGGCAAGTGGGAGGCCCAGATATTATCACCTTCTTTGGTCATCAAGATTTTCCCTCACCCACTAGAATGTTTGGTGAAGAGTGGGTCTACGGGGCGGCGGTGTTGAGCATCCTGCGGCCCGGAGCCTTCAGCTTCTATGCTGGGACTGAAGCGTGCTACGAGGAGCCGAGTGACGAGCCAGGATACAAGTCTGTATGCTTCAATAAACCAGCGAGCATCAAGTGGGAAGGAACATCTGAAGAGCTCGGTCAATTCCTACTCAAGCTTCTCCGACTATCGCGCAGGCTTCAGGATCAAGATGTATTTGGTGAACGAATGACGATGGAGGCGATAGAACCTGTGGTCAACGGCGGTCGCTGCGTCTGGGCAGGATATATTATCAAATCCACCAACCCTGCCGTGCCGTGGAAGCTCGCAGTGGTTGTAAACACAGCACCCGAGCCCACTAATGTAAGCTTCACGAATCCAGACACCAACCAGCTCGTGACTTTCGAGCTACCTCCAGCTGGACCCGAGGGCTATTGCTTGGTGCAGCTCGATACGCGAACAACAACTGAATCTACTATTATTTCTCAGGAACAAAGATATGAATCCAGCCTCATTCATTTATCTCAAAGATGAATGAGAATAGCTGGGCGAGTACAGATCTCTCAGCGCTTCCTATATTTTTCCGCGTGAGGTAATGCTTCCCTGAGCGCCTCGATACGCTCCGGCCCAGATGGATGTGTACTCAAGAACGACGAACCGGAGAGATCCTCTCCGAATATCTCATTGGCGTTCTCCCAAAACCGTATCGCAGCGCTGGGGTCATACCCAGCTTTGGTCATAATCATGAGACCCACGTGATCGGCTTCGTACTCCATGTCTCTGCTGTAGGCTTTGACGATAGCCCCCTGTCCGATTACCTCGGAGGTCGTTCCCGTCAGATTTCCCGCCAAACGGCCGGCAGCACCTGAACCAGTTGTCACTGATACGGCAACTGCCGCAGCGGTCCCTAGCACAGAGCTAAAAATCGAAACACCGGTATCTCTCTGCGCCTCACCTTCATCGTCATGGTGACGCGTAACCATATGAGCTACCTCGTGTCCCAAGACTGCCGCCAGCTGATTGTCATCAGGTACTCGGTCGATGAGCTTCTTGAACACCACGATCGCTCCTCCATTGACGGCCATCGCGTTGACGTCATCACCAGCATCAACCACGTATACTGGGATCTTCGTGTCCCCGTAATTAGCCGCCTTGGCGAGCTTGTCCACGATATTCCTCGCGCGAATCGCCCCTGGGCCCCTTACCTGCATCGCCTCGACAGGCACTCCCATCTCGTTTTCGACCAAGGCACGCGCTGTTTTTATCTGCTCGAGTGAGGGTGGGGGCACGCTAGGAATCTCACCCACGGGTACCACGGTGCGCGCCGAGCACGCGACTAGTGATAAGCAGAACATCAGTAAAAAAAACCTATTTATGCTAGTAGTTGAATGTGCCATGTCTTTCCCCAATTCTAATATCCGCGGGAGAGTCGACCAAAATACAACTGACCTTTAGTCACGGAGCTCAAATGGATCTGCGAAATTATTCCAAATCAGATCCTTACGCTTAACTGAGCGGGAAAATCTGTCCCCGCCCCCTACAAAACCTGCCCGTAGCGAGAACAAAAGTGCTGCCCGACTACCACAGGCATCTGCGATCAACGGGGTTAGAGCCTCGACTTTTCGAGCGATGCTACCAACTTTCTCTCATTTAAGATTGCCTCTCAACGATTCAATGGCTAACGTACCTGACACCATGACAAAGACGTACAAGTATTACGACCTCATAATGGCCGCGTTCGTCACTATACTCCTGTGCTCGAACGTCATAGGAGCCGCGAAGGTAGCTACTGTCGGTGGCTTCACCTTCGGTGCAGGAGTACTCTTTTTTCCTATTAGCTACATATTCGGTGACATCCTCACTGAGGTCTATGGATACGCTCGTGCTCGTAAAGTAGTGTGGTCCGGCTTTGCAGCTCTAGGATTCGCCTCCTTTATGGCGTGGTTCATTACGGAACTACCCCCCGCGCATGGGTTCAAGAACCAGGCAGCGATTGAAGCGCTCTTCGGTGAAGTGCCGCGTGTAGCTGGCGCCTCGCTCCTGGCGTTTTTTTGCGGTGAATTTTGCAACTCTTATACATTGGCGAGGATGAAGGTGTGGACGGGAGGAAAGGCACTCTGGTCTCGCACCATCGGCTCGACAATCGTCGGTGAAGCCACCGATTCGATTATCTTTTATCCCCTCGCGTTTTATGGCACCTGGGAGAATTCGCAAATCGTTCAGGTGATGATCGCAAATTACTGCTTGAAGGTCGCGTGGGAGGTCGTGAATACACCTCTCACTTACATCGTCGTCAACTTTCTCAAGCGCGTGGAGAACGAAGACTACTTCGACAAGGATACCAATTTTACCCCCTTTTCGCTCGACACCTAGCACAGCTCCGTTTGTTAGTGTCTCAAATCGAAAAGTAACAAGCCTCTGGGTGGTGGACGATAATAGCCGACGTGGATTGCTCGGGAACGAGCTGATACTCAGAGCTGAGAGAGACCCCTATTTTCTCTGGCTCGAGTAGGGCAAATATATGGGTTTGGTCCTCTAAATTGGGGCATGCTGGATATCCAAAGCTGTAGCGCTCGCCCCTGTACGTTTGACGGAATAGTGTTTCGATTGTGGGACCATCTTCACCTGCGATACCGAGCTCTTGGCGAATACGTCTATGCCAGTATTCCGCGAGAGCCTCCGCTGTTTCGACCGATAAACCGTAAAAGTGCAAGTAATCCGTATACTCGTTGGCCTTGAAAAGCTCTTGGCACTTCTCCGAGGCCAGCGCTCCGGAGGTAACGACATGAAAGGCTACGATGTCGCGCACTCCACTCGACAGCGGTGCAAAGTAATCGGAGATACATCGGCGCTTGTCATTGACCTGACGAGGAAAGCGTATTCGACAAAACTCCTTGGCATGATCGTCCGGCGAGAATACAACCAACTCGTTTCGGTCGCTATTACATGGGAAATAGCCGTACACTACCTTGGGTTGTAGCCATCCTCTTTCCTCGGCCCTCTCACACCAAGTGTAGAAGAGAGGATCAACATAGCTGGAAATGAAATCCTTATACTCCTTTGTCGAGCGATTACCCCGTCGATACATCCACTGATTGGCATACAGCGCTTTGCGGTTGATGAAGGTAAAAAGCTCCTTCAAATTGAGCTCCTTTGAATCGACATACCTAACCCCCCAAAACGGAGGCTCTGGTATGAACTCAGCTCGAAGTGTGGCTGTGTCGAAGTACTCATCAACTTTACCTGCCAAGCGGGCCTCGCGCTCCGCGCGCATCTCTCCGCGGCGTTCTTGTTGTCCCTCGTCTTCCGCCGTAAGGATCCGATCTTCGGTTCGCCCGGTGAGCTCATCCATGATCTTGAGCCCCGTGAAAGCATCCGCTCCATAAAAAACCTTGCCGGTAGTGTATGCCTGGCGGAGATCTACCTCCACGTAGGCTCGGTTGAGAGCAGCACCACCGCACACCACAGGAACAGAGATTCCGCGTCGGCTCATCTCTTCGAGATTTTCTTTCATCACTAAGGTAGACTTGACCAACAAACCTGACATCCCGATTGCAGTCGGTTTGTGCTCTTCCGCTGCAGCAAGTATCGATTCGAGCGGTTGCTTGATCCCCAAATTGACGACTTTGTAGCCGTTATTGCTCAAAATGATATCGACGAGGTTCTTACCGATGTCATGCACGTCACCCTTGACCGTTGCAATAACCATGCACCCCTTAGACGGTCCGCCAAGCTTGTCCATGAACTGCTCGAGATGTGCGACGGCTTTCTTCATTGTTTCGGCAGACTGAAGAACGAACGGGAGCTGCATCTCTCCAGCGCCGAAGAGATCACCTACTACCTTCATACCCTCCAAGAGTATGGTGTTGACGATATCGAGGGGTTTGTGACTCTCCAAAGCTTTATCGAGGAGCGCCTCTATACCCTGCTTTCTTCCGTCGATAATCGATTTTTTGAGGCGCTCTTCTATGGGGCTATCGGCGGCTAATTCGTCACTCCGCTCCGCTACAGCACCTTGCAGCTTTTCCATGAAAGAGAAAAGCGGATCATACCCATCTGAACGTCTATCGTAAATTAAGTCCAGTGAGATACCGAGAATCTCAGCTGGAATCTTATGAAGCGGGAGGATCTTGCCTTGATGGACGATGCTAGCGTCGAGACCATACTTAATCGCCTCTGCAAGGAAGACGGAGTTCAAGATCTGCCTCGGATACGGCCTCAATCCAAAGGAGATGTTCGATAAACCGAGCACAGTACGAACCTTCGGGAGGCTCTCTTTTATCAGCTTGATTCCCTCGAGCGTTTCGATACCAGCCTTGCGACTGTCTTCATCTCCCGATCCGATCGTGAAGGTCAGCGGATCGAAAATCAGGGCTTCCGGAGGAATACCATGACGATCCGTGCACAGGTTATGTATTCGTTTAGCAACAGCGAGCTTCCGATCCGCTGTTTTGGCCATCCCCTCCTCATCAATCGTGAGGGCTATAAGAGCGGCCCCGAATCGCTTGGCGAGCTCGCAGATTTTATCGAACTTTTCTTCACCGTCTTCCAGATTTATCGAATTGATGATAGCGCGACCACCGATCAATTTGAGCGCTGCTTCGAGAACATCGAGCTGAGTCGAATCTATCATGAGGGGCGCGGTTACCTGCCCCACGAAGCGAGAGATTATCTCGGTCATGTCGCGCACTTCATTGCGCCCAACGTAGGCCGTACAGACATCGAGAACATGCGCGCCTTCCTCGACTTCTCGACGAGCCATCTCTACAATTGCTTCCCAATTCTCGGCCAGGAGGTATTCGCGAAACTGCTTCGAGCCGTTGGCGTTGCAGCGCTCACCGATTATGAGCGGCGATGTACCCGGCTGGTCGAGCTGAACAGCGACATAATTAGAGGCTACATGTGGCTCGAGGAACCCGCGCGAGGGTTTAGGAGCCAAACTCCCCACGCGCCTGAACAGCTCACGGATGTGTGCTGGGGTCGTGCCACAGCAACCACCAACCATCGCTGCGCCAAAGTCTTTGACGAACACTTCCTGATAATCAGCAAGCATCTCTGGATTGAGATCGTAGACGGCACGACCTCCGTCGTTGCGCGGCAATCCTGCGTTCGGGATCACCGCGACAGGTACTCTTCCACTCGAGCAGAGGTATCGTACGTTCTCCTGCATCATGTCGGGACCGGTGGCGCAATTGAATCCGATCATATCGACAGGTAGGCTCTCTAGAACGACGAGCGCCGCCGCGACCTCACTTCCCACGAGCATAGTTCCGGTCGTTTCAATCGTCACTGTGACTGAGATAGGAATTCTCTTCTTGCAACGGCGCATCGCCTCTACAGCTGCCGCTACCGCGCACTTGACCTGTAAAAGATCCTGACAGGTTTCGATCTGGAAAAAGTCGATTCCTCCCTCTATCAAACCGATCATTTGAGGAAGATAAGACTCGAACATCTCATCAAATGTAATGTGTCCAAGCGTCGGTAGTTTCGTGCCTGGACCGACAGAGCCAGCTACGAAGCGTGGCCATGCCTTCGAAGAGAACTCATCTGCTAGGACTCGCGCTGCTTCGGCGTTGAGTTTCGATATTTCATGCGCTCGATCACCTATATCGTATTCGGCGAGTACGAGCTTCGAAGAACCGAAGGTATTCGTTTCGATGAGGTCGGCTCCTGCATCGAGATACGAAGAGTATATGTTCTTGATGATCTCCGGACGTGTGCAGATGAGATACTCATTGCACCCGTCCAACCCCCCGAAATCATCAGGAGATGGATTAGCCGCTTGAATCATCGTCCCCATCGCGCCATCCGCGATGATTACCTTCTCTTTCAGCCGTCTGAGAAACCTATCTGATGGAAGCCCCATATCAACCCTGCTGTGGTGCAGGTATCACTGCAGCAGCATCGCTCAGTTGCTTATAAAGTGTCCTCAACCGATCTACCTGACCCACCAGATCGGAGGAGGTCGCCTGTTGCAACATCACCTCGAGCTCACCGGCGCTCGTTGCAAGAGTTGTGAACTTAAAGAAGCCCGCGCTACCGCGGATCGTGTGAAACCTTCCCACAGCCTCCTTCAGTTGCTCCGGGCTCCATTCAGTTGAATCGAAAAGGGTAGAAGTTGCCGCAAGGTGTTTCTGGAGCTCTTCGAAGAAGATCTTATAGGCCGCCCCGGCAAGAAGTTTCTTTTCAAAATCACTAGTCATATCAAAGCTCTATCACGTCACCTACGCAACTGTCTACAGCCCAACGAGAACCGCGTTGTTCCTCGAAGGTAAGCATAGATCGAAAATACGTGCTCAAAAAAAGATAATCCCAGGCGCACAATCCCTCCATGACAGTCGGCGCGAGGACCGCTCCACATCTGACTCACAGGCACCCCACCCGCACACTCATCCACAGCATATCCCCTTCCTACCACAGGACCTATGAAGAGCACTCAGGCGCCCGTGAAGACCGGTTCTCTGTGCGCTTTACCTCGAGATTTCCCCTTTGTTTTTTGAGGGTTGGAAATAGTCAGCACCTTTCCCTCCCCTAACTTATTAACTATATAAATACCGTGCACTAAGGTATTGAACTTTCTGGACAGGAAATAACCTTGTCTGATTCAAATACTCTGGGCAATCCGACGTCTAAGCTCATATTTTTGGCGTTCGTCTGTTTGTATATAGGATAGTTTCTAATGAAGAAGCTCATACCACTCCTCATCATCGCAATCGTAATAGGTGGCTTGTGGCTCTTTGCCTCCGAGCGAAGAGGTCCTGCCGGCACACTCGCCAATGCTGGTGTAACGCCGACCTCTGTCAGCACCGGGCAAGGGGATGCTCTTGCGCTGAAGCCTGTTGACCCGGCTAGCGTGAACGGAGCTGGCGGACCCTCGCTAGTTTTGCCAAAGAATGCCGAGGACTTGGAGCAAGAGGTACAACTGAAAAGTGCCGTCGAGTCCTATGACTCGGCCGAGGCTGCCTTGGCTGCGGTCCTGAAGGGAGCAAAAGAGTACGACGATTCAATCCTCGAACAGTTTACCCAGCCTGGAGAGGATTGCACGTGGTGTCCCGAATTCTATAACTCTGTGCGCGATATGGCGACCAATTCGAATACTCCACAGGATCAGAAAAGCTATTTGGCAGAGATCCTAGCGATAAGCGGTCGGCTAGATAATGTTGAAACACTTACGGAAGCTATTAAGAATGCCAAGTCTCCAGAAGAGGCCGATGTGTATGCCTCCGCGTTGGAGTTGACTGTCGGTAAGGAAGATATCACACGCTATCTCGGTAATCAGATGTCGGTTACCAACGAATCTCTCCGTGAAGCCGCTGTTGCAGCCGTTACCAATCAAGGAAATAGGCTCGCTGTGGAGCTGCTCATAAAGAACACTGTAGAACGCGGCGATCCTGACGGTTATTACGGTGTCGGCATCGGCATCGGTGAATTAATACCAACCGAGGATGCAATGCCTCTCTTGCATGAGATGGTTCAAAAGAGGGATGAGTATTCCCATCTTGGTGTAAAGGCTCTGCTCAATGGCGGAATGGAGGGTCTTCGAGTCGTTTTTGACGAGCTCGAGAACTCCAAGGATCCAGAGGCTGACAAGAAGCTGCTCAAGGATGCGATCGATCACGTGAACTTCGAAGACGGGATGGAGGAGTACCTCAAGCAGAAGATTGAAAGCTCGAAACAACAAAACGTCATCGATTTCGCGAAGCAGATCAAGGATGAGTTCAACCAAGCAAGCGAGCAATTCGGCCAAGAGGAGGAGGGTGAGGAAGAGCCCAAGATGACGATGGCTGAGCCAGCTCAATAGAGCTGGAGCGCGCTGGCACATGAGCGATAACATCGCCCCGACCAGAGCTATACCATTGACTGACGTTGAGGAGATAGCAACCCGCGAGGACCACTACTCTCGAGAAAATATCTTGCGAGTAGGCTGCCTCATCGTTGCGTTACTCATTCCACTCAAACTTTCTCTCACGTACATTGCGCTCATTCCACTTATTATATTTTGGATATTTACTGAGGGTAAGAACTTCAAACTGAAAGATCTTCCGCTCAACGAGAAACGAGTGATCGTTCCGCTCGTATTTTTCCTGTTTAGCGTCGCGCTTTCGTCGTTTTTAGGGATTGATCCTTTACGCAGCCTAAGTCTCCTCATCTCTCTCTTTTTCTTCTCGGCTACGGTGTTAGTTTTTTCTAGGTATGGTGAATTCATACCCGTACTTACAGCAGTCCTCGTCGGACAAGCGATTGCGGCGTTGCACTCGGTGCTTGATGCTGCCTTTCCAGAAAGCATCCCGGGTTTGTTTATCGGAAAGGTATCTGAGTCCGGCCAACTGGCTCTTACGCTCTTAGTTGCCTTAGGATTTCTATGGCGCATGTACCCGGAGATCATAGAGTGCCTCCGTGCAAGCGATCGCAAACGCCTATTAGTCGGTAGTTTCTTAGCTACTCTTGCGTTCACTTCACTTGGATTCAAGACACAGCTTCAGCTCCCCTGGCTGGCAGCTCTCGGGCTTTTGGCATGTGTGGTCGTGGTAGTCTGGTCAGCGGTTCTGAAAGCGGTAAAAGTCGGGCTCACATCTCGTAGATATGCGCTCCTTCTTACGCTTCAGGTACCGCTTCTGATCGCTGCTCTCATGGTGAATCTGAAGAGAGGTCCGTGGTTAGGTGTCTTGGCCGGCTCTACGGTCTTCTTCACCGTATTCGCACCACGTCTCGTAGCGCTCGTTCTGTCCATCGCTGCTGTAGCTGCTGTCAGCATCGCCCCGATAGCGGAGCGACTCGCAGCTTCTTACCAGCACTTTACTATCGCTGGTGGACGAAGCACGATCTGGCGTATCGGGATTGAATTGATAGCACAATTTCCCCTCGGTATAGGCTTTCACAACAGTGATACACTCCGAAAATTTGCCCCCGAGATTCCACCGGAGCTACGGCACTTTCACAACAACTTCCTAAATCTCACTGCTGAAAACGGTTGGCTCGCATGCGCTCTCTTTGCGTGGTTCATCTGCGCTGTTATCAAACGCAGCTTCGCTAAACCTCTTGACGCTGCATACGTTGCGATCGGATGTGCGATCCTCTCCTGGCAGACCGCTGGGTTGGTCGAATACAATATAGGTGATAGTGAGGTCATGCTGCTTGTTTGGGTATTGGTAGGTATTCTCTTGCACGACCAGCGGAGAGCTGCCCTACCTTGTATAGCTTGACTCTGCGCGATCGAAGCGAGATGCAGGATCCTCGCTAAACACTAAGAGTGCGTAACAAAAATGAACCTCGTAGCGAGGATGAGCGAAATCGGCAGCGACGAGGATGCAGGCAAAAAAGGCGCGGAGACGTGCCCTCAGCGGCACGTTGAGCACCTTTTTTGCCGAAGACGAAGTAGCTGCCGATTGCAGCCATCCGTAGCAGAGGAGCATTTTTGTTACGCACTCTAAAAAGTTAGTGTGCCCTCATCACTATCGATCCCCAGCTGAGACCTGCCCCGACTACCGCTACGACGATGTTCTGTCCAGGAACGATCTTTTCCCAATGCGCGCATAGCGTAGCAGCAGAGCCTGCCCCCGCCTGGTTACCGAGATACGTAACATTGTGCCAATGATTGCTCGGCGGAATCTCTCGATTATTTGTGACCTGTTCAAGCATCGTTCGATTAGCTTGATGCCCGATGAAAATATCGCGATTCCAGTCGATAGAATGGCTGTCTTCAATAGCCTTAATCAAACGGACGGTTTGACGTACCGAAAAGTCACGCACTGCACGCCCATCCTGTTTGAAGAAACCGAACGTATCGACCACCACTGCTCCACACCGAGTGGGATCAGCGGTAAAAAAGGAATCAAGTATCTCCAATTTCCCCTTGTGTGCAGGCGAAACGATCCAAGCTGCAGCCGCGTCCCCCCAAATCGCTCCATCAGACCTGTCGTTGTAGTTCACATGCTGTGTTAGAGCTGCTGTAGAGATACACAATATGAACTCCGGAAGCTTACTCTCCTCGTAATTTCGGAGGAAATCGATGTGAAGAGCAAACGCAGGACATGCCGTCACTACATCGAATGCAACTGCTGAGGCACCCAAACGCTCAGCTATCCGAACTGCTTCTCCTGGAATTGTCTGAGCTGGCGCACAGCTGTTCACGATGACCATCCCGACATCATGAGCGGAGATACCAACCTGCTGCAGAGCTGCTTCCGCTGCTTTGACCGCCATGTCTGTCGGGGTCATCGAGGCAAGCTCCAGGGCCATGCGAGGATCCTGATTCCGTGTTGTCCGAATGTAATCGAGCGGAAGCGTACTGACCCGTTCGATAATCCCGATCTTTTCCTCAATCCATTGGGCATTAGTCCCTACATCAAGGTCCTCGAGAAATGTGTTGGTTATCACCGTCTCTGCGTGGCATGTTCCCATGCCTAAAATGTGCAGCATGTTTCCAAACCCCGCCTACTCCGATGCCAATAATATATTACCGCTCCACAGCCCGTCCCCTGCGTGGATAACCACTACCTGCTGACCTACCCCTATGTGATCCCATCGAGATGCGAGCGCGGTACCAGTTGACGCTCCTAGTGCGTAACCTTTGTTCGCTGTATCAAGAGCCAATTGACTCGAAGAAAGCCCGAGACGAGTTGCACACGCAGAGAGGTCGCCGCAGAACAATTGAGGTCCTATGAATACGAGCTCTCCCATCGAAAGGCCAAACTTCTCCGAAAGCCGTTTGAAGCCCTGCTCGATTAAGGTAACTACCTCCTCCTGCGGAAGGAGGTGCTCCGGAGAAAAAGAGATATGGTGATCCACAGAGACTACCGGCTTGTAGCTACTCTGCTTACGTAGATATGAGTCAACTACTCGGAGCTTACCGGGATGACGCGGGGAGAGCACCACCGCTGAAGCCGCATCACCGAATACGTACGCAGAAAGGGATGAACTGGAGAACGAGACCTGTTGTGATGGCGTGTTGGTCGATACACACAACACGTATTCTGGGATGCGCTCTGGCTTCCACGTGGACAACATCTCGATGTAGAGAGGGATAGCCCCAGAGCCGCCAACAATATCGTACGAAGCCACCTTAACCCCCAAAGCTCCTGCGATGCGATGCGCTTCTGCTGGGCATGTCTGGTAGGGTGTGGCGGAATCTGCAATAACCAGGCCGACCTGTTCAATCGTGATGCCGGCGCGGGATAAAGCCTGTTGGGCAGCCTGAACCCCTAGCTCTGTTGGCGACAGTTTCGCCTGTGTTCGTGCCTGAAGCACATCTACGTTCTTGGTCGAGACGATGTAGTCTTGGGGCAAGGTCGTATGTCGAGATTGGATACCGAGCCTTGAAAGCACCGACCGTTCGTATTCGGTCAGTTGGAGACCAAGCGACTGCAAGAACTCGTCAGTGAGTTCAATATCTGGATATGCAGCACCTGCTCCTACTATGTACATGCCTGAGCTCTCCACAGCGTACTTGGCTTTAAGTTTCCCTCACGGTTCGCCCGGGAAACCTTGAAATCAACCGATATAGTTCTACCTCAAAACCTTCAAAAGTTCGAAAGCGAAGCCTTAAAGCAATGTTTTTAGCTGGTTAGCAGAGGCATCTCTAGGGGTTGGCTCGCCTACTAACCGCCCATATAAGCATCTTTGCGGGGCGCAGCTAAGCCCCCTAATGGTATCCTTTTTCGTTGGCTTATGGAACTGCACCCCTAACCAGGAACTACCGAGACATACCCTAGTAAACGGGGGATTCCTCAAATATACGGCCCTAGTCGGAGGACTCACTATGGTTCGTCGCGCCGCAGACAGGTACCATAGACTCGTGAACTTTCGTTTTTCGGCAAAAATAACCGCAACAACTCTCATTCTTGCTGCCGGCATGCTGTGGGCCTCTTTCTGGCAGTGGGGAAGACACCTCCAGAAACAGCAACTCATAAAAAGGTTAGATGAGACCCTGCTCCTGGAGCCGATTGAACTCTCACGGCTACTTAACACGGCTCCTGACTGGAGCACGCTCACCTTTCGTCGAGTGAAGGTCTCCGGGCGCTATGATTTCGAGCACGAGTTTCTGCTGCGTAATCGTAATCTTGAGGGGCGCGCCGGCTTCCACGTCATCACACCACTCCAGGTCAATGATCGTGAAGAGCGCGTTCTCGTAGATCGCGGCTTTCTGCCGTGGGGTCGCGAAAATCGCAACGACCGCTTGAAATACCAAACGCCGGTACAAGTTGAACTGTACGGGTTGGTCAAGGAATCTATGGCACCGAAGTTCCTTGCACCGAATGATGCCGAAGCTGGTCCTGGTAAACCCTGGGTGGACCAGTGGTTACGCATAGCGATCCCCGAAATTCAAAAACAGCTTCCGTACTCCGTTCTGCCGATCTATCTAGAAGTGATGCAAGACCCAAACGATCCGCTACTCCCTTCGAAGATCGTGCGTGAAGGAGCAGGTGGGCGAAACGACGTGCTCGCATACACCGGTCAGAAAAGTATCGAGAATTTCGGCATGGATTCACCAGACCTGGCGTATCCGATACCGACATACGATACGACTCCTCCACCAGATATACACCTTGGTTACGTATACGAGTGGGCTTTCATGGCGTTGCTCACTCTGGGTATCGGAGCCATTATGCAATTCAAGCGGCGAAATGTTCTTGAAGAGAGCCGTTGGACGAGCGGCTCTGACTGACCAGGATCGCTCTCGACTACGTCAGCTCTGTGCTCAATATCGCCCACTCGAAAACGCGATGCGCCGTTTTTAATTAGTAGGCCTCGCTCTGAAAGAAGCCAAGTTCGAGTAATGTTCGAACAGCTTGTTGTCCTGTCCCAGGTGCGACTTTTTCTACTTGCGCTATGACTTGATCGAAGCTTCTCGTTCCATCGCTTATAGAGAGCACCAATCGTTCTGAAGACGAGAGGTAATGGTGTCGATGTCGCAGAGAGGTCGCGCACTCGCTCGATTCGACCTGTGCTCGCACCAATTGTGTAGTCCTTGCTACTCCCAAGGGTTTCGTGGCAGCCGGAATGGGCGAGAGCGTAGCTTCCACAAAACCCGCTCTCCATAGACCGATCATGCTACCGAAGATATCTGCCTCGCTACCACATGGCAGATTTCTTTCGGCCACAATCTCTCCGATCTGCGAGAGTTTACACCCAGAAGGACTCAGCTCACCGATTAAACTGAGCAGGCTTGTAGCGCCACTGAGAGGTATTGATATCTCGCGAGCTGATGATAGCTCTCGAAATCGAGCTTCGGAACCATTTGATAGCTCTATTGAGCGATACTCGCTCGAGAAGAACAACGATCGGAATACCGATGCTCGCAGATCACGCTTCAGTGTATGGGAGTTGTGACACAACAATGTCTCTCGCAGCATCCTGTTGCGAAAAATATCGAGCGCTTGCTCTCGTTTGATCAAGTTACTACCTAAAGTCTCGAGAAATCTCCTCTCTTCCTCGCCGAGATCGTCTGCAGCCATGAAAGCAGGTCGGGCCTCAGACAGGAATTGCAATCCGACCGACTGAGCCCTTCGCATAAACTCCGTAAACAGACATGGCGAGTTGTTATCCTCCAAGAACTCATGAAAAAGATACGAGGGATCGGAGGTTTGTAATCGGGAGATCGCTTCTTCCAAGTAACGTCCGTAAAGGTCGTCTTTTTTCCTCCGACTCGAAGCCACGAGAGCAAGAAATTTGGTAGCTCCTTCCAACTTGCGCTCTGGAGCAGCTTCGGCTTCCAGCGATGCTCCGAACATCATAATATCGCGGATCAGCCCCCTCTGACGCCAACCGGGAAGTACGTTGTAGCTGATATACACCACGCCCGTCTCAGAGAGCGCCGCTTTACATACATCAAGAATGCGCCTCTGTGTATCCTCGGAGACCCAGGAATAGACCCCGTGACATACGATGTAATCGTATACTCCCCTCTCTATGTTTAAGGTTGATATATCTGCCTGACGAAACTCGATGTTGTTCAGTCCGAGCTTTCTCTTTGTTTTCTCTGCGCTCTCAATGTGAGCTTCTGCTATGTCTATCCCTACACAGCGACTGTGTGGATACCTCTCTGCCCAGGGAATGATATTTCCGCCTGAACCACATCCTATCTCGAGCACCGAAGACTTATCAGGTGCAGATATCGGTAGATCCATGAGGCGGGCAAGAGCTGCTATTCGCTCTGGATGACTCTCTGGGCGAGCTACCGTCACGTACGGCTTTTGGTCGTAACTCGTTACCACGACAGCTAGTCCTCTCGAAATGAGCCTCGAATTGACCGCACTGTAGAGGCAAATCCCTCTTTATACGAAGGGTAGCGCAGAGAGATACCAAGAATAGACTTCATACGATCGTTACACACTCGCTGGTTAGAAAGCATTGTGTAAGCTCGCATACGAAGCGCTTCTTCTTCACTTATAGAAGGAGGCCACGGAAGCCCTTCACGACTACACACGTATTCAACTACCTCTCTGGCTTGTGCGGGATGATCGTCTGAAATACACAATACCTCGGGTAACTCAGCCAACCCAAGAGCACGTTCGATGGCCGCGGCCAGATCGTCCACATGAATTCGATTAGTCCAGATCGCCCCACTACCAATCAAACGATACGTTCCGTTTCTCAACGAGACAGCCACGCCACGATCGGGTCCGTAGATCGCCGGCAGACGAAATGCTGTAAGTCTGCTACTACTTTCACGGTAAACACACTCCGATCTCCACCTAGCCTCTCCCTGTGCGTTCCAGGGCGCAGGTGAAGTTGCTTCATTCACTACCGAACCGTCTCGACGACCGAAAACACCTGTCGTACTGAGATACAGGATACGTTGAACGCTACGCCCTTCGAGCGACGCTACCACGTTACGGACTCCCTCGCTGGGGTCCTCTGACCGATGAAGTGGCGGTACACTATCAACAATAGTATCTATCTCGGGGTATTTATCGAGGAGCCGCTTCAGCGAGTCACGGTCATCGAGAGAGACCTGGCAGGCATGCCACCCACAGGTCATCCACGTATCGCATCGACTCTTTTCACGCGAGGTTATGACGAAGGTTTCAGGCGACATCCGTTCCGCAACACGTTGAAGCGTATAACCACCGCCCAAGAGAACCGTTCGCACAGTACGTACCGAGTCGCGCATTAGGGCCAAAGCCTCTCGATTCGCCAACCCTGTGGCTCCCTGACGTAGCGTACTCGATCGTGGAGTCTATTCTCTCGCCCCTGCCAGAATTCGATGCTACGGGGAATAATTCGATATCCACCCCAATACGCTGGTCGCTCGAGGGGCCCCTCCGGATGAGTGTTCGTGAAGCTGTCAACCGCCTCGCGAATAACCTCTCGAGAAGCAACCGGCATACTTTGTCGGGACACTATAGCTCCGATCTGAGCGTCCCGCGGTCGAGAGGCGAAATACAAATTTGAGGCTACGTCGTCGAGTTTTTCCACATCTCCTTCGATACGAACTTGGCGTTCGAATTGAGCCCAATAAAAGAGCATTGCTCCTTGCGGATTAGAAGCTATCTGAAAACCCTTGGTACTCGAGTAGTTCGAGAAAAATATCATCCCACGATCGTCGATGCCTTTGAGTAAAACCATCCTCACTGAGGGCCGCGCATCGCTATCAGCTGTCGCAAGAGCGCATGCATTCGGCTCGACGACGTCGGAAGACATCACAGCATCGAACCACGACTTAAATTGCTTCAACGGATCAGGGTCGATAGACCCTTCGTCGAGCTGACCTGACCGGTACTCTTTTCGAACCGCTTTGAATGGATCGTCTGTGTTCATAGTATCAAAAGTCCCGGCGCTGAACTCATTAGTCGAATTCTTTCTTAACTAATCCCATCGCAATCAGAGGTCTAACCGGCGAAAAGCCATAGTTTTTCTGGAACAATCGATCGGCTCTGAGGAGCGCCCTGTCTCCCACAATCCCCATGCCGACGAACGCCGCACAAAACAGGGCGATCGACATAAGGTGTGCTAAAATCACCCCTTCGTGGCTTTTCCAATCCGAGCCCAGAAATCGAAGACGCCACATGCGAATGAAGGTCCGATACAGCATGAATGGGAGTATAAGGACTATCAGGCCCTGAATAAGATCGAACACCATCAGGCTCAACCATGAGAGAATAAATGTGACAACAAAAAGAGCTATTGAAGTCAGTAGGATTGACGCGACTAAACTTACCCAAATTGGTATCCCCACTTCGGTTCCAAGGAGCACAAGAACAAAGGTAAGCAGGTACCATCCAATCACCAAGACATTTGCTTGGAATCGAGAATGGGAGAAAAACCGGTGTACGAAACTATCGGAATTCACGTCGGTGTTTACGCGTAAATTCCCCCTCAAAGCTTCACGCTTCGCGTCGTTTGCTCGACTACAAGTCGGGCACAGCTTTAGTTCGGTACCTTGAAGATCACCGCACTGATAGCACCCACTCATGAACCCTCTCCTCGATATATTATCTTGCTGGTGAATGACGACTATCTCACGAGCTCACACCTCATCTCGAACAGCGCATTCAACTGTCTAAACAACTGCTCCGCCTCTTGAAAGCTCAAAGTCTGGGCACCATCGGACAGAGCCTTGTCGGGTGTTTCGTGTACCTCTACCAGCGTGCCGTCGGCTCCTGCCATCAAGCCAGCAAGCGCCATCGCTGACACCCATCTCCGTACTCCGATTCCGTGAGACGGGTCGACTACCACCGGAAGATGAGATTTCTCCTTCAAAAACGGGACAGCATTGAGATCGAGGGTATTTCGATAGGCTTTCTCGAACGTTCTGATCCCACGCTCGCATAAAATTATACGCTCATTACCCCTCGAAAATACATACTCCGCTGACTGTAGGAGCTCTTCAAGCGTTCCCGACATTCCGCGCTTGATGAGAACTGGTTTATCAACTCTTCCCAACTCATCCAAGAGGCTAAAATTCTGCGAGTTACGAGCTCCTACCTGATATATGTCAACATACTCATACATCTCAGCTATCTGCGAAGCATCAAGTACCTCAGTGACGACCTTCACACTTTTTGCGTGTGCAATGGAAGCAAACATCTTGAGCCCTTCGAGACCCAAACCGCGAAAGGAATACGGACTACTTCGAGGCTTGAAAGCACCGCCCCGCATGATGCTCACACCTTGAGCGACCAAGAAATCGACGGTCTTTACCACCTGCTCCTCGTTTTCTATCGAGCATGGCCCAGCCATAATAGTGTGAGAGCCCTCTCCTATCTTGACGTAGTCTCCGAGGTCAATCACGGTCGGGTGTACCTTCCATCCTCGCGACACAAGTTTATACGGGTCGCTTACGCGGTGTACGTCTCGAACTCCATCCATCTGACCAACGAGGCGAATGTCGAGGTCCCCCGACTCTATTACTACCAGATACAGGCTCGTCTGGGTTTTTACCTTCGTACCGACTGAGCCAACACCCGCCAGGAGCTGCTCTATCTCTCTGAGTTGCTCGTCAGATATATCCGGCTTCAAGGTGATTATCATGTTCTCTACCGATACTGTGCTACAAAGTCCAAAATCCGCTGCTCTAACAGCTGTGGAGCGCTACTTTTCTCGTCTGGTCCTGGCGCTACCTCCACAAGTGCTCTGACAAAAGAGCTCCCTACAATTGCTCCATGGGTATGCCTGGTAACACAGTCGAAACTAGCTCTATCCGTTACCCCGAAACCTACGATGAGCTTACTCGCTAGGTTCAATTCCCGAAGCCATTTGAAGAAAGTGTCTTGCTGCTCCGAGATCTGAGCTCTACTTCCCGTTATGGTATCCGATGAAACCACGTAGAGAAATGCCGGTTCCTCGGCATCAAATTCCCTGATGCGCACCTCTTCGGTGCGAGACGTGACAAGGAAAACTGGCTTGATTCCGTACTTTCGAAACAGTGGCTTGTATCGTGTCCGATACTCATCGAATGGCATGTCCGGCAGGATAAGTGCATCGACGCCACAATCACTAGCCTTTGCCAAGAATCTTTCCACACCGAATCGCTCGACTGGATTCAGGTATCCCATCAGGAGTACCGGAATCAACACGTCTCGACGGAGATTTTCGAGCTGCTGAAAAAGCACCTCCACGCTCATCCCCTGTTCAAGCGCTTTCATGTTACTGGCTTGAATCGTGGGGCCGTCTGCAACTGGATCCGAGAACGGAAAACCAACCTCGACCATATCCACTCGAGCTTTCTGCAACGCCCGAAGAATACTCATGGTATCGGTGAGTCGTGGATAGCCTGCTGTAAAGAATATCGATAGCGCTTGCTCAGGCGGCAATGCTTCGAATCTACTCGACATCATTGCTGCCCCTCTCTTCAAACGCGCTAGCGTACGTGACCATGTCTTTGTCGCCACGACCCGATACAATCACGACAATTCGATCCGTTGGTTGCATCTCCATCTTCTGAAGATATGCGACCGCATGAGCACTCTCGAGAGCTGGGATAATTCCCTCGTAGCGAGCAAGAAGTCTCGCGCCCTCGAGTGCTTCTTGGTCAGTGACACTGACGTACTTCACACGTTTGATTGTGTGCAAATAAGCGTGCTGCGGCCCGATACCGGGGTAATCCAGTCCGGCGGAGATCGAGTGCGCCTCCTCCACCTGTCCATCAGCGGTCTGCATAAAGAGAGTACGGCTCCCATGCAGTATACCGCTGTGGCCCAGAGCTGTAGTTGCGGCCGACCGTCCACTAGTCAATCCACAGCCAGCAGCCTCGACACCGACGAGGCCTACCTCTGAGTCGGCTATAAAATGGTAGAAAGCGCCCATGGCATTACTTCCTCCTCCAACACAGGCTACTATATGCGTCGGCTTTTTTCCTCCAAAGCTCTCACACTGAGCCCGAATCTCGGCACTCATCACTGCTTGAAAACGGGCCACCATGTCCGGAAACGGATGTGGCCCAACAACCGAACCAATAATGTAGTGAGTATCCCTCGGATTCGCGATCCAATCCCGCATCGCCTCGTTGGTAGCGTCCTTGAGGGTCTTACTCCCGCTCGTCACCGAACGAACCTCTGCCCCGAGTAAGCGCATCCGCGCTACGTTCAGAGCCTGTCGCTGCATGTCAACCTCACCCATATATACGATGCAAGACATACCCATCAACGCACACACTGTGGCTGTTGCCACCCCATGCTGACCGGCTCCGGTCTCTGCTATGATACGCTGCTTTCCGAGTCTCCGAGCCAGAAGGATCTGGCCAATTGTGTTGTTGATTTTATGCGAGCCGGTATGAAGGAGGTCTTCCCGCTTGAGAAGTACCTCACACCCACAGAGCTCCGAGAGTCTTTTGGCATGGAACAGGGGAGTGGCACGACCTGCATATTGACGCAGCAAGGAATCCAATTCCCCTTTGAACTCGAGCGATTCAGAGATTTTTACGTAACTTTCCTGAAGCTCGCGCACGTTTGGATACAACATCTCCGGCACATATGCGCCCCCGAATTCACCGAAGAATCCGCTCTCTGACACGTTCATGATCGACTCCTCACTTTATCCAGTATGTCCTCGACCTTTTTGATGTCTTTCATGCCGGGTTCCGATTCGACGCACGAATTGACATCTATTCCGACTAATCCCTCAACCCGCTGGGCAATATCCAACAAGGCTCCGATATTGGTATTCCCGATACCGCCAGCTACTATACATGGTATCGGAGCCCGATATTCCACGAGAAAACGCCAATTGAACGTGTGGCCCGTTCCTCCTGTGCCGCTATCGAGCAGAAATCGATCGACGCCACCGAAGTCATGGTCGAGAGCCACTACGTCCTCACGAGAGGAGATTCCGATTGCTTTCCAGATCTCCACGGATGGAGCTGCTAACCTGATATTTCGAACAAATTCTCTGTCCTCCTGCCCGTGTAGTTGAACTACGTGCAATCCCAGGCGCCGTACCTTAGCTACGATAAAATCTATCGGTTGGTCCCGGAAAACCCCCACGGTAGATACTACTTGAGGTAGGAAATCAAGGACTTCCTTGCTGATACTATCGCTGACATATCGGGGTGAATCCGGAACAAAGATAAAGCCGAGGTAATTCGGCAAGAGCAGCGCCACACGCCCGATATTACTCGCTGCGCGCATGCCACACACCTTCACCTCGAGAGGTTTGGCTCGACTCATATAACAGCCTCAACGGCTTCAACGAGCTTTCTGCAGGCAGTATGTGGATTACTGGTTGCCATGAAAGCCTCTCCTATCAAGAAGCCGCGATACCCTACTTGTTTCAACCGGCAGAAAACATCAGCTTCCGAAATCCCACTCTCTGAAATCATGGTGAATGACCTGGGAATCTTCGAAGCTAGGCGAAATGATGTTTCCAGATCCACCTTGAATGTCTTGAGATCACGATTATTCACACCAACCACTTGAACCTCTGGAGAAAGGTGCGTTTCAATCTCTTCTTCGGAGTGAACTTCCAAGATACTCTGCATCCCAAGTGATCTAGCAAGCTTTGCCAAATGTTCTACTTCGGGGGGCGAGAGAACTGCTGCTATCAGCAAAACCACATCTGCTCCAAACGACTTTGCTTCTAGTATCTGATATTCATCGACTGTGAAATCCTTTCTAAGGATAGGGCAAAAATTGAATCTGCGCGCTGTAACGAGATCATCATTTGAGCCACCAAAGTATCTGGTGTCCGTCAAAACAGAGAGCGCCGAAGCACCAGCCTGCATATATCCGACTGATAGCTCCTCGACAGAAAGCGCGTGCTTGAATATCCCTTTCGACGGGGAGCGCCTCTTTATCTCCGCTATGACACCTACCTTGTCAGATCGCTCGAGATACGCTGTAAGCGATACGCATGGTGTGGGAAAATAGATACTTTTTTCCAGGAGTTTAGCTGGATACAAACCCTTCCGCTCTGCTATCTCTTTGCGTTTGTAGTTTACGATTTCGTCCAACATCGGCCGTGCTTACTCTTGTGTACTCAAGTCCAGTGAGCGCTTTGCCGCACCACTTTTTATACTTTCCCGCGCCTTCTCGGCGTACGCTTCGAGAGATGCATTCATATCTCTACACCACATAGCTAGCGCTGAATTAGCCACTACGACCGCTTCTTGCGCTCTAGTACCCCGACCAGTCAGCACCGAAAGGAGTAACTCCCCCGCCTCCGCAAGCGAAGCACCAACGACCAGATCTTTTGCATGAATCTCCTCGAGTCCGAAATCTCGGGAGAAAAGCTCCCGTATACCACCATTCCACGCCACTCGAGCAGCACCGGTGAGCGAGAGCTCATCGTAGCCATCAAGGCTGTGGACGACTCCGAAGCGTCCGCCACGCCGTGCCAGGACATATGAGTACACTCGCAATAACTCTAGGTCGTAAACACCGCTCATCTGAAAGGTAGGGTTAGCAGGATTCACGAGCGGGCCAAGAACATTAAATATCGTACGGAAGCCGAGACTACGCCGGAGTTGCGCAACCCCTTTCAGTGCTGGATGAAATAGCGGCGCGTGAAGGAAACATACATTTGCTTTCTCGAGCGACCGAAGCAAAGCATCACGGTCGCTTGTGAAACGCACGCCGAGCTGTTCCAGCACATTTGAAGAGCCGCATGCAGAACTCACTGCATAGTTTCCGTGCTTTGCCACCTTGTACCCAGCACCAGCAAGAACGAAGGCGACCGTTGTTGAGATATTGAAGGTTCCCTTGTTGTCTCCACCTGTTCCGCACACGTCCATGATATCGAAGTCCGAGAGCTCGACGCTGACTGCAAGCTCCCTCAATGCACGCGAAAATCCGTCTATCTCGTCGACGGTAACACCGCGCATACGAAGCGCTGTGAGAAGCACAACGACCTGTGGTTCGTTTACAGGCTCGCTCAGCGCTTCATGCATCAATGCACAGCTCTCCTCGACCGAAAAGCGCTTCCCATGTATCAGATCTTCAAGCTGCTTCTTCATGAGCTACCCAGTTTTCCATTATCTGACGACCTGTCTCAGTAAGTATTGATTCAGGATGAAACTGCACTCCGCGAACGTCAAAGCGACGATGACGGAGCGCCATCACCTCCCCATCTGCATCTACGGCTGTAACGTGCAAATCCTCCGGAAGGGAATCCTTTTTTACTACCCACGAATGATACCGACCAACCGTGATAATTTCGGGCAGGTCCTTAAATAGCACCTCGTGAGGATCCACAATCCTCACTGCAGTAGCTTTGCCGTGAAGTGGTGTCGAAAGATTGAACAGCTCGCCACCGAATATTTCACCGATACATTGGTGTCCCAAGCATATTCCGAGAATGCTTCTACTGTCGGCACATGCCTGGACTATCTGCGGCATGGCACCAGCCTCGCCTGGCAGCCCGGGACCGGGCGAGAGCACGATCTTTCCGAATTGAAGGGCTTCATTCACCGATACTACGTCGTTCCGTCGCACTATGACCTCTACACCATCCAAAGATTCGAGCATGTGTACGACGTTGTAGGTGAAGGAGTCATAGTTATCTACCATCAAAATCTTCATATGCTCAAATCTCCTGTGCTTTTCGAATCGCTGCTCGTAATGCTGCAAGCTTGGCATGAGCTTCATTCAATTCGCTCTCAGGTATCGAATCGTGTACCACGCCCATTCCTGCCTGATACACGAGCGTATCTCTGATACTAAGGAACGATCGAATCATAATCCCCAAAACGACATCACCATTGAATCCCAACAGTCCAAGACACCCCCCATAGTGCCCCCTTCGTACAGGCTCGTTCTGGTCGAGAATCTGCATCGCGCGATGCTTAGGTGCACCAGACAGCGTTCCAGCTGGAAACGTATCGGTCACTATCTGGCAAGCTGATGTGGAGCTGGTTAATGTTCCTACCACCTGCGATACCAGATGAATGACATGCGAGAAGAATTGAGTCTCGCGATACTTTGTTAGGCGCACATTCCTGCAGTGGCGACTGAGATCATTACGCGCCAAATCGACCAGCATGCAGTGCTCTGCGTTCTCTTTCGGATCCTCGAGCAGCTGTTGCGCGCGAATTCGGTCCTGCTCGTCGTCTCCTGTACGAGGATACGTACCCGCTATGGGGAATATCGCTGCTTCCCCATCACGTATGAGGATTTGGGCCTCGGGAGATGAACCAAAGAGTTTGTACCCGCCAAAGTCACAGTAAAAGAGATAGGGAGAGGGATTAATCGAGCGAAGCGCTCGGTAGACCTGAAAATCATCGCCCTCAAATTTCTGGAGATACCGTCGCGAGGGGACGATTTCGAACACATCTCCTCGTGTGATGTGCTTTTTGCACGTCGACAGCAAGGCCAGAAACTCTTCGTCCGACAGTAGTGAGACCTCTGGATCGCGCGTTCGGAACGGGTACGTATGAACGGGTGTCTCGAACGCAGTTCGCACGAAACCCTCTGTGCCCTCACCAATCTGATCACCCTCTATGGAGTTTTCAAGAATGTGCACCTCGTTGCGAAAATGATTGAATGCCAGCACGTACCGAAAAACCATGAAGCGCACCTTGGGGATGGAGAGATGTGGATCAGGGGGACATCTCAAGTCGATGTTTTCTAGGTACTCAATCGCATCCCACGATATGTAACCAAACGCGCCATTAACCACACCTTTCGGAACTCCCGTTCGCTGTTGTAGTTCGAACGAGCCGAGAAACTGGGAAAGTACACGACCTAAACCCGTGGCTCTTTCGAGCAGCTGAGGCTCATGACGTCTTCCTGCATAGGAAACCGAATATCGCTCTCCTTCCACAACGAGTTCTGCAATAGGGTCACAGCAGATGAAGGAACGACAATCGTCCGCCCCGTGGAAATCGGCGCTTTCTAGCAAAAAAGCGTGCCGGTAACGGTCACGGAGGCGCGCATAAACCGCCACTGGAGAGGTTAGATCAGCGATGACCGTACGGCATAATGTATTTATCTTCATAACTAACTCCCTACAGAAGAGAGGCTAAGAGGGGCGAATATTTCGTGGCGCGAAAGGGAGATAAGTGGGGGCCTAAGCCCACCAGGAAGAGAGAAGAGATGTAGAGGTGAGAGCTTCCATTTGGATTATGGTACTCGCACTGAGCCTCGATGGTCAAGAAGATTTCAGTCCCCTGGGGATTCCACCTCGGGCGCTCGTTCCCACAACTACGCATGGGAGCTCAAAGGTCTTAACACCCTGATAATGAGACTAACGAATCAAGCTGCATCCGCAAAGAAGCAGGCTATCGTAAGCTGCAAAACACCGGCGCATCCTCTAGGCTTCACGGGCAATCGAATGAAAACAGCAGACTATGGCTTGCAAGCCGCAACGACATTACGCGCTCTACCGAACACGATAGTCCGTTGTCCATAGGCGTCATATCAGAGAGCTTCAGACTGGTGCCTCGATAGCGATAGTAGTGTAGCCGTCCGCCTCATAAACCCTGCGCGAGTGATTTTAGAAAAAATCACTCGTGATAGCAGGGCGCGCGCAATCTTGGCGCAGCGACGGTGACAAGCATTGAAAACCAAATAAGAGATCCCCTCGCTGACCTCACTGTTTTTTTGTTCACTTGCACACTGGAGCAATCGATGGCTCTCGTTCAAGGGCCAATCAGTAGCCTCTTTGTGAAATACGCTACGGTGCTACCATCACAAACTTGGACGCGCCCTGTTTTTTTAATCACGACTCGGCAGAGATTGCTCGACTATGCCTGTTGACGTCTGTGACCTGGTAATCGGATGTGCTTTGCAATTACTCGCATGACCGTCTGCTCTCGGGAGAGAGCAAATATCCAACCACCGTAAATTTTGAATGACTCCCCAGATATCCCGAACCGCTCGAGCGCACCGGAGATCTTCCGCTTCTCTATAGGCTGCGCTAACTGATAAAAGGACGAAAATTTTTCAAAGCACTCAGCTGATGTAAACCAGCTGGGGAACCGCTCTCGCGGCTCGCGGGCACGTCTGATGAGCTCGGTAAACTCACCAAACGCGCGTGCATGAACCGAAGCACGACGTCCTCTAAGATCGTAGAACCCGATCAGGTCGCGGTGCTTTGGAGTAAGCTTAAAAAACCCGAGCTTTTCCTTCGGTGCTTTCACTAACTCCTCTCTCACGAAGGCACTTAAATTTCTCCCGTTGAGCTCGATAACCCGAAGCAAAACACCCCTTTCCTCGATAAAAAGGAACTTACCTGCTGCTCGTACGTTTTTCGTTTTTGAGTTTCTCACATCGAACGGGACGATGATGGGAAACGTCCGAGGAACACTGCGTGCGCGACGCACCAATCCTACCAGGATACGTAGGCACAGCGAGAGATTCTCCTCTATTCCGGCGTAACGTCTCTGAAGGAACCGAGAGGACCCCGCAAGATTGAGAAAGCCCTTCAAGACAACGTCAGATACAGTAATCGGACCACCTCTGCGTTGAACCACCGCCTCTAAACCACCTTTGCCGTGCTTGAACTCAACCCCTTTTATGCTCTTCAAGAGAGGATCTGCTGGATGGATGTAGTTCTGCGTCGAAAGCAGAGAGCCCAGGTAATAAGGTAACCCGAATTGGTGCGGGTCGGGGATCGGAGCAGGGATAAGAAAACCTGCCAGGACGTTTTTCCCCTCGACCAAGTACTGACGAGTGGGCTGCTGTTCTCCGAACAAGCGTTGCCGACACTTTTCATGGGTCTTTTGAGCTACACCTTTGCTCTCTTCGAGGATCCAGCCTCGATATAAATCGACAACCATCTCGACCCCGCGCTCGTCTACGAACAACCCTTTGGATACGACCCGCACGAGGTCTCGTATCGGCTCGAAAGTCTTAGTATAGCGAAGGCTTCCGAAGAATTTGACCAGAGCAGTTCTATCGTCGTTTTGAGGTTGATGTGTCACAGCGCTTTAGTACCACAGCCAAGGGAACCGGCAAGACCTGATTGAGAAACAGTCGTTCTCATACTCACTTTCTACTCGAGAGCTATGAACGTGCATAGCCAACTGCTTGCAAGAGAGGTAATTTGTGGTCATGGAACTTCTCTTGCTTGCTGCAGTCATCCTTGCCGGAGCTGGTACTGTGGTCCAAACAGCCATGAACGCTCAACTCCGGTCTTCTCTAGGGCATGCGATCCTAGGGGCCTCGGTCAACTTTTCCGTCGGTTTTCTCGTTCTCATAGCCTTGGTTACTCTGATGCGCATCCCCCTTCCATCTCACCATGCTGTCTCGCAGACACCTTGGTGGGCGTGGTTCGGGGGCGCTCTCGGTGCGACATTCGTAGCTGTTGTGGCATTCGCGAGTAGAGATCTCGGGGCACTACTCGTTATGGGTCTGATAATTGTAGGACAGGTAATTGCGTCGATTGTAATCGACCATTACGGATTACTTGGCTTTCCAGTCCGGCCTTTTGGAATCATCAAGATGGTTGGATGTACCCTTTTGGTCGCAGGCTTTCTGTTGATGAAGCGTGGATAATCGACACTCTCTACAAAGAGCCCGACGTAAGATATCTCGAGAGGTATTCACATTTTCAACACCGAGGGAAGCAAGGTAAAACCTACCCGTAGTGAGAAAGTGGAGGTTCACGTTGATATTCGATAGACTTATCCAGAGCCTGCCGAAGATCCACATAAAGCGAGAGCGGCCTGCACGTCCAGCGAGGTGAGATTCGACAGGACGGCATTGTGATCGATAACTGGGTTCATGATCGCTGGCGGCTTGTCGATATGAGATAGTCCCAGGGCGTGTCCCATCTCATGCAGTAATACGTGGTGAAATGTATCCGAATCGATGAATACATACACGTTAATCTCATTGACAAAGAGCTCTCGACGATACTCTCCTTCGGGCACAAAATGTGGTGATAAAAATGACGACACTTGTTCTTCAAGCGATTGAATCCGAGCTTTGAAGGACTCCCTCTCCACCTCACGCTCAGAGAGGTTCTCGTGTAGGAGTTCTTTCTCGCGTACCAGCTGTCGCTCGACCTTTTTAAGGTGATGGCCCATCTCAACTATCCGTTGTCGCTCGACCTGCAGCGCCTCATAGTCTTCTGGATTATCAGCAAGTACTTCGGATCTGGCATTGATCATTTCGACAAGCTTATTGTGCTCATCCCGTGCTCTTTCCCATTCAGCGCTTGCAGAGTTATGTCGTTTGAGCATCATAAGCAACGTTTGTAGTCGATTCATGTGGTCCTTCGAGAGAGCTTTAAGCTCTGTCGTCTTTCGCTGAAGTTGATCGATTGAGTCTTGTCTGCCATCAAAGAGGAGATTGACGCTAACGATAGCATTATCACGAACTGCGAAGAGAGTCTTACCCGTAGCTGAGTTCCATTCTTGAGCTGCATGCTCTAGGGCCGTCGTAAGCAGCCTTTTATCGACCTTAAACTGCTCGTCTACTTGCCCAACTTTGAGGGATATCGGCGTCGCGCATCGATTAGTGGTTGGGAGAAGGAAGGCGGTTTGTGGGGCGCTATGTTTCGCGGTTGAACCCGTCGATGATATTCGCTCGATTGTATCTCTTGACGACTCAGATGAGTTTCGCAGCTCAGGTGACTTGGCGGCTTCGCCGAGCAAGATGGCCAGCACAACGATGATGACAACGAAGATAAGAGTTTTGACTTGGGGCAGAGAGGGCTTAACCATGCCGTATACTCGCGACGTTTTCATCCTTTATGAATTAACCCAGCCTCATTCATTTTGAAAAAATGAATGAGAATAGCTGGGCGAGTGCAATCTTGGCTTGCCCAAGTTGAGCCGTAGGAGACAACAAATTCCTATATGCTCAAGCGTATGAAAATTCAGGGTCATGAGAGACTCTAGCTCTTGAAGCGATACTACTTGATGTTAGCAAAGAAGTTTGCGAATCGCTGCCTTAAAATACCCTCGTCTAAATCAGATCTGACAATTAAAAGATTGCCCGAAGTGGTGCATCCCGGCTCTCCTTGATAGTGCACCATCCTTTCTGTAGATTCCGGAATTAGTGAGGAGCAGCAGCACAATCTTGGACTATTTCGCTCACGATTTAGGCGGTGACCACATCAAACTCGACCCACTAAACTATGACCCCCGCAACGTGAGAATCCCGAGACATTCCCAAGCGTCGTTAAAGTCATAGCGACCATCGCCACATAAGGACCCCGAAACTCGACACCAAGAGCCATATTCCAGTCGGAGATACTCGCTTTCTTCTGATGCCAACCCACAACAGCGCCACAACGCCTGAGACAAGCTCTGCCTTTATCGACATGGCGGACCAATGCGAAAGGATGACAGGAACGGCGAGACCACGTTCAGAGCATTTGGACCAATAGGTCACCTCCTGCTTTTGGAGGAGAGAACGGTAAAAGGAGCGGAGAAAAGACTGACAACGAGGAAATTAGGCAACCATTAGCCGATCTTTAGCCGTAACGATGTCGATGCTGTGGTGTTTGCCGTATTCGACAGCTCTTGGTGAGACGATGTCTACCTGCGCACGTTTGCGGTAAGACTCCAAAGAACTCGCCCCAACAAATGCTAATGTGGTTCGAAGCGACTTTTCGATCTGCTTGAGTAGAAGGCGTGCGGACCCAGAGTGCTTGACATAGCCTGTTACTCCCTCTGAACGATGATCGCCACTCGCTCCGAGAGCTTCAAGGGCATCAACGATTTGGGGATCTCTGTCGGCAGAGAGCTCGATACTATTGTACAAGCTCCCGGCGTACCGCTTGTAGAGCACCCCCTCTATATCCTTCATCTCGCCACCTGATTCGGTCGTAGCAGCGAGCATCCTTCCGAGCATGACGCAGTGGGCTCCTGCTGCTAGCGCTTTGGCCATGTCTCCGCTATCACGAATCCCCCCGTCCGCTATCACTCGTGTGCCCGTATCTCCCAGAACGTCGGAAACCTCCTCAATCGCTTGAAGGATCGGTACACCTACACCGGTGACAGCGGAGGTAGTGCAAATCGACCCACTTCCGAGCCCTACACGAACCGCAGCCAATTCGAAATCGATCAGATCTTTAGCTGCTGCGGCCGTAGCTATATTTCCAAGTACCGTGCGGCGGCGGTACTCGACGGGCAGCTTTTCGAGCATCTTTAAGACAGCGACTGAATGAGCATGGGCGGTCTCTACAAATACGAAGGATACCCCGGGATTTTCGAACGCCCTGCGTACGTTGATCTCATCTGAGGGGGAAACGGTGAGGCATGTGGATGTAGCAACCGATACAGGTGGAGTAGGCTTACTTTCGCAGATTGGAAGATAGAGCAGGCTCATAGGGCGTGGACAGAGCACCCCAAATTCGGCCAGTATGGCGGCAAGGCTGGGCGAATAAACGGTATCCATCGGCGAAGCAATGACTGGCACCTGAGCAACACAGCCATTTAGCACCTCTGAGGTCAAACAGATATCTAGGGGAGAGAGATCTGTTTTCTGAGGCCGTATTAACACATCATCGAAAGTGCAGCCTTTGAAACGTGCGGTCATTGCTAGTTCTCTCGCGATAAGGTGGTACCGTTGTATTAAAGAGGATGGCCTTGTATATTGCCTATTATATCTAATAGAACGATAAAGTATCACAATACATGCACTTAATCTATGAGAGCAAAACAACAAAAGGCGGGGAAAGATATAAGGGTATCGGAAGCAGCTGATATTATTAGACAATTAGAGGAGTCGGGTGTGGGCGTTCAGCGCATAGCCGAGGAGCTCGGAGTGTCCGAAATATACGCTTCGCGCCTCAACAAGGCTGCATATTGGAAAGATGGTACCATCCCGACCAAAACTGGCCTGGCCCTTCGAAGCCTTTTAAAGAGGCTATCGCCGAAGTCCCGGGCTCAGGACATCTTTGACAATATGTCTCAACTGCAAGCGGGTGATGTGTATTGCATCCACTCCGGCCGTGAAATAATGGAATTTCGGTCGAACTTAATCCGTCAAGGAATCCTCCGTAGTGCAAATAAGGGGGTGAAGGTCGTTTACATGTTTCCGGACGCGACAAAGATATTTCCGAACTTTTCTACGTCTCCCCTCGAACTGGTAAAATTCATTTCTCCCGATCTCGCTAATCGATACAAGTTTTTGATGCAGACTTTTTTGCTTGAAGCGAAGGAGTCTGGGATTTGCTCAATTGAGCGTGTGAAGCAAAATATTGAGATATGCGAAGTAGCTTCCCCGTTCCTTTTTTCTCCATGGAGCAAGTTGGTCGTATATCAGTTCAAGCGTTCTCGCGGGGTCACCACTAAGGTTGTGATGGAAGATTTCCCCATGGGCGAGGTAGGAGGGCACTCTCCCTCGTCATATGATCGAGTCTGTGATGACCAGCAAGCGGAAGCGATATCTCAGCTCATCCTAGCATCCAATCGCCAGAGCTTTGATTGGGAATAAGGAAGGTCCTCCGAGGATGAGCCTCCGCCGAGCGGCCTAGGGTAAGCCGTAATCTATGCGGCTAGCACCACTTCTCGCGAAACCTCACCAAGGTCTGATTTTGATCTGTCGAAGCGGCGATTCCAAACCGTACTCAGCTCTGTCCCAAGAGCGTGGAGCTCCGAATCTTCGGACAGAAGACGCCCGTTCAGATGTATTTGTATGTTTTCGGGCTCCAAGATATGAGGATTAAATCGAATCAGGACAGGCCCCGGCAGTTTTCTGCACCCGTTACGCCGCTGAAAGATCCTTAAGGCATTTGGATCCCCTTTGCTTGTTACGCCAAAGACATCGAGTAACCAGGCAGGTCTCTTCGAAAGCGCGTAATCCAGCGAAGCAGCCATGCTACCCCCGTAGCCCTCCAAGACAGGGACGAGGCCTCGCGAACCACTCATTTCACGATATCTAACTGTTAGGTAGGAAAAGGCACACACCCCCGAAGTCCACCGAAAGCACCGCTCGCCGCGCCAGCTCGCCATGTGTGTCCCACGATAAGAGGAAATAGGCGTATTTTCAGTCATAGGGGAGCAAAAATGCATAGTATCGAGTGAGGGCTCACTGTTCTGTGTGGAAAAGTGCAAAGATATGGATGAGTTGCTCACGCTGCCTCCGCCTTCTGAAATTTTGTTTTTCGGACCACTGATCGCACACTATGATAAAAAATACTGCCTGTAAATATAAATATCATTAAATAGATATATTATCTTTTATGTGCATTTTTTATCTCCTATGCGGCGCTTTGCACGTTCCCCTCTACAGATAACCACATGCAAATGAGAGAGCCTCGCTACGCCTGTTCGAAAAGGAGCTTGAGAGATACCCGCCTTACTTGAGACGCTCGAAAATTCCTTTCTTAACGAGCATAACGGCCCCCTGTGTTCCTTCGTTGTTCTTGATTTGACCGTTCCCGTCGAACTCAATGAGGCCGGATTCGCCGGTGTACGAAACCTGCCGTAAGCAGGAGGCAATGCGATCTCCAGAGGGACTGCACTGTTCAACGACTTTCTTCACAAGGTAGACAGAGTCATAAGCTTTAGCTTCATTGTGTGAGGGTGGAGTGCCGACCGTCTTGCGATATTTTTCGATAAAACCTGCTGAGGTACTCGACGTCGGAAGAAAAAAAGTTACACCTTCGGCAAGGCCCTTATTCTGAAGAATAGTATGGTCCATGGCTAACGAGGGACCGAAAAATATGTGGGAGCGGGGATATCGAACGCTGTCTGCTTGCCTAAGAAAGGATACTGGTCCTCCGTCGTTAAGCAAAAGCGCGACAATTACATCAACGTCTTGGGATATTGATTTAGCCAACGTTGAACGGTAGTCCTGATTCTGGGAATTGAAGTCAAATCGTCCCCAGATAGACACCTTGCGCTGAGCGAGCTCTTCCCGCAGCGCTTCAGCAAGCTCCTCACAGAAGGCGTTCTCAGTTACAAAAAGTGCAATTCGCTTGGGGTTTTTAGCTAAAAGCACATCCACGAAGGGCTTGATGAGCTCTCGGTAGGAGGGAAAGAGAGTAAATGTGAACTTCTTGCCGGTGAGCAACCCTCTCTTATTCGCACTAGCTGAAATTATCGGAATGCCATTTTTCTCCGCTAGAGGACTCGCTATCTCTGCGAACTCCGCCCAGTTCGGACCCAAGATAACGGAGACTTCGCCCGTCGACGCAAGTTTGTGAAAAGCCGTAGCCGTATCCCTCTGGGACGACTGATTGTCTTCAGCTTGGATTACTAGCTTCCTACCCTTGATCCCACCGGTGCGGTTTATCTCCTCAGCAGCAAGATTGATTGCTGCGAGCTCTCCGCGCCCTGCCTCAGCTCCAAAACCAGTCAAGGAAAAAATAGCACCTACGTAAAAAGGCTCATCTAAGGGCTCTGCGTCAGCAACTCGCAAGACGCTATAAGTAAAAATAGCAGCGCAGATAACGATGACCTTGTAAGCAAATGATTTTACTGGCCTACACTTTTCAAATACTGTCACCAGCGCACCCCCAGTTTCACAAGTCATCAGCTACTCGACCCGACAGAACTTTGTTGCATATTAAGAAGTAACGCAATAGAAGCAGGTGGCGTTATCGTGTCAAATGTAGGCCTCTGACGAGTGGTTCACCCTGAAACTTAGTACTAACATGCTCGATGAATTTTTGTACGGCTTCACGTGCATCCTGATTGCGATCTGCCTCGTTAGGGTGCTTATTGCCAATAGAAGCATCTCTCGCAGCATCTCGCTGGTATCAGGAACTGCCCCGTTACTTGATCCCGCCAGATCTCCGTGCCTTGTGATAGTAATCTGCGTTCTCCGAGAGGGCGCGATACTCAACGAGACGGCGGACTTTTTCTTGAATCTGCCGTATCCTCCCGAGAAGCTCAGAATTTTATTTGTTACCACTGAGAGAGAGTATGCAGAACCTGCTAGCGACAATGGACAGCCTACTCCTATCCTCGCAAGTTCGCTTGCTGAAAAACATCCACAGATCCTACACCTACATTACCCTAATGCATCAGGATATAAGCCTCATCAGATGAATTATGCCGCTCGGCACATACGAAGCATAATACCCGAATGGAGCTCTGAGGATGTTTTCTTGGGATTTTACGATGCTGATTCGAGGCCTGACCGTGGTGTTCTGAGTCAATTTGCGGCTCAAGCGGTTCGATCTCCGCATACTCGAGTCTTTCAGCATTCAGCTGTTTACATGGGTAACTTCTTGCAATTTAAGAAGTACCCATTCTTTGAGAGATTCCTAATGCAGGGGTTAGCAGCCAGGCAAACTAGATTTGCTTTCGCGTATGAAATACCGCGTATTCAGAGAGTTTACGATTATAGCACATCACGAAACATCACCATGTTGAGCACATGCACATACGCTCCTTGTATCGCCCATGGCTTATACGTCAAACACTCTCTTTTAGAAGAGGTGCCCTTTCCTGCGGATTTTTTTTCAGAAGATATGGCCTGGGGTTTTCTCATGGCTTCGCGCCGAGAGCCGATCGAATTGCTCGATTGTGTTGACTGGTCTGAGATTCCAGCAAGTACGAGCCAAGCTTTCGCCCAAATGGCTCGGTGGTTTCAGGGTCCTTATCTCGCGGGTCGTTATGTGAGGTTTATCAGAGATAAACAGCCTCACACATATAAACTCAATCGGTCCCGCATACACCTACTGTTTTGTTTCGCACTGTACGACGCTTTGGTATGGCTCCTGACTTTCCCTGTCATTTTATTTTTTGTTGCTATGTCGCTCACCTTCGGACTCCCCGTCCTGGTTCCCTTCATGATCTTCATAGTCTTGTACCAACTGGGCGCGATCACGCTGGTAAGGCACTTTGTACCTCGAAGTGAACTTTCCATCCTCGAACTCATCGGTATTGCTTTGTGCATACCGGTCGCACTGGGCATGTACAGTTGCGCAGGACTCTATGGATGCCTAAGAACTTTTGGGGGAAATACCCTTTACGGAAAGACGGAGCGGTCTACTCTTCATTGAGGGCATCGTTTTTGCTCTTATCGCTCCCGCTCGATTAAGTTCTATATGTGCCTTATCGTGGACACCGCCAACTCTCATCTTTTCTCGAAGAGACTCATTCCGAGTTGGCTTATATTTGTCGGCAAAATTCGAAAGGAGTTATTCCTGTAGGCGTCGAGGTACGCGCGCTAGGCTCTCTCCTCCTCCAGCGAAAAACAAGAGAGCAGCTATCTGCGAGAGTTCTGTATCGGCGGTAGGCCCAGAGATACCATAAAGGGGCGGGTCCTTCTCTGCTACGCCTCTTCTACGGAGCAATTCAATATCGTCATGTCTGTGACACGATAATGCCACGGTCACTCACAACATCGTAGATCTCCTTACTGAACAGGGGCTGCTCTCGGGACAGGCTGCGGAACCCCCTCGCGGATCCTCATCGAGAAATCCGGACTCGAGCCGCTAGCTTGCGCCCTCTCGTTCACCAGTGAACGCGTCATGATCTCCTCCAACGAGAGACCAGGCATCAGATTCTCTCCCTCGAACAGATACTCGGGAACATATCCACTGAAGAGGATCTTCCAAGTGTAAGCTGCTCTGGCTCCGAACGCTTTTACGTGTGATAGAATCTGTGTCGTACAGTTGGTGGTAAAGGTGTTGTAGAAAGCTGGTCGCTCGCGGAGCTCGTTTATCTTGTTCATGTAGTTCAGGAAAAGCCTCCTTCCGTTCCCGAGAAACATTCGCGTGCGCAAAACGTACACCCGCTCGGCGGGATTACGGTGATTGGTACGAACACCTATCACATCACGCTCGTCAGCGACCACGTAGGTCAACTCGTAATTCCGAAAGAATCCTTTGACAGCAGAGTAAGCCTCCCCCTTCTCCTTTCGAGTTTCTATGGATATGGCCAAGAAATCTTTGCCTTTGAAGCCAAAGCTCACCATGATGTGGGCGATCGCTTTACCGGCCCAATAGGAAACGACGAAATCCACCTCGCTCAGATCGTTGAGATTTACCGTCCTGTCCTCGTATATCGGATCAAAATCATCCTCGGAGCGATAGCTGAAGTTACGGACATTGTGAATGGTAACTTCGTCTTCCTCAATCTCAGCCCACGGAGTCGCAGTGCTCTCGTGCGTCCAATCTCTGTCGTTGCGGGGCTCTAGGGAAGCCCAGATCCCTCCGGTCACGACGAATATCGTCAGCGCCGCTACTCTGAGGGCAGCACGCTGCCTCCACCGAAAAATCGATAAGAGCAAAATTATCCCCGACATAACCGCTGCCGGTACTCGTAAAGGCTCCGGTAGAGCTGGCGAAAAGAGCAGCACCAGTACACACCACCCACCAAGGATTATGACGAGGAGAAGCCACAGGAGCTTGGGAAAGAATGCCTTCATGAGGAAAACAAGCCTTACTTGGAGCCTTTGGTGCGCTTCGATTGGGTTACAAGGGCCTCTTTAGTCGCGCGTTCCTTCAGATCTAAACGTAGGATCCTGCGAATCTCCTGAACCGCTAATGGATGCGCATGGGCTGTGTGATCTGCTGGTACGATAAGCTCCGAGACAGCGCCATCCAAATGAGAGCTTGCGTATTCCACGACACCGTCTGAGCTGTTGGGGGTGTCGCCTTTACCCCGGTCGCCGATAATCGAGTGATAAGGAATTCTGGGGTCTATAGGAAGCTTGGAGATACCGATTAACCCCGGATTTCTCTTTGAGAGGCTCTTGATGCTCGAGGGCTGGCCGGAGTCGAACTCGGTCTGAAGATCGGGGCGGATGACGTTTCGAATACTCCGACCGAGTGCGGCAGATTTCGTGAGTATGGTCTTCGGAAGGGTTATCAAGGCTCTTCCGATCCGACCAACCCAATTGTCAGCGATATCACTCCCTCTATGTGGAACAGCGACGAATATCGCCCGCTCAACGTACGGCTTTGCCTGAAAATCCATGTACTCGGAAAGAGCCTTACGCGTCTCGTCATCAAGCCCTGACAGTTTCTCGGAGTCTTCGAAGAAATAATTCTTGAGCTCTTGGCTGTCTTTGGCTACGGCGGTGTGGGTCAGAATACCACCCATGCTGTGACCGATTATCACCATACCGGGAACCCCCTTTCCTACAGGAAGGTTCGATCGGAGATACATTTGTAGCTCATCGAGCTTCTCTCTGAAGGTCTTTTGATTCTCGATAATCGGAAGATTCGTCGGATACAGGTAATGCCATACTTGGAAGTGCTCACGAATAACAGCATCTCCCATCAAGTCATTGTGAAGATCCATCCAGGTTAGAGGGTTCGAGAAGAGACCATGTACGGTAATAAGCGGGATCTTACCCGAATTATAAGGCTCAACTGTATAAAAGCCGGTATCCTTCAGTAGCTCCTCGTTACCTTGCAAAGCGCTGAAGAGCCCTTGCCATGCACCTATCTGTGTTCGATCGATCATTTGCGCAAAGGGCGCCGTAAAGTCCGCAGCTAAAGGGAGCTGCTGGCCGTTAATGGTGGTGGTCTCAGCAGCAAGCACGTTGTGTACTTCGAGTGTAACTGGACACACCTCACCACTACAGCCACCATCCGGATAACGTAAAACAGCAGTTAGAGGGAGACAGATACCCACGCGAGGTAAATACTGCTCCTGTTTACTGTTATCGCGGCGAGCACGGCACGCGGTCAGACTGACTCCCACGCCCGTACGACGATATCTGTTTGTAAGCCCTTCGAGTCCTATAGAACCTGCAGGGACGATATTGTCGTATTCTCTCGGGTCTTCGTACTTTGTACTGGAGGAAAGTGCAAAGGAAAACTTCCGGCCGAGCGAGGTCTGAAGATTCCGTATCGGCTCGTCGTTCCAGTTGTTGGCGGTTAGATACGAGACCACTCCACGTACAGCTCGATCGTAAAACACCTTGAAGCTGTCGCAGCGGATATCGAGAGGATACCTACACTCGGAGAGAAAGAAGCCCTGGCTAGCGAGATCCGCTGCGAGTAAATAAAAACCCACGGCCTTGGCGGGATCCCTCCGTTCTATCCTCTGGGCCCGGCCGATTAATACCTCACTAGAGATGTAATTCAGGTCGGCTTTATCAGAAAACTGCTCGAACTGCGCGTAGTACGCCGGGGCAACTCCCTGTTCGAGGACATCTTCCTGTGTGAGCCCAAAGCTCCGGATAGCTTGTGCCGTCAGGGGGCTAAACTTTTCAGATGAGAGTATGTCTTGCCGAAACTCTCTCAAACTATCGGCCGGATCGATCGTTTTTATTTTTACTGGTGCACAAGAAATAAAGGATAAAGCGACCGCACCAGCTAGCAATCGGATCATGTGCATTGAAGATACCTCAGATGAATACACCCACTAAACCGGGAGCATATGCGGAATATGGCGTGAAGGGGGTGAAAAGGGAACCCCCCTTGAGCTTGTTTCTCGAGGGAACTAAAAAGGCGGTACCCGGGATCTATCCCAGGCACCGCCCTTACATCGAATCTTATCGATGGCTGTTACCAGCTCAACGACGCAGCTGTCTGATACTCGGTAACTCGAGTCTCGAAGAAGTTTTTCTCCTTTCCGAGGTCGATTGTTTCGCTCATCCACGGGAACGGGTTCTTTGAACCGTATTGCGTCTTGAGCCCGATCCTCTCCAAGCGACGGTCTGCGATATACTGAACGTAATCGCGGAACATCGGAGCTGTAAGACCGAGAATACCACGCGGTAAGCAATCCGCCGCATATGCATACTCGAGCTCGACCGCCTGACGGATCTTGTTGGTCAAACACTCTTGGAACTCTGGGGTCCAAAGGTTTGGATTCTCAGCCTTGATCGTATTGATCAGGTCGATACCAAAGTTCAAGTGGATGCTCTCGTCCCTCAAGATATACTGGAACTGCTCACCAATACCCGTCATCTTGTTCTGACGGTGAAACGAGAGGATCATCACGAAACCACTGTAGAAGAAGATACCTTCCATAATGACGTAGAAGCCCACCAGATTCTCGAGGAACTTCTGCGCGCCTTCGAAGGTGGCAGTCGAGAAGTCTGGACGAAGTACATCCTCTGTCAACTTCATCTCGAATTCGTCCTTCTCGTGGATGGAGTTGACCTCATTATACATATTGAAGACCTCGCCCTGGTCAAGCGAGAGGGACTCAACTATGTAATGGAAGGTGTGCGTGTGAACCGCCTCCTCGAAAGCCTGGCGCAGGAGATACTGCCGACACTCAGGATTGGTCACATGTTTGAAGATCGCCAAGGTGATATTATTCCCCACCAGACTCTCAGCGGTGCTGAAGAATCCGAGGTTGCGCATGATTACTCGACGCTCGTCATCGCTCAAGCGATTAGATTTCCAGAGCTCGATATCCTTACCCATCGGCACTTCGCTCGGCAACCAGTTATTCGCACATCCATTGAGATAATGCTCCCACGCCCATTTGTACTTCAATGGCATGAGCTGGTTCACGTCAACTGCCGCACAGTTTATGAGCCGCTTATCCTCTGCACGAATGCGCTTGCTGTGATCACTATCTGAACTTTCGATAGTTCGGTCACTTGAACCTGTTGAATCCGAATCATCAAACATCAACATCGTAATTCTCCTTTACATCTTTCTAACCGCCGCTCGATTCCACCAACCTCCTGGATATCGAGCTGCATCTTTAATCCCTTCCAGTTTTACTGACAACTCTCACAATCACCGTCGAGGCCACATACCTTTGGCACAGTAAGACTACCTTTATCCTGCCCTTCAACGGTTACTTCCTCGACGGCTTTTCGCTCGACTACCACCTCTGCTGACGCCGACTTGTTCTTCATCCAACGAGGCTGAAGACCTCGGCGATTGATGTCTGTGGTCGACTTCTCGATCTGCGTTGCACCGAGAGAACGGAGATAATACGTTGTCTTGAGCCCCTTCCTCCATGCCGACATGTACATATCGTGGAGCTTCTTACCACTCGGTTCAGCAATGTAGAGGTTCAATGATTGGCCCATATCAATCCACTTTTGCCGCCGACTACCACACTCAATCAGCCAATCCGGCTCGATCTCGAAGGCCGTCAGATAGATCTTCTTGAGCTCGTCAGGAATCCTCTCGATCTCTTGAATAGACCCATCGAAGTACTTTAGGTCATCAATCATATCTTCATCCCAGAGACTGAGCTTCTTGAGCTCATCAACGAGGAATGTGTTGTGAACGATGAACTCTCCAGACAGATTCGACTTAGCGTACAGGTGCTTGTAGTTCGGCTCGATCGATTGACTCACTCCCGTGATGTTCGAAATAGTAGCCGTCGGTGCAATCGCCATCGTATTACTGTTACGCACACCGTTCTTTTTCACCGCTTCGCGAACCACATTCCAGTCGAGGGTTTGTGACGCATCCATCTCCAGATGCCCACCTCGCTCCTCGGCCAACAACTTCACGGTATCTATGGGAAACATGCCACGATCCCACTTGGATCCCTTGTAGGACGAGTATGCTCCCTTCTCTTGCGCCAGCTCTGTTGATGCGAGGATGGCGTAGTAAGAGATGAGCTCCATGCTCTCATCTGCGAACTTCACCGCCTCCGGGCTCGCATAGCTGATCCGCTGCGCGTACAAAGCATCCTGGAATCCCATGATACCAAGTCCTATCGGTCTGTGTCGTAGATTAGCATTCCTTGCTTCGGGTGTCGGATAAAAGTTGATATCGATGACGTTATCCAACATGCGCACTGCTGTACGGACCGTCTTCGCAACCAAATCTCGGTTTAGTCCGTTTGGACCAACGTGCTGAACCAGATTCACCGAACCGAGGTTGCAGACCGCTGTCTCTTCCGCCGAGGTGTTGAGCAAGATCTCTGTGCAGAGATTCGAGCTGTGAACCACACCCACGTGATCCTGCGGAGAGCGAAGATTGGATGGATCTTTGAACGTGATCCATGGATGCCCCGTCTCGAACAGCATACTGAGCATCTTACGCCAGAGAACCTTAGCCTCGATCTTCTTGAAGAGTTTAAACTCACCGGTCTCTGTCATCTTCTCGTACTCGGCGTAGCGCTTCTCGAACTTCTTTCCGACCAAGTCGTGAAGATCGGGCACATCGCTCGGACTAAACAGGGTCCACATTCCGTTCTCGGCCACTCGTTTCATGAAGAGGTCCGGGATCCAGTTGGCGGTGTTCATGTCGTGTGTACGACGCCGCTCGTCACCTGTATTCTTGCGGAGCTCGAGAAAGTCCTCGATGTCCAGGTGCCACGTTTCGAGATAAGCGCACATCGCTCCCTTACGTTTGCCGCCTTGATTCACTGCAACTGCAGTGTCGTTGGCGACTTTCAGGAAGGGAATAACTCCCTGACTGCGGCCGTTGGTACCTTTGATGCGCGCTCCAGTCGCACGCACGTTGGTCCAGTCGTTACCGAGACCACCTGCCCACTTCGAGAGCTGCGCGTCGTCGGAAACGCACTTGAAGATGTGCTGAAGGTCATCCATCACCGTCGTCAGGTAACAGGAGCTGAGCTGGGGATGGAGCGTTCCAGCGTTGAAGAGAGTCGGCGTACTCGATGTGAATAGGCACTTTGAGAGTACATCGTAGAACTCTATGGCACGCTCGTTTTTCTGCTCACCCTCATTGACGCTTAGCCCCATGGCCACACGCATCCAGAAGATCTGTGGCGTCTCGAGACGCACGTCCTCGTGGTGGATCAGATATCGATCGTAGAGAGTCTGCAGTCCGAGGTATGCAAAGTCCAGATCACGCTCGAGCTTCATCGCCTTGGCCAGCTTTTCGATGTCGAACTCCAAAAGCTTCGGCTCCATTCGCTCCACTGCCACCCCTTTCTCGAGACACTTCTTGAAGTATCGCTGATGGGCCTTATCGATATCAGCGCTGTGCGCATCTACTTGCATCGTTTCGCGATAGACCACATCCAAAAGCAACCGTGCTGCAACATATGAGTACGCAGGATCCTTCTCAATCTTGGCCCGCGCCGCCATTATGTTAGCTTGATCTATCTCTTCGAGCTTGATACCGGGATAGAAATTCTTCAGTGCCTCCTGAAGAACATCCTCGCTCGACACAAGGTTCTCCAAGCCCCGACACGCATGAACGATACGTCTACGCAGATCGGCCTCGGAGATCGAAAGCTTCGACCCATCTGCGGCCGTTACGGAAAAGGTCGTGCCAGTAGAGGCCGGCGCTGCTACGGGCTCTGCCTTAGCTGCCTCCTTCTCATCACTTCCTCCCTCGAGTTTACGCTGTGCTGCACGTTGCGCTCGATACAGAATGAAATCTTTGGCTATCTGATAGTAGCCTTCGGCCATCATCTGCCGCTCGACTTCGTCCTGAATCATCTCGATATCGAGCTGCTTACCCTCGCGTGCTAGCTGTGCTGCGCGTGCAACTACTTTGTTAGTCAGCACATTGACGGAGTTGACGATATCGTCCGGCGTCTGTCCATCAATCTGCAAGGAGGCACGGAAGGCTCGTTCGATCGCCGATGCGATCTTCATCGGGTTGAAGCGCACCAATGTCTTTCCATCTCGTCTCATTACCTTGAGATTCCGAGGGGAGTCATCGCGCGAGCTCTTGTGTTCATCGCGGTAGATAATGTAGTTGCGCGCCACATCGTAGTAGCCGCCCTGCATCAACTTGACCTCGACGATATCCTGGATCCCCTCAACCGTAACGGAAGCGCCTTTGGCTGCCTCTAAGCCTACCGCCTCGACTACTTGGTCGGTTACTACCTGAGCGGCGCTATAGAGCTCTTGGGGTAGTGGCGAGCTGGGGGCGATACCCTTGGTGGCACGCAAAGCCAACTCAACAGCCCGGAAAATGCGAGCGCGGCGAAACGGTACCAACATACCGTTACGCTTTACCACCGCAAAGTTTTCCAGATCGATGACTGACGACGGTTTAGCCTTGCCTTTCCCATTGGCTGCCAGAATTCCGTTTTCTGCTGTTATTTTAGCTATTTCTGCCCCTGCTACTGCAACTGTCATAAGCCTTCTACTCCCTTTCAGCACTCATTCCGGCTGATTCCAGGCAACACAAATCCCCTTCGCTCGATAGCGACTGCAAAAAACACCCCTGCTGTACTACCTAATGTGAAGATTAGTTTGAGGGCCATTACTACTATATGTAGTAGCCACTCAAGGAACCAACTACAAGATATATGTACGGGCAAGAGGAGCTAGTTGTCTACACGAAATGTGAGCCCTACCTGCAAAAAAAATATACCTAGTTGGTAACACCTTAGAACAACAAGGCGATTCATTTTGAGACTCCTTTTTATACTGATAACCGAGGCAAAGCTCAATCCCGAGTACACAGAACAAAACGCGCAACCTCATGATCTACCTCGCTAATTTTTCTTTCAACCTACTGCCTGATGCTCGACACAGTCTGCACAGTGGATAAAGGTGCGGGAAGATTCATACCATTCTGATTCCCACCTACGAGACTGCCCGCACCGGCGCTTTTAAAAAAAATACGGTGCTCTTATTATCGAGTGTCTCAGGGGCCCATAGCTCAGTTGGTAGAGCGCATCGTTCGCAATGATGAGGCCGGCGGTTCGAATCCGCCTGGGTCCACCACTTCCCGCATTTGGCGCTTTGGTTGTCGGACCATTTCCGTGGCGAGGTGGTTTCCCCCACAGCAAAGATAAGAAAGCGGTCGATTGACGACAGTGGTCCAAACAGACAGCGGTCGTGATTCCTGGTTCCTGCACCTGTCGAAAGCAGCGCCCAGGTCGTTCAATCCCCGTTCCTAACCTTGAAAACCTCCCCGAAGAGTAGCAAGGTGACTCACATGACTGTACTGAGGGATCGAATCCTGACCCCCCTTATCTCCGCGATCATCGGTGCTCTCGTCGTGGTCGGGATCTTTCTTCTGACCCGCTCGACGAAAGAGCACCTCACTCCCCGAGAAGCTCCGCGCAAAGTGACCGCTCGCATCCCCATCAGCGCAGAGGAGCAATCGAACATCGATCTCTTTGAAAAAGCGAGTCCCTCAGTTGTCTACATCACAAGTCTTGCTGTCAAACGAGATCTCCTGAGCCTGAACATCTTTGAACTACCCCAAGGAACCGGTTCCGGCTTCATCTGGAACGAACAGGGCTACATCGTCACGAACTTTCATGTGATCCAGCGAGCTCAGGCTGCTCAAGTGACCCTCTCTGATCGTTCGACATGGGATGCACAGCTGGTGGGTATTGAACCCGACAAAGATATCGCCGTACTCAAGATTACACCCGCGAATGTAAAACTCATACCTGTTCCTCTAGGAACTTCAAAGGGGCTTCGCGTCGGTCAAAGGGTATTTGCAATCGGCAATCCGTTTGGCCTAGACCATACCCTTACGACAGGTGTCATCAGCGGACTCGGTCGAGAGATTCGGTCTGTAACAGAGCGCCCCATTCAAGGGGTGATCCAAACCGATGCGGCGATCAACCCTGGCAATTCGGGAGGGCCTCTGCTTGACAGCGCCGGACACCTGATAGGAATGAACACCGCTATCGTCAGCCCGTCGGGTGCATATTCGGGCATCGGTTTTGCGGTTCCAGTCGATACGATCAACCGAATCGTGCCTCAACTAATCCGCAGTGGCTACGTCAAGAAACCAGGTCTCGGTATTCGAGTCCTTGAGAGCGACTTTTTGCGCGAGCACGGGCTACTTGGTGCCGTGGTTGCCGACGTCATCCCAGATTCTCCGGCTCACAAAGCCGGGATCCTACCCCTTCACCGGGGGCCCGGCGGAAACATCGCGCTCGGGGACATCATCACGGCGATAGATGGAATCAGCGTGGAGAATGGCGAGGATCTTCTCAAAGTGCTCGATGAGCGCCAACCGGGTGACAAGGTTCGCCTCACCCTTGTGAGAGGCGAGGAGCAACGAGAGGTCAAAGTTCAGCTGGGCCTCTTACAATAACTTCGTCGGGTCGCTCCATGAAATGCCTCACAAACCAATCAGCGGCCAAATCAGCAACCTCTTGCAGCTTGCCGGGCTCCTCAAACAGATGACTGGCCCCGGGAACGACATACAGCTCGCGCTCGCAATTCATCTTCGAGAATGCGATCCGATTGAGCTCGAGCACGTCACGATCTTCTCCACCTACAATCAGAAGTGTTGGTGCGGTCACCGAGCCCAAAGATTCCTCTCCAGCTAAATCGGGGCGACCACCTCTCGAAACTAGGGCCTTCACCTCGCCTGTAAACTGGGCGGCTGCACACAGTGCTGCTGCTGCACCGGTACTAGCTCCGAAAAATCCGATCGGAATATATTGAAACTCACGTTGATTCCCTACCCATGTCACCATGTGGAGTAATCGCTTCGAAAGTAGTTCAATATCGAATCGATTGCTGTAGAGACGATCTTCCTCCGGTGTTAGGAGATCCAGAAGCAGCGTTCCGAGCCCCTGCTTGTTGAGGCATTCCGCCACGAACTTATTACGTGGGCTAAGCCTACTGCTTCCACTCCCATGCGCGAAGACAACGAGCCCATGCAACGGCTCAGGCAGCGAAAGATCGCCGGTTAAACGGTGATGCTCATCGACCCTTGATAAGATACGTTTTACGATCATCTCTAAAGACTTTGAAAATCTTCTCAGGCGGCGCGCCGATAGAGCTTTAGCCTCATGCTCAACAATTTAATTATATTCATGCGCTTCGCTGGTAGTAGTGATCAAGGGCACACATCGTGACCGTAGACCCATGGCGACCGATACAGTTGCCCCCACAGGAGCCGGCAACGATCTCTGCCCCAAGCAGCTGTACCTCCCTCCCTTAATCAAACATATGCTTTATATACCAGGCTATAAATTGGAATAATCCACTCAAGATAGAGCCTCCTATCCATTGACATATTCAACAAGCACAGGGTATACGGCTAAATGTGTGCGCCTTTGGACGGCTATAAAGTCCACTTAAGTCTCGGGTATACCGAGTAAAAAGTGCTTGCCAGGAGCGGTATCGTGAAGAAGTCATCAGAGAAAGGGCTTGATTCAGTGGAGATAGGCCAAAGGGCTGTAATCTCTGATCTTAAAGGCTGCTCAACCGAGCTCCTCAGTAAGCTCGTCTCGATGGGCCTGGTTGCTGGTTCGGAGGTTACTGTTACCCAACGAGGATTCTTTGGTTCTCCAATTAACGTGCGCCTCTTCGGCTCTGTGCTCTCACTCCGCAGCGCTGAAGCTGCCTACGTTCAAGTTCAGCCCGTCTAATACTCTCATGGCTGGTTGTGGCCCTGCTCGATAGCTCCGTGGACACATGCCCCAAGGTCATCGCACTTGTCGGTAACCCGAATTGCGGAAAGACAACCCTCTTCAATGCGCTAACCGGATCTCGTTACAAGGTAGCTAACTATCCCGGCGTAACGGTCGAGAAGCGTGAAGGATCGCTCTCCTTGGCGCCTGACACATGCGCGCGTATCTTTGATCTTCCCGGGACGTATGCTCTTCAAGGAACAACCTCTGACGAGAAGATCGTCACACAGTTCCTGCGTGGTGAAATGGCTGGCTGCCCACGACCCGATCTCGTTGTCGTGGTGGTCGATGCAACCAACCTCGAACGTAATCTCTTCCTGCTCTCTGAGTTGATCGACGCCGGACTTCCGATCGTTCTTGCCGTCAACATGATGGACGCCGCGGAGCGTGCTGGCATCAAGATCTACACAGAGCTCCTCTCGCGTCATCTCGATATTCCGGTGGTACCAATTGTGGCGCGCTCCAAGAGTGGCATCACCTCACTGATAGCGGTCGTAAAAAAAACACTCGAAGATCCCGTTGTCTCCAAGCAGCACTACGCATGGATCCCCACCACGCACCCTCTCTGTGAACAGATCCGGCACCACTCGCTCCAACCTATCTCGAATGATCCGACTCTAGTCACCTCGATCGCCACCCTGCGGTACTCTTGGATCCGCTCGATAGTCGAGAAGAGCACCAAGCACGAAAAGAGTGGCTCAAATGCCCTTCCCGAGCGCCTCGATCGGGTACTCACCAGCAAAGTCTGGGGACTGCCGATCATGCTCGGACTCTTTGCCCTCGTATTCCAAGCGATCTTCCTGTGGGCACAGCTACCCATGGATCTGATAGGCCGTATCGTTGATGCCTTGAGCTCGTGGGTCTCTCGAATCCTTCCACCAGGTATGCTCACAAGCCTACTCGCCGAAGGAATCGTGCCCGGCGTCGGAAACGTAATCGTATTTGTGCCACAGATCGCCATACTCTTTTTCTTCATCGGTATACTCGAAGATTGTGGCTACCTCTCACGTGCCGCGTTCCTACTCGATAACTTCATGCGCAAGATCGGATTGCAGGGTCGTGCCTTCATTCCGCTCCTGAGCTCCTTTGCGTGTGCGGTGCCCGGGATCCTCTCGACGAGGACGATCCCATCACGCTCCGACCGCTTGGCAACCATCATGATCGCTCCACTCATGAGCTGCAGCGCGCGATTACCGGTGTATGCCGTGCTCATCGCCGCGTTCATTCCGCGAACCTATATTGCTGGTGCCTTTTCTCTTCAGGGGCTCACTCTGTTGGGGATGTACATGCTCGGAATCATGGGGGCATGTGTGATCGCCTGGGTACTCAAGAAAACTGTGACCAGGCAACAGCACTCATTCTATGTGATGGAGATGCCTCCCCTACGCATGCCGCTACCTCGCGTAGTCCTTCGTAGCACATACGATAGCGTTGTTTCCTTCTTGAAGAACGCCTCTACGATCATATTGGCCTGTTCGATAGTATTGTGGTTTCTCTCTTCGTATCCAAAGCCAGCCCCAGATTTTAAGGGTAACGCGGTAAAAGAGAGCTATGCGGGTCAAATTGGGGTTGCGATTGAACCCCTTATCAAACCCCTCGGGTTCAATTGGGAGATCGGTATTGGGATTATCTCCTCGTTCCCTGCTCGTGAGGTCTTCATCACGGGCCTCTCCACGGTCTATGAGTTGGGTGACGACGATGACGATCACCGGGGGTTAGTAGCGCACCTCCAAAAGAAAGGGGAGGACGGGAGCTTTACTCCTATCACCGCTCTGTCACTAATGGTTTTCTACGTGTTTGCTTGTCAGTGCATGTCTACCCTGGCTGTGTGCAAACGCGAAACCGGATCGTGGGCGTGGACCATTGGAATGTTTGCGTACATGACGGGGTTAGCATACCTGGCATCGTTTGTGACGTATCAAGTTGGGAGTAGGTGGTTGTGATACAGAGATTTCTCGCTGTGCTACTCTTGTGTGCTGCTCTTGGATACCTGCTGATACGGGTGATTGCTGGCGTTCAGAGAAAAAGAACGCCAGGTGGTTGTTGTGGTTGCAAGGAGCCTGCTCACAACGCACCGTCAAAAGCAATCACGTCACACGACAACCAAAGGTAACTGTACTGGAGTTGAGGAACATTCGAAGAAGAGGGCCTCACAAAAGACTGATCTACTTAAACCTTGAAAGATTTAAGAGTAGTGCATCTTGTGAGGCCTATGGTTGAGGTGGGGAGAAAACTAAATTACTTTAGTCCATCCGCACCCTTTTCAATGTCAAGCCATCGCTGCACCACGTGCGGCGATTCAAGCAGCTGAACCTTCAACGATTTAAACCCCCCCTCAGGTAACTCGGTGAAGTTGTGGTTCTTCACCTCTCCGATTATTCGGATGGTGGTGTCCCCGTTGAGGCTAGCCTCAACTAAGAGCTTCCGACCCGGTACCCGCGTTATTACCATCTTCCCGATAGTCTCCCCATTTTTTGAGAGTTCTACCATTTCGGTCGACTTTTTTCCCATCGACATCGACTTAAAGGCTCTTTGAACCCTCGTCACGAACCACCTTGTGTAATCACACACTTGGCCTTGAGAGACGCGCCGGGGGTGCTCGTGCGCAACCGTTGGAAGCCTGTCTACTTGCTTCATCATTCTTCAGTCCTTCTTGAACGAGAAAAGATAGGATCGCCAAACCATCGGCGAACCACCCCTCAGCAACATCCGTTGTCTCAAGGGTGGGCCGCCTAAAACCTCAATTGATCAATCTTTGTGAGCCCTCGTCGCAGTCCGCTCATTGATATGAATAGTTGGGAAGCGAGGCGAGTCACCTACGCTCGGACGGTCTACGTGTCAGATCCGGACTCCGATAAGGGCTCAGTGTACGCAAAAATTCGAAAGGTAAAGAACGCCAGAGCCCGTAAACGATATTACAGCCCCAATCCCCTTATCTTTACACAAATGACGTATTGTATGTAAAACAAAAAGTAGTCTCAGGGGTTAGCTCAGTCGAACAAGATCAACCTCATTCCGGCTAAAAAAACAGGTCAAATACGGTCTATTCCTAAGGCGTTCAGTACTTTACTACGCTTGGGTCGACCTCATCTGACCACCGCAACACCCCACCTGCTAGGTTGATTACGCGCTCGTATCCGAACAACCCTTTGAGTTCCTGGGCCACCGCCTGACTACGCCCCCCACTTCGGCAGTAGACCACCACCTCCTTGTCGCGTGGGATCCGCCCGAGGTTCTGTGCAACCGAACCTTTTGGTATCAACTCTCCACCGATGGAGCAGATCTCGCGCTCATGCGGCTCGCGCACATCCAACAGGAATAGGTCTTCACCTGCATCGAGGCGCTGCTTGAGCTCTGTGGGGGTAATTTGCGGTATCACCTGAGTGTTCATGATACATTCCTCTAGTCCTCGGTTTACAAAGCATTGACAGGCTGCGGAAAAATGCTCTTCTGCTGCGAAGCCATCTTTCCGCAGCCTGTTAATACAGCAATAAACCTTGCTCTACCAGCAAGCAAAACAAACGCTATTTTGACACAATTGCGTAGCTCACTTTTCTGATTGTATACCAGCGACCTCTGCTCTAAGGTCAGCAACAGTTGTTAACCATCCTTTAGGGAGAACAGGTAATGAAAAAGCTATTAGCTCTCGTTGCTGTGCTGTTTGCAGCCAGCGCTTCTACGGCGTATGCCGGACCTCTTATGAAGTACGATTACTTCGACGCTGCGTACGAGTGGACTCACGTAGACGGCGATCTGAAGGATTCAAACGGCCTCGATACGAAGCTCTCTTTCTCGCCGATCGACAATTTCGCGCTGGAAGGTGGATACAACTTTGCTGACAGCGGCCTCGGAAACTTCGATGTAGACGGGCACCTCTACAATTATGGTGGATTGGGTTACTACACCTGGTGTCCAGGTATCGATCTGCTTGCCCGCGTTGGTGGTCTGCATGCTCGCGTTGATACCGATATCCCTGGCACCAATGATCGCTCGGATAACGGCGTATACGCCGGTGTTGGACTCCGTTACCTCTTCACCGATGAAATCGAGACCAACCTCGATATTACCTGGTCTCGTATCACAACCGGTGACTGGAACTACACGGGGACTGCGTTTTATGCGATCGCTGAGAACGTAGCTCTCAAAGCCGGTGTCGGTATAAGCGACGAGTCAGATGTAAACCTCTTCGGAGGCCTCCGTCTCACCCTGTAGTCGGCTTCCAAAAGCGATCACGAAAAGCGCTCCGCAAGGGGCGCTTTTTTTATCTAAACCCTGCGCGAGTGATTTTTGAAAAAAATCACTCGCAATAGCTGGGCGAGTGCAATCTTGGCTCGCCCAGCTATTCTCATTCATTTTTTTCAAAAATGAATGAGGCTGGGTTTATACAGGTTGTTTTCGGCACAGTACCGAATCACGCTAGCTGGCATCAAACCAGCGCAAGACGAGCCCTCTCGAAGCAGTGATCTCAAACTACTACTGGATACCATCACTCCATCCTCGTACTTGGGACTGAGCACCGTAATATCCCAACCTTCCGGTATCGCCACACTCGTAACTCCCGGCCTACGTATGACGAGGAGCTTCGCTGTTGCCTGCAATCGCGCGCTCTCCTTCCACTGAGGCAGATCCTGGAGTAACTCCTGGCCTACCACGACTACGACTCTATCACTCTCTCCTCGAGCATAGTGATCGACTAGATCGATAGTGCCGTAACCTACTCTCCCTGTCACATGAAGATCTGATACGGAAACACGGCGATCGGCAGTAAATGACTCTTCGACAGCGATGCGCGCCATCGCAAGACGGTGAGTTCCCGACACACTCGAACTCTTATCTGGTCTGTCGCCACTTGGAATGACTACAACCTCCTGTGCTACCATTGAATTCACTAAGAGAGCTATGGTCGCGAGGTGCCCGTTGTGAAATGGATCGAATGCACCACCGTAGAGGGCTGTCGTCTTGGTGCCCATCAAAATCACCGCTTGCGTTTGCTGGTACGCTTTGAACTACCGGCTTCGAGCTCCATAAGCTCCTCGGTGAACCCTCCTGAGAGTATCGGAAAGCGACACCACGTCTTTGGATCAAGGTTTTCGTCATCCAGGTGAAAGCACGGCGCATACCGTTCCCGCTTCCACTGATTGACACTCCACAACCTGAAGAAGCGCACAACCCAAGCTACTATCTCTTGCTGCCTGAAGCGCCCCTTGAATTCCTGCTCCAGTACCTCTACAACATTCGATGGAAGTAGCTTATCGCGCACTGCGAGCCGCTCAATTCTATCGAGGACGTCGTAGGGCATCAGATCCTTTTCGTCAGTCTGCTTATCTTTTTGCGGACGGAGCTCTGCTGTGGGTTCCTGCTCGTTGACCAGGCGTAACGACGGAAATTTAAGCAAGCCCTCTGGTCCCTCTCTTTCGAGCCACACGAGCCACCGCCGTAGGTAAGCTTTGTCAATTCCACCGAGGGGGCTCAAGCCGCCACTACTATCACCATCCATAGTCGTGTAGCCGACCGCTGCTTCGCTACGATTACTCGTCGTAAGCAAGAGCGCCTTGCGGAGATTGGCCACCAGCCATACAGAAGGAGATCGAACTCGGGCTTGTATGTTTTGTCGCGCGAGGTCGTGTTCCTTCCATGAAAGCTGTGTGCCGAGAGATTTGGCTACGAGTGTTTCATATCCTGTTACGAGATCAGACACGTCGAAGTCCAGAAATGTAGCGCCTATCTCGTGAGCTAGCTCCTGCGCAGCGCGATGGGTCGTCTCTGAGCTGTTGATTGTACGTTGGTACACACATGCAAGGATCTTCGCCACTAAATGAGCTTCGCTGGAAGCGCTTCTAGCCCACGAGGCGTATGCGAGCTTTTCCTTGAATCCCTTGAGACCGAGCTGCGCAACTGCCGCCTTGACCATCAGGGCTACTAGTGCGCTTGCAGCGCTCGAGTCGACTCCCCCGCTGAGTGATACGACGAATCCTTCGCTGCGACTCTTTCTCAGATAATCGAACAGACCCAGACACACAGCACGCGAGAATTCTTCGTGCTTGAGCACTCGTGAGGTCTCCCATGCCGGCGCGGCTGATGCACCTCCTAGTCCACCTCGTGGTATCTTTACTCGCGGGACAATAACCAAGCGCTCCCCGATATCGAAGCGCGGCTCGAGGCTTACACGTTGCCGTCTCATCAGACGACCTCGGTCAATATCAGCAACGCCAGATAAGACTTCGACATCTCGATACGAGAAACGGCCGCCACGAGCAACGATCTCGCCGTGAGACGCAATGAGCGCATCTCCGTCATAGATGATTTTTCCAGCCTCACACCCTAAAAGATTAGCGTAGAGGTAGGCAGCACCAAAAGCGCGCGATCCTTCGAGCACGAAGCGTTGGCGGATCTCGTGCTTCCCAAAGGCGAAGTGGCTTGCACTGGGATTGAGGATTATGTCTACTCCATGTCGCGCAAGATCGATGCCAGCACGTTCCGCGACCCAAGCATCTTCGCAGATCTCGAAGCCGATTCGAAGGCCATCGACCTCGAAGAGGAGATCGCCGACCGGCACAGACCGTTCACCGAGCTTGACCGCAGAAACGATACCTTTGGGCCAAGGCTTGAACCACCGCGGCTCATAGTGTAACCCGTCACCTGCGAGGTGTTGCTTTGCTACGAATCCCCGGATACTACCACCAGCAACTAGCGCCACCGTGTTGTACACGACTCCACTTACTTCGAGGGGCAACCCTACGTTGAAGATGATATCTTTGTGGGTACGAGCTAGGCGCTCTGCGCATGCAAGTGCACGCTGAAGGACCCCGGAGGAATGAAACGCATCTTCGCACCCATAGCCAGTAATACACAGCTCCGGAAGACACACGAGCCGAGCACCACAGCTCCGCGCATCCCGAAGAGCTCGCTCGATGGCGGCACAGTTGCCTGACCAGGCCAACGGAGTCTGATTGAGTGCTGCGGCGGCAACTACTATTCGTTCCATATACCTGTGACTATTATCGGGAGAGAGCTCATACACCCCAAGGGCTTCAAACTTATTAGATGCTGCAGCAGGGAACTTTACCCCTCACCTTCACCCTGAGCAAACCACTACATATGGTATCAAACAATCGAACAACAACTACCTATTGATAGCTATCCATGCTGTACTTCCTCTACGACTGGGCTTGGAGTACCGTTCTTCGCATGATTACTGGAGTAAGCCGGTCGGGCCTTGAAGCTTTGTTCAACCGAATTAAACTAATTCTGACGAAACCTGAAGAGTGCTGGGCCGCCATTGCCTCCGAGGGCTCTACCCCTCGAAAATTGATAGAGTCGCTCCTTCTGCCCCTGCTCCTCTTAGGCGCTGTCTGCTCGATAGTCGGACGACAAATTTTCGGAGTCTACGTGCCGTTCCTCGATACGTGGCATCCTCCCGTGTTCGAGGAAGTGGTAACTCAAGTAGTTCAGGTCATATTCACGCTAGGAGCACTTTTCGCAGGCGCTCTAGCTCTCGAAAAGTTGGCTCCTCACTTTGGGGGTCGCAGCGACCGGAGCCGCTCCTTTAGCCTGCTGGCTCACTCCTCAGTTCCTGTGGCACTTACTCACATTTTAGGGTTGATACCTGCTCTCTACGGTGCGCTCGCACTAATTATTGCTCTCGGCTATTCCGTATACCTCTTTTACCGCGGGAGCCGCTCGATGCTCGATATTCCCGATGAGCAGAGGCTCACTTTTGTTGCCGCGGGAATCGGAACGATGATCCTCATCGGTGTTGTCGGTGTTTTTCTAGCAGCATTCATTGCCCCACCGATTCCGGCAGGAACTTTGTCCTTATGAACGACGAAGGTTGCCGGAGAAAGTAAAGAAAGCTCATCTCTGCAGCTCTTAGGAGGTATATACTACCTGTTCTACCTCTCTTCCCATACAAGCAGATGGGAATGAAACCACAGAGGACTTGAGAGGTACATAGAGGGGGCAGGCTGGCAGTATGACTGATTGATTTCTGCTCGATGTCGTAGTTCTTGTCTCGTGACTGGATAGCTTTTTGAACCACAACCTCTGTGCTCCTCTCAAGTCCTCCGTGGTTCCAACCCGATCGTTTTGAGTTACGCAGATAGCCGGTCAGAGCGATTATTTGAAGTAGAATCGGGTAATCGGGAGCTGCCGAAATTGACGAACTCCCAATCCCCACACCACCGGACATGCGGCTCCGCATCCGGCGGTTCAGGAGGGATAGTGGAAACGACACCGCCAAGAGGTTTGTGTTTGTCCTGGGCTCTAAGTGATCCCCCTCATATCGTTTTGACAATAACCGGCGCTACCTTCCACTTCACATTCACTGGTGAGCCGGTATGTGCGGTACCGGCATCGCGCATCTGTACGTTCACCTTACCGGGGGTCAGTCATGGAGCGTTTACTACTCATTTCAACACTCCCTTTAATTGCTTTTGTCGCTGTCATCATCAACTGCCCGGCTGCTTTGGCACTCAACAGCTGCGCTCTCGAGCGGCCCTCTGAAGTTGTAAGCTTCGAGCCAGGTTCATCTACGGCAGAGCCTCCGCTCTCTATAGTTGCCTCAGATCCAACTGTGCTCTTACACCAGGCCTCCAACCTTGACTCGGTTACTTTAGGTCTTGGTGGGTCCGTTACCTTGCGATTCATCGTACCGATCGCCAACTATCCGAGCGCCGGGCGTTTGACCATCGAACGTCCAAAGGGAGCCCCTCCGTGCTCCTCCCATCCCGTGCGGGCCGAGATCTCCGGATCTATCGACGGTGTGCATTTCGTTCCCCTGGGAACCACCTGCGAGAGTGCAAGCTTGGATCTCGGCACCTTCTCGTGGATCTCACACCTACGCATTAAAGATATCACCGATATCTCTGACCCTGCCTTCATTTCACAACCTGTTAGTGGCTTCAATATTCGTTCCGTGTCTGGTCCGGGATGTCTGAAGTATGCCTACTGTCCCGTGGCGGTAGCTGCTGACACAGGCCTCACCCGCATTCAAGAGGGATACGATCTCTCACTGTCGCACATCGGAGACGACTTTGTCTTCGAGCATGGAGCATCTTTCGAAGAATATGGGAACGGCACCGCTCGGTTGATTGGAACAGCCTATCGCATGAGCGATCCCTCCACTGCATATGAGATGATTGTAAGTTTGACAGGTAGGGTTCAGTCGCCTCCGTCAAAGAGCCCTGTACTGGAGCTAAAACCGTCTGCATACTCCTCGCAGGGTGGAGCGATCGATCCTTCATCGTGGTATTACTATAAAAGATGGGGAGGTATATTGATCGGAAAGAGAGCGCGTATCGGAGAAATGCTGCCGATCGGAGACACGCTCTATGCCCTACAGATCGGCGATGGCGCCCAGGGTAGAAACGCCTCCTTCGGCGCAAGTGGAGGCTTTGCCTATGGCCCACAACCAACTCGCAACACTGGGCACCTCAAAATCGGTCTTGCGATTTGCTCTCCGCCCCCCTCTCCTACGCCCTCCTCCCCAACACCTCAGGCAACACCACAACCAATACCTACTTCCGTAGGCGTACCCCAAACCGAGCCGCCACACTGCACGGAAAACGACCTCACCGACAAACTCTTGGCTCTCGACAACCAGCTCTTTACACGTCTCGACACTACCAACCGCGCTACTCGGCTACTCGTCAGGGAAGCTCGTTCTGAGCGCAATCTCCGATACCGGTCACGTATTCGCTCTAAGGTCCAGAATCTCTACACACTAGCCTGGCGTGAGGTATGGAAACACGCTCGTATCACTCGTACCTGTACACCCTCTGCCCTGTGTATCGATGTTCATTTGGAACCAACCCAAGCTGCAATTGCCACCTCAGCTCGAAAGCTCGATTCTGCCATTGAAAGCACCCTATCGCGTCTCAGACGGCAGGTTACAAGCCATAAAGTCAGGCGAGCTCTAGAACGTCTTGCTCTCATTCACGCCGATCAACACACGACCTTCATGATCGGGCTAACATCTCTGCCGCATCACTCTACCCAGTGCGGAGAGTAGGACAGACGGCTACTTTCACAAGAGGGGCCTCGAGCACTTCGCTATCGAGCAGTTAATCGGCTCTTTGTGGACCACTTTCAGCGCCAAGACTCGACGTTCGATATCCTCCGAAGACGTGCAACAGAACTGGCACAACGAGCAGAGTAAGTGCTGTAGAAGAGATGATTCCACCGATCACTACAGTTGCGAGCGGACGCTGAACCTCAGAGCCAGTTCCATGCGAGAGCGCCATCGGCACGAAACCGAGGGATGCCACGAGAGCCGTCATCAGCACCGGGCGGACCCGAGTCACTGCTGCCTGGATGATAGCCGTGGCCGGATCGCGTGTCTCCTGGAGAAGCTTTCTCGCGAAACTCACCAATACGAGCCCATTCAAAACAGATACACCGGACAGCGCAATAAAACCAACTGCGGCCGATATCGAGAAAGGGATCCCCCTGAGCCACAACGCGATAATTCCACCAGATAGGGCGAAGGGAACCCCTGAAAATACGAGCAAAGAATATCGAACAGAACGGAACGTGAGGAAGATGAGGGCAAATACGCTCATGAGCACCAATGGTACAACCACCATCAATCGGGCACGCGCCGAAATGAGGTGCTCATACTGACCACCCAAACCCATCCAATATCCATCCGGTAGCTCGAGACGGGCAGCAAGCTTGGATTGAACCTCCTCTACGAATGACGCCAGGTCACGGCCACGAACATTCGCCGTCACGACTACCCGACGCTTTCCATTTTCTCTACTTATTTGATTCGGTCCCTCGACTATCGATATGTTCGCTATATCCGCGAGCGTGAGATAAGGCCGCTCCGGTGCCTCGTATTTGAAGGCTGCTCGCTCAGCCTCGAACGATTGTGATACTTCATTCGTACTGGCAAGTAATATTGGTAGTTGAGATAAGGCTCTGATGTCATGACGGTCTACATCGCTCAACCGGACCACTATCGGAAAATTTCTGTCTCCTTGGAAGAAAGTACTCACGGTTTCACCTGCATACGCAGTTCTAGCTATGTCTTGCACATCTCCTGAATTAAGTCCGAAGCGCCCCATGCGTGTCCGATCCGGTTCAATCGAAATCATCGGCAAGCCACTCGTTTGCTCGAGCTTCACATCCGATGCACCGCGAATACCTCGGAGAATGGATTCAACTCGTTTCCCCTGCTCGGCCAAAACCTCCGTATCGTCTCCGAATATCTTCACAGCCACATCACTACGGACACCGGCTATTAGCTCGTTGAAGCGCATCTGAATCGGTTGGGTGAACTCGTAGTTATTTCCTGGAACATCTCGTAAGAGCCGCTCCAATTCGGCTACTATCTCTGCCTTCGGTTTTCGAGGATCACTCCACTCTTTGCGCGACTTCAAGATCACATATCCGTCTGCTATGCTCGGAGGCATGGGGTCAGTCGCGATTTCAGCTGTTCCTATCTTTGCTAAAGCCTCCTTTACTTCGGGGACCTTCTTAATCTCCGTTTCGAGTTGATGTTGCATCGAGATCGATTGAGACAACGAGGTTCCTGGTACTCGCATCGCATGCAGTGCGATGTCTCCCTCATCCAAAGACGGAATGAACTCTGCCCCGAGACGCCCAAAAAGCAACAGAGAAGAGAGGAAGAAGCATACTGCTCCGACAAGCACGATACGCGGATCCCTCAATATGCTTCGAAGTAGCGCCCCATATACAGCCTGAATCTGCGCGATAATCTTACCATGCTCACGCACACGTCCCGTAATGAAGACAGCCACCGCTGCCGGAACAAAGGTAAGTGAGAATGCAAAGGCCGCACCGAGCGCTAGCAGCACGGTTAAGGCCATCGGATGGAACATCTTTCCTTCGATGCCTGACAAAGCCAGGATTGGTACGTACACGACCATGATGATCAACTCTCCGAACATCGTGGCTTGGCGTACTTCTGAGGATGCTTCGTATACCAACTCCAGCCGTTCTTCCTTCGAGAGCAGTCGACCTAGGCGAGCCTGCGTAGAAGACAACCTGTTTATACAGTTCTCGACTAAGATGACCGCTCCGTCCACAATCAATCCAAAATCGAGTGCACCGAGACTCATCAGATTTGCACTCAGCTTACCTTGCACCATTCCCAGGATCGTCAAGCCCATCGAAAGCGGTATAACGAGCGCTGTAATCAACGCTGCTCGTATGTTTCCCAAAGCAAGAAAAAGCACGACCACGACTAAAAGAGCCCCCTCGAGGAGATTTCTTCTCACTGTGGCGATCGTCGCATTCACCAGATTCGAGCGATTATACACGGGTCTGACTGCAACTCCTTCAGGAACCGAACGTGAAATCTCCTCGAGCTTCCTGCTCACACGCTCAGAGACCGTACGACCGTTTTCCCCCATCAACATAAACACGGTACCGAGCACAACCTCTCGACCGTTCTGAGTAGCAGCGCCGGTGCGTAGCTCAGAACCGATCTCGACACGAGCAACATCACGGACATAAATAGGTGTGTCGTCGTGCACACCAACTACGATATCGAGCAGCTCCGATGGCGCTTCGATCTGAGATGGAACCCGCACGAGAAATTGTTCTCCGTTTTGTTCTACAAAGCCGGCTCCTATGCTCGAGTTATTTCGTCCAATTGCAAACGATAGATCGCTTAGAGTAAGAGAATATGCCCTTAATTTCTCAACTTCGGGTGTCACGACAACCTGCTTGGCGGCACCACCGATAGAATTAATTTCAACTACTCCAGGAACAGTCCTGAGCTGTGGGCGCACGACCCAATCCTGGATCTCCCGGAGATCTTGAAGCGAGTACTGCCTTTTGGAGCTAGCATCATTTTCGACCGTAAACATAAAGATCTCACCGAGACCCGTAGCTATAGGTCCCATAGAGGGATTAATACCCGGTGGCAACCTCTCCTTCGCTTCCTGAATCCGTTGCGAAATGAGCTGGCGAGCAAAATAGATGTCAGTCTTGTCCTTGAAGACAGCGGTAACTTGTGAGAGTCCATACCGCGAAAGCGACCGGGTATATTCGAGAGATGGCAGCCCTGCAAGCATCAACTCCAAAGGCTGCGTAATGCGCCGCTCCGTCTCAAACGGTGAGTAGCCCGGGGCGTGCGTATTAATTTGAACCTGAATATTCGTGATATCTGGAACGGCATCGATGATCAAGCGCCGATAGGAGAAAACACTTACGGAAGCAAGAAGAAGCGTAACTATCAGCACCGAATGGCGATAGCGTATTGAAGCTCTCAGGATACTATTGAACATCTAGCCCTCTGCTGCATCGCCGAGATGCGCAGCCTCTTTCCCAAGTCCCATGATGGAAGTACGCCTCAGTGATCATGAGAAGCTCCCGCTTTCAGAGCATCTGCTTTCATGAGAAATGAGTTACCCACAACGTACTCCTCACCTCCATGAAGTCCGCGAACCACTTCTACCCATTCTCCGTCAGAACGGCCCAATTCAATTGGACGAGCTTCATAGGTATCTCCTACACGAATGAATACAACATTCGAATTTTGGAGGCGTTGGATCCCCTCACGTTTGATCGCAATAGGAATACTTTCTTCTCTCACGATGATCTCTCCGGTGATGAACATTCCCGGCACGAACGTCCCTTTCTCGTTGGGTACGATCACTCTGACGAGTTGTGCCTGTGATCTTTCGTCGGCATACGGCGCCACGTATGACACTTGCCCTTCTTGAGTTGCGGAGCCCATAACGGAGGAGAGCATTACTTTTTGCCCCTTCGCGATATCTTCACTTTCACGTAGGGGCACCAGAAAATCCGCCCAAACCTCAGATATGTCAGCTATAATGAAGACCCATTGATTCTCGGGTACATACTCACCAACGATGAGGTGTCCGTTGACTACGGTACCTGAAATTTGAGAGCGAACCTCGAAGGGCTGCAAGCTCTGATTGCTCTCGATGACTGCCAATACCTCGCCCTTCTCAACCTTGTCACCGATGTGCTTGCGTCCCTCTCGGACGACACCAGCAAATCGGGGTATTACGTGAGCGATGCGATGTTCACTGGGAACGATCTTTCCACGCGCTCGGCGCATCGTTCGCATCGAGCGAGCGGCAACTCTCTCTGTGGTAACACCGGAGTGAGTTGCGATAGCGGCTGACATCTCCACCCGCCCCTCATGAGAAGCGTATGTCCACGAATACTCCTTTGCACCATAAGTAGCCTGCACCGACACATCGAAGGAATGAGGCTCCTCGACCTCTTTGGAACTCGAACGGTAATTATCCTGAGGCTGCAAGACGAATTCATCGATTCGACCGCCTAGGCGAGAGAGTCGAATCGTGGCGGTAAAATCAGAGGGTGCGAGAGGCTCTGCACTTTGATAGCCGTATACCCTGAATTGCAGTGGCACTCCCCTTTCAAATATCTGAATTTCTAGGGCAAAAGGGCCATCCCTGAGTATCCTTCCACCATGAGGACCACGCTCGAATTCCTCCTCGTGCTCGGCTTCGTGTACATGTTCTCTCGAGCCCCCTTCAGATAAACTTTTGCATCCACTAAAGAAGAACAAGAACGAGCACGAAAATAGCGCTGCGAGCGATTTGGAGATGCCGCTCCACCGCCACCCAGTCTTATGACGAGCGATCCATGGCGCGCTGGTGTCGATAAAATAGCGCACTCTATTCATTTAGATCTCCTCCCCCACCAGTAACGACAGCTGAATTCTCGCTGTAGCGGCACCCAGCCACAATGTCAGGGCCTCATGGCGAGCATCGTTGAACAAGCGCAAGGTCTGCCACACTTGAAGTACATTGCCTTTACCCTGTGTATACAGCTTCTCCTGTGAACGTAATGCTGCTTCATATGCGGGAACCACCTTAGCCGAGTACAGCTCCGCCTGTTCGATTGCAGCTACTACCGCGTTATGTAGGGCTTGAATCTGCGCCTCCAAACCACCATCCGAAAGCAACTCCTTCCGTCGTCGCGCCGACATCTCTAATGCCTGAGCACGCCCGATCTCGCCTTGATTACGATTGAAAAAAGGCAATGGTATTGCAATACCGGCACCAACGAAATCACCCCCGTCATTAGTGTGCTGGTAAATGATACGCGGAGCGAACTCAGGGTATCGATCGAGCTTGGCAAGACGTACCTGCTCGGAAGCTAGTCCGAGCATCAGATCAGCCCGAGCTACCTCGCTCAGTTGGCTTTGGCGTGCCTTGGTGAGCAACTCCGCTTCGTTCGGAGGCGCGGAGAATATCGGCTGTGATTGCGCGTGCCAAACGCAAGCCGATCCAAGCATCCTACTCAACTCCGCTTGAAGTGCATGTATACTTGACTGCAGCCCACGCCGCTGGGCCTGCAAACGAAACTTTTCAGCCTCGAAGAGTCTGTGGTCGCCCTCGGAAAGAAGTCCCTTGAGCACTCCTTGATGTACAAGCACAACTTTCTTGGAGGCGAGCTCCTCGGAGTCAATTAGAATCCTCTCCGAGCGCTCCAAAGCATACAGGGTGTAAAACTGTAGATTGATCTTTTGAGTCGTCTCGAGCAGCCTAGCGCTCCTCTGAGTATCACCAACTTTGCGCAAGAGCGCCGCAACCCTTTGGCGTTGGCCAAAATGAGACAGCTTCAATCGCTGCGCCAAAGATAAGTTCGTTTGCGGATCATTGTCACCGTTAATCCTCATGCCCGTGTAAGCCTGCTCGGCTTGTAGCTCAGGATTAATCAGCACCTCAGTCTCGAATGCTTCCGATAAACGACTGGCGTACTCACTCTCAATCTCGGCCAGGAGCGGGCTCCTTTCCAGAGCCAGAGCCTGAAGCTCATCGAGACCTACTGCGCGTTCACACGAACTGTTGCTCGCTCTACCCGCGACTTCGGCAGGGCTAGCACTCGCCACAAAAACAGCGGCAGTACATAGAAGTATCGTTATCCAGCCGCACCTCATGCGCGATTCTCCCTCGCTGGCAACCCAATCCCTATTGAGACACCATACTTGCGTTCGTAACAGGTGGCGTTTCACCCTCAGGATTAGCTTGCACCTCGATAATAGCGTCATCCCAACCTCCGCCAACGGCCTTGAAAACAGCTACGAGGGATGTAAGGAGATCTGTTTGACTCTCCGCCAAACTCAACTGAGCAATGAGTGCACTCCTTTGGGCATCGAGCACCGGTAGTATATCTATCAATCCGTTCTCGTATTGGGTACGCGATATCGCAACGGCCTTGCCCGATTGCTCAACAGCATCCTGAAGATGATCTCGCCGAAGCTTGAAGCCTTTGAAGCGGGCGAGTGAACCTTCTACGTCTTCCAAAGCCAGAAGCACAGTTTGTTCGTACTGAGCAAGGGATTGTCGCGCGACCGCTTCTGAGGCGTCGATGCGCGCTAAGACACGGCCCAGATCGAAGGCCGCCCACGATAGGCTAGGACCGAGGTTCCAGGCATCGCTGTTGTCATCGGTCAACTTGTCGAAGTAACGCGCTTGAAAAGATATCGAACCGGTGAAGGTCAGTTTGGGGAAGAGATCGCCTTTCGCCACACCGATTCCAGCCGTTGCCGATGCCAGGCGACGCTCAGCCGCACGAATATCCGGACGACGCTGGAGCAGCTCTTCAGGGTTTCCTAAGGTAACGGGTCCGTTGTAGGTCGGAATCGGTTTTGGAGGAACGAGCTGTGCGCTCAACTCGCCTGGCTGCCTTGCGGTCAAGACTGCCAAGCGATACACGGTAGCCTGAATATTCGCTTCGAGAATCGGTATCGAAGCGAGTGTCGACGATAGCTGAGATTTGGCCCGAACCACGTCGAATTCGGTGGTTTGTCCACCCTTGAAGAGAGCCTCGGCGACACGTACGACCTGCTCCTGAGTACGGGCATTTTCCTGCGCAACTGAGAGTTGTGCCTGCAGTCCACGTAGCTGAAAATAGTTACGAGCTACGTCTCCTATCAAGATCCGTACGGCATCTTGAAGTTGCGCAACAGCCGCCTCGCTGTCAGCAGTACGCGCCTCTACTCCGCGCCGAACCCGCCCGAATAGGTCCACCTCCCAAAATGCATCGAAGCCTGCCGAATAAACCTCGTTATCGATGTGAGTCTTACCGAGACGGAGCGCTCCACCTGCAAAGGTCGAGGTTGGAATGTGTGTGTTGGAATAGTCGAGCGCAGATGTGACGATTGGAAAGAGTCCGAGAAACGCCTCGCGACGCAATGCGCGGGTCTGATTCACGCGCTCGAGCGCAACTTCGAGATCGTTGTTATCGTGAACCGCTTTGAGAATGAGCTCCTCGAGCTGTCTGTCGGCAAAGCTGTACCACCACTTCTCGACAGCCTCACCCTGAATAGCTCCCGGTGCATCCTTGCCCACGAAGCTTTGGGAGACCGGGGTCTCTGGACGCTTATAATCGGGGCCAACGAGGACACACCCGGAGCATCCTATTAGCCCAAGTAACGATACGATCCATCTGCCCACACCACGCGCTCGCACTGTTTCCGAATTCATCGGTGTGTGTATAGCACGACACGGATACGAGCACGAGCATGGGAAACAGCCTCCCTACCGTGCACATTGATATTTGAACCCGAAACGGCAACTCGCGTCGCGTCGTTGCCCCATGCTGGTCATCGAACGGTGGAGCCCCTCCGACGCCCTTTCTGCTTTTACAGCAAGGAGGGGTTTTGCCTTGCTTCTCTAATGCATTACTGCAAGGGGAGTCCCCCGATCGTTAGACGTATGGGGCGCGTCTTCACGACCTCCTCTATGGCCCTTGGTTCGAGCGATCAAGGAGTATAGAACAGGCACCACAAAGAGCGTAAAAACAGTACCAATAATCATCCCACTCACGAGGGTAATACCGATGCTGTTTCGGGCGCTTGCCCCAGCACCAGCGGCGATGACGAGGGGAAAATGCCCCACCACCGTAGCAACCGAGGTCATCAAGATCGGCCGCAAGCGGGTTGCCGCTGCCTCGACAACTGCATCGATTTTCGAGAGTCCCTGCTCCTGTAAACGATTGGCGAACTCGACAACTAAAATACCGTTCTTGGCCACTAACCCGACCAGGGTGATCAGGCCAACCTGAGAGTAAATATTGAGTGAAGTCATATCGAGGAATACGAAGAGCATCGCCCCAGCAAGAGCCAGTGGCACTGACCCTGCGAGTATTATCAGAGGATCAATGAAGCTCTCGAATTGAGCCGCTAAAACTAGAAATATCACCACTATGGCGAGAATAAGGGTCGCGGTCATGGAGTTACCCTCCTTCCGTAACTGCCGTGACTCGCCGGCGTAATCAACACTGTATCCAGGAGGTAGGAGCTCTTTTGCTTTCTGCTCCAATACCGTGAGCGCGTCGTCGACACTAGTACCCGGCAAAGGCGCTCCTTGAATTTTGGCGGAATTGAGCTGCTGAAAGCGATTGAGCTGACGCGGCTGAACACCCTCCTTGACTGATGCTACCGTGTGCAGTGGTATCAGGTTCCCTTGTGGGCCACGGATATGCAGTGCCAGGAGCTGCTCGGGATTGAGCCTCGCCTCACGCTTCACCTGAGGGATTACCTTGTAGCTCCTGCCTAGAATCGAAAAACGATTCACGTAATTTCCACTCACATATACCGAGAGGTCCTCACCGATACTCGCAAGCGACAGTCCCATCGAATTGGCCTTATCTTTGTCGATGATAACCTCAGCTTGAGGAAGATCGAACTTTAGATCCGTATCGGCATACATGAATTTTCCACTTTCGAATGCTGTTCGGATGAGCTGTTGCGCAAAAGACACAATCTCTTGTGGTTCTGCTGTCGAAGAGATCACGAACTCCACAGCGTGATCGCTCCCTCCCGGTAGAGCAGCAGGCGATGTAAGGAAGACCTTGATGCCTGGGACAGTAGACATCTTGGGCCACAGCTCGCGAATAATCTCCTCTGAGGTACGGGTACGCTCTCCCCATGACTTGAGGACCATTCCGGAGAATCCTCCACCTGGCTCGGTGCGCTGAAAAGAATTCTTGTACTCCGGAACACTCTGGTAGACCTGATTGACCTCTCCTGTAAATAGGCCCATGTGCTCGATAGTCGAATCAGGAGCGCCCTGGACGAGTCCGAAGATAATCCCCTGATCCTCCCGAGGAGCCAACTCTTTGATCGACATCAGATAGAAGGGAAAAAGCAAGAGTACGAGGCCGATACTTGCGGTTATCACTGCCGATGAATATCCGAGAACTGTTCTGAGTGCATGTCTGTACCATTCGCGCAATCTATCCAGCGACGAATGTACCAGGTGTTGAAAGCGGTTTTCACGCTCGTTTTTCCGCACTATTCGAGACGCCATCATGGGCGACAGAGTGAGTGCTACTATCCCCGAAATCACTACAGCACCTGCCAAGGTGAACGCGAACTCCTTGAACAGAGCCCCTGTCAGCCCCCCTTGTATACCGATCGGTGCATACACCGCAGCCAGAGTGATCGTCATTGCGATGATCGGAACGAACAGTTCACGCGCAGCCTCGAGAGCCGCTGACACCGGATCCATCCCATCGCGCACGTGACGCTCGACATTTTCCAGCATGACGATTGCATCGTCTACGACTAATCCAACAGCAAGCACAATTGCGAGCAGGGTAAGGAGATTTACAGTGAATCCAAAGGCCAGCATCAAAGAGGCTGCCCCGATGAGCGAGAGCGGAATGGCAACCACAGGCACCAGAACCGACCGCACGGAACCCAAAAACAGGAAGATAACCACTATCACTATCAAAATAGTTTCCGTGAGTGTTTTGAGCACCTCCTTGATCGAATTACGAATGTATACCGTCGCATCAAAAGGAACGGAGAGTTTCAACCCACTCGGAAGATTACGTTCGATTTCCGGTAGGAAGCTGCGCACCCTGGAGATGACATCCAGCGAATTTGCATTCGGAAGAACCCACACACCTATGAAAGTTGCTGACTCACCTCCGAATCGGATGTCTTCGTCATAATTCTCGGCTCCAAGCACGACATCGGCTATCTCCTCGAGACGCACGATAGTATCGTTCTTCTGACGAACCACGAGTTTCTTGAACTCATCAACGCTCTTGAGGTCCGTGTTGGCGACCAGATTAACTGAGATCATCGAACCTTTGGTATTACCGATCGCTGAAAGGAAATTGTTACTGGCCAGGGATGCTTTTACCTCAGCAGCGCTTATTCCGAGCGCTGCCATCTGCTCAGGTTTCAACCAGATGCGCATCGCAAAGGTTCTCGCCCCGAGGATATCTGCGCGTTGCACCCCTGCTACCGCCGAGAGCTGCGGTTGCACTACTCGCGTCAGGTAATCTGTAATCTGATTGGGCTCCAATTCCCGCGACGAAAACCCTATGTACATGGACGCAAAGCGTCCGTCTGCGCTCTCTACGTTTATGATTGGAGCTTCAGCCTCGGGCGGTAGCTCATTACGAACCTGAGCGACCTTTGATTGAATCTGAGTCAATGCGGCATTCACGTCGAAATTCAGCCGTAGGCGAGCAGTAATCTCACTCATCCCTTGACGACTAGCTGATTCGACGTACTCGATGCCGTCGGCACTGGCGATTACTCTCTCCAACGGTGTAGAGATGTACCCGCGTACGAGGTCTGCCGGAGCGCCTACATAGGTCGTCTTGACAGTAACGACTGAGCTCTCACTTCGCGGATACTGTTTGACGTTGAGAGACTGAATCGATTGCAATCCGGCGATCAGAATCAGGAGATTCAAGCAGATCGCCAAAACCGGGCGCTTGATGAAGAGATCAGTAAGCCTCATATGTGAGCCTCAGGAATCCTGAACTGAGGGGTTTTCGCCCCGCGGCGGTACTATCTCATTCTTTGTCGTCACCGCCATTCCGGGACGTAGCTTGAAGCCTCCAGTTGTCACGATCTCGTCCGCAGCCGTGAGACCTGACACTACAGAAACGAGATCACCTCGTCGAGAGCCGAGCATCACTACCTGTTGACGTACAGAGAGGACCTCATTACCTGCCGAATCCTTGGTTCGCTCGATAACGAACACGAAATTCCCATACGGGGCGTATACAACACTCGAAGCAGGGATCGTAAGGACCGCTCTCTCTGCTCCAAGATCAAGACTGACGCGACCGAACATACCTGGTAGCAATTTCCCACTCTCATTCGAAAGCGACGCCTGGATCTCAATCGTTCGAGTTGTTTGATTCACATTCGGATTGATAGCTGAAACCTCGCCGGAAAATACCTCTCCGGGAAAGGCATCGACCTCTAGTCGAATGGGACTTTTGACTGACAGATTGGGCAAGATCTGTTGTGGTACCGAAAAGTTGAAAGATATCGGATCGATCGAATGCAATGGCACCAGGGGCGCTCCTGCCGATACGTACTCTCCAACATTCACCATTCGTATCCCTGTCTTGCCGGCAAAGGGTGCTTTGATAGTTTTACGTTCGATAATAGCTCGAAGAGAACGAACCTCTGCCTCACTCTGTTGCAGTTTCGATTGGGCATCCTCTAGATTGGCGATCGAAAGTGCACTCTGGCTCCTCAAGGTACGCGCTCGGGCGAGACTTTGCCGCGCAAGCTCGGCACGTGACAGGGCCCCGGCTAGGTTAGCCTCCTCGACCGAACGATCGAGTTCGATCAAAACTTGGTCACGCTGAACGCTCGAGCCTGATTCAAATAGGATACGAAATACCGTTCCAGCCTCCTCGGCACTGAGCGTTGCACCCTGAACAGCCACAAAGGTACCAACTGTATCGAATCCCTCGCGCCAGACGTTTTCGATAACCGGAGAACTCGTCACTGCTTCTGCCCCTTCCTTTGGTGCCATCATCATGGCTCGTCGGATCTGGAGGAACTTTACGATACCGAGGAGGACCACAGCGAGCACAAACATGCCTACGACATAGCCTATCTGTCGGTACCTACTGGGATAAGTGATTGCTGTCATAAGTAAACGTCCGTGGATTGAGGAAGCGGTGGCGCGCTCTATAGATATCGGTTTAATGCCCGGATATCTCCATGCGCCGGAGAGCAGGATCTTGGGTGACCTGGCGTCAATTGTCAAATACTCGGGATTCGCTTCCTTACCGCGACTCTCGTCAGCAAAACCTAAGGCTATCACAGCCTCCGTACAAAGGCCCGTAGCTTACCAATTTGAGACCTTGCTAGTGTTCGACGAGGTGTTTCGCGTATGCGTTCGCCGACGATACGCACGGTGCTGGTTGGAAAACTCCTGATTGACCGCTTCCTTGAATCTGCGCCGGGTCGCTTGCGGAAGGGCACGTACGATTTCAGCGGTTCGCTTCAACTCTTCATGAGGAATTGTAAGGGGCTTGGATCCCTTAAAGCGCCGTGCACAGTCGGCCATGTTCCCGACTGTAGCACGAACGAGTAAACGCACCGTGAGATCCTCGGATCTGCTCGTATGAGATTCGAGTAACTTCTCGGCGATCGCGAAGGTCTCACGAAAAGACTCTACCGAATAGGGGGCTAAAAGAAATCCCTCGAATCCAATCGATGCATAATCAGCTAACACGTTTGCAGTGCAGTACAACCCAGTGCAGATGCACATGAAGACCGAGTGAGCCCCTGAATCGGTACGTTTTGCAGCCTCGATGAACTTCGCCGCTGCATCACGCGAAAAACGACTGGAGATAAAAATGATATCGAAGATCTGTTCATCGCGTATCTTTTCCAGCGCTTCCCCAAGCGATGCTGCAACGTTGAGTGAGTGGGTACGTGCGATCTCCGACGCAGCTTGCTTGAAGTTTACCCGCGCGTTCAGGTCGTATTCTATGTGCAGGATCGAGAGATGCATGAAGGTACCCTTGTTCTCCTTTGCATCCTCTTATCTCGAGGACGGGAGATGGTGATCCAGCAGTGGGGTAAAATTGGTGGATTCTCGTAGGAGGAGGTAGTTGTGTGCACTACGAACCGTACGAACCTCTGCTAGTTAAACTGCTGATACCAGGCGTACCAGTAAGTAAAACTTTGTAGTCAACCGAAGGCGTTGCGACCCCTGGAGCGCGGAGCTTCCGCTCCGCTAGCTGTTAGCATCACGACCCCAGCAGAAAGCGGACTAGAAAGTCCGCGGTCCGATCCCCTTGCTGGACCTTGGGGCTCTGCTACACGGCTGTCCTGGCAGTGAATCGGTTCGAGTATCGCTGGACTTATTCGTGGACTGACCTTCCTTGACGATCCCCGCTCATAATCCTATGGTGCTTGAGCACCTATGGAAGCTGTACACGATTCAACTATCGAACTCACCTCGCCCATCGGAATCGTAGCCGGAAATGGACGATTCCCGATCGAGATTGCAGAAAACGCCCGCGCGCGTGGGCTTTCGGTCATCTCTGTCGCCATAAAGGACGAGGCCGATCCGCGCATCGAGGAGTTCTCGGAACGGTGTACATGGGTCCGCCTCGGACAGCTGGGAAAATTGGTCAAGTCACTTGCCAATTCCGGTGTTCGGCAAGTGGCATTTGCCGGTGGTGTCAAACGAGTCAACTTCGTTACCGGATTCAGTATGGATTGGAGGGCGATCAAGATGCTCTCCAAGTTGCACTCTTTCAACGACGATTCGATCCTCAGAGGGATCATCGGCGAAATCGAAAGCTCTGGCATGCAGGTGATCGCTGCAAGCCTCTTACTCGACAAAAGTGTTCCAAGGCCGGGTAGTATCACCCAGCGCCAGCTGTCTCAATCAGAGCGAGATGACGCCCGTATCGGCTGGGAGGCTGCTCGGGCGATTGGCAACCTGGACATCGGTCAGTCAGTCATCGTACGAAATAAGACGGTCATCGCAGTTGAAGCGGTCGAAGGTACAGATGCTACCATTGCACGAGCCGCAGCGGTCCGGGGAGCTGGTGGCGTGCTCGTCAAACTCGCTAAATCCATTCAAGATCTCCGTATCGATCTCCCGGCCGTAGGAGTCCGAACTATAGAACTCATGCATGAGAATAGGCTTACCGCTCTAGTAATTGAGGCAGGTAGGTCAATTATACTCGAACCTCAAGAGGTTTTACAGAAGGCACAAAGTTGCGATATCGCGATATGTGCAATCGAAAAGATCGAAGACTTGTAAGTAAATCTGGTTTCAATCGTTCTTTTTTTTCTTTGATTTCTTGGGTGCCAATTCGAGACCAAGATACTCGGCGAGGTGCTCAGCGGTTCCGAGAGTGATATCTCGCTCCCCGTGTACGAAACGACGCAGCACTGCATGGTCGATACCAGCCCCGATCGCGATCGCGTATCTGGACTTCTTAGAAGTTAAAATAGCTTTTCGAAGTCGTTCCGTGAGATTCATAACCTTTCCATTCACACCAACTGTCACGGAGGCTACCGCCCCTAACCATCGCTTAAAAAGGCGGTTTATTGACCTATAGTTACGACCTTTCGGATGACTATGGACTACGAAACCTGGCAGCAGCTCTCAAGTGATTCCAACCTTATTGAGTCATCATGCTACCTAAGAAAAGTCGCGGAGCACAACCCTAAAACACTCACAAACTATTGAAATAATGAGATAAAAGCGGGGGCAACGACTTAACGTATACCTTTCTTCTTGAGCTCTGTGTTTATTTCTAGTATAGAAATATAATCGAATTATTGTGAGTGGCGGGCTAAGTATGTCAACTCTGCGAACTCCTCTCTGTGAGTCCCCAAGTATCTTTCCTGCCTCTCTGAGGCAACAAAATCATCCCCGTCCCCAAGTCGGCACTGAAGAGTTGATCTCGCGTGGGATGATATGGCGCGCTGAGAAAACAGCAAACCACTGCGCTCGCGCACGACAAGGAGATCTCCTCAGATCAATCCCTTTCAATGTTCCGGAGATAGACGCACAGCTACCTACAGGTGGATTAGCTTGTGGTGCTATTCATGAACTTTATTATCAAGATTCCACTAACATATCTTCAGTGCCGAGCCTGTTACCGGCTTTTTTTGTTGCAAGAACGATACACTCTTATTGCTCTGTACCTCTTAGTTCGTGGAAACAGACAAACGACAAGACATTCCCCTTTTTCATCGTGTGGATCGGAAAACGAAGTTGGCCGACCCCCTTCTCTCTTCCTTTTCGTTTCTTACGCTCCTGTATCTTCATTGATCCACCTACGCATACGCTGACCTTGTGGGCGATAGAAACGGCTCTACGTTCTCCTGCAGTGAAGCTGGTCATATCGGATTGCCCCCGAATCTCACTCACTACGACTAAAAGGCTCAGTAACGCAGCCAAGACGCACAACTCGACCGCACTCCTTTTGCGTCAACACAAAGATATAGATCTACCAAGCAGTTCATCAACAAAGTGGCTTATCTCTCCTACTCCATCCCTTCATCTTTTTCCCTTATGGAGACTCTCTCTCGAAAGAAATAAGGGAGGAACACCTTTGTTTAGGTCTTGGATTATAGGAATGGAGAGCGGCTATGAAGAGCGAGAGGAGGTATCTCTGCGCGTATTTTCCCCACTGGTCAATAGAGGTCACGAAGAAAAGGCTTCGCTCCAAAGGTTTGGAACTTGAGTCATCACCTATACTTTTGACGAGCACTATAGCACGCCAACTCACTGTATCTCGTTACTGTACCTACGCGATGCAAGCAGGAGTTCGTAGTCAGATGGCACTACCTCTCGCACAAGCACTGTGCCCAAACGCTCATACTGAGCCATTTGATCCTTTACGAGATATCGAGGCGCTCTATGCACTCGCGCGTTGGTGTATCCGGTTTTCCCCTCTTGTTGGTCTCGATCCTGAGCTCATTAGTGCGCGAGATTCTAGCACACCAGAAAAGCTGAGTCCCTGTCACTACGGCATAACGATCGATCTGACAGGCACAGAACGACTACATAGGGATCTACAGCAGTGTGTGAACCTCCTCCACTCAGTGTTCAAGGGAAGAGCCCGAATCGCTTTGACGCCGACTATAGGGGCCTCGTGGGCCTTATCGAGATACATGATGAGGGAGCGTCCATGGGTTATACTATCGTGCGCAGAGATCCCTTCAGCCCTCCAGGAACTCCCTCTACAAGCTCTGAGAGTAGATGACGTCTGTGTACGACTTCTGAAGGAAGTGGGGGTACAACGTATAGGAAAATTACTTGCACTACCACGCCACACTTTGAGTCAGCGCTTCGGTAAAAAGCTTCTCTATCGACTAGAGCAAGCTCTCGGAGAGATAGAAGAGCGTCTTCTTACGATAGAAATGCCTCGCGAATTCGCTATCTCACGAACATTTGAGCCCCCACTTGTCACTAGGCGATCGATAGTGATGATCATACAACACCTTTTTCAATCAATCGTGACCGAACTGAGAGAACACAAAAAAGCTGCCAAATACTTTCAGCTCACTATATCGGATACTACGGATCGTACGATTAGGAAGGAGCTTCCTCTGGCGGCTGCAACCTCCAATCAATCCCATCTATCCTCGATTATCGAACCGATTATCGACACCCTTCACTTCTTTGGAGAGGTGCGTGAAGTGCGAATAGCAGCACACCAAATCGAGAGTAAAACTTCTGAGCAACATACATTTTCTACTTCCCAGCAGACATACCCGACAGAGCAACAAAGACAGGAACTCATGAATAATTTCTGTGTACGTATAGGTAAAGATAGAGTTACCTTTGCCAAACTGAATCATTCGTATGTTCCCGAACGTTCGTTTTGCTACCGACCGGCCCTATCTTCGACAGATGATGTACATCTTGCTGAGGAGATTCCCTCTTATAACTTGAACGAACGACCATCGATCCTTTTTCCATCACCTGAGCCGATCTCGACGATTTCAATGCTACCTGACAAGCCTCCCTCGTATATCAACTGGCGAGGGAGGCGACTTTCAATTACTGCCGGGGTCGGTCCAGAGCGTATAGCTCCAGAGTGGTGGCGATCTAATGTACAACACGATTCCTTCACAGAGCGGGACTACTTCAGGATTCAAGACGAGATCGGTCGCTGGCTGTGGGTTTATAGAGATCGACAATCTCTCGAGTGGTTTCTGCATGGCATGTGGATCTAGATAGCACCATGTACTCCGAACTCCAGGTGACGACCAATTTTTCTTTTCTACGTGGCGCAAGCCACCCTCATGAACTTGTCTGGCGCGCAGCTGAACTTGGGTATAGTGCCATCGGAATCACCGATTTCAACACACTTTCGGGTATCGTCAGAGCTCATACTGCTGCGCGAGACGCGAAGATACAGCTCCTCGTCGGATGCTGCCTAGAGATTGATTTTCAAGGACAGATACGACACAAATTGACAGAAAGGAGCTCTCCTTATCATCAAGCCTTGCTATTGGTCTATCCGACTAGCAAAACGAGTTATGGCTCTCTTTGTAGACTTCTTACCCTTGGCAAGCACGATGTTACAAAAAGCGATTTTTTCCTGAGCCTAGCCGACTTTCTTCCTTATCAGGATGAGTTCGTAACAATTCTCGTCCCACCCTTTTTTCAAACTCGCTTCCATAATACCAAGACTCAAGCCTTCTCGAGTTCATTCAACTCTCGATATGCTATATTCTTCGAGCTGTGCAAAATAATCCGGGAGAATTCAAAAGACACCTCCCTGCTCTCTGTTGCTCTCACAAATAATTATGGGCTCCTCAATCCGCAATACGTTGATGCTACCCTTCAGATAGCGCGCTCTCTCGATATCTCAATCGTAGCTACCAACGACGTATACTACCACACTTCACAGCGCAAACCCTTGCAGGATGCGCTGACATGTATTCGCCTCGGATGTACAATCCAGCAAGCTGGCTTCAGCCTCTTTCAAAATAGTGAGCGCTTTCTCAAACCACCAGATGAGATGCAGCGACTCTTCCGCAACACTCCGCACGCAATCCGCCGCACTCAGGAGATCGCGGAGATAGCTTCTCAATTTTCCCTCTCTTCACTTCGGTATACTTATCCAAACGAAATCTGCCCTCAAGGCCGGCCAGCTCACGAATACCTCCACGAATGCGTTCAAAGGGGTGCTCGAGAAAGGTATCCTCGTGGAATACCAGCACACGTAGCTGACACCATCGAGCAGGAACTCCGCCTCATACGAGAGCTAGAATACGAGAGATACTTCCTTACCTGTCACGACATCGTCAGATACGCTCGAAGTCGTGGAATCCTCTGCCAAGGTAGAGGAGCTGCTGCTAATTCGGTGGTGTGCTTCTGTCTTGGTATAACCTCGGTAGACCCTACTGTAATCGATCTCCTCTTTGCTCGCTTCGTGAGTAAGGAGCGGAGAGAGCCTCCTGATATCGACATCGACTTCGAACACGAGCGGCGAGAGGAAGTTATTCAGTATATCTATTCGAAGTACGGCCGAGATCGCGCAGCACTTACTGCAGAGGTCGTAACGTATCGCGCGCGTAGCGCTGTTCGTGAGATCGGCAAGGTCTTGGGGCTTTCGCTCGAGATGATCGATAGACTCGCTAAAAGCGTTCATCGGTGGACCGACTGTGAAATCACAGTCGATACACTACGTGAGCTCGGGCTCAATCCATTCGATTCAACGATACAGAATACTATTGCTCTTTCTAGCGAACTCGTAGGCTTTCCTCGTCACCTTTCTCAGCATGTTGGCGGATTCGTTATCTGTAATGATCCGCTATGCGAGATAGTTCCCATAATAAACGCATCAATGCAGGATCGGACTATCATTGAATGGGACAAAAACGACATCGAAGAGCTAGGAATGCTCAAGATAGACGTACTCGGTTTAGGAATGCTCACGTGTATCCGCAAAGCTCTCGAACTTGTCAACTGTACTCGCTCCGAAAAATTAGAGCTTCATTCAATCCCCCCAGAAGACCCTGCTGTATACGAGATGCTCTGCGCTTCGGACACCATCGGTGTTTTTCAAGTAGAATCACGCGCACAGATGTCTATGCTGCCCCGCCTCAGACCGCAATGCTTCTATGATCTCGTCATCGAGGTCGCAATCGTTCGACCCGGACCGATTCAAGGAAACATGGTGCATCCATATCTGCGAAGGCGCAGTGGTCTCGAAAAGCCATACTATCCTGATGGGAGAGTCAGCCAGATCCTCGGCAAGACCCTCGGCGTTCCGATCTTTCAGGAGCAGGCGATGCGTCTCGCAATCTCACTCGCAAAATTCACCCCTGGGGAGGCCGAGCGTCTGCGTCGCGCTATGGCAGCATGGAAATCTCACAAGGGTGTGATTCAAGCATTCAAGGAGAAGATCATCAAAGGGATGTGTGAGAACGGTTATTCTGTCGAATTCGCCGAAACATGCATCAACCAGATCAAGGGCTTTAGCGAATACGGCTTTCCCGAATCCCACGCTGCATCGTTTGCACTCTTGGTTTACGCTTCAGCGTGGCTAAAGAGGCACTACCCTGCAGAGTTTACGTGCGCACTGCTCAACAGCCAACCTATGGGGTTTTATGCTCCAGCTCAAATAGTGCGGGATGCACAGAAACACGGCGTCGAGGTAATGCCGATCGACGCAAATCACAGCGCCTGGGATACTAGCATATCTTATAGTGGTACCGACAAAGATCTTCCCCGACTAAGGCTAGGGTTGCGCTTAGTGATCGGTCTACGACAGGATCACGGGGAGGCTTTACGTCGTTCGGTTGAGTCACATGGCACATGCGACTCGATCTCTTCTTTTTGGGCTCGGGATACGCGTGTGTCTAAATCAACCCTGACTATCCTCGCACGAGCCGATGCCTTTGGCTCGTGTGAGCTAAACCGACGAGCCGCACACTGGCAGATACAGGAGCTTGGATATCGGCCGGCTCCACTGGACATATTTTTGAAGCCTCGTAATGATCGTTCTGCTGTCACTCTGCCGGAATCATCCATGCAGCGAGAGATGTTCGCAGACTATGCAACGAGCGGGCTGTCACTTCGAGCACATCCTATGCAATTCGTACGGAGCTATCTCGATTCGAAGGGAGTTATGAAAGCTCAATCTCTCTCTTCTGAGTACGGGATCAAAAAAGGCACCATTCTTTCCGCTGCCGGTACCGTGATCATTCGTCAGAGACCAGGTACTGCCAAGGGGGTTGTCTTTATTACCCTTGAAGACGAAACGGGGTCGCTCAATCTGATCATCCGTCCAAGTCTCTTTGAGCGCTACGACAAACTAGTAATGATGAGCACGTCCCTCCTCGCTACTGGCAAACTCGAACGAACTGGAGAGGTAATCTATATCGACGTATCGACCTTAGAGTCGCTCGATACGCTGATAAGGGGGCGCGCTTGTCCTGCTGATGTGTCTTAACAACTGGCCCGTGGAGCTTCCGTTCCGCTAGGAAAGCGAGGCAAACCTACCCGCGGTCCAAGAGTCTCTCCTATTTCGGAATAGTGCCCTCTACCCCATCAAGCAGTCCGTTCTTACGGAACTCTTTCACGATCAATCGCACAACTTCTTGTACCTTGCGGTCCGAATACGAAGGATCCTCTGTCCTCGTCATTATACTCATGAGTAAAGTGCTACTGTCTGCCTTGTAGAGGTTCGATTCAATAAAAGCGAATTCACGCTCCACGATCCGATACGAATCGTAGTAGTAGTTGGGCCAATATGGATAATAACCACCCCACGGACCAAACGGTGGCCCCCATACAGGGGCAGGCACTGGCACTGTGTCCAAGCGCTTCGCTACACGTACCAACCGCGTGATGAATACCGCATCAGCACCCTCTTTGCGTACCGCCTCGGTGAGCCTATCTTTCTCCACCTCACCTTCGCTCCGAAGCACCTTGTAGCTCGGGATCGCCGATAGCCCCTCAATCGTAAGCGCCTGACTCAACTGGTCCTCATACGAACGCCTCAGTACCTCTTCCTTCGTCACACCGAATATCATAAGACGCTTAGGAGGAGACAGCTCGGAATTAGCCCATGACTGCACGACTTTTGTCGACGAGCAGCTCGTGAGTAAAGCTGCAACGACTATAAAGACGAGCGCTCTCGTGGATTTCATATAACCTGAAATAAATCTCATACGGATTGGCCTTTTTTCAATTCTATCTTACCTCCCTTTGATTGGAACGATTTTTTCGCCAATCTGCGTCACTCACTACCGTCCTGAAGCCAAGATGAATCTGGCCGGTATCCGGAGCCGTCTTCATGCGTGCTGCAGGACGATAGCTTGCACAGTACTCTGCGTGACACAGAAAAGAGCCGCCCCGATTTACTCGCTTGGGCATGCTTGGCTCATCGGGATCAAAGCTATCGGCAGGCCCAGCAGGATTCACTACCCCTCCTGCGCGCGTACTCAGCGTTTGATAATGATCACTCCGGTACCAATCGCTGACCCACTCCCATACGTTACCTATCATATCGTAGAGACCGTAGCCGTTGGGGGGAAAGGAGCGCACCGGGGCGGTGTAATCGTATCCATCATCTTTGGTGTTTTTGTACGGAAAGGACCCCTGCCATGTATTTGCCATGTGTGTACCGTTGGGGGTAAGCTCCTCGCCCCATGCAAAGCGCTTACCCTCGAGACCGCCTCGAGCTGCAAATTCCCACTCAGCTTCTGTAGGCAGCCTTTTGCCGGCCCAGCGAGCATACGCTACTGCATCATCCCACGAGACGTGTACTACCGGATGATTTTCGTGGCTGGCATCGAGTGAGCTCTCTGGACCAAACGGGTGTCGCCAATTAGCTCCAGGCATCCATGTCCACCATTGCCCGTAGTCGTTCAAAGCTACCGGCCCTTCCGTCGGTACGAATACAAGAGAGCCAGGAACGAGCACTGAATCATCAGGTTTCTGCGCATCCGGAGGGAGCTGCTTCCTGAGCTCCTCCCAGTCGGGTTTCCTCTCAGCGGTAGTTACATAGCCGGTTGCCTCGACGAACTCCTTGAACTGTTTGTTAGTTACTTCAGTCTCATCCATCCAAAATCCATCGAGTCGGACCGTGTGAATCGGCAACTCATCAGGTTTCGTTTCCGGACCAGTTCCCCCCATGTCGAAGCTCCCTCCTGGAATCCACACCATGTGAGGTGGCCACGGCTGCGGGGGTCTTGTCTCAATAGCCCCTCCCTCGGAGACTTCAGTTGAAGCCCGTGTGGTCGAAGTATGGGCGTGGGAGCTCAACAGAGCTGCTCGTCCCGCACTAGCTCGACAACACGCTTTGGGCTCAGCACCAGTTATGTCTTCGGCGGAGGATCTTTGTACAATGCCGACAACGAGCACACATAAGAACGATGATAGAGCCCCCACTCTGAAGCAGAGATAACGAAGTTTTTGTGGTGAGACGATAAGCATCATGCAATCTTCCTCAGTCTTTTTCAGCTCTTGATGATACCACCAGTTCATGGCTGAGGCGCCCGACGACCCCATTGTCGCCGTCATCGCAAAGCTAGAGCCTAGCGCATGGCATCTAGTCGATCCAGGGTACCTTATCCGCCTAGAGTGTCCACTTCCTTCACTTGGAGCTCAGCTGTATTCTTCGAGTTACTCGCATAGGGAATATACGCCGACCTCTCAGCACGCTACTCTCAGTGCAGATATCAGCCGCTCGAATTAAGTTTTCCTGACTTCAAGGATAGACGCTACTCGAAAGACCTACTAAACATACCTCGTACTTTCGGAGGCGCATGAGCACCGGTATCCCAGAGCACAAAGGAGAAAGCTTGATTATGACCACCTGCATCGGAATCGTCTCAGATACGCACGAGCATGTACGGCCCATCATCAAGGCGGTCGCACTCTTCAAAGAGCGGAATCTATCCATGGTCATTCATTGCGGAGATATCATCTCCCCTCCGGTCCTCGAGCGTTTCGCCGGACTCCCCTTACGCTTGGTATACGGTAACAACGACGGTGAGCGATCAGGCCTCAAAAAGAAGTGTACCGAGTTGAGATTTGCCGAGATCGCCGACACGCTTAGCTTCGAATCAAGCAGTAAGAAGTTCTTCGTGAACCACGGCACTAATCCACGCGTCATCGAGGACGCCATAGAGAGCCAGCAGTACGATTACGTGCTTCACGGACACACCCATGAGATGCGCAACGAGGTAGTAGGGAGAACTCGGGTAATCAACCCTGGCGCTCTCTTTGCAGCCAATAGGTATACGATCGCGTTTTTGACCGTCGAAACAGGCGCGGTCGAGTTCGTTGAGATCTCAGAGTAAGGCCTGCTCGAACCCAACTATACGGAGATGGGGCTGTATTCACCCTCTCTGACCTATGCCATAAAAACACAGGCCCCCCGACTCCAAGCAGTAGCGCAACAGCTACAGAGAGCGCGGCCAGGTACAAAGAGGGGGAAGATACGTTGTGAGTCGGAAGGTATCGCAGCCGCTAGCTACTGACGCTCTATGAGGTACGAACCTGATCCCTTATACTTCTCTCCCTCTCTGTCCTTGTCGTTCTCTTTGTGACCAAAAAACACAGACAAGACCACGTCAAACTGCGGGGAATGGCTATAAGAGAGCGGTTAGGTAGGAGAAAAGCCTGGCTTTCTCAAGCTTTAGCCTTCTCCACCGCTACCGGTTGTGGATGGCTGCGGAACGGGTCGTCTGTAAAAACTCCACCAATCATGATCGCCAACAGGATGAAGGGGATCAGGATGTAGGTCCACAGGATTCGATTTTCGTACTTGCCGTGCATGAAAACCAGGATCACCAATGCTGCCTTGATCGAAGCTATTACCAGAGCGCCTACTATGTTCCACTTACCCATGTCAATCTTGGCAGCCAACACCGTAATAACGGTGAGCACCAATAGAGCGATGAGTACTTTGAGGAAGGTCGACACGGGCACAACGTGCCCTCCGTCGTGGTGTCCGCTTGAATGATCATGTGAATGAGCGTGTGACATAGCGTCTAGTACTCCGAATTATCCAACTAGGTAGAGTAACGGGAAGAGGTAGATCCAGATCAGATCGACTAAGTGCCAATATAGGGCGCTCAGCTCCACAGGGGTGTAGTAGCGACCCGAATAGCGGTTCTTCATGGCTGGCCTTATGCCGTAGATGAACATCACTACCATTCCGATAATGACGTGCAGGGCGTGAAGCCCGGTCATGGTGAAGTAAATACCGAGGAAGTTCTTGTATTCGTAAAAATTCGAGTTCCAAACGAAGGGGAACATCCCGTGATGCGCCTTCTCCGAATACTCGTAGGCCTTCACCAGGAGGAATATAAACCCACACAGAATACTGATCCCGAAATTAACGACCACTCCACGATTATCACCACGCTGGGCGTTGGTCACTGCTACCGCCGCTGTAAAGCTCGAAAAGAGGAGCACCGCTGTGTTGAAGGCACCAGCTAAAAGGTTGAGGTGGTGGCTTGCATCATGGAATTTATCGAGGTGGTAGTATCGCATGATAGCGAAGCTGCAGAACATCACTGCAAAGAGCAGGATCTCCGTGGCCAAGAAAAGCCACATGCCGAGCTTCGCTGCACCATACGCCGTTGTGCTGTCCATATGGTGAATGTGTGGGGGATCCCCTGGAGCGACCTCATGGGGCGCTGCTGCATGTGAGCTCATATCATCCTTGTCCTAATTCTCGTCCTTGAAAAATATCTACACGTGAGCTGGGGTTCCGTAGTGATACGGATCCTTGTCAACAACCGGGGTTTCGGGGAAATTCTCGTGGATCGGTGGTGACGCTGTCTGCCACTCGAGTCCTACCGAATTGTACGGATTACGAGGTGCTTTGACCTTCCCGAATAGGGCCGTCCAGAGAAGATTGGCTAGCGCAAACGTATACCCGAACCCATTCATGAACGCTCCTACCGTCGAAATGGTGTGAAGGTTCTGATACTGCGACGGATAATCGTAGTAGCGACGCGGCATGCCTTCCATGCCGAGCACGAACTGCGGAATAAAGGTCAAATTGAACCCGATGAACACGAGCGCGAAGGCGAACTTCGACGCCGTCTCGCTGTACATCTTACCACTCATCTTCGGGAACCAGTAGTGAAGTGCTGCTATCAAGCCAATTACTGCACCTCCTTGAATCGTGTAGTGGAAATGCGCCACTACGAAATAGGTGTCGTGGTAATACACATCGACGCCGAGCATCGCGAGGTATATTCCAGTAGTGCCTGCGATCATGAACAGGAATACAAATGCCATGGCGTACAACATCGGGGTTGAGAAGCTAATAGACCCTTTGTACATCGTGCTTACCCAGTTGAAGACCTTAATTGCCGTCGGAATAGCAACCAAGAAGGTCACAAGCGAGAAAAATATCGCCGAGAAATCTGAGATACCAGCTACGAACATGTGGTGTGCCCAAACGATGAAACCCACTGCGGCGATAGCCATCGACGACAGAACTACCATCTTGTAGCCGAACAGCGGCTTTCTCGAGAATACCGGAATGATCTCACCGACGACACCGAAGGCGGGAAGCACCATAATGTATACGACTGGGTGCGAGTAGAACCAGAACAGATGCTCCATCAAAACGGGATCGCCGCCTTTCGCTGGATCAAAGATGCCCGCGCCAAAAACGCGCTCGGCGATGATAAGCAGAAGGGTCATTCCCACTACAGGAGTTGCAACCGTTTGTATAATCGCTGTTGCATAGGACGCCCAGATAAACACCGGCAAGCGCATCCACGTCATCCCAGGAGCTCGAAGCTGATGGATCGTCACGATAAAGTTCAGTCCCGTCAGGATCGAGGAGAAGCCTAGGACGAACGCGGCAAACACCATCAACGAGACCGAGGTACCGGTCGTCGTACTGTAGGGGGCATAGAAAGTCCAACCTGTATCAACTGGATGGAGCAAAGATATCGCTCCGATGGTTGCGCCGATGACGTAAAGATAGTAGCTGAAAAGATTTAGTCGCGGAAACGCTACATCCTTAGCGCCGATCATGAGAGGGATCAGGAAGTTTCCAAGGGTTGCCGGAATACCCGGCACCACAAAAAGGAATATCATGAACACCCCGTGCAGCGTAAAAAGCACGTTGTAGGTGTGCGGGTCTTTCACAATCCCCGGTATCGTTGGCCCGGCAGAGGCGAGTTCAAGCCGCATCAACAAGGCTGCAGCGCCTCCTGCAAAAAAGAAGATAAGTATCGTAAACAGATACAGGAAGCAGATCCTCTTGTGGTCAGTGGAGGAGAGCCACGACCACAGGCCGGTCTTCCAGTTCAGGTAATTGAGCTCTTCGTTGTGTGCTGTTGTAGCGTGCGCTGACATACGTTATCTCACCTTCTTACAACTACTTGAGGGTCTTTATGTACTCGATGATATCGGAAATATTCTCGTCCTTGAGTTTGCCTTCGTAAATCGCAGGCATTACTGGACCGTATCCCTCGACTATCTTCGCTTGTGGCTTGAGGATTGACTCCTTGATGTAGTTGGCATCCGAGACTATCTCAGTACCATCAGACATCTTCGACTTGCGCTCCCAGAGACCCTTCATTGACGGACCTACCAACCGACTGCCGTCGATACTGTGGCAGGTGTAGCACATATTTCCGGGGTCATTGAAAAGTGCCTTACCGCGATCTGCTGGTGACATCGCAGCCAGTTGTGCGGCATCAAGCGCCTTCGGAGCAGCAGGCTGAGAAGGAGCCACCTTTTGAGTACCATCGATGGTCTTTATGAACGCGATGAGCGACGTAATGTCATCATCTGAGAGCTGACCCTTATAGCTGGGCATCGCATTCGCCGCGGCCTCGTAGCCTGCCACAGTCTTAGACTGAGGATACAGAATCGACTCGCGGATATAATTCTCGTCCGCTTTGTATGTGCCGCCGCCAACGAGCTGACCCTCTTTACCGAATAGCTTGAGCCATGAAGGACCGGTGCGGGGTGAGCCATCAAGGCTGTGGCAGGCGATACACTGCTTGCCGTAGATCTCTTGGCCACGATCCGACGGCTTCATAGAAGCGAGCTTACGCTCCTCACTGTCATCTGCGAGCCAGCGCTCGAACTCTGCCTTCGGCAAAACCTTCAAGCGTGCACGCATTCCTGAGTGAAGATCTCCACAGTACTCCGTACAGAACACTTGAAAATCTCCGGTCTTGATTGGACGGAACCACTCATATGTATAACGGCCCGGAATAACATCCATCTTCGTTCTCATGACGGGAACAAAGAACGAGTGCAGAACATCCCGAGAGGTCATCACGAGCTTGACCGGCTGATCAACGGGAACTACGAGCTCGCCCGTGGTCTTCTTGCCGTTTGCATATTGGAAATCCCAAGCCCACTTCTGCCCCGTAACGTTGACCTCCATGGAATCGGCCGGAGCCGTTCGCATGTCGATAAAAGCGTCATAACCGAGGTAGGCGACCCAGATGACAACTAGCGTTGGGAAAACTGTCCAGATGACCTCGAGCAAGTTGTTACCCTCGATCATCGGGGTCTCGTGGTCGCGGCCATCTCGTTGGCGATAGATAACGGCGAAGTACAGCATCGTTCCGACGATGGCCACAGTGCACACTACCGAGATGATCGTCACGATATCGTGGGCGTAATCTACCTTGTGAGCAAAGTCCGATCCCTGCTCTCCTAACAATCCCAACATAGTTAGTCTTTCTCTATCCGTTACCTGTTTTATCGTGCCATCCCTTCGGTGGACGACACCTTACTAGCTTCTACTGGCGATCTGACTGGCTCGGTCACCGGACGCTTTCTAGCAAAGAAAAAGTACACCAGACCCAAGCCGAGTAGGGTCAAAGCCCCACCCACTCGCAAAACACCTTCCACTGCCCATGTATATTTACCTTGGAGTGGATCAAACCTAAAGCAGTAGAGCAGGAAATGATCCATCGCCGACCCGACCTTCCCTTTTGAGGCTTCAATCAGGGCGAGGCGAACATCCCAGGGAGAAAACTGTATACCGGTGAAATACTGCGAGATCTCTCCGGTCGGCGTCAATATCATAACCGCTGCCGAGTGAGCAAAGTCTTTGCCCTCGCGTAGATATTTGAAGCCAAGCTCCTCCATTAACCTAGCAACATCGTCGTCACTTCCCACTAAGAACCTAAATGCTTCTCGGCCACGCGCGGCATCAGCATTCAAACGCTCGTTGAATTTAACCCACGCACCTTGAGCATCGGATGCCGTCTCGAGAGGATCAAAGCTGACGGCCAGCACCGAGAAGTCTCCACCTAACTGTAGAGTCATCTGATTGAGGAGGTTAACGACCCCATCGAGGATTAAGCCACACATGCGGGGACACTTGTAGTAGACAGGCACTATCAGGATTGGCTTATCTGGAAGGGCAAAACCCCTCAAAGCTTTGCGCTCTCCAAACCGGTCTGTAAACATCCGGTTGAGGTCCACCTTTGTACCTAGTTGGGTATATACGCCAACTTCCTTGTTGAGCACCTCTTCCGGTCGCTCTATCGCGTGCGCAAAGGGGGTTAGGGCGCCGATTAGGCCGCCTAACAGGGCACACAAAAAGAGGAGGCAGCGAGTGCGCTTGAAATGGTTCATGTATTGAAACCTATCCATATCTTACTTCCTAGCATGAACAATCCTTTACAACAATAAACAGAAGTTTGACATACATAACAAAAGCTAGTAATCTTCCGCCTTATTCTTGAGCTGCCTGTTCATGTAACTGCGGTAACAGAAGAATGTATAAAGCGGTGCCCGAGCACCCCGTTGAAGCTGGTGGAGATATCGTCATGGACGTCTGGAAGAAGTTCGAGGAGAACAACATAACTCACAGCGCTGCGCATCATCTGCTTGCCATTCTTGAACTGAGAGAGAAGCGTGGGTACGCTCGAGTCACTGACGTAGCTCGGGAGCTCAACATTACCACCGGTAGCGCTTCGATAAATTTAAAATCCCTCAAGGCCAAACACCTCATAGTCGAGGATGAGAACAAATTCCTCTCTCTTTCACCTCACGGGGAGGAGCTGGCTCGTGCTGTGCTCACTCGCAAGAACATTCTGCACGACTTCCTCGTCAATATTCTGAAGGTTAGCCCAGATCAAGCTGAAATAGACTCGTGCAAAACCGAGCACCTCATCAGCGCAGAGACTGCAATGAAGCTACAGGAGTTCATGACGCAGTATCAGAAGGTTGTAAAAGCTGCTTGAGGTCACCATATTCGCGAGAAGCCATGAAGCAACAACTCAAAGAAGAGCTCAAAAACGCCATGAAAGCGCAGGATCGGCTGCGCCTCGACACTATTCGCGCCGTGTTGAGCGAGATTCAATACGAGGAGATGCAGAAGGCGGTAAACGAGCTCACCCCGCAGGACTGCCTTACTGTTGTGCAGCGCGAGGTCAAGAAGCGCCAGGAGGCGATTCAGTTTGCCGACCAAGCCAACAGACCTGAAGCCAAGCAGCAATTACTAGCCGAGATCTCTGTGCTCGAGTCGTTCTTGCCGAAGCAGCTGAGTAGTGACGAGCTCGAGCGTATGATCGTAGAGATGAAGAGCGCAAATGCTACCTTGACCCTCCCACTGGTCATGAAACACCTCAAGGAGAACTTCGCTGGTCAGTACGACGGGAAGAGCGCTAGTGAAGCTGCAAAGCGCGTACTTGGCTAATCTGCGTTTCGTAGCACTGCGTTAGAATTTTCGAGCAACTACGGCTTATGACAGTACGCACCTTCGTCAGAGAGAGCACACTGCCATACACAGCTGCTACCGTTTTTGATTGGCACACTAAAGCAGGGGCTTTTGAACGACTCAACGCGCCCTGGAAGCCCGTGAAAGTCCTGCGATACTCGGGGAGAATCGACGACGGATCCGAGGTGCTCATCAAAGTTCCGATCCTCGGGCCGTGCGGGATCAAGTGGAAGCTTCGGCATCGAGACTACACTCGGGGAGAGCAGTTCACCGACGAACAGATCTCAGGGCCATTCACGAGCTGGCGGCACACTCACAAGGTAATCCCGGCAGGAGAGGGTGTGTGTACGTTACGAGATGAGATCTCCTACGAACTTCCGGCTTTAGCCTCACCACTCAAAGCTCTTTTTGTCAAAGAGCTGACGCGACTCTTTCAGTATCGGCACACTGTCCTTGCGAATGATCTCGCTTTACATGCGCGCTGGACCGATCGCCCCCGCTTATCTGTGCTCATCAGCGGCTCTTCAGGCTTGGTAGGCTCCGCACTTACCAGTTTTTTGACTACTGCCGGCCACTCTGTAACCCGGCTCGTGAGACGCCAACCTACCTCTCCTCTCGAACGAGCCTGGAATCCGATGAGTGGTGAACTCGATCCGTCGGTCTTCCGAGGAATCGATGTAGTTATTCATCTCGGGGGTGAGGATATATCCTCTGGCCGCTGGAATACGGCCAAGAAGGCTAGAATTAGAGCGAGTCGTGTGGCCTCGACAGCACTTCTGTGTTCGACGATAGCCCGACTCTCTGAGCCTCCTCGGGTTGCGATCATGGCCTCTGCTATCGGTTACTACGGTGATACCGGAGCCACCGAGGTCGACGAAAGTGGGCCTCGAGGTCGCGGGTTTTTACCCGATACCTGCTCAGAGTGGGAAGCGGCATCAGCCCCCCTCCGAGAGAGCGCCACCCGTTTGGTGACGATGCGTATCGGCACCGTGGTAGCCGCGCGTGGAGGAGCCTTGAGGAAGATGCTCCCGGCCTTTCTATTAGGAGTCGGAGGCCCACTCGGAAAAGGCTCGCAGTTTATGAGCTGGATATCCCTGCAGGACCTTCTGGGCATATTCGAACATGCGATCCATTCGGAAACTATGGCAGGCGTGGTAAATGCCGTGTCTCCGAATCCAATCACCAATTACGACTTCGTCAAATCGCTCGGCGCCGTGCTGAGAAAACCGGCGGTGCTCCCTGTGCCTGCCGGCGCACTCCGCATGATCTTCGGAGAATTAGCCGATGCTGTGCTCTTGTCCAGCGCGCGTGTAGTGCCTACCGCCCTACACCACGATGGATACACCTTCCTGCACTCGGATTTGAAAAATGCGTTGCAATTCGAATGTGGTCGTCAAGCACGGGGGTAGGAACTTCAGCCGTATCGAATCGGCGGAAGCTTCCTCTTCAATTCAGCTTGAAATTCCGCTTGTTTTTCTGGTGCTCGGAGTAGCACATCCTCTAGGCGCTTTCGCAACCGGGTGCTCTTGTGCTGCTGTGTCTTGAGACCACTCGCCTCCGGATCTGGGGGCGGTAAAAGAGGCAGGCATTCCTCTATATAACTAAAGTAGACCTCCTTCGACTCATCTTGAAAGCCGGCAATCCGCTGGCTGATCGCGTACAGCCTTTGCCTGGTTTTTTCAACGGAGCAATCCACAGCAATCAGATGGTGCATCAAGTCCAGAAGTTTCACCATCTCTCTCACGAGTGGTCCGACAGAGAGCACCTCTCGGTCGATCAAACGTCGGGGGCCAACGTGCGCAGCCAGATTTGCCATGCGACGAAAATCATCCGCGGAATACGGCTCGAAGATGTAGCTGTCCGCTCCAAGCTCATAAACTTGCGCAATCAACTCATCCTTGCCTTCATACGATGAGAAGACCACGATAAAAGCAGCATCCTGGGCTGCTGGGATCGTACGAGCCTCCGCAATAAACTGCTCAATATCCTGAAATTGGAAATTGGTATTTGCAATGAACACGAGGTCAAGGCTGTTGCTCTCATGTTGCAAGGTCTGGAGCGCTTCCTTGAAGTTATTGGTCTGGATATCTCGACCGAATTCAGGATTGAGCGAGATCGCGTGTTGCAACCGCATCCTCGTATCGAGGTCGTTATCCAGTAGTAACACTTCGAATTTTTTTTCCACCGCTCAAACCTTTCAGGCTAAACGGAGGCATCGACACAATTGCTTGCATACTTGAGGTTTGGGCCTCTCTAGGGGCCTAGCAAACCTAGTAACAGGTATTTATGGTGATTGCTGCCTACTCTGACTGTGCGTTCTAGGCTTCTAAGGCTTCGCGCGAACTACAAAGACCACAGAGACATCAACTCCCGACTTGGATACACGGATAGTTTTGTGGGGAGTCATATAGCTGCCGTCGAGGGATACTTTGGTGCCATAACGGGCTTCCAAAAATCGACCATACGCTTCCGCAAACTCTTGCGCGTCCTGCTCACTCTCCCAGCGTGTTTTCCACGATACCAACCGCTCTGCAGAGGAGGTTGCGAAGACTCCTACTCGATCTCCCAGCCAGCCCGTGGCTGCAGTGACTGCTTCATTTTTCTGTTTCTGTCCAGCTCCGAGAATTGCCGAGATTCCAAACTCCCCTATCACATCGGTGTATATCTCTCTCTCGCTAGAAGCTCCGCGGTCTAACTCTTCAGGGCCCGGAATGCTAGATGGGCGACCCTTTGATAGGTAAACATCGGGGTGTAGAATCTCACGCGAGCTGGTAGGAGGATTGCGAAAAGCCCGGTCAATCTCCGAGTATCCTCCTGCAAGGAGCAAGCGGTGCGCGAATCGAAGACCACTCGTGTACGGAAAAAGGAGCAGCCCTCGAAGCGCTTCCGGCGTTTTCTCGAAACCTCCGGCGCTTCCAGCCAAGACCTGCTGCAACAACAAACCATCGATACTACCCTCTTTGCTCAGCGGTCCTTGACCCGCTAGTGCTCTCATGTAATCGGTCATCACCGCGGTAGCGTCCCCTTCGACCAGAGCAGCTATGGCCAACAGTTGATCTCCGTTTTCGAGCTTGGGATCCATCATCTTGTCGAGGTTGAAGTGTTGGTCCTGAAGAGCGTGGGTGAGCTCGTGCACAGCTACGGTTACCTGTACCGCTGCCGGCATCCAAGCTGCCATGATAAAGTGCTTTTTTTCAGGATCGTAGTATCCGCCGATCTGGCTGGCGTACAGCTCAATGATGCCATTTGCATAGTCGTAATCATCGGGTACTACCCCTAGAGTTCTGTATACCAACTGCTCCATTTCAATCTTATTGGGGGGGAGCTTCGTAGCGATCGTTTCACGCAGAAACTTGGCGACCTGCGCCTTATCGCTCACGAGGCAGGGAACTTGAGACCTCCTCTCCAAGCCTCGGAGCTTCACGGCCTGCTCCAAGGCTGTCGCTGCCACTGCACAGGCTGCCTCCTCTGCCTGCACCGACGTACATACGGCAAAGCTCGTTAGTAGAACCGAGAGCGAAGCCCCCACGATCTTCTCTCGAAAAGATTTCGAAACAAAATTTTTCACAACGCTCCCCTTCGGAACTTCGTAGTAATGGTACCAGATGTAGGATATGTACGAAAACGGCCCCTGTTAAACTGAAAAAGCTCAGAGTTTCGTGTTTTCCGAGCCCGCCTTGTTGCTGCTCTGACACTCACAGGATACATTCTGACTCGATGGCTGCGCGCAACACCCTCACAATTCGTAATGCCCGTGAAAACAACCTCAAGCACGTCGATATCGATATACCACACGACACTTTTGTCGGCATCACGGGGCTTTCGGGATCCGGTAAGTCCTCCCTCGCTTTCGACACGGTCTATGCGGAGGGGCAGCGCCGCTACATAGAGACCTTCTCTCCATATACTCGCCAATTTTTCGACAAGGTAAAACGCCCCAAGGTTGACCTGTTGGAAAACGTCCGACCTGCCATCGCTATTCAACAGCGTACGAGGATCCTGAATTCACGGTCGACAGTCGGCTCCATGACCGATATCAACGACTACCTCAAAATCGTCTGGAGTAACGTCTCGACCCCGATGTGTCCGCGATGTGGACTAGAACTTGCGCGCTGGGATCCTGTGAGAGTTACCCAGCTCCTCGAGCGCTGGTGTGCCGCAAAGTCACACGCTACTTTTCTCGTGGGAGTGAGGGTCGGCAATTCTCGCGAAATACTCGAAAGGCTCCAGATGCTCGGGTACTCTCGGTATTTCGATCAGGCCAAGGCAGAGATCTCGAGCTTTGAAGACACCCCTCCGCCGAAGCGCATCAAGCAGCTCTCTGTCATTGTCGACCGTTGTAAGCACGGCAACTTCTCGGCCAAGCGGCTTCGGGAGTCTCTCGAGCAGTGCTTCTCTCTCGGTAATGGCGCCATCGAAGTAATCGAGGTAGCTCGGAAATCAACCAAGCCCTGGCTCCGGATTTCGACCCTGGGCGAGTCCAAGATTATCAGCACCGAGTTCGAGTCATACGTATTCAAGAACACCTTTCATTGCGGTGATGGTGATATCTCGGTCGAACGTCCGCGACCGGCCCTCTTTTCCTACAACCATCCGATAGGCGCGTGCAGTGAGTGCAACGGCTTCGGTAAAATTCTCGTTATCGACCCCAACAAATGCGTACCGGACCATAGTAAGACAATCGCCGGATATGCAGTCGAATGCTGGCGAGGCAACTCCGCTGCCTGGGAACACAAGCAACTGCTGGCTTTTTGCAAGGAATCGGGCATTCCGGTCGACAAGCCCTGGGCTGCGCTCTCTACCAAACAACGCGATCTCATCTTCGAGAGTCGTTCTCGCAAGTTCGTCGGGATCAATGCGTGGTTCAAATATCTCGAAGGTAAGAAATACAAGATGCATGTGCGCATCTTTCTTGCGCGCTATCGCGGTCAGGTTGATTGCCCTTCGTGCAAGGGAACCCGTCTCAAGACGGACGCGCTCGCTTACCAGATTGAAGGGCGTACGATCGCAGAGATTTGGAACATGCCGCTCGATGAGCTCTCCGCATGGTTCAAGCGCTTGAGAAATACTCTCGAGGCCGAGGGACGCATGCCGCGCGAACTCAGAGATGTGTGCGAGAATATAGGTAGTAGACTTGGCTACCTCGTCACACTGGGATTGCCCTACCTGAGCCTCGATCGACAAGCGAGGTCTCTCTCGGGTGGCGAGACACAACGAGTAAACCTCGTATCAGCCTTGGGGAGCAACCTGATCTCCACCCACTTCGTCCTCGATGAACCTTCCGTTGGCCTACACGCCCGAGACACCGATCAGCTCGTGCGAGCCCTCAGAGAGCTAACCGATAAGGGTAACTCTCTAGCAGTCGTCGAGCACGATCCCGACTGCCTGGAGGCAGCTGATACAATTCTCGAGCTAGGGCCGGAAGCCGGAGAACAAGGGGGAGAGGTCTCCTTCCTCGGCGCGCGGGATGACTGGCATGGCCTCGGCATGCGCTCTTTCAGCGCTCGCGATGCAAAACCCTCGTTCGAGCGTACACTCGAGATTCGCAAAGCATCCAATCGAAATCTAAAGTCTATCAATCTCGATATACCGTTGAACGCGTTCGTGTGCCTCACTGGGGTGTCGGGTAGTGGCAAAAGCTCCTTGCTCACTGAGGTCATCGAAGCATCGTACGAACTCTCCAAAGGTGTCGTTCCGGGGGAGATCTCCGTCGATGCTCAGGTGTCTGGATTCCACCACGTGCGCGATGTGCTCTTGGTCGATCAGTCTCCTCTCTCCAAGACACCACGCGCCAACATCGCGACCTACACGAAGATTTGGGATCGCGTGCGCGAGCTCCTATCGAGCACCGAAGAGGCGCGGGCTCGCGGGCTCTCGAAGTCTTCGTTCTCCTTCAACGTCAACGCCGGACGGTGTCCAGCGTGCGAAGGAGCGGGTTTTATCCGTGAAGATATGCAGTTCCTGAGCGACGTATTCATCGAATGCGAAACGTGCTTAGGGATGCGATTCCAGGCTCCTGTGCTAGAAGTTCGTTACAAGGGGAGAAACGTCCACGAAATACTTTCGATGAGCGTCGATACTTGCAGCGAATTTTTCGGTAGTGAGCTACTCATTTCGAGTGTGTGCAAAGTTCTCTCGCAACTTGGTTTAGGACACCTGACCCTCGGACATCCCTTGAGCGAGCTCTCAGGTGGAGAGGCACAGCGACTAAAGCTCGTTCCGCACATCATTGAGGGTGCACGAGGTAGATCTCTATTCCTGTTTGACGAACCCACGACAGGTCTGCACGTCAGAGATGTCGAGCGACTCCTTGAACTCTTCGAGCTCTTGGTAGATCAGGGACACTCGATAATTTGTGTAGAGCACAACCTGCGCCTCATAGCAGATGCGGATTGGATAATTGATCTCGGCCCAGAAGGGGGCCATCGAGGTGGTGAGGTGCTCAAGGAAGGCACGCCTGGCCAGTTTGTTTCGGATACCGTGGGTAGTGAGGGTAGATTGAGCTTGACTGCTCACTACCTCAAGGAGTTTGTCGAACGGTATGGAAATGCCCGTAAGAAGGTATCTTCTGGTAAGCGCGCACGAAAGAAACCGGTCTCAGGCCTGCGCAACGGGCCACGCGCAATTCAGATAAGGGGAGCCAAGGAGCACAACCTCAAGGACGTGAATCTTGATATCCCGCTCAATACCCTGGTGACACTGACCGGGGTATCCGGTTCCGGAAAATCGACAATCGCCAAAGACATCCTGTATGCCGAGGGTCAGCGTCGATATCTCGATTGTCTTTCCCCGTATGCTCGTCAATTCATCAAGGAGCTCAAGAAGCCCGCTATCGACGACATTCGTAACGTTCAACCAACTATCTGCGTCTACCAGCATACATTTCAACCATCTGCTCTTTCGACCGTTGCTACTATGAGCGAGGTGTACAACTTCTTGCGACTCCTGTATGCCAAGGTGGGAATTCAATACTGTCCGGACCACCCTGAGCAGGCGATATCTCCCCTCTCGGCAGAGCATATCGCCGATCTCATCAAGGCTACCTACAAGGGAACCGTACGAATCCTTGCCCCCGTTATCAACCAGAAGAAGGGAAATCATCGTGCTGTATTCCAGAGGGCTATGGATACAGAGGTCAGTGAAGTTCGTGTCGATGGTGTTTTCTCCGCGCCCTCCCGTTTCGTCGACGAGGGGCTGGCAAAGACCAAGAGCCACTCCATAGATTTCGTGACTGCGCGCTTCAATGTCAAAAATATCCCGGTGGATCTCATCCGAGAGGGAGTCCTGCAAACTCTAGCGATAGGTGGCGGTACCGTTGTCGTAGTCAGCGAAAGCGAAGAGCAGATATTCAGCTCAGAGCGAACCTGCCAGGTCTGCCATCGTGGATTCTTCAAGCCGGATCCGGAGGATTTGTCCTTCAACTCACGAAGAGGGCGGTGCGATCGCTGTGATGGCTTCGGAACGGTACGGGGCAAGGCCTGTCCCGAATGTTCTGGTACCAGAATCAACGAAATTGGGCGCAGCATACGTCTTTTAGGAATGAATATCCACGAGCTGACGCGCCTGCCCGCACCACAGCTAGTGCAGGTGCTGACATCACTACGAGCAGACAAAGCGCGACGCGAGATAGCTTCGCCGATCCTCTCGGAGCTCGATGGAAAGCTCTCAACTCTCATAGATCTCGGCCTCGAGCACCTCTCGCTCAACAGGGAGTGTTCGACGTTGTCAAACGGGGAACTTCAACGCTTACGGCTTGCGACCGCTATGGGTTCCCCCCTATGTGGCGCGACTTACATCTTCGATGAACCAAGCGCAGGTCTCCATCCAGCCGATAACAAGCGATTGCTCAAAAAACTCATCGAGCTCAAGCAGCGCGGCAACACCGTAATCCAGATCGAGCACGAGATAGACAATGTGCTGGCAGCCGAGCACGTCATCGACGTAGGCCCTGCTGCTGGTAGACATGGAGGGGAGATCGTATTCGAAGGGACGGTTCGGGATATTACAGCGGCCAAGAAGAGCCCTACCGGTGTTGCGCTCGGGACTCAACTCTCGATTAACGAATCAACCTCTACTTGGACGGAGCATCTTTCTATCGAGGGGGCTACAAAGAACAATCTGTCGAAGCTCGATGTCACTATTCCGCTCAATCGCCTCGTTGTGGTAGCCGGCATATCCGGCTCAGGAAAGAGTTCACTTGTTCACGGAGTTCTCGGAGAGGCCCTGGCCTGTGGATCAACCGCCAAGGGGATATATCGTGGCAGCCATGGTGTCGTAACCAGCAGCCTGCCGATTGAACGCCAGCTCGTAGTAGATCAGCAGCCGATCGGAAAGACCTCTCGTTCAACCCCAGCATCGTATCTAGGAATATGGGACGAAATACGCAAGGTCTTTGCGGAGACCCTCGAAGCGAAGTCGAGGGGTTGGGGTCCGAGCTACTTTTCGCACAACACAGGCAAGGGGCGCTGTACTGTATGCAAGGGGCAAGGCGAACTCAAATTGGAGATGAGTTTTCTGGCCGAGGCAACGGTCCTCTGCGAAAGCTGTATGGGAAGCAGATTTTCTGTTGAAGCAGACTCGGTAAAATTTCGTGACTTGAGTATCAGCGATGTATTGAAACTAACTTTCGAGGAGGCGCGGAGTTTCTTCGTGAATCATCGTAAAGTTCATCAGGTGTGCAGGCTAGCTTGTGACTTGGGGCTGGGATATCTCACTCTCGGGCAGCCATCCTCGACCCTTTCAGGCGGTGAAAGCCAGCGCATTAAACTCGTGTCCGAACTGCATACTTCCCGTAAAGGCCACACCGTGTACATCCTCGACGAGCCAACAACAGGGCTGCATCGATCCGATGTACAACTCCTCCTAAAGGGTTTGCATCGTCTCGTTGAGCAAGGTCATTCAGTAATCGTGATCGAGCACGATGCTGATACGATTGCGAGAGCTGATTGGGTAATCGAACTGGGGCCAGGCCCTGGGGAGCTCGGGGGTAAGATCGTTTTTGCCGGCTGTCCGCGTGAGCTCGCTGAGGCACGTACGCTGTGGGGCGAAGCGCTACGAGAGCGCATGCAGTTACATACATCACTCCAAACGTCGCAGGCTGCGTAATATTTTGGTCACTAAAGAGAGCGGAGAAATACGATAAGCTGCTCGCGCTCTTTGCCCCGCAAGGCTTTGAAGTCATCACGCGACTGTTGTGCTTCTCCCCCGTGCCATAGAATAGCCTCTTCTATCGTTCGAGCACGTCCATCGTGCAGAAACCCGATGCGTTTCGGTGTGAGCGACAGGATTTCGGCGAGTCCTATGCCCCATAGCGGCGGAGTACGCCATTCCTTGCCGCTCGCGGAGAACTCCGGCCGGTCATCTTTCAGGCCGACTCCCATGTCGTGCAAAAGAAGGTCGGTAAAGGGATGGATCACTTGATTTGCAACTCCAGAGTATGGCGAGTCCCCCGTGGGCAGGGTCATCGTGTGGCAGCCTGAGCAGTTGATACGCTGAAAGATCGACTTACCAGCGATCACGTCGATGTTCGTCTGATCTCGTGCGGGAGTCACTCCGGCGGCCTGCTGATAAAATCGTACCTGGTCGATTAGCTCCGAGGAAACCTCGAAGCTACCGTTACTTTCGCGAAAAAGCTCATTGGTCATGCCCATGTCATGGGCAAAGGCTGCCGCCGTCTGTTGTTTGAGCGTCGGATGTGTTGCTCGCCAACCAAAACGGCCCAGAGAATATTTTCCTGTTTCGATGTCCAAAACAAAGCTTGCTCGTCCCGAGATTCCGTCTCCGTTTTTATCGGCCGGATCTACCAAAGCATAGATTCTGTACGCTGGGACGGCTTCGAGTAGGCCCACTCCGATAACCGGGGGCGTCATCCTCAAGGATGTGACTATTCGCTTGGAGTCGATCTTCGGGATCGAAAACCGGACGATTGGGCGTCGAAGTGAATATGTAGTACCGTCGGGATAGGTACCGCGCTCTGTGCGATAGCGAAGACGAATCTTGAACCGCACCTTCCCGTCACTCGTGTGATCCTGAAGCTGCTCTCCGACGCCGGGTACGTTGCGCGGTGAACCATCTGAGTTCAATCCCCTCAGCGCAACCTTTACGAGCATCGGACTCCCCTCTGCGTTCGTTGAGAACGAGACAGCTCCACGACCGTTCTTGAAATGACATCCTCCACACGAGTTGTGGTTGAAAAAGGGTCCTAAAACTGGCTTGTCTTTGACAGTTCGACCCTCGAATGACCCGTGAAAAGCTGCGTGAGTTTCTATGTGACGCCGCGACAGCTCCTCTGAGCCAATATTGGGAGCTGGGAGTTCTAGCGCCACACTGGGAGGTAAATCTGAGGTAGCGCCACCCCCTAAGCGAGTGAGGTCCTGCGCACGTGCGAGCGGCGCGAGGAATGCTCCCGCTGCTATCAGCGCTCCGCACATCTTTTTGAAACGTGAAACTCTCATCGCCCGACGATTATGTCTCAACTTCGGGGTATTACGCCAACTTTTGACTGTGTGAACCGTGTGCTGGAGCTGGCGGCTGAAGAGGTTCCGAAGGTCGGTGGTATATATCCTCCTAAACACCTTGAATGGACCAGTCGTTGTGGGTTTTGCCGCACTTCCCGAAGGGGCTATAAAGCACCGATTCGATCTAGAGACGCCCGCCTCAAGGGGAATTGGCTCAATCTACCAACCGAAGCCAGGAGATCTCTACTCCAGAGCTTCCCTCACGCAGATTCAATGTGAAGCGCTGTGTTGGCTTTCGGGTACGTGCCGGGATGCGGCGATCAGCTGCTGCTTCCTGATCTCCTCGCTGCCCCTGGATGTGTGGATACCGCGGGTGTTCCCTGTCTCGATTAATTTCACTTATTAGGATCGGGCGCTTCATACCACTGCTCTCACACCTAAACGCGCTAAAACATACTCTCTTTATCCGACATTCATCGGATAACCGTTTCGAACCTGTCTCTTTCGCACGAGGGAGAAACACACCCCATATATGTCGCCGCCGTTGGTAAGCTCGAACGTGGCGTTACCACCGTTGAGCAAGCCTCTCAAACGTCCGAGTGACAACGAAAGACCTCGGTATCCAACGTACTTGACGATTGGGATGCGCCTCGCAAAGCGTAGCTTACCGGCCTTTGTGTACTGTCTGATATTCACGTACTCGTTACCGTAGGAGACGGTTCCCATGAGCAGGATCGGCTCGCCGCGATACTTACCATCTGATGCAGGCTTTATCGATGAGGCTTGTTCTCCCTTGAAGCGATACTCCTGTAGTGAAACAAATACCGTGAACCCTTGTTCGTACAAGACAGGGTCGACGTTTGATACATTGACGGTAACCTTGGCGAGGTATCGAGAGGTCTTCGTACCTGAACACGCATCCTTGTGCAGGTGAAACCAGTTGTACACGTTACCCGAAGAGGAGCTGCTATCCTGTGTGCTAACTACGGCTTCCGAGAATTCTTTTTTGGAGGAAGTGCTTCGGAATTTAGCCTCAGCACCAAAGTTTAGATCCCCTACGACCTCCTGTGCCTCTCGTGTGCCGATAAAGCCGATCTGGCCCTTTGCTCGCGTTCCATTCGGACCCTGCAATCCAAGAGCCACCGACGTGGAGTTGTTACCCTCGGAGACGAAGTACACGGTGAATTCTTTGATGTCTCGTGTCGCCGCCGTGAATCTGGCTTGATAGGTCGTTCCATCCGCCACTACTTCGTAAGCCAGCGCGGTTTGCGCATTCGCAGAAAGCACCGGGACTATGAGGGATATCAAAGCCAAGAACAGAGCGCGTGTAAGCATAAAAAATCCATTCTTCACGAGTTTTCTAAAGAGTTATGGCGAGAGCACACGCGAGCGTAAACTAACAGATTCGCCCTGTAACCGAACGAAAATAAGACCGGGCCTAGCGGGGTATTTTTCGAGCGCTATCAGCTGCTTATCAATTTAGGGGTTGAAATCCGAGAACTTCCTATCTTGGTTTTTCTCGCTCAGGCGCCAAGCCCTTGCGACTTCGCTCAAGAAGGTTACACTGCCCAGCGGGCACACCTCAAACGATCAGGACCAGACTCGTGTCGAGCCGTTTTCATTCTACCACCAACTGGTTGGCTGCAATCGCTGGATTACTCCTCCTGGTTTTCGTCACACATGCACGCTGGATAGGGCTACTCTCATCCCACTTCATCGGAGGCTCCCAGGGAGACGGTGGGCTGTACGTGTGGCTCGCCGCCAGCTTTCACTATTTCCCAGTGGTTGCTATGCGAGGAGAGAGCCATGCGTTTTACCCTTACCCACTGACTCGAGCTTGGAGTGATTCATTCCTGCTTCCCTCAGCCCTTGTTAGTGTACTCATCTCATATGGATTCTCCTTAGTCTCTGCATACAACACTGTATACATCGCAGCCCTCGTTTCAAACGGCCTGAGCGTCCTGGCTCTCTGCCGAGCGCTCGCCCTCGAATGGATTCCGTCATTTGTTGCAGCGTCATCGTTTGCCTGCTGCGCCTATCTCACGGGCAACTTCGGACATCCTCAACTTCAATTTTTTTTCTGGGTGCCGTGCGCCTGGGCCTGTGTGATCGGATCGCGTGATTCCTCCCTGATGCGATGGTACCTTGCCGGATTGTGCGTCGCTGCATCCTTCTACTGCGCTGTCTACTACGCTATCTTCGCAGCTTTAGGCCTGGGCCTCATTCTTCTTTTCTCTCTGCAAACGGATTTGAGGAATTTAAAGCTCGTGATGCTGCGAACAGGCGCCATGACTCTGGGCGCGCTACCGATCTGCTGGTTTCTACCATCATACCTCGAGGTCAAGAGTACGTTCGGATCGAGAGGTCTATACGAGGCGGACGCATTTGCTGCCTCCGGTCTATCGTACCTTTCATTTCCTGAATTCAACTGGCTTTTCGGATTCACCTCTCATTGGACACACCCTGAGGCGACTCTTTGCGCAGGATTTCTCGTACTATGCGTGGCGATCGCTTATATCGTCAGAGGGTCTCGCCAGCTGGGCGCCTTTCCGGCTTCGATTCTCGTACTAGCATTGATGATACTCATGGGGGCTTCGAGCTTCGTTGACGCTGGTATCGCCTCTGAGCTTCTCACAGCTCTTTCGGGGTGGGTTGTTCTCCTCGTGGCGTGTGCGCACGCTATGCGATCGCGCTCTCCGCGCTCTGTGTTTGCGGCTCTCGTAGCACTATTTTTCGTTCTATCGTTCGGGCCCGCTGGCAATCCTACCAAGGGAGAGCCTGCGCTCGCGCCGTTCAGCGTGCTCTATACCATGATACCAGGGATAGATTCAGTTCGTGCAGTAAGTCGTTTCGGTAGTGTTGTGATTATGGGCCTCTACGTCGCCGCGGCACTTGCCTTATCCAGTTTTTTCAACAAAAGACGGTGGCAACAGATCTGCTCGTGTACTTTAGTGCTGGGCATCACGATGCTCGAGAACTATACCCCCATATTCTCCCTGGATCCCCTGCCATCTCACCCCGAAGCCTTTGACGCTCTCGAGAGAGTTGCGGAACCCAAAGATGCAGCGCTCGCACTGCCATTTGCCGGCGAGCTCGAAAAGGGGCGGGTGAAATCGTGGTCGGCGTCTGCCACCCTAAGCACTCGGTATGCCATATGGAACGCCTCCGCAGGAATTCCCCTCGTAAATGGCTACAGCGGTCAGCGACCGAAGCTCAGTATGGAACTTCCCGCAGCCTTGAGCTCCTTTCCTTCCGTGGAGTCTTTCGAGTGGTTGAGCCGAATCTGCGGCCTGCGGTGGATCATAGTAGTGCCTTCGCTCTTCAAATCTTGGGACCAGCACGCATTTGAGCGTAAGCTCGAGGAGCACAAGGATCGTTTTTCCCTCGTAGCCACTGGCTCCGACGGCAGTATGCTCATCCACATCGACCCGTGGAGAGCAACCTCTTCGCCGTTCTTTGCTCCTCCGTCGAGCCCTCTCCTCGTTGAGTTTCAAGCGCCTAGCCCTCCCGGTTGCAGTGCCACCGTTTATGAGCTCGAAAAAGATGCCGGAAACAATGTTACTTCGCAGCCGATAGGGCAGTTATCGCTCGATGCAAGTAGCACGAGCCTCCAACTCCCCAGGGCACAGCACCCCACTGGTAATGCTCGTCTTTTTTCCGTGCAGGTGCCCCACTGTTCGGTAGCATTTCGCTGCTCACCCCTCGATCTGGGTGGATTGAAATAAACTGCTCCCCTTGCTACAACCTCCTGTGTATGCGGGGTTATCTGTTTTTGCCGTCATTTGTGCTGAGCCTAGTGCTCTTGTATATGCCCACGAGCGGCATCTCTGAGGGTGCACCGAATGAAGCCTCGCTTACGATCTCCGAAAGCCAGCGCCAGGTAGTAAGAGTGCGTAACAAAAATGAACCTCGTAGCGAGGATGAGCGAAATCGGCAGCGACGAGGATGCAGGCTAAAAAGGCGCGGAGACGTGCCCTCAGCGGCACGTTGAGCACCTTTTTTGCCGAAGACGAAGTAGCTGCCGATTGCAGCCATCCGAAGCAGAGGAGCATTTTTGTTATGCACTCTAAGGCTAACCGACAAGGGCCTTGAGCCAGCGACGCTCCAGATGCTTACTGAGGACGATGTCGCCTTGTTCCTCAACGAGACGACCGATTCCTTGATTACCCTCGATGTGAGCGCCAACGGAGTCGAGACTGATTGTCTTTCGGAGAATATGAAGATAGGTGCGGATGGTGTGATCCGTTCGAGCACCCCCGTGGTTCCAAAAGATTTTGCCTCGACCTGCTTTCGCAAGCCCGGTACATATCAGTTTACGGTTTACGGTATTCCGAATCACCCTGAAGGGGTTGAGGGTTCGATTATCGTCCGCTAAGGCCCGAGCAGCTAGCTACCGACTGGGATATTTCCTCTCTTCGTGAACTTTCGGGAAAATATGACACTACCCTGCGCACAACATTACGGTGAACGATTATGCGGCTAATACTTTCACCATCCGTTTGCGCTACAGCTCGCGCTCAACATGAGTCCGGGTGTACGCACTAAGGTATTGAAGTTACAACTATTTATATCTCTTTCTCGTGCCGCGTGAGAAATGCTGGCACTTTTGGTATAGTGACTGAGAGGCGCATTGAACAGAGAAGGTTTTTGAAGACTCGTTTTACGGTCAGATGCCGGCATCTTCGCGCTCCCCTGGTTCAAAGTGCGCTTTGTCGAGGGGAGTGCGAAGAAGCGATGCGAGCAGAACAAGTCACGCCCGATACCTTGTGTCTGCCCGCATCTTCGTCACGCCACGCCGAACCCCGAGTGAGGCGGCTAGCAGGTGGAATGGAGATCAGCGTGATCTTTGTACTCTCTAGCCGCTTCCCTCGATTTTTGTATGCGGTTTTTATCTTTGATGCGCCTTACTCACCTCGACGGTCTGTGTCGTTCCTCCCACTCGAGGATCTCTCGCACCGGGTCACGCTTCTCCAACCAACGTAGAAGCTTTGCTGCAACAGCTCGCTCAGCTAACTTCTTTTTAGTTCCTGTTCCTGTCTCCGTCACTGACTCACCCTTGAATACGAGCGTCCATGAGCAAACATGGGAAACAGTTTTTTTTCCCTCAGTCCGATCCTTTGATGGTGGAGTAGGGGGTAATGCATGCGCTGCTACCAAACCTTGCTCTTCCGGCTTACCCTTTCGTAAGTCCGCTTTGAGCAACTGAGCAAGGTCTTCGAGATCTTTCGCAACTGTTGTCGGTTCCGAATACTCGCCTCTTCCCCTCTTTTCATCGACTATCTCGCGCAACCACACGATTGCATGCGCAGAAGCCATATTGAGGGAGGCATCAGGTGTAGAGCCCTTGTAGACGAAGCTTCTTTCCCTTCCTTCCATAGTTAAGCTGAGCGGTACTATCCACCCGGACTTATCCTCTGCTTTGGCTTTCTCGCCTGGGATGAGGGAGATCGATATCCCCTGAGCCTTCAGAGCGGCAACTTCTTGTTTGAGTGAGGTCATACATCTTCTCTCCATGAGCCGCCTTTCAAACTCGCCCTGGTATCTGAACGACAATACCTCATGATCATAGATTTCACTGAGCTCAGGAGCCTTACGAATATTTCGATAGAGATATCGTACAGCTTGATTCTCTGCGTATTTTTTTGATGGGCCGCTCCCTGTAGCAGACAGGACTTGTTCGCCAAAAGCGACACCTACCGTCACCGTGTGGTACAGCTTTCCGAGGATCGTTTTTGCTGTGTGCTGTAGCTGCTGCGGAACCAGCACCCCCTTCGTTGTGAGTCGTTGCAAGGTATCATGTATAGCCCCAGGTTGCGGATCCTCGGACTCATCACGTAGCAGCTCAACACCCCTAGTGAGTCCGACAAGCGCAGGGGAGTGCCCTTCCCCGGGGGCCTCTGAGCGCGCCTTGAGCCTATTGAGCATCTCGTCCCGAGCGAGACAATCCTGCATGATCGGTTCAGGTATCTCCGTCAGGACGGTTGCTCCAGGACGGTAGAGCGGCTTCTCGAAACCTGGTGCAAATTGAGCGATCGGCTGCTCAATTAAACACAGATAACGATACTCTAAAAGATCCTCGAGCGAGTGCCCATCGATATACGCTTCGCTGTAGAGCGCCCTGAGTATCTCGGTAGCTTGTTGGAGGTCGAAGGGTAGTGGCTGTGTTGACTCAGTGCCTCGAAAGTCAAAGGCTCTTTCGAGATCGGCTAGAAGCTCAGAAAAAGCAAGCCGTGCCAACGATCTGTGATTCGGATGATAGGTGGGGCTCTCGAGAACATCATCGATGAATGCGCAAGCAGCTCGAGGTTCCTTTGCAAGGTCTATCATCACGCCGCTTAGATCTCCCCCGATACTGACTGCAGATACAGCCGGCGTGGCTTTATTGCTCTGATTCGCTCGGAGATACATCGCTGCGTGAACCTCAGGCTCGGTCAATGCAAGTGAGGCATACCTCCTTGCAAGTGTGTTATCTTCAGCCGAAGTTCCAATAAAGATAATCCTCCTCGGTGCAGACCGTGCGAGGCTCTGGTATTCAGCGCTCGATATCGAATCCAACTCTCGAATCCCAAGCACCACGATGTCATCGCGAGCGGCCTCTAATACAAGTGACTGGAGCTGAAGACATTCGAGTTCACTGGGGACTATCAGCACCGTTTTGTCCTTGAGGCTATCGCGCGTTATTCGCGGAAAAAACCTCCCTGTCAGGGCAAAGGCATTAGTGGTAGATCGGACCGAATCAAGCGCGTACACGATCTTGGGCACCGGAGGAAGCCGTTTCAGTATCCGATCTCTACTACTCGTTGGGAGTACGCTATACCCAATACACTGGCCGGTATCTCCAAGCTCTGGGAGAAGGATTATGCCATCGGTAAATCTTGCTTCAGCAAATTCCCCTTCTGCCGGTACCCACAGAAGCCCACTCTGACAGGCTTGATTTACAAGTCCCTTCCCTCTCAGCTGTGCTAACAGAGCACCTTGCTGAATTCCCGAGAGATACATCGCTCCAACCTGCTGCGATATCGAACGCGAGACTCCCAGAGTGGTCAGAAATCTTGCCGCCTCTTGTCGCCCTGTGTCACCACTCAGCTCTTGAATTATCCCTCCAATTTCTCTGAGTTTTCCGAGCTGCCTGGCGAGCTTTGGATCCCTTACTCCGCACCGAATCGCTGCCATCTCACGCGCTGTCTGTAATGCCGCAAGAAAAGCGTCGGTAGTTACAGCTCTCTGTTTATCTTCTGGCGTGAGGTCGTCCAGCGCTCCAGACCGCTCGCTGAACTGTTGCGTGTTCCAGAAGGGAAGAAAACAGAATTGTACTGGCTTGTGTTCATCCTTGAAGATAGCGATCGGGATCGTCGCAATGATCTCCGAGTAGGTGGGGTGTAGCCTTTGCAAGGTGATGCCTTCCTCGTATCGAAACTGAGTTGTCGGAAAGCTCCTTGCTAACCATCCCGCAAAAACCCTACGAACAAATTGCTCGTAGGTAACTGTGCCAAGATCCGGGATCTTCTGCCCATTTTCCGGCGCAAAAATAGCTGCACCAGTCCGGTACAGAGTCACTATCTCCACGTACTGCTTTGGATGCTGATAGGCCTTCGTTAACTTCGCCATACTGAACGGAAAAAACTCTCCTTTTGGTTCGCTCTGCTTTCCGGGGAGGTCCGGGGGCACGGCGCGAACCGAAGGGATATCCTGTTCAAAGAAGCTTTCGCCGAGTGGTATGATGCGGCGATCGTGCGTGACCAAACACAGCGAGTTTTTTGGCTGAGCCTGCTTGGTAGCGTACAAAACGGCGAGCGTGCGGGGCGGTTGATTGACTCGCCGCGCGCCCCCATAGTGTTCTTTGAGGTGCCGATCACGGGCGGCCTTGAGCACTTCGACCATCCCAGAGATCTGATCGAGGGACGCGTTAGCTTCACAGCGAAGCTGTGAATCGACGGGATACTTTCCGCTTCGATTGACGTGTGAACGGAAATGCCGCTCCAGCTGCCCCAAGCGCTGGATACGAGCGAGTAACTCTTGCAGCCAAGGGTCATTACCTCGCTCAGACAGCCAAGCATCTGGGCTCTTGCTGTTTTGCAGGATATTCTCAAGGGCAGCGGTGGGACACTTGTGATCTTCGTTGACAGCGAGCAGATAATCGTCGAGGCCCACCTTCTGGGCAGCTTTGGGATCTGATGGGTCTTTGAAGGGGAGTGGTGGGACCGTTCCGATAAATACTTTCGGATGTTCGGCACGCTCGAGCCGAGTCGCTATCATAAACGCCGCGCGCTCACTATCCGTAAGGCGATCGGTTCGAGCAAGCCCCATAGCTAGGGGATCTCGATCGAGGATTACCGTAATTTTTTCTGGTTTGGCTTGAATGATCTTTTCGATAATCAGGTCGGTCACCTGCGTTATTCCAGTGATACCGACCGTGGCAAACCCGGTCAGCTGTGTAGTAACGAGGCACTTGAGCTCCCCTTCGGTTATGATGAGCTGTTGTCCTTCGACATCTTTTAACATCTCTGATTGGTACAATTCACGATGAATACTTTCCGGATACCTGTCCTCTCTCCGAAGAGGGGCACTCAGATACTTCGGCCCGCCCTTCGGATGTAAAACCCTCCTCCGCCAGAGAACGATCCGTTCGTCGTTGTCCTTGAACGGTATGAAGACCACCTCCTGTTGCTGCTCTATGTAACGTACCCCTGTCTCCGTCACCGTACGCTCGAGGAATCCGGCGCGAAAAAGTTCTTCTTCCGAGAATCCCTTATTTTCCGCCCATTTTTTGAGATCAAATTTCTTAGAGTCGTAGTAGGCTAGCTTGGCGTGATCGCTCCACCGTAGGTCCGGATATCCACGTCCGTCCCTTTTGGACAGGATGAATTGCTTGAGGCTATCGCCGCAGACCGAATCTTCTCGGAGAGCATCGATAAGCTGTTCGTTCAGGCTGTAGAGGCGCTCGAGCTCTTCGCTTGTGACGGTTCTGCCATGTATATTCTCACTGAATATTCGGAGCGTTTCCTCTGAGCGTGCCCACACTTCCACGACTCGGCGTGACGAATCTAGAACGAGACAATCAACTTTTCCGACATGTCTCGCTTGCGCCCCCCGAACGTCATAGCGAAACGATACCGGTCCATACACAGAGTGACCTTTTGGAACTTTCAGCGGCCCCTGACCCACTTTATAGCATGTGTCCGTATAAGCATCGATTGCCTTGGGAAGTTGTATCTGCTCCTCTTTACTGTAACCTATAACCTCGAGGGGGTATTTATAGACCGGGTCAATCTGTTCCTCGATCTGCTCCACGAGCTCTTTCCACGTAGCGCTTTGTGCCAGAGCTTCTTGAGCCGTCAGTGCGTACGGAGGCGGTACCTCGAGCCGCTCGTCAGGGTTAGGTTCCGCTGCGAGCTGCAACTCTGCGCCCTCTGAGGTAGAAACCAACGCCGGTTCATTTACCGGTTCTGTAGTAGTTACCTGCGTTGACACAGCAGCTCTCCGATAGTCCGGACTGGCATAGGGCTCTTTGCCTATCAGTAAAGAGATACAGGCGATCTGATCTATTGATGAAGAATAGATTACCAGAAAGGCCTCTCTAAATCCCACAAGCCTGATAGCGCTCCGATAACCGACAGAACATGACGGATTCCACGCTTGGGGCGGGAAGCCGGCGTGCTCGCTCCTGTGCGGATCGTATCGAATCTGTCAATTGTCTCGAGAAGGGCCGAGTTTGTACGCCAAGGTATTCGGAATCTTGCTTCGGAAAAGGGTCTGTCGATCTCAGATCGAGCGAGTTCGAAACGATATCATGATGCTCATATCTGGCTCTCGTCGAAGACTGCCGAGTGAAAGGCTCAAATAGCCTACGCAGGTAGTATCGTTATGATGAAAAGTGATCGGTTTGCCCGAATATAGTCGAGATGCTACGAATTGTAGAAAGGGCGGTTTCTTTCAAAGAGCTGTTTGGCTTAAGGGCTACCCGAAAAATCACGAAATCCGAAATCATGAATGAGGAATACAGGAGAAGCACCGATGAGGAAAACCGTGTCGTCGTCTGCAGCTTACGTCAGCCTGGTCTTGCTCCTCTCTGGGCTCCTGGCCGCCTTGGGATGCTCCCCTCGCTCGTCTTCCTCTGCATCTTCGGAGCAAACTCAGGCGCTTCGAGAGGTGTTGCAGCTTAAGATACCTGTCGCAAACGGGCGCCAAATGAGTATCTCAGACCAGCATGGGAAGATCGTCATGTTGCATTTCATGTCGTCCTGGTGCCGAGAATGTTCGAGCGAAGCGCCGTCCTTGCGCAATCTTCACGACAATTTCAAGGGCTCACAATTTGCAATCATCGGGGTTGCGGTAGACGATGAACCGTTTCAAACGCAAAGTTTCGTTACTCGTCTTCAGCTCCCTTTTCCCGTGCTCATGGATGTCACCGATGACCTGAAGAGCTTCTTCTCCATAAAGGAGCTTCCGACCACCCTCTTTCTCGATCGACGGGGGACACCGATCTACTTCAAGGATCCGAACACCGGTAATACAACCGCAAAATTAGAAGGCCCTCGTGCCTGGGACACCGTCCAGCCGGTTGAAATGATCGCTGGATTGGTTGAAAGTCGGTGATTGAAGGAAAAGGGGCGCCGGAGGTCGTTCTTTTTCACAGATGAATACCCTATTGTTCGATGGATAATCGTGTCGTGCACATTTTCGAAGCGATTATGAGCTTTCTTCGTTATCGGACTGTTACGTACGCCATCGCTGTCGTGTGGCTTCTTTTCGGCTTGCTTGGGAAGCTGCTACCGATCAGCACCACGCACCATGAAATTGTCGCACGAGTATTCGGTATTGACCGAAGCGGTCCGATTACCACAACTATCGGTACGGGTGAGCTGTTTATGGCTCATCGGTGAATCAAGTGGGTGCCAATGACTGCTGATGGGGCATAACCCATTGTATTCAGCGATAAATAACGTATTTCCCCGTGAACGTGCGCGTAAACGTGAACGTACCCGAACGAGCATTTATCCCTTCGCTTCCTAAAATAGAGCAGTATGCCCGACTATGAAAAACCAGACGTCTATCGAACTGCGCCCCCCCCCGAGTTCGTCGTTACTACGATTGAGATTCGTGATCGTCTGCGGGGAACTTGTTGGTCAGTTCAAGCGCGCATCTTTCTCGATAGCGCTCAACATTGCTGAAGGTGCCGGCAAGTTAAAACAGGCAGACAAACCGCGATGTTTCTCAATAACTCAGAGGACCAGTCATGGAGTGTGGCGCCTTCTTTGATCTGTTAAACGCTCTAAGCTATGTCTCCCCCGACGAGTATGGTGCTGGGAAACAGTTGCTTACAAGGATTAAACGCGATGCCTTCCAAGCTATGCCTTCAGCCCGCATGACGCCTGTTTCGGGCACGTTCACGTTCACGTCGGGATAACACCGAGTCCTACCTACTCGATTTCACGAAGAGCCAACTTAACGAGGCACTAGTGAGCGAGCAGCACAGCTTGGATTTCCCGTCAGAACAGAGTCATCAACATCAAAGTGGATCCGAGTATTCAAGATGTCGGCACCGCCGGTATCTTTCCAATTGAGCCATAGGCTCGTTCGCCTGTGATCCATGTACATCGGGCGCAGGCCGAGGGATTGATAGGGATATTCCGGTTTTGGTGTATGGCTTCGGCCGTGAGCTCCTCTCGGCCCGAGCTCGAGTGGAGGGGAGCCGTTATGCCGATAAAATTCCGCTCTTTGGACAGTGCTCAGAGCTAATGAGTCGCACGACGCGCGATCCCCTGAGCTATAGCTTCGAGGAACTGCTCGGTAGTTACGTAGTGCTTCCGCTCGAGAGCCTCACCGTGAATACAGAGCGCGAGGTCCTTCGTCATGACCCCCGCCTCAACGGTCTGAACACAAATATCTTCCAGTGCCCGAGCAAATGCTACCAGCGGCTCATTTCCGTCGAACTCTCCGCGAAACTTAAGCCCGCACGTCCAAGCAAAGATCGAGGCGATCGGATTGGTCGAGGTCTCCTTCCCCTGTTGGTGCATACGGTAATGCCGAGTAACGGTTCCGTGAGCAGCTTCAGCCTCGATGGTCTTACCGTCCTCTGTCATGAGTACAGAGGTCATCAAGCCGAGCGAGCCAAAACCCTGCGCAACGGAATCGGACTGCACATCGCCGTCGTAGTTTTTACACGCCCATACGAAGCCACCTTTGGACTTCATGCAGTAGGCTACCATGTCGTCTATCAATCGATGTTGATACTCAATCCCTGCTTTCTCGAACTCGACCTTGAACTCACGATCATAAATATCCTGGAATATGTCCTTGAAGCGACCATCATACGCTTTGAGGATCGTATTCTTCGTGGAAAGGTACACAGGAAGTTTCTTCGACAGTCCGTAGTTGAGACAGCTTCTCGCGAAGCTCTGAATCGACTCATCGAGGTTGTACATCCCCATCGCTATTCCTGCGCTTGGGAAATCGAAAACCTCATACTCAACCGGCTTGCCACCGTCTGCGGGCTCGAACTTCATCGTGAGCTTACCCTTCCCAGGAACCTTGAAATCCGTGGCTCGGTATTGATCACCGAAAGCGTGTCGACCAACGACGATCGACTCCGTCCAGCCTGATACGAGCCGAGGTATGTTCTTGCAGAGGATCGGTTCGCGGAAAACCGTGCCTCCTATGATGTTGCGGATAGTGCCGTTGGGGGACTTCCACATCTTCTTGAGGCTGAACTCTTTGACACGAGCCTCATCCGGCGTAATCGTCGCACACTTTATACCAACCCCGTACTTCTTGATCGCCTCGGCGGAGTCAACGGTTACCTTGTCATCTGTAGCATCACGGTTCTGAATGGAGAGGTCGTAGTACTTGATGTCGATATCGAGGAAAGGAAGTATCAGCTTCTCTCGGATGATCTGCCAGATAATCCTGGTCATCTCATCGCCGTCGAGCTCTACTACAGGATTGGTAACACGGATTTTGGTGGTCATATAACTCTCTCCCTGATGCCGTACATGCATACCAAGGATGTCTGAAAGGTAAAAGGGTATTCAGGGTTTTGAGGTGTCTGCGCGCCCCGAGACCACGATTCTGCTCATTCATCGAGATTTTGCGTCATTTACACCTATTTTTCCCGCTCTAGGTACATGCTACCGTTCGTTACGATATGGAGAAGATCTGCTGCATTATTCTAGCCGCCGGCATGGGGAAACGGATGGGGGGAGAGCTCCCCAAGGCGATAGTGTCGACCCGCGAAAAACCGCTCATTGATCACGTCCTGGATGCCACGGGTGCCTTGAACCCGGAAAAGACGATTATCGTAGCGGGGCACAAACGCGAGCTCTTGGAGGGGCATCTCGCTGACAGCCCTAGCGCAAAGAGTCACAATATTGAAGTCGCGCATCAAGCCGAGCAGCTCGGCACTGGACACGCGGTACAGTGCGCGCTCAAAGCCCTAGCCTCTTTTCAGGGAACGGTGATTATAACCTACGCAGACCACCCTCTGTTCACTTCTGACACGCTCAAGCTCTTCCTTGCCTTTCACATCTTCAAAAAAGCGACCCTGACGCTGATGTCCTTCACCGTACCACCTCCAAACGGATACGGGCGCGTGATTCGCTCCAGCGCAGGCAACGTTTTGAAGGTCACGGAAGCCAAGGATTGCAATCCAGAGGAGATCCTCATTCAGGAGGTGAACTCGGGCGTCTACGCAGTCGACTCTGCCTTCTTAAAACCGGCGGTAACATCGCTCACGAACTCCAACGCTCAAGGTGAATACTACTTGACCGACATCGTCGAGAAAGCCTCCGGTGAAGGTCAAACGGTTTTGGCTTTTCCTCTGGCGAGTGCGCAAGAGGCCGCGGGTGTGAATAGCCCCGCGGATCTCGCGCTCGTCAACGAGATCCTCGCTCAACGGCACATCAAGGTGCTTCACGACAACGGAGTCAACTTCGACGACCCTAAGAGCTGCTTCGTCGATGCTGGAGTTACTATCGCGCCCGGCGCTCGTATCGGACCAATCGTGCAGCTCCGCGGACGGACGTCGGTCGGTGAAGGAGTCGTGATTGAGGGTACTGCTATCATCACCGATTCCACTATTGAAAAAGGTGCAGTTATCAAACTTGGTACCAAGATCGATGATTCAATCATCGGCTCGGGTGCCTCCGTTGGTCCCTTCGCGCACATCAGACCAGGCTCAAAGCTTGGCGCTGGAGCCAAGATAGGAAACTTCGTCGAGACCAAGAATGCCACGCTTGGCGTTGATGCGAAGGCCTCGCACCTCACTTACCTTGGCGATTGTACCGTAGGCGACGGAACCAATATCGGGGCTGGTACCATTACGTGCAACTATGATGGCTACAAGAAATCCAACACGACGATCGGCTCAGACGTCTTTATCGGCAGCAACTCTAGTTTAGTAGCTCCTGTAAGGATCGGCGATGGAGCGCTCATCGCAGCAGGATCGGTAATTACCAAGGACGTACCTGCAGACAGCCTCGCTCTCGGTAGAGCGAAGCAGGAGAACAAGGCTGAGTGGGCGAAGAAGCGGCGCGAGGCCCTCGAGAATCCCTGATCTGATCGTAGTGAGGCTTGAATGCCCTCCTTTGAGAACATGTCGTAACGGTGAGTACCCTTGCCGATGCGATTTGAATAGACTCCGCTATAAAGCCGTGGCTCATAGATCTAGCGTAGGGTCATGTGGAGCGTATGGTGTATGAGACGAGCGCGCACACAGGCTTTTCTGATGTTTGGAGACAACAAACATCACCGGAGCACTACACAGCAATTAGACATTTTCATCATCACCAAAATCTATGAGCTTTCTTGCAGTCGATATAAAAGTCCTTCCATTGATAGTACACCATCCTTTCTGTAAATCCCGGAATTGGTAGTGAGCCGCGCTGAGCGGGGGGGCAACCAAAAGCCCCCGCGAAGCGAAGCGCGGCGGAGCGTGGCGAGCGTAGATTTTGCGCTGACTGGAGATTTCCGGATCGAAAAGTAAATCGAGGTCATCGTTGATTTTGCAAAAGATCAACTCTGATAAAGGAGCTTACGATGACCTCGACTAAAGGAAACGATACGCTGATACCTTAAGCTTTTGAAACTAGTAACATCGAACGGTACTGATTCGATGCGGGACGTGTTCCAAAAGCTTCTTAAGTGAAGCGATGAAGATGGAACGGGCGGAGGTGCTTAACCGCAAAAAGATCGGCCACTGATTCGCAAAAAGAAAGGCCACCCTGTTGAAGAAGGGTAGTTCCGATGATCGGTATTCATTGAAAGCGGCAGGGCTTAGTTCCCCACTATTTCTCTCAGGGAGCGCGCGCAGAAGTGGGAGGACGGACACCAAAAATTAAGACTAGAACATAAGTCAAAAAAAATGTATAATTTTGACTTATGTTCTGTCGAAGTGTTAACCTTATAAAATCAAACAGCTTTTTTCTATTTGGAGCGAGGGGCGTGGGTAAAAGCACGTTATTAGAGCGCTACTTTGCAAATGAGCAGGCGCTCGTTATTGACCTGTTGAATTCCGAAGTCCTCGCACAGCTTCAAACTCGACCTGATCGATTAAGAGATCTGGTGTCGCACGCCGACAAAGAGTGGGTGGTCATTGATGAGATCCAGAAGGTGCCGCAGCTTTTGGATGAGGTTCATTCGCTTATTGAGGGGAGCAAGCAAAAGTTTGCTTTGACGGGCTCGAGTGCACGGAAACTAAAGCGCGGCGCTGCAAATCTTCTTGCAGGTAGGGCGTTCGTTTTTAATCTGTTCCCGCTAACGCACATCGAACTCGGCAAGGAATTCAAGTTGGAACAGGTGTTGAGTTACGGAAGCCTTCCAAAGATTTTCGAACTCCAGTCACCGCGAGAGAAGAATCTATTTCTTAAGGCGTATGGCGAGACGTACCTTAAAGAGGAGATATTGATTGAGCAACTGATTCGAAACCTGCCACCGTTTCGTAAATTTCTTGAGATCGCTGCGGCACAAGATACGGAGGTAGTGAGCTATTCGTCAATAGCGCGAGACATATTGGTCGATCCTAAGATAATCAAAAATTATTATTCGATCTTACAGGATACCCTCTTAGGGTTTTCACTTGAGCCGTACCATACGTCGCTGAGAAAGAGGCAAAAGAATTCGCCGAAGTTTTATTGGTTTGACGTTGGGGTTAGGCGAGCACTGACCGGTAATATCGACTATGAGATTCATCCAGGTTCGTTTGAATTTGGATCTTTATTTGAGTCCTTTCTGGTCAACGAGATCCGTCGATTACTTATCTATTCAGAGAAGAGTCACCACCTTTCGTTCATTCGCATGGACGAAAATCTTGAGATCGATCTCGTCATCGAACGACCCGGACTTCCAACCTATCTAGTTGAAATCAAATCCACAGCTCGAGTCAACGAGTCTCATGTAAAGTCGCTGGTAAAGTATTCCTCGGAGATAAGAAACTCCGTGCCGGTGCTTTTATCACGAGATAAAGTTTCAAAGACGATAGAAGGGGTGAATTGTTTTGAGTGGCAACAGGGATTCAGGGAGATTGGGATTGGGTAGAGGGATAGTAAGATCAATTCACTTTTTGCAAATTGTTGATCCGCGGTAGTTGCTCTA